>NZ_JBHRTK010000012.1:182218-594352 GCF_042646345.1 Aquamicrobium soli | reverse complement strand
CCGAAAGGCCCGGCCAAAAAACTGTCGTTCAAGCAGAAATTCGCGCTGGAGAACCTTCCGGGCAGGATCGAGGCGGTGAACGAATCGATCGCCCGCCTGGAAAACAACATCGCCGATCCGGCCTTCTACGAACGCGATCCGGCCTCGTTCCAGAAGACCATCGCCGCGCTCGACAAGGAACGCGAGACGCTGGCCGCACTGGAAGAGGAATGGCTGGAACTGGAAATGCTGCGCGAGGAACTGGAAGGCTGAGAAACGGCAGGGGCGGCTTCCCCTCGCCTACCCGCCTTCGGTGCCGGCCTCAGCCCTGTTTCTCCTGCCGGTATTTTCGCTCGGGCAACGATTGCGGATCGGGTGGGGCAGCGGTGCCGCCATTCATCTCCAGCCGCATGAAAGTGGTGTCGAGCCAGCGCCCGTGCTTGTAGCCCGAGCCTTCAAGCCGTCCCTGATGACGAAAGCCGAGTTTCTCGTGCAGCCTGACCGAGGCACTGGCTGCAGTCCCGTCACCGATGACCGCGACCAGTTGGCGGAAGCCGAGCGCTTCGACCGCCTCGATCAGCGCCGCAAGCAGCAGCCGGCCGACGCCCCGCCCCTTGGCCTCCGGCGCGACATAGATGGAATCCTCGGCGATGAAGCGATAGGCGGGCCGCGACCGGAACGCGCTCGCATAGGCATAGCCGAGGATGTTTCCCGCGCCGTCCTGCGCCACGATATAGGGATAGCCGTAGGCGACGAGGCTGTCGAACCGGCCGGCCATTTCGGAAGCCGCCGGCGGCTCCAGTTCGTAGGTGGCAGTGCCGTTGATGACGGCATCGGCATAGATTTCGGTGATGCGGCCGATGTCCGCCGGGGTCGCAGGCCGTATCGTCAGGGAGCTCATGGCCCTTCTCTTACCGCCGAAGCCCGGCAAAAGAAAAGGGCGGCCGCGCGGCCGCCCTTCGAATACGTCATGCCCGGTCGCCTTAGCGGCGGTCGCCCATGAACTGGAGCAGGAACATGAACAGGTTGATGAAGTCGAGATAGAGCGTCAGCGCGCCCATGATCGACTTGCGGCCGGCGACCAGCTGGTCGTCGCCCTCGAAGTACATTTCCTTGATCTTCTGCGTGTCGTAGGCGGTGAGGCCCGCGAACACCAGCACGCCGATCGCCGATACGGCAAACGACAGCGCCGAGGACTGCAGGAAGATGTTGATGACCATGGCGATGACCAGGCCGAACACGCCCATGATCAGGAACGAGCCCATCGCGGTCAGGTCACGCTTGGTGGTGTAGCCGTAGAGCGACAGAGCGCCGAAGGCCGCCGCCGTCGCGAAGAAGGTCTGCGAGATCGACGCCGTGGTGTAGACCAGGAAGATCGACGACAGCGACAGGCCGACCAGGGCGGCGTAGACCCAGAACGTCGTCTGCGCGGCCGATACGCTCATCGACTGCACGCGGAACGACAGGAAGAACACGGCCGCCAGCGGCGCCAGGATGACGACCCACTTCAACGGCGAGGCGAAGATCGCGTAGCCGAAAGCGGTGAGATAGGTGCCGTCGCCGATGGCGTAGGCGGTCGGGGTGCTGGTCGTCGCCATCATGATGGTGGCGACCGCGGCAAGGCCGGTGATGAGCAGGCCAAGCCCCATCAGGTTGTAGACCTTGATCATATAGGAGCGCAGACCCTGATCGATGTCGGCATAGGTGCCGGCAGCGGGCGTGCTGCGAACCTGATAATTGCGTAGTTCAGCCATGGTTTCCTCTATTGCTTCTGCCTCGTCGGGTGTCGGGCCGTTTCACGCAACCCAGGCGCCGCTGGCGAGACTCCAGCATGCCTACGGCTGAATATGATGGTTCTTTCGGTCGAGAACAAGACGATAACCGCCCGAAATGCTTCGTGAACGCGGGCGCGCGGCCGATTATCGGGGCCTTTTCGGCAAACATTACCGAGAATTAATCGAATTCTCCCGCCTGCCGGCGCCGCTCACAACTCGCGCAACACCGGCGCGGCCTTCTGGCCGAGGATGCGCCATGTGCCGGTAAGGCCGAGCCCGACCGTCAGCACCAGCGACACCACGACCGTGGTGAGCGCGACTTCCGGCGAGAAATGCGCGGGCAGTTTCATGACGCGGGCGACGACGAACCACGCGGCCACGCCGCCGGCGACCAGCGAGAACAGAGCGGTGGCGAGCCCGATCAGCGCATATTCCAGCGCGAACGCGGCAACCAGCGTGCGCCGGGTCGCACCCAGCGTCTTCAGCACCACCGCATCGTGGATGCGGGCGCGGTTGCCGGCGGCGAGCGCGCCGGCCAGCACCAGTACCGAGGCGATAAGCGCCACGCCGGCGGCCGCCCGGATCGCCGTGCCCAGTTCCCCGACCAGCCGGTTGACGACATCGAGCGCGTCCTTGACCCGGACCGTGGTCACCGCCGGGAAGGCGCGGGTAACGGCGTTGAGCAGCCGCGCATCGTCGGCCACCGAGGCACTCTTGTCGGCCAGCGTGGCGATCCACGCATGCGGCGCGCCGGCGAAGGTATTTGGCGAAAAGACCATGACGAAATTGATGCCGAGCGTTTCCCATTCCACCTGTCGCAAATTGGCGATCCTGGCGGTAACGTTGCGGCCAAGCACGTTGACGGTGATCGTATCGCCGACTTTCAGGCCAAGTTGCCCGGCCTCCTCGGCCGAGAAGGAAACCAGCGGCTCGCCGCTATAGCCCGGCGACCACCATGCGCCTTCGGTCAGCGTCGCGTTGGCGGGCTGGCGCTCGTCATAGGTCAGGCCGCGGTCGCCCTTCAGCACCCATCCGCCCTCGGCCGGTACCGGCAGCTTGGCGACATCGATGCCGTTCAGCGCCATGATGCGGCCGCGCAGCATCGGCACCTTGGCCAGCGTGCCGGCCGGCGCTTCCTTTGCGATCAGCGCCGCGAAGGCGTCCACTTCATTGGCCTGGATATCGACGAAGAAGAAATTGGGCGCCTGTTGCGGCAGGTTGGCGCCGATCTGGCGGCGAAGGTTGCCGTCGATCAGGGCCAGCGTCACCAGCAGCGTCAGCCCGAGGCCGAGCGACAGCACCACCGAAGGCGTCAACGCGCCGGGCCGGTGGATGTTGCCGACCGCAAGCCGCAGCGCGACGAAACGCGGCCGCGGGCTGTTGCGCGCCAGCCATTCCACCAGCAGGGCGACGCCGCGCAGCACCAGGAAGGACGCAAGCGCCGCACCGACGAAGATCGCGGCGATATGGCGATCCGTGGCAAACAGCACGGCGCAGGCGGCAAGCACCAGCGCCAGGCCGAGGGTCGCGGCGAGATAGACCGGGCGCGGCAGGCCCTTGCCTTGCAGGCTGGCCTCGCGGAACAGCGCGGTCGCCGGCACGTCGCGGGCGCGGCCAAGCGGCAGCAGCGCAAAGGCCAGCGTCGTCAGCACGCCGAACAGCACCGCCAGCAGCAGCGCGCCGGGATAGAAGCCGCCGGCGGCCGGCACCGGGATCACCGAGCCGAGGGCGGCGCTGGCCGCAAACGGCATGAGCGCGGCAAGGACGAGGCCGGCCACGATGCCGAGGCCCGCGATCATCAGGATCTGCACGAGATAGACGGTAAAGACGAAGCGCCCCGACGCGCCGAGGCTCTTGAAGGTGGCGATGACGCCGCGTTTGGAATCAAGATAGGCGCGCACCGCGTTGGCGACCCCGACGCCGCCCACCACCAGCGCGGTCAGCCCGACCAGCGTCAGGAACTGCGAGAACCGTTCGATGTTGGACGACAGCGCAGGCGCCGCGTTGGCGCGGGTGCGCACCGACCAGCCGGCTTCGGGAAACGCCTGGTTTGCCTGCGCCTCCACTTCCTTGACGCGCGCGTCGCTGGCGGCCGGGGGCAGGCGCAGGCGGTAGATATGCTGCACAAGGCTGCCCGGCTGGATCAGGCCGGAGGCCGCCAGGCCCCGCGTCGAGATCAGCAGCCTGGGGGCGAAGCCGAAGCCGTCGGAAATCGCGTCCGGCTCGCCGACCAGCTTGGCGCGCAGCTCGAAACTGGCGCTGCCGAGCTGCACGCGGTCGCCGAGCTTCAGCCCGAGCCGTTCGAACAGGAGATCGGGCGCGGCGGCGCCGAAGACGCCGTTTTTCTCCCCGAACAACTCGCCATGGCTGAGCGTCGGCTCGGTTTCCAGCGCGCCATAGAGCGGATAGGCGGCGTCGACCGCCTTGGCCTCGACCAGCGCCTGGTCCGACCCGTCCTCGAGCCTCGCCATCGAGCGCATGTTGGCGCTTTGCGACACCGTGCCGAGGCTATCCAGATAAGCGCGCTCGGCGGCGGTCGCCTCGCGCTGGGTCAGTTGAAAGCGCAGGTCGCCGCCCAGAAGCGTCTGCCCCTGGTCGGCGATGCCCGCCGAGATGGCGCGCGCCACCGAATTGACGCCGCCGATGGCGGCCACGCCGAGCGCGATACAGGCGAGGAAGATGAAAAAGCCGGAAAGCCCGCCGCGCATCTCGCGCAGCGAAAAGCGGACGGCGAGGGAAAGGGTGCGCGGGATCATGCGCGCCATGCCGCCGGATGCGAAGGCCACGCCCTCATGCCCTCGCCCTTGCCAGCACCGGCGCTTCCTCGATGCGGCCCGAGCGCATCGCCACCTGGCGCGAGCAGCGGGCGGCCAGCCCCGGATCGTGGGTGACCAGCACCAGCGTCATGGCGCGCTCGGCGGCCTTGGCGAAAAGCAGGTCGGCCACCTGCCGCCCGGTCGCCTGGTCGAGATTGCCGGTCGGCTCGTCGGCGATCAGGATGCGCGGGGCGGGCGCAAGCGCGCGGGCGATCGCCACGCGCTGCTGCTCGCCGCCCGACAATTCGCCCGGATAGTGCGTCACCCGGTCGCTCAGGCCCACCGCCGCCAGTTCCCGGGCGGCGACGCCGAACGGGTCGTCGTGGCCGGAAAGCTCGAGCGGAACGGCGACGTTCTCCAGCGCCGTCATGTTGGGAATGAGATGGAAGGACTGGAACACGATGCCGATGTTCTTGCCGCGAAACGACGCGATCTGGTCCTCGCTCCGGGCATTTAGGGTTTCCCCGGCGATGCGCACCGTGCCCGCATCGACCCTTTCCAGGCCGGCCAGCACCATCAGAAGGGTGGACTTGCCGGACCCGGACGGGCCGACGATGCCGACCACCTCGCCGCTTTCGACATCGAGGCTGACGCCGTTGAGGACATGCACGCGCGAAGCCCCGTCGCCGAGCGTCAGCGACACGTCTTTCAGCTCAATGACGGCTTCTGCCACGGATAAATCGTCCTATATGGGAGATGGAGGCGAAGAATGCCTTGGTCATATGGGGCCTGCCGCATGGCTTTCAAATATCTGGTTTCAGCCTGTCTCGCCCTTGTGTTCGCCGCAAGCCTCCTGGCTCGGCCCGCCTCGGCCGAGCCGATTACGATCGTCGGTTTCGGCGACAGCCTGATGGCCGGCTACGACCTCGCGTCGGGCGAAGGCTTTACCGACCGGTTGCAGGCGGCCTTGCGCGCCGACGGCCATGACGTCACCGTCGACTATGCCGGCGTCTCGGGCGACACCACCAGCGGCGGCCTGTCGCGCCTCGACTGGTCGATCCCGGACGGCACCGGACTGGTCATCCTCGAACTCGGCGCCAACGACATGCTGCGCGGCCTGTCGCCGGATATCGTCGAAAAGAACCTCGACGCCATGATGGCGCGGCTCAAGGAGCGCAACATCTCCGTGGTGCTGGTCGGTATGCTGGCCGCGCCCAATCTGGGCGAAGCCTACCGGCAGGCGTTCGACGGCATCTATCCCAGGCTCGCCGCGAAATACGACGCGCCGCTCTATCCGTTCTTCCTCGATGGCGTGGCCGGCGACCCGGCGCTGCAACTCAGCGACGGCATGCATCCCAACGCGAAGGGGATCGACCGGATGGTCAAGGGCATCCTGCAGACTGTCGAAAAGGCCCTTGCCGCGCTGCCCGGAAACTCCTGAACGCAACCAAAGCGAGGTGAAAGGCTTTCCGTCTCATAAACTTCACAAGCGACCGCCACCAATAAAGTCCTTGCCCCACCGTGCCATCGGTGATTCGCTGTCGGCAAGAATTCGATTCGATGAAGGGAGGCTTATCATGCCGCGTCTTTTCACCGCCCTCGAAATTCCACGCGATGCCGCCCTTTCGCTTTCCCTGCTGCGGGGCGGCCTTCCCGGCGCCCGCTGGGTCGACGTCGAAAACTACCATCTGACGCTGCGTTTCATCGGCGACGTCGAAGGCCATGTCGCCGACGACATCGCCGACGCGCTCGACCGGGTGCACCGGGCTTCCTTCACCCTGGCGCTGTCGGGTGTCGGTGCCTTCGGCCAGAAGAAACCGCATGCGATCTGGGCCGGCGTCAGCGCCTCTCCCGACCTCGTCGCCCTGCAGGCCGAGATCGACCGCATCTGCCACCGGCTCGGCGTTCCCGCCGACCCGCGCAAGTTCATGCCCCACGTAACGCTGGCGCGGCTGCGCAATTCGAGCCCCGCCGAAGTGGCGCGCTACCTGTCGGCGCGCGGCAATTTCTCCACCCTGCCGTTCCGGGTCGGGCGCTTCGTGCTGATGTCGTCGCGCGATTCGGTCGGCGGCGGCCCCTATGTCATCGAGGAGGCCTGGCCGCTGTCAGGCAAGGACACGCGCCAGCAGCCGGAAACCGGGCGCGAATTGTCGCAATTCCTGCGCTGAGGCGGCGGACGCCCGACGAGCGCGACTCCACCGCTTCGGCTTTCTGCTTGCGGTGGAGCGCCTTGTTCCCCACATCCTGTGCGACGCGGCAATCCGCTACCCCTGACGGAGACAGCAGAATGGTGCAAAAATCGGCCTTCAATCTCTTCGGTTTCGGCGACAAGGTCGCCGGCGAGGACGAGGTGCGGGCTAATTTCTGGCGCACGGCGAAGAAGGCTGCGCTGCGGCTTCCCTTCATGGAAGAGGTGGTCGCCGCCTACTTCTGCGCGCTGGACAAGAGGACGCCGCTGCGCGCCAAGGCCACGCTGCTGGCCGCCCTCGGTTATTTCGTGCTGCCGTTCGACGCCGTGCCTGACTTCATGCTCGGGCTGGGCTTCACCGACGACATCGCCGTACTGGCGGCGGCGATCGCGGCGGTGCGCGCCCATATCACGCCGGAGCACCGCCTGGCCGCCCGCGAGGCCATCGCCGACCAGGGCTGAGCGCCGCCGCTCGGCAGCCTCGCCGGAGCCCGCCGCCCGAAAAGACAAACTCTTGCCGTTTTCTGCCCTTCAAGTCGGCAAAGGGACAGCGCGCCGGTCGCCAGGCAAGACGGCGGGCGCGTCAATGGTGGCGGTTTGTCGATGGCGGGAGTCCTTTTCTCGAAGGGACTTCATCCTTTGGTAACCCAGATTAAATCAAAATGAAGCGAACGGCAGGGCGCCGAGCCGGCCTGTCTCCGCATAATTTGAACTACGGGAAACACGATGCGCGGATTGATTGCACTCATCTCGGGCCTTGGCATGCTGGCGGCGGCTTCTCCCGCCTTTGCCCAGCAGGCGACGAAGATCGGCCAGCACGACGCCTGGGGCACCTACAGCTACCAGGCATCGGGCGGCAAGGTCTGCTATGTGCTGACGGTCCCCACCGACAAGCAGCCGCCCTCGCTCGACCATGGCGACATGTTCTTCTTCGTCAGCCAGCGGCCCGGCCAGCAGGTTTCCTACGAGCCGCAATTCATTGCCGGCTACAATTTCCAGGAAGGCTCGAAGGCGACCGTCACCATCGACAAGAAGTCGTTCTCCATGTTCACGCGCGGCAAGTCGGCGTGGGTCGAGAACGCCGCCGAGGAACCGGTGCTGATCGCCGCGATGAAGGCCGGCCGCGACATGAAGGTGCAGGCCAAGTCCGGCCGCGGCAACGCCACCAACTATGTCTTTTCGCTGAAGGGCATCTCGGCCGCGCTGAGCTCGATCGCCAACTGCAAGTAGAAAACCGCGGCATTGCATCTAGAGGCCGGGCGCTCGCGTCCGGCCTTTTTGCGTCGTCGCATGACTCGGCCGCAAAGCTGTGCTATGCGCGGCGCTTGATTTCACGCTCCCTGCTGGACCGGCCTTGCGCCGTCCCCATATAAGCGCCGCCATGACCCTATCGCTCGATCTTTCCACCCACGCCGCCCGCGCGGCGCTCCGCCCCGATGCGGCGGCCGACAAGACCTCGCTGATCGGCCTTTCGCGCGCCGAGCTGGCCGAGGCGCTGGTTGGCGCCGGCATCGTGCCGGAAAAGCAGGCACGCATGCGCGCCAGCCAGCTGTGGCACTGGCTCTATGTGCGCGGGGTCTCCGACTTCGCCCACATGTTCAACATCTCCAAGGAACTGCGCGCCGACCTCGACCGCCACTTCAGTATCGCGCGGCCGGAGATCGTCGAGGAGCAGATTTCCACCGACGGCACCCGCAAATGGCTGTTCCGGTTTCCCCCGCGCGGCGCCGGCCGCCCGGTCGAGATCGAAACCGTCTACATCCCGGAGGAAGGACGCGGCACGCTGTGCATCTCCAGCCAGGTCGGCTGCACGCTGACCTGCTCGTTCTGCCACACCGGCACGCAGAAGCTGGTGCGCAACCTGACCGCCGAGGAAATCCTGGCGCAGTTGCTGACTGCCCGCGACAAGCTCGGCGACTTTCCCGACCGCGACACGCCGGCCGGCGCCATCGTGCCCGCCGAGGGCCGCAAGGTGTCCAACATCGTCATGATGGGCATGGGCGAGCCGCTCTACAATTTCGAGGCGGTGAAGAAGGCGTTGCTGATCGCCTCCGACGGCGACGGGCTGGCGCTGTCGAAGCGCCGCATCACGCTTTCCACCTCCGGCGTCGTTCCCGAAATCTACCGCACCGGCGAGGAACTGGGCGTCATGCTGGCGATCTCGCTGCACGCCACCAACGACGATTTGCGCGACCTCCTGGTTCCGATCAACAAGAAGTTCCCGCTCGACCAGCTCATCGAGGCCTGCCGGGCCTACCCCGGCCTTTCCAATGCCCGCCGCATCACCTTCGAATATGTGATGCTGAAGGACGTCAATGACTCGCTCGACGACGCCCGCGCGCTGGTAAAACTGCTGAAGGGTATTCCGGCCAAGATCAACCTGATCCCGTTCAATCCGTGGCCGGGCACCAACTACCAGTGCTCCGACTGGGAGACGATCGAGAAGTTCGCCGACTTCATCAACAATGCCGGCTATGCCTCGCCGATCCGCACGCCGCGCGGCCGCGACATCCTCGCCGCCTGCGGCCAGTTGAAGTCGGAATCCGAGCGCATGCGCAAGGTCGACCGGCTGGCGCTGGAAGCGATGATGATCGCGGGCCACGGCGAGGCGTGAGCCGCATCCTGACCTATATCGGCCGCTTTGCCGTCATCGTGATCGGCTACGGGGTGGCGACGCTGGCGGCGAGCGGCTTCCTGCACCTTCTGGCGCTGGGCGCCGCCGGCCTGCAGCCGAGCGAGGCGCCGCCCTTCGTCATCGGCTCGCTCTTCTTCTCGGTCCCGTTCGTGGCGCTGTTCGTCGGCTATTTCGCCTTCACCCCGGCCGCCGTCGCCATTCTCGTCGGCGAAGTGTCCGGCCAGCGCAACTGGCTCTTCTACGCGCTCGCGGGAGGCGCGGTGGGGCTGGCGGTCGCCCTCCTGTTCTGGCAGGGCCCGGCGATCGGCTTTGAAACCGGCACGGGAGCAGAAGACAGCATAACGACGCCGCGCCTCGTCGCCTCGCTGGTCGGCAGCGGCATCGTCGGCGGGATCGCCTACTGGCTGTGCGCGGGCCGCTCGGCCGGCAACTGGCGCAGCACGGACGAGCGCGGTGGCTCTATTTCGTCTGGGCCGCCAGGATCTTGAGCGCGAAGGCCGAGAACACGCCGGCAAGCAGGTAGTCGATGACGCGGGTCACCTTCGGGTTCGCCTTCATCGCCGCCGAAAACCTTTCCGCCGCCAGGATCACCGGCGCCGTGATCGGGATGGAGATGGCGATGAACAGGAGGCCGAGGAAAAACAGCTTCGCCGGCGCGTGCGGGTCGTGGGCCGATACGAACTGCGGCAGGAAGGTCATGAAGAACAGGATGATCTTCGGATTGAGCAGGTTGACGCCGAGGCCGGCCGAGAAGCTGCGCGCCAGCGAGAGGCGCGGCTCCCTGCCGGTGGCCGGCGTGAAGGCAGATCCCTTCGAAAGCGCGTGCCAGGCGAGATAGACCAGATAGGCCGCCCCCAGGATTTTCAGCGCGAGGAAGGCCATCGGAGCAGCGACGATCAGCGCCGAAATGCCGACCGCGACGAGCGTGGTATGGACCAGGATGCCGGAGAACGCCCCGGCCATCGAGGCAAAGCCCGCCCCGCGCCCCTGGCTCAACGCGCGGCTGACGAAGAGCGTCATGTCCGGTCCCGGCGTCAGCGCCAGGATGACGGTGGCGACGCCGAACTGAAGCAGCGTCGAAATATCGGGAACGAAGGTCATGGCAAGAACACCGGCGGCACCGGCAGCCTATAGCGCAACGCGGCCATGCGCGCCAGCGGCCGGGGACCTTCCCTGCCGCGTTCCTTTTTCCCTGGCCTTGGTGTAACCAGCATGAACGCAACTACCGGGCCGTCTCGCATGCTTCAGATTCGTTCGCTGGCGTTCAATGCCGCCTTCTACGCCAGCATGATCATCCAGATGATCCTGTGGACGCCGATCTATTTCCTGTCGCCGCGCAAGCGCGCCTGGTTCATCCCGCGCTTCTGGTCGCGCAGTTCGCTGTGGCTTTACGAAAAGATCGCCCGGACCCGCAGCGACATCACCGGGCTGGAGAACCTGCCGGAGGGCTCCTTCATCCTGGCGCCAAAGCATCAGTCGTTCTGGGACACCATCGCCTTCTTCCCCTATCTCGACGATCCGCTTTACATCCTGAAGCGGGAACTGACCTGGATTCCCTTCTTCGGCTGGTACATCAAGAAGATGCGGATGATCCCCGTCGATCGCGGCAGCCGCTCGAAGGCGCTCAAGATGGTGGTTTCGTCCACCCGTGCCGAGCTCGAGCGCAACCCGCGCCAGCTCATCATCTATCCCGAAGGCACGCGCCGCCCGCCCGGCGCAGAGCCCGCCTACAAATACGGCATCGTCGAACTTTACAACAAGCTCGGCCTGCCGGTGGTGCCGGTCGCCCATGTCGCCGGGCTCTACTGGCCGCGCCGGAAGTTCCTGCGCTTTCCCGGCACCATCCACGCCCGCTTCCTCCCCGCCATCCCGCCAGGGCTCGGCAAGGACGAGTTCATGGCGCGGCTGATCGGCGAGACGGAGGCGGCCTGCGACAAGCTTCTGATGGAGGCATCCGAGGCCGACAATCCGCCGCCCCTGCCGCCGACGGCGGTGGAGCGCCTGCGGCAATTGCGCGATACCGCCACCGCCTGAGCGCTTACGCGGAAGCCTTTTCCAGTTCGGCCATGTCGTCGGCCGCCAGTTTCAGCGACGCCGCCCGGATCAGGCTTTCCACCTGATTGAGATTCGTAGCGCTGGCGATCGGCGCGGTGATGCCCGGCCGCGCCATCACCCAGGCCAGCGCCACCTCGGCCGGCACCGCCTTGTGGCGCGCGGCCACGGTGTCGAGCGCGGCCAGAATGCGCATGCCGCGCGGGTTGAGGTATTCCTGCACGCCGCTGCCGCGCGCGCTTTTGCCAAGGTCGTCGCGGCTGCGGTATTTTCCGGAAAGGAAGCCCTTGGCCAGGCTGTAATAGCTGATGACGCCGAGATTCTCGGCCACGCACAGGTCGCGCAACGGCCCTTCGAACTCGGCGCGATCGTAGAGGTTGTAGCCGGGCTGCAGCACCTGGTAGCGCGGCAGGTCGCGCAGCCGGGCGACGTCGAGCGCCGCCCGCATCTGCCCGGCATCGAGGTTGGAGGCGCCGATGAAGCGCACCTTGCCGGCGGCGATCAGCTTCTGGTAGGCGCCGAGCGTTTCCTCATGCGACACGGTCGGGTCCGGCCAGTGCGACAGATAGAGATCGACCATGTCGGTTTGCAGCCGCTTCAGCGAGGCTTCGATGGCTTCACCGATATGGGCGGCGGACAGGTCCTTCTTGCCCTGCCCCATGTCCGACCCGACCTTGGTGATCAGCACGATGCGGTCGCGGTTCCGGCGCGCCTTCATCCAGTTGCCGATGATGGTCTCGGACTCCCCGCCCTTATGACCCGGCACCCAGCGCGAATAGGAATTGGCGGTGTCGATGGCGTTGAAGCCGGCATCGACGAAACGGTCGAGCATGTCGAAGGAGGTCTTTTCGTCCGCCGTCCAGCCGAACACGTTGCCGCCGAAAACCAATGGCGCGATGGTAAGGTCGGTGCGACCCAGTCGTCGTGTTTCCAAGGTTCTTCTCCGTTCTCGTGAATGCTGGAGGGCGCGGTCCGTTGGGACCGGTTTAACAGCTATGGGCTCTCGCGCCGATCACACAGCCGTGATCTGCCCGCAGACGTCCTCCAGCCAGCGGTCGCGGATGCCGAGCGCCTGCAAATGTTCGAGCGTGCTCGTCACATAGGCCTCGTTGTTGCCGGACTGGCCGATGGCGCCCGACACCACCGCTGCGGCATCGGCGGCGGCCAGCGCGCCGGCATATTGCTCGTGCCCGCGGTCGGCGATGTAGGCGACCGCCTCGACCCTGTCGCCGTTCTCCAGCCGGAGCGGCAGCAGGCGCTCCAGATAGACGCCCGTCACCTGCTCGCGCGCGCGCAGGTAGGCCACCACCTCTGCGCGCGAATCACCGGGCACCCGGAACGCCATGCCGACGCAGGAGCCGCCCCGGTCGAGGCCCAGCACCAGGCCCGGCCGGGCAGGCGTACCGCGATGGACGAAGGAATAGATGCAAAGCGCGCGACGGTAGCCGAAAAGCCGGGCGCGCTGCGCCTCGATATGGGCGAAACCGGGCCGCCACATCAGCGAACCGTAGCCAAAAACCCAAAAATCGCCCATATCGAAAAGCCTGTTCGTCACTATCCGCGATGTCGCGCCAAAACCGGTTTTTGTCCAGACTGTCCCGTCTCCTGATATGGGCTTCCACGGAACGTTCTTCCAACCTTCATGGATCGCAGAAAAAACCAAGCATGACCGCTCCCCTGACGCAGAAGCCGAAATCCCGCCGCCTTGCCTGGCTTGCCGCCATCGTCGTCCTCGTCTTCGCGGCCTATAGCGCCGGCTGGTTCTACCTTGCCGGCAAGGTCAGGGCCGAGGTCGACGGCACTATTGCCGAGCTTGCCGCGCAGGGCATCCGCGCCGACTGCGCCAACATGGCCGTCGGCGGCTTTCCGATCCGGCTGGCCGTTTCCTGCGACAGCGTCGCCTATGAGGACGACGCCGGAAACGTGGCGGCATCGAGCGGCGCGGTAACGGCCGCCGCGCCGTTCTACCTGCCGCTCTCGCCCAGCGCCGACATCACCGGCCCGCTGCGCACCAGCGCGCCCGGCATGGAGCCGCTCTGGCTGGATTGGGACAGGATGCACGTCTCCACCGGCCTTATGTGGCCGGCGCAGCGGAAGCTGGCGTTCCAGGCGGAAGGCTTTTCCGGCCAGACCGACCCGCAGGACGACACCGATCCCGTGCAATTGTTCAGCGCGGCAAAGGCCAAGGCGCAGTTACGGCCGGCCGAGGGCCAGGACCTCGATGCCAGGATCAGCTTCGGCGAATTGCAGGTCGATGCCGAGGCGATCGACGGGCGCACGCTCCCGCCGCTCGACGGCATGATCGAGGCCACCGTGAAGAACGGAATGGCCCTGCTCGCGACGCCGGTGAAAAGCCTGCGCGGCCAGTCGCTGACCCTTCGGCAGGTGGCGCTTTCGTCCGGCAGCGCAGCCGTCCAGGTTTCGGGACCGGTCGCGGTCCGCGACGACGGATTGATCGACGCCGACCTCATGATCCGCATCAAGGACCCGCAGACTGTCGCCACCATACTGGCTACCGCCATTCCCGAACAGGAACAGCAGATCCAGCAGGGTTTCGCCGCGCTCGCCTTCATGGGCAAGGAACCGTCGATGCCGCTCAAGATCGCCAAGGGCAGGATATCGCTCGGCTTCATCCCCCTCGGCAAGATCGGGCCGGTGGAATGAGGGGAGTAGGGGAGTAGGGGAGTTTGCTTTTGCCGCTGGAAAACGTCGATGGATAGTTGACGCGCCGCAGGCAGTATCAACTACTCCCTTACTCCCTTACTTCCCCGCTACTTCCCCGCCTGCCGCCCGAAGTCGGGCGCGTCGGTGTCCTGCCCCGCCTCGATGATCGAGCGGCGCACGGCGCGGGTGCGGGTGAACAGGTCGAACAGCTTTTCGCCGTCGCCCCAGCGGATGGCGCGTTGCAGCGAGGCGAGGTCCTCCGAAAAGCGCGCCAGCATCTCCAGGATCGCGTCCTTGTTGTGCAGGCACACATCGCGCCACATGGTCGGGTCGGAAGCCGCCAGGCGGGTGAAGTCGCGGAAGCCGGAAGCCGAATATTTGATGACTTCCGATTTCGTCACCGTCTGCAGGTCGTCCGCCGTGCCGACGATGTTGTAGGCGATGATGTGCGGCAGGTGCGAGACGATGGCCAGCGTCATGTCGTGATGCGCCGGGTCCATGGTGTCGATGTTGGCGCCGCAGCGCCGCCAGAACTCCGACAGCTTTTCCAGCGCCGCCGGATCGGTATCGGGCAGCGGCGTGAAGATGCACCAGCGGTTCTTGAACAGTTCGGCAAAGCCGGCGTCCGGACCGGATTTTTCCGTACCGGCGAGCGGGTGGCCGGGGATGAAGTGCACGCCCTCCGGCACGTGCGGCTCCATCTGCGCGATGACGGAGGCCTTGGTCGAACCGACATCGGTGAGGATGGCGCCCTTCTTCAGCGCCGGCGCGATTTCCTCGGCGACCGCGCCCGAAGCGCCGACCGGCACCGAGACGATCACCAGGTCGGCGTCGCGCACGGCCTCTTTCGCATCGGTGGTGTAACTGTCGCCGAGGCCGAGTTCCTCGGCACGCGCCAGCGTATCGGCGCTGCGGGTGGAAATGGCGACATGGCCGGCGAGCTTTTCGCGGGCGATGACGCGCGCCAGCGACGAGCCGATCAGGCCGATGCCGATCAGCGCGATCTTTTCAAACATGGGTTCGGGCATTTGTCTCAGCTTTTCAGGAATTCCGTGAGGGCGGCGACGACGCCGCGATTGGCTTCTTCGGTTCCGACCGTCATCCGCAGCGCGTTGGGAAAACCGTAGCCTGCAACGCGCCGCAGGATATAGCCGCGCGCCGATAGATAGTCGTCGGCCTTCGCCGCCGAGTGCTTTGCCTCATCGGGAAAATGAATCAGGATGAAATTGCCGACGCTGGGCGTGATCCGCAGGCCGAGCTTCGTCAGTTCCTCGGTCAGCCAGGCGAGCCATTGTTCGTTATGCGCCACCGTGCGCTCGACATGCGCGCGGTCGCGCATCGCCGCGACGCCCGCCTCGATGGCGGTCGCGTTGACGTTGAACGGCCCGCGGATGCGGTTCAGCGCATCGATGATATGGGTGGGTGCATACATCCAGCCGATGCGCGCCCCGCCGAGGCCGTGGATCTTGGAGAAGGTGCGCGTCATCACCACGTTCTGCGAGCCCGCCACCAGTTCGACGCCGGCCTCGTAGTCGTTGCGGCGCACATATTCGGCATAGGCGGCGTCGATCACCAAAAGCACGCTCTTCGGCAGGCCGGCATGCAGGCGGCGCACCTCCTCGAACGGCAGGTAGGTGCCGGTGGGGTTGTTGGGATTGGCGAGGAAGACGATCTTCGTCTTCGGCGTCACCGCCGCCAGGATGGCGTCGACATTGGCGCGCTCGTCCGTTTCCTTCACCGGGACCGGCGTCGCCCCGGCGCTCTGCGTGTAGATCCTGTAGACGAGAAAACCGTGCTCGGTGAAGATCGCCTCGTCGCCCGGCGACAGGTAGGCCTGCGACAGCAGCCCCAGCACCTCGTCCGAGCCGTTCGAGCAGATGATGTTGGCCGCATTCAGCCCGTGCACCTCGGCGATCGCCTCGCGCAGCCGCGCGGCCGAGCCGTCGGGGTAGAATTCGAGCCGGCCCGCCACTTCGCGCGCGGCCTCGATCGCCTTGGGCGAGGCCCCGAGCGGGTTCTCGTTGGAGGAAAGCTTGTGCACCTTGGCAACCCCCGCCGCAGCCGCGCTCTTGCCCGGCACATAGGCCTCGATGGCCATGATCCCCGCGCGTGGCGTCGGACGGTCGTTCTGGGGAAGGGTCATGGCGCGAATTCCGTTGAGATGCAGCGGATGCGGCATACAGGCCGTGACCCGGATTGTCGAGAGAACCGTTGACGCAACGGCGCGCCGGTCCTACATAACTGCCGTTCCGTGGTGATTTGGCCGGTCGGCTTGCAGCCACGTTAAAGAAGTTGCTAAAAAGGCCGAGGATGACAAGTTCGCTCATGCCGGCCGCGTTTTCGCCGCCGGCTTTTTTGTTTGGAGCTTGTCCGATGCCGATCAAGATTCCCGATCAGCTTCCCGCCCATGAGGTCCTCGAGCGCGAGGGCGTGTCCGTGATGAACGAGCGCACGGCGCTGCGCCAGGACATCCGGCCGTTGCAAATCGGGCTGCTCAACCTGATGCCGAACAAGATCCGGACGGAAACGCAGTTCGCCCGCCTGTTGGGCGCAACGCCGTTGCAGGTGGAACTGACGCTGGTGCGCGTCGGCAACCACAAGGCCAAGCACACTTCCGAAGAACACCTGATCTCCTTCTACCAGACCTGGGAAGAAGTGCGGGACCGCAAGTTCGACGGCTTCATCGTCACCGGCGCGCCCATCGAGCTCTTGCCGTTCGAGGAAGTGACCTACTGGAAGGAACTCCAGCAGATTTTCGACTGGACGACCACCAACGTCCATTCCTCCTTCTACATCTGCTGGGGGGCGATGGCGGCCGCCTGGCATTTCCACGGCGTGCCCAAGCACACGCTCGAGAAGAAGGCTTTCGGTGTCTTCCGACATCGTAATAACGCGCCGGCGTCACCCTATCTTGCCGGCTTCTCGGACGATTTCGCCATTCCCGTTTCCCGCTGGACGGAGGTGCGCAAAGCCGATCTTCCGCCGGGCGCCGGCCTCGACGTGCTGATGGAATCGGAGGCGACCGGCCCCTGCCTGCTGGCGGAGGCGACCGCCAACCGGCTCTATATCTTCAACCACATCGAATACGATTCCACCTCGCTGAAGGAGGAATACGACCGCGACGTGTCGGCCGGCGTATCGATCGAGGTGCCGCACGGCTACTATCCCGACGACGACCCGTCCAAGCCGCCGCTCAACCGCTGGCGCTCGCACGCCCACCTCCTGTTCGGCAACTGGATCAACCGCGTCTACCAGACCACGCCCTACGACCTGGAAGCGATCGGAAAGAAGCTGGTGACCGCGGCATAGAGCCGGGTGGCGGTGACGTGGGGGGCCCGATGACGGAACCGTTGCCGGACGATAGCTCGACGGCCCGGCATGGCGGCAACCCCGGCGAGGTGTTCGCGGCCTTCCTGAAGCTCGGGCTGACCTCATTCGGCGGGCCGATCGCCCATCTCGGCTATTTCCGCAACGAACTCGTGGTGCGGCGCGGCTGGGTTACGGACCGCTTCTACCTCGACCTGGTGGCGCTGTGCCAGTTCCTGCCCGGCCCGGCGAGCAGCCAGGTCGGCTTCGCCCTCGGCCTGTGGCGGGCGGGGCCGCTCGGCGCGCTGGCTGCCTGGGCCGGCTTCACGCTGCCCTCGGCGCTGCTGCTCGTCGCCTTCGCCGGTGGCATGACCGTGCTCGACGGCCCCGGCATGGCGGGCATTCTGCATGGGCTGAAGCTGGCCGCCGTCGCCGTCGTCGCCCAGGCGGTATGGGGCATGGCGCGCGGCTTCTGCCGCAGTTTTACCACCGTGCTCATCGCCGTCGCCGCCTTCGCCCTGCTCGCGACCGTGCACCTGCCGCTGATGCAACTGGTGGTGATCGCGGGCGGCGCGGCGGCCGGAGCGGTGCTGTTGCGCGGCAGCGGCGAAGCGGGGCCGGTCACGCTCGATTTCGGCATATCCCACCGCACCGGCACCGTCGCGCTGGCGCTGTTCTTCGGCCTGCTGGTGCTGCTGCCGCTGGCACGCAGCCTCTCGGCGGACCATGTCCTGGCGGTGATCGACGCCTTCTACCGGGCAGGAGCGCTGGTGTTCGGCGGCGGCCACGTCGTGCTGCCCTTGCTGGAACGCGAAGTGGTGACGACCGGCTGGATCGGCAGGGAGATGTTCCTTGCCGGCTATGGCGCAGCACAGGCGGTGCCTGGCCCGCTGTTTACCTTCGCCGCTTTCCTGGGGGCCGCGCTGCACCCTGCCCCGAACGGCATTTTCGGCGCGGCGCTGGCGCTGGTGGCGATCTTCCTGCCCGGCCTGCTGTTGCTGGTCGGCGTGCTGCCGTTCTGGGCGCGGCTGAGCGGCGCCGCCAATGTGCGGGCGGCGCTCGCCGGGGCCAACGCCGCCGTCGTCGGCCTTCTCGCCGCGGCGCTTTACGATCCGCTGATCTCCACGACCGTTACCGGGCCGGCCGATGCGCTGGTGGCGCTGGCCGGCGGCCTGCTGCTGGTCGCGTGGAAGGCGCCGCCGCTCGTCATCGTCCTCCTCAGCGCGGCGGCCGGCTTCCTGCTGCCGTAGCTCCCTCGGCCCCTTATCCCGCCTTGACGACCTTCCGGCCGCTGCTTGCCGGCGTCTCGATGGCGCCGGGGCGCACCCTGGCGGGCTTGAGCGCGGGCGCGGCCTTGTCCTTGACGATGGTCAGCGTCCGGCCGAAGAAATCGTTGTCGGGCAGCGCCCGGCCGATATTGAGGATCGCGGTGCCGTCGAGGTGCTTGCGAAACAGCGCCAGCACCCGCTTCAGCGTATCGGTGTCGAGCGTATCCAGCGCATCGTCGATGACGATCCATTTCGGCCGCCCCAACGCCGTCGCGGCCAGCATCAGCAGCCGTTGCTCGTCGCCGGTGAGTTCGTGCTCCCAGCGCGCCTGCCGGTCGAGCGCGGCGGAAAGGCGGCCAAGCCCGACCTCACCCAGCGCATCGCGGATTTCGGCGTCGTCCAGCCCGTCGTTTCCGGCCATCTGGTCGAACACCTCGCGCAACGTGCCGGGCGAGAAATAGGGCGTGCGCGGCACCAGCACCGGCATCTCGCCGGCGGGCAGGCCGATGCGGCCCGTGCCCCACGGCCACAGGCCGGCGATCGCCCGGAAGAACAGCGTCTTGCCGGCTCCGGGGTCGCCGGTGACCTGCACCCGCTCGCCGGCCTTGATCTCGACGCGCGGCTTGGCGAGCCGCGTGCAGCCTTCCGGCGACTTGATCTCCAGAGCGTCGAACGTCATCGTCGCGCTGTCGTTGCGGCCGATTTCGATGCGCTTTTCGCTGCCGTGCAGCACATCGGTCTCCTGGAGCGCCAGGCGGAAGTCGGCGACGCGCATCAGCGTCGCCCGCCAGTCGGCGATGCCGCCGATATTGTTGATGAACCAGCGCAGCGAGGAATGGACCTGGTTGAAGGCGCCGACCGCCATCATCAGTCCGCCGAAGGAGATGTCGCCGGCGAAATAGACCGGCGCGGCGACCAGGATCGGTGCGACGACGGTGATCCAGCCATAGGTGTCGGTGACCCAGGAAAGGTTGATCTGGGTGGTGTAGATGCGCCGGATCACGGAAAGCAGCGTGGAAAGGTCGAGTTCCAGCCGCCGCCGCTCGGCCGCCTCCCCGCGCACCAGCGCGATGGCGTCGATATGCTCGTTCGCCCGCATCATGGAAAAGCGCAGATCCGCCTCGCGGGCATAGTGCTCGCTGTTCTGCTGGATCAGCGGCCGCCCGACCAGCCAGCTCAGCCACGAGGCCGAGCCGGCATAGAGGAAGGCCGCCCACACCATGTAGCCGGGGATGGCGAAGGCCTTGCCGTCGACATGGAAGACGAAGCCCGAGGACAGCGACCACAACACGCCGATGAAGGAGACGAGCAGGATCGTCGCCTGCAGGAGCCCGATGCCGAGGCCCGTGGTGAGGTCGCAAAGGTGGCCCGTGTCCTCCTGCATGCGCTGGTCGGGGTTGACGCCGATGGCGCCGGCCTTGGCGACGAGGAAGGCGCGGTTCGGCCGCATCCACTGGTCGATGAGGTCGAGCGTAAGCGCCTCGCGCAGCCGCAGCCGGATCATCTGGCTGAGCCAGGTCTGGCCGACGTTGAATACCAAAAGCCCGCCCGCGATCTCGGCGAAGACGACGAGTTGGTGCAGGAAATCGGGCAGGTCGCGCCGCTGCAGCGCGTCGTAGAACGGCTGGTTCCAGCGGTTGAGCAGGACCTGCCCCCCGGCCGTCAGTAGGATGACGGCGACGATGGCGGCGCAGTAGAGCAGAAGCGTGCGCCGCACCGGCGAGGCGGCCAGCGCCTGGCGGATGGTCGCAAGCTGGTCGGCGAGCCGGCTTGGCTGGGCTGCGTCCGGCGTCGGCTCGTCGTCGGGATGTTCCAGACCGATTCGATCCATCTTGGATGGCCTTTCTGTTCGCCGCACCGCTTATGAAAATAGGGTGGCGCGGCGAAGAATGCCGCGATCACGCAGGCGGCGGCTCTGCCGCTTGCTTCTGCCGGCGCGCGCCGGTGATCCCCATGCCGGCCACGCCTTGCGGCGAAAGCACCGGCACGAAGACCCGGCGCGACGCGCGCTGGGCGATCGGCACGCCCTGGTAGATGCGCTTTTGCGCCTCGACGATGTGAACGCCCGGAAAGATCGGCCACAGCCGTCGGCCCGCCCGCTCGAGGGCCGCGTGAAAGCGCATCATGAAGCGGCGTTGCGAGGGCGGAAACAGCAGCGCATCCGCCCAGGCGGCCGGCGTGAAGTTCGCCTCGCGCAGCAATTCGCTGAGCTGCCCGCGCGAGAACGGCCGGCCGATGCCGAAGGGCGTATGCTCGAAGCGCGCCCACACGCCGCGCCGGTTCGGCACGACGATGACCACCCGCCCGGCCGGCGACAGCACCCGCCAGATCTCGTTCAGCGTCTCGCGCGGGTTTTCCGCATGTTCCAGCGAATGGACGACCAGCATGCGGTCGATGCTGGCATCGACCAGCGGCAGTTCCTCGTCGAACACCAGCGCCGTGGCGCTGGCCTTGCCCGCCGGCCACACCACCGCGCCCTGCGTCGCCGGCATGAAGGCGAACACGCGCTCGGCATCGGCGCCGAAGCGGTCGAGCCACGGCAGCGTATAGCCGAGCCCGACGAGGCGCTCGTTCGGGATCGCCGTCCACACCGAAGACAGCGCCATCGAGAGCGAATGCTCGGTCAGCCGGCCGAGCGGACTTGCATAGAAAGCGCGGAGATCGACGATATCGGCGTGCATGGAACGTACCCGTACGGAGACGGACGGTAGCCGCGATGCCCGCCGAATTCAACAAAGCCGGCCGGCCCGCCCGTCATGGGGATGACAGGCGTGCCGTGGCATCCTATGTCTGCCGCGTTCACAGGAGATTTTGCAATGGCCATCGAGATCGATCAGTTCATGTGCCGGGAAGACAATTTCGGCGTATTGATCCATGACCCCAAGAGCGGCCTGTCGGCGCTCGTCGACGCGCCGCAGGAAGCCCCCATCCTCGCCGCCATCGAGCGTACCGGCTGGAAGCCGTCGCTGCTTCTCATCACCCACCATCACGCCGACCATGTCGAGGCCAACCTGGCGCTGAAGGAGCGCTTCAACCTCAAGATCGTCGGCCCAGCGCTGGAAAAGGCGAAAATCCCCGGCATCGACGAGACCGTCGAGCAGGACTCCGTCGTCGCGTTCGGCGGCGAGAACGCCGAGGTCATCTTCACCCCCGGCCATACCGCCGGCCATGTTTCCTACCATTTCCCGCAATCGAAAGTGCTGTTTGCCGCCGACACGCTGTTTGCGCTGGGTTGCGGGCGGCTGTTCGAATGCCCCCCGCCGGTCATGTACGACTCGCTGAAGAAGCTCGCCGCGCTGCCACCCGAGACGGCGGTCTATTGCGGCCACGAATACACGCTTTCCAATGCCCGCTTCGCCCTGACCATCGATCCGGGCAACGAGGCGCTGCAGGCGCGGGCAAAGAAGATCGAGGCGCTGCGTGCCGAAGGCAAGCCGACGCTGCCGACCACCATCGGCGAGGAACTGGCGACTAACCCGTTCCTGCGCTGGGCCGACCCGGCGATCCGCAAGAACCTCGGCATGGAAAACGCCTCGGACGCCGAGGTGTTCGCCGAGATCCGCAAGCGCAAGGATAACTTCTAGGCCGGCACCCTTTCGCTCTTGCGCAGGATCAGCGACTTGGCCGCCAGCACAGCCCCGCCGGTGATCAGCACGCAGGCCGCGAGGATACGCAGCGACGGCTGGGCGAACCCGGCCGCGATCAGCACCAGCGTCGACAACAGCGGGGCGGCATAGCTTGCCGCTCCCAGTACCTGGATATTGCCGCGCTTGACGCCGATGTCCCAGGCGTAGAACGCCGCTCCCACCGGCATCAGCCCGAGGCCGAGCACCGCCAGCCATTGCCCGGCATCGGCCGGCCACACCGTCTGTTCCAGCATCAGGTGGCAGGCCAGCGACAGGACCGAGGTGGCGGCGCAAAACCAGGTGACGATGCTGGTCGGCACCGCCGCGAAGCGCCGCGACAACAGCGAATAGGCCGACCACAGCAGCGCGCATACCGCCGCCATCGCATAGCCGAAGGCGTAGCGGGCGTCGAAATCGAGGCTGCCGCCCTTGGTGACGATGAGCACGGTGCCGCATAGGCCGAGCAGCGCGCCGGCGATATGGTGCCAGGCCAGCTTCTCGCCCGGCATCAGCGCCGAGCCGAGCACGATCAGCAGCGGCCACAGATAGGCGATCAGGCTGGCCTCGACTGCCGGCGCGTTGCGCAGGGCGGTGAAATAGAAGAAGTGGTAGCCGAACAGGCCGGCAATGCCGATCAGCCACACGACCGGCGGGATTTTCTCCGCCTTCGGCGCAGCCGGCGCGAACAGCCGCGCGGCAAGGCCGACGCAGGTGCCGATGGCAAAGGTGAGCGCCGAAAGCTGGAAGGGCGGCATGGTTCCGGAAGCATCCGTCAGCAGCGCCAAGAGCGCCCACATCGCCACCGCCGAAAACCCGATCAACGTCGCTCGCGCCATAGCCCCACCCGCCGGCGCGCCAGCGCCTAGTCGACTGCCTCGAAGCGCCGCGCATCGAGCGTGATGGTCCCGATCTGGGTCCCGACCGTCGCGCGGACCGGCGCATATATGCCAGTTTTGCCGAGCGGTGCAAACGTCACGTCGATCCGGCTTTTGTCCTGCAGGAACTTGAGCGCCTTGCGTTTCTTGGAGAAGCCCGAAACCGGCACGAAGCTGAGCCGGCAGGTGACCGTCGGCCCTTCATAGCCCTTCACCGAAATGCTGCCCTTGCTGACCAGGGCGAGCTTGAGGTCGGCCCGCATCTCGCCGTCGTAGAGCTTCACCGTGCGCCCGCATACTTTTTCCATCGTCTCGGCGCGGATGACGGTAGCCGAGATCGGATCGGCTACGCCGGCGAGATCGTTCATGTCGAGCGGCAGCCAGGCGGAACCGCGCCGCTTGGGCTTCGGAACGACCTCGGTGGAGACGACCTTGCCGCCGTCGAAGCGGATGTCGATGAGCGACTTCTTCTTGCCCGACGTGTAGTCGGCGCGGAACTTGCCGGGCTGGATGCCGTCGGCCAGCACCCGGCCGGAAGTCGAGACGCTGCCCTTCGTATCGTCGAATATCTGCGCGAGGCCGGCCGTCGAAACGCTGCCCTGGATCGAGTAGACCTCGTTCTCGTATCGGCTCTTGAACGTGGCCCTGGCCACCGACAGGCCGAGATACGATACCGTGTACTCGCCGTTGAACGACTGCGGCGCCGCCGCCCCGGCAGCGCCCGGCGCCGCGACGGTGAGGAGTGCGGCCAGCACGATGGCGGGAAGGCGGGCAAGGGCATGGCGCATGGGCGTTGTTCCACTGAATCGGTCATGGCCCGGCGCGGCCGGCGCCGCTTCAAGCCATGGGATCGTTGCCTGCCGGTCAATTCCGGCGTTAATGTGAAGGCCCGTCGGCAAGCGGGCGCTTGACGAGACGCCGAATTCCACTTATGGAACGCCCACTTTTCCATAAGGTTGCCCGCTCGACAGGCGCGCTACACGGCGCGGGCTTCGAGCCTTGGGCAGACAAGAACTGAAGGTAGCACGCAATGTCCCGCACCTGCGAACTCACGGCCAAGTCTGTCATGACCGGCAACAATGTGAGCCACGCCAACAACAAGTCCCGGCGCCGGTTCCTGCCGAACCTCGTCAACGTCACGCTGATTTCGGAAGCGCTGAACCAGAACGTGCGCCTGCGCGTTTCGGCGGCGGCCCTGCGCTCGGTCGAGCATCGCGGCGGCCTCGACGCCTTCCTCGTCAAGGCCGACGCCAACGATCTTTCGCAGCGCGCCCGCCTCTTGAAGAAGCAGATCGCCAAGAAGCTGGCCGAGCAGCCTGCCGCCTGATTTCCGGCGGGGGACGACCGCCTGAAGGAGTGCACGGCCTGGCCGGCGCACTTCACTGGTTCCATCACCCAGGATAAAAAAATGTCTTTTCTTTCCCGATACCTGCCGTTCGTGGCGGCCATGACGCTTGTCGTCGTGGCCTCGAACGTGCTCGTGCAGTTTCCCATGCAGGGGTCGATCGCCGGCCTGTCGCTGGCAGATATCCTGACCTGGGGTGCCTTTACCTATCCGTTTTCCTTCCTGGTCACCGATCTCGCCAACCGCCGCTACGGCCCGGCGATCGCGCGCAAGGTGGTTTTCGTCGGCTTCATGACGGCGGTGGTCTGTTCCATCGTCATTCCGCCGCTGCTTTTCCGCTATCACCTGATCGAGTTCGAGACGGCGGCAGACCGGCTGGTGCGCATCGCCGCCGCTTCCGGAACCGCGTTTCTGACCGCGCAGTTGCTCGACGTTACCGTGTTCAACCGCTTGCGCCGCCAGAGCTGGTGGCGGGCGCCGATCTTCGGCACACTGACCGGATCGGTCTTCGATACGATGGTGTTCTTCACCATCGCTTTCTCGGGCGGGTTTGCCTTCGCCGGGCCTAACGACGCCTTCGCGCTGGAATCGGCACCGCTGCTCGGCATCTTCCCCATCGAGTCCATGCGCTGGTTCTCATGGGCGCTCGGCGATCTGTCGCTGAAGCTCCTGATCGCGATCTTCGCACTCATTCCCTACCGGCTGATCGTGGCGCGCTGGACCCGCTCGACCGTCACGGCGTGAGCGCAAGGGCTCGGCCCGTTTCTCCTGCCAGCAGATAAAAACAAACCCGCCGGACAGTGTCTGGCGGGTTCGGAGCCGGGCTAGGCAAGAATGCGCTGTTCGGCTCTGGTTTGGACGTGCGATAGGCGCAGGCCAAACCGGCTACCGGATCGGGACGCGGCATCAGATCGAGGCGCGGGCGACCTTCTCGATATCGGCGCGGTTGATGCCGAGGTCGTCGAGCTGGCGGGTGTTGAGGCGGTTCAGCTCGCGGACGGTTTCGTTGTACAGGCGCCAGTTGCGGAAAGAGCGGATCGGGTTCATGACTTCCTCCATCGGGGTTTGTTCGATCTGTTGACGCTCAGATAATTCTTTCGTGCCCCGAAATAAATGGATGGTTTTGCATGGCGGCAATGCAGATGCTGCAATGCAGCATTAACGACAGGTTAAGGCCGGATTCGGCCTTCCTCCGCGGATGGAACCCGCAGCCGGCGGCTTTCAGCCCACGTCGAGCACGATCTTGCCGATATGCGTGCCTTCCTCCATGCGCTCATGCGCGCGCCAGGCGTCGTTGAGCGGGAAGATCATGTCCATGACCGGGGCCACGCGCCGGCTCGCCAGCAGCGGCCACACCTGGCTTTCCAGCGCAGCGGCGAGCGCGCCCTTGAACTCGGCGGTGCGCGGGCGCAGCGTCGAGCCGGTATAGGTCAGCCGCTTTACCATGATCCGGGAGACGTCGGCGCTGGCGACGGCCCCGCCCTGCGTCGCGATCTGGACGATGCGGCCTTCGACAGCCGCGGCGCTGAGGTTGCGGTCGACATAGCTGCCGCCGACCATGTCGAGGATGACGTTGGCGCCCTTGCCGTCGGTCGCTTCCTTGACCACGGCGACGAAATCCTCCTCCCGGTAGTTGACCGCGCGGGTCGCGCCCAGCTTCAGGCAGGCCTCGCACTTTTCGGCCGACCCGGCGGTCGCGATGACGGTGGCGCCGCGCGCCGAGGCAAGCTGGATGGCGGTGGTGCCGATGCCGGACGTGCCGCCATGCACCAGGAGCACTTCGCCGCTCGCCAGCGCGCCGCGCTCGAACACGTTGTGCCAGACGGTGAAATAGGTCTCCGGCAGCGCCGCCGCCTCCGTATAAGTGAAGCCGGCCGGCAGCGGCAGCGCGTTCGAGGCGTGGACGCTGACATATTCGGCATAGCCGCCGCCGGGCGTGAGCGCGCAGACGCGGTCGCCCACGGTCCAGCGCGCCGCCCCTTCGCCGAGTGCTGCTACCTCGCCGGCGACTTCGAGGCCGGGCAGGTCGGACGCGCCCTTGGGCGGCGGATAGGCACCCTTGCGTTGCATAACGTCGGGCCGGTTGACGCCGGCGGCATGGACCCGGATGAGGATTTCGCCGGGGCCGGGCTGCGGTACCGCGCGGCGTTCGGGCTTCAGCACCATGGGGCCGCCCGGCGCCGAGATCGCCACCACGTTCATCTTCTCCGGAAGTCTTTCACCGTTCGCCATGGTCCGTTCCATTCCTTGTCGCCACGCGCAAAGGCGTGCTCTTTGATCCCCGACGTGGCCCTATGTATGCTGATTGGCAAATCAGGCAAACTGTTCGAACCCGGCAATGAGGAATGATCATGGCGATCTTCGACGACGAGCCCGTAAAAAAGCCGAAACCCCACGAAATCGGACAGGACCTGTCGCTTCTGTCGCAGGACGAACTGGCCGCGCGGATAGAGTTGCTGCGGGCCGAAATCACCCGGCTGGAGGCCGAGCTTCACGCCAAGGGGGCGACGATGTCGGCGGCCGAGGCGCTGTTCCGGCGCGGCTGACCCGGCGCGACGTCCTCCTCGCGCCCGATCCACCAACGACGTTCTTCCCTGAAAGACAAAGACGGACAGCTTGATGCTCGCAACCTACAGGCCGATCCTTTCCCTCCTGCGCGGCACCGCGTTCCTGCTGGCCGCGTCGGGCCTGCACGGCCTGCTTCTGCCCCTGCGCGGGCAGGCGGAAGGCTTCTCCACCACCGCGCTCGGCCTGATGGGCACGGCCTGGGCCGCCGGCTTCGTCACCGGCTGCTTCATCGCGCCGCGCATCGTGCGTCGCGCCGGCCATGTGCGCGCCTTCGGCACCTTTGCCGCCTCGGGGGCCATCGTGGCGCTGCTGACCGGCCTGGTCATCGACGAGGCGGTGTGGATCCTGCTGCGCGCCTGCACCGGCTTCGTCATGGCCGGCGCCTTCATGGTCATCGAAAGCTGGCTCAACGAAAAGGCGACCAATGAAAACCGCGGCACGGTTTTCGGCATGTACATGATGGTGACCTATGCCTCGATCATGGCCGGCCAGATGATCGTCGCCGCCGGCGACGTGCGCTCGGCCTCGCTGTTCATGATCACCGGCATCTTCTTCTGCCTGTCGCTGATCCCGACCGCCGTGTCGAGCGCCTCGCATCCGAAGCCGCTGCAAAGCGTCTCGCTCGACGTCAGGGGCCTTTACGCCAACTCGCCCGTGGCCGCCGTCGCCTGCCTGCTGATCGGCATCGCCAACGGCGCCTGGGGAACGCTGGGCGCGGTCTATGGCGCGCGCATCGGCATCTCGACGCCGCAGATCGCGCTGATGATGTCGCTGGTCGTCATCGCGGGCGCGGCCATGCAGATGCCGGCCGGGCGCATTTCGGACAAGACCGACCGCCGCTATGTGCTCGCCGGTGCCGCCGGCGGAGCCGTGCTTTTCGCCCTCGCGCTGTTTCTGTTCCAGCCGCGCAGCGGCACGTTCGTCATCATCCTGACCGCCGCCTACGGCGCCTTTGCCTACACGCTCTATTCGATCGCCGTCGCCCACGCCAACGACCACGCCGATGCCGCGGACTTCGTCAAGGTTTCGAGCGGGCTGCTGCTGCTCTACGGCTTCGGCACCATGATCGGCCCGCTGCTGGCGGCCTGGCTGATGGACTGGATGCGCCCCGAAAGCCTGTTCCTGGCGACCGCGCTCGCCCATCTTTGCCTGGCCGGCTACACGATGCTGCGCATCGGCCGCCGCGCACCGGTGCCGATCGAGGATCGCGACGCCTTCAAGACGCTCCCGGTGGAGCGTTCGATCACGCCGGAGTCGATCCGGCTCGATCCCCGCGGAAAAGATGAAACCGGCGGTTGAGATTTGGATGCCTTTGTCGCAAAACTAGGCACATGATGCTGTTAGATGCGTTTGCGGCGATCGCTGATCCCAACAGGCGGTACCTTCTGGAGGAACTAAGGCGCGGTCCCAAGACGGTCAATGAACTCGCCGCCGGGCTGCCCGTATCGAGGCCGGCAGTGTCGCAACACCTGAAAGTGCTGCTCGATGCCGGGCTGGTCAGCGTCAGGGCCGAAGGAACCCGCCGCGTCTACACCCTCGTCAATGCCGGTTTCCTCAAGCTCAACCTGTGGCTAGACCAGTTCTGGGAGGGGTGACCCCTCCTTCAAACCCCTCGTCCAATCTCCCTGTAAGGAACCTTCATGACTGCCTTGTCCCTCGATAGTGCCCGGAAGATCATCGACGCAGCCCTCGCCAAGGCTGCCGACCTGAAACTGAAGCCGCTTGGCGTCACAGTGCTCGATGCCGGCGGCCATCTGGTGGCCTTCGAGCGGCAGGACGGCGCCTCGTTCCTGCGCTACCAGATCGGCAGCGGCAAGGCCTTCGGCGCACTGGCGACCGGCGTCGGCTCGCGCGCGGTGGCGAACATGGCGATCGAGCGCCCGCATTTCATGCAGGGCCTGTCGGGCGTCTCGGAAGGACGCGTGGTGCCGGTTCCGGGCGGCGTCCTGGTCCGCGACAGCGCCGGCGCTGTCGTCGGCGCCGTCGGCATTTCGGGCGATACGTCGGACAATGACGAGGCCGCCGCGATCGCCGGCATCGAGGCCGCAGGCTTCACGCCCGACGCTGGCTGAGCCTCGACCAAAAGCAAAAGACCGGCCATTGGCCGGTCTTTGAAGGCATGCGAGCCGAAAAGCCGGATCAGCTTTCCTTGGGCTCCAGCACCTGGCGGCCGCGATACATGCCGGTCTTCAGGTCGATGTGGTGCGGGCGGCGCATTTCGCCGGAATTCTTGTCCTCGACATAGGTCGGGGTCTTCAGCGCGTCGGCCGAACGGCGCATGCCACGCTTGGAGGGGGAGGTTTTTCGCTTCGGTACGGCCATGGAACTGCTCCAGAACTTGTTCCAAAAGCCCCGCATGCCCTCGTGAAAGGGCCTCATGCCGGGGCCGGAATCTGAGAAAGTTGGCTGCCTATACACGGCCTTTGCCGTTTTGACCAGCGTCGCCGCGGCTTTTTTTTAAACCACCGCGCCCAGTGCGCCGGCTTCAGTTCAGGCAGCCGACATAAGCCCCCGATCGCGCCGCCCGTCTTTCGATCAGATTCGCCAGCCGTTTCAGGCCCCTGCCCGGCCGCGCCGGGCTACGCGTCATCGGATTGGGCAGCGCCACCGTCAACAGCGCCGCCTGCCGGCGCGTCAACTGGCTGGCCGAAACGCCGAAATTGGCCTGCGCGGCGGCCTCGACGCCGTAGATGCCCGGCCCCCACTCGGCGATGTTGAGGTAGATTTCCATGATGCGCCGCTTGGACAGGATGGCGTCGAAATAGACGGCGAGCGGCAGTTCGACCACCTTGCGCACGGTGGCGAGCGGGCGCGACCACAGGAACAGGTTCTTCACCGTCTGCATGGTGACGGTGGAGGCGCCGCGCGTCGCCTCGCCCTGCAGGGCGTCATCGACGACGCCCTTCAGTTCCGCAAGGTCGACGCCATGGTGGAAACAGAATTGCCCGTCTTCCGACATGATGACGGAATACGCCATCACCGGAGCCACGTCCTCGATGGAAACCCAGCGGCGATCGTAGCCGGAAAACGTCGCCAGGTCGCGCAGCATCAGCGTGGAGACCGGGTGGACGAAAGGCAGCGCGTAGACGAGCGTGAGCACGACCGGAACGAACGCGAGTACGACGACGGCGACAATGCCGCGCCTCAGCCAACCCTTCACGCCGGTGCGGTTCCAGCGCCTCGCCCGCGCCGCCATTCCGAGCCTTTCGGTTTCGGGATCAATGATCGGTTCCGACACGCCGCCCCGCCTTTGGTACCTCGAACCGGCATAAAGGGGCTTGGCTGCTTGCGCAACGCCCTTGTGTCGGCTACCGGTCCCCGCCATGGGCATCAACGATCAAATCGCGCTGGAGACGGCGCTCGCCGCACGGGCGGTGGCCGTCGAGGCGCAATTGCGGCTTCTGCTCGACGAGCGCGCCCTTTCCGGCGAGATCGGCCGGCCGGCACGGCTGGTCGCGGCCATGCATCACGGCGTGCTGAACGGCGGCAAGCGGCTGCGCCCCTTCCTGGTGATGGAAAGCGCCGCGCTGTTCTCGGCCGACGGCGAAGCGGCGGCGCGCGTGGCGGCCGCGCTCGAATGCGTGCACTGCTACTCGCTCATCCATGACGACCTGCCGGCGATGGACGACGACGACCTGCGCCGGGGCCAGCCCACCGTGCACAAGGCGTTCGACGAGGCGACCGCCATCCTCGCCGGCGACGCGCTCTTGACGCTCGCCTTCGACATCCTCGCCAGCGACGCGACCGCGCTGGCGCCCGAGCGCAGGCTGGCGCTGGTCCAGGCGCTTTCCCGCGCGGCGGGGGTGGGCGGCATGGCCGGCGGCCAGATGCTCGACCTCGACGCGGAACGCAACCCGCCGGACGAAGCGGGCATCGTGCGGCTGCAGGCGATGAAGACCGGCGCCCTGATCCGCTTCGCCTGCGAGGCCGGAGCGATCGTGGCCGGCGCCCCGCCGCAGGACCGCGAGCGGCTGGCCGAGTTCGGCTCGGCCATCGGCCTTGCCTTCCAGCTTGCCGACGACCTGCTCGACCTCACCGCCGATTCCGGCCAGATGGGCAAGCGCACCGGCAAGGACGCTGCCGCCGGCAAGGCGACGCTGGTCGAACTGCACGGCCCGCAATGGGCACGCCGGCAGCTTCATGGCCTCGTCGGCCAGGCGCAGGCGCTGCTTGAACCCTATGGCGCGCGCGCCGCGTTGCTTGCCGCCGCCGCCTCCTTCGTCGCCAACCGCCGCCACTGAGGGCCGGAACGGAATCTTAACGGTAATGGAGCGTAATCCCGGCCGTCCAAGGGGTTGGATGGGGGACAATGCATGCCGGAATACTCGTCGTTTATCCGGTCGATCCGGATTCGCTATCTTTCAGGCCTGCTTGTCCTGACGCTGTCGGTGGCCATCGGCATTGCCCTGCTCAACCGGGCCAGTTCCTATCGCCACGAGGTCGACCTTCTCGGCGCCCACATGATGAAGTTCGCCGGCGATCTCAACGACGCCTCCAACTTCGCCATTTCGACCGACGGCGCGTGGCGCCCCGACAAGCGCGACGAACTGGCCAAGACGGCCAGCAACCACGCCGCGCGCCTGCTCGACGACATCGAAGTGCTGAAGAATGAGCTGGCCGCGATCCGGCCCAAGCTGATCAAGAGCACGCTCGACGAACTGAACCTGGCGTCGGTCAACGGCTATCTGTTGTGGTCGGTGCGCGACATCGTGCGCAACCTCGAGACGATGGCGGCGGCCAAGGGCATCGGCGACATGCATGCCGGCGATATCAGCAGCCGCAACAGCCTGTTCGCCCAGCCGATGCTCAACCGGGCGCGCGGCGCGATCGACAGCGAGCGCCGGCTGGCCGACGCCCACAGCGACCGCCTGCTGGCGATGGGGTCGCTCGGGCTGGCGTTCGCGCTGGCCATCGTCGCCCTGTGGATATTCCGGCCGATGGAGACCGCGATCCGCCGCGCCTTCGCCCAGTCCGCGGAATCCCTGACCAAGGCGGAAGCCGCCGACCGCGCCAAGTCCGAATTCCTGGCCAATATGAGCCACGAGATCCGCACCCCGATGAACGGCGTGCTCGGCATGGCCGAGCTGCTGGCCAAGACCGAACTGTCGGCGCGCCAGAAAACGTTCACCGACGTCATCGTCAAATCCGGCAACGCCCTTCTCACCATCATCAACGATATCCTCGACTTCTCGAAGATCAACGCGGGCCAGTTGACGCTCGACCCGGCGCCGTTCCGGCTCACCGAGGCGGTCGAGGACGTCGCGACGCTGATTTCGGCGCGCGTCGCCGAAAAGAACCTCGAGCTTATCGTGCGCGTCGACCCGACCCTGCCGGCCTTCGTCGTCGGCGATGCCGGCCGCTTCCGCCAGATCATCACCAACCTGCTCGGCAATGCGGTGAAATTCACCGAGAAGGGCCACGTCCTGGTCGATGTCAGCGGCGAAATCGTCGACGGCATCGTGCGGATGAAGGTGAAGATCGAGGACACGGGCATCGGCATTCCGGCCGAGAAGTTGCAGAACGTGTTCGAAAAGTTCGCGCAGGTCGACGGTTCCTCGACCCGCCGCCACGAGGGCACCGGCCTCGGCCTCGCCATCAGCGCCCGGCTGGTCGACCTGATGGGCGGCAAGATCGGGATCGAAAGCGAGATCGGCCGCGGCTCGGCCTTCTGGTTCGGCATCGACCTGCCCGTCCACCATGCGCATGTGGAGGACGACGGCGTGCCGATGGACGTCACCGGCGCCCGCGTGCTGGTGATCGACGACAACCCGGTCAACCGCGAAATCCTGCTCGAACAGCTGCGCAGCTGGGGCTTCGACTGCGCCGCCGCCGAAAGCGGAGCCGTGGGCCTGGCCTTCCTCAACCGGGCCGCCGAACTCGGCGCCTCGGTCGATTGCGTCATCCTCGACTACCAGATGCCCGGCATGAGCGGCGCCGATGTCGCCAAGGCGATCTCGGCCGACAGCCGCCTGTCGGCCATTCCGGTCGTCCTGCTTACCTCCGTCGACCAGGTCGATTTCGGCAAGCTGGTGCTCGACTTCGGCATCGCCGCGCACCTGACCAAGCCGGCGCGCTCGGCCGTGCTGCTCGGCACCGTCATCTCTTCCATCCAGAAGGCGCGCGCCCAGGCCGGCAAGGCGCGCTTCGAGCGCGAACCGGTTCCCGTCAGCCGGCCGGCGAAAACCGTTTCCGCCCCGGCACCGGCCTTCACGGTGATCCGCGCCACGCCGGCCAAGCCGGCGATCGCCCCGGACATGGCGGGCAACCCGATGCCGGTCGATATCCTCATCGCCGAGGACAACGAGATCAACCAGCTCGTCTTCGGGCAGATCCTGAGCGGCCTCGGGCTCAGCTACCGCATTGCCGGCAACGGCCGCACGGTGGTGGAGATGTACCGCACGCTGAAGCCGCGGCTGATCCTGATGGACGTTTCCATGCCCGAGATGAACGGTTTCGAGGCTACCCGCGCCATCCGTGCCGACGAGGCCGCGCGGGGCGCGGCGCACACGCCGATCATCGGCGTGACCGCGCATGCCTTGAAGGGCGACCGCGACAAGTGCATCGAGGCCGGCATGGACGACTACCTGCCGAAGCCCGTGTCGCCCGACCGGCTGGGCAACAAGATCGGCACCTGGCTCAGCGAAACGGCGATCGCCCGCAGCGCCTGACGCGCGAGCCTTGGCTCAGCGGTTGCGCATGACGATGCAGGCGCCGCCGACGCTGCGCAGCTTCCGGCAGATGGCGTCGGCCCCGGCGCGGTCGTCGACGCCGATGCGCACCGCATAGACCCCGCGCCGGCCCATCGGCGTGCGCACGCGGCTCACCACCGGCTCATAGGCGGCAAGCAGCGCGTGGAACCGCCCCTGCACCCGCTGCCATTGCCGGATGGCCGCGGCGCGGCGGAAATTGCCGGCCACCTGCACGCCCCACGGCTTCACATGGATCGTGGCCATCGCGATCGTCTGCGACATGATCGTGCGCAGGTTGCGGCAGGCGACCGAAAACGTCTTTTCCGCGTCGAGCGGCCGAATGGTGCCGGCATGCGCCCGGTCGGTGAAGTTGTCGACCGGCTCGCCCATCACGTCGAGCACATATTCCTCGGTTTCGAGCGGCAGGAAGCCGCCGCTCGACAGCCAGCGCGACACGCGGCTCTCGCCGGCATTGTAGGCGGCGGCGGCAAGGCCGAGATTGCCGAAACCGGCCTTCAACTCGCCGAGATAGCGAGCGGAAGCCGAGATCGCCTGCTCGATGTCGAAGGAATTGGCGAGGCCGCGCATCTTTGCCGTGCCGGGCATGAACTGGGCGATGCCTTCGGCGCCGACCGGGCTGACGGCATTGGGATCGAAGCGGCTTTCCTTCCAGATCAGCCGGGCGAAGAAGGCGGCGGGCAGGCCATTCTGGCGCGCCTGCGCCTCGACGAGGTCGCAGACCCGCCCGACCAGCTTCTGCCGTTCCGACAATGAAGGGCCGGCCGCTGCCGAACCCGCCCACAGCAAGCCGAGGGCGAGCAGCGGGGCCGCAAGCGCCAACCGCACGGCTTATTCGGCGGCGGCCTTGCCGCCCTGTCCGAAGCGCTGTTCGATATAGGCGGCGACCATCTTCTCGAAGTCCGTGGCGATCTCGGGGCCGCGCAGCGTCGCCGCCTTCTTGCCGTCGATGAAAACCGGCGCGGTCGGCGTCTCGCCGGTGCCGGGCAGCGAAATGCCGATGTCGGCATGCTTGGATTCGCCTGGGCCGTTGACGATGCAGCCCATCACCGCGACCTTGAGGTTCTCGACGCCGGGATATTTCTCGCGCCACACCGGCATGTTCCTGCGGATGTCCTCCTGGATCGACTGCGCCAGTTCCTGGAACACAGTGGAGGTGGTGCGCCCGCAGCCCGGACAGGCGGCGACGATCGGCACGAACTGGCGAAAGCCCATGGTCTGCAACAGTTCCTGCGCCACCTGCACCTCGCGGGTGCGGTCGCCATTCGGCTCGGGCGTCAGCGAGATGCGGATGGTGTCGCCGATGCCCTGCTGCAGAAGGATGCCCATGGCGGCGGACGAGGCGACGATGCCCTTCGAGCCCATGCCCGCCTCGGTCAGGCCGAGATGCAGCGCGTGATCGCAGCGTGTCGCCAGCTCGGTATAGACGGCGATCAGGTCCTGCACGCCGCTGACCTTGGCCGACAGGATTATTTTATCCCGCCCAAGGCCGATCTCTTCGGCCATCTGTGCCGACAGGATCGCCGATTGCACGATGGCCTCGCGCGTCACCTCCAGTGCGGTCATCGGAAAACCCTTTGCCTGGTTCTCGTCCATCAGCCGGGTCAGCAGTTCCTGGTCGAGCGAGCCCCAGTTGACGCCGATGCGCACCGGCTTGCCGTGGCGGATAGCCATCTCGACGATCTCGGCGAACTGGCGGTCGCGCTTGTCCTTGAAGCCGACATTGCCGGGATTGATGCGGTATTTCGCCAGCGCCTCGGCGCAGGCCGGATGGTCGGCGAGAAGCTTGTGGCCGATGTAGTGGAAATCGCCGACCAGCGGCACATGGATGCCGAGCCGTTCCAGCCGCTCGCGGATTTTCGGCACGGCGGCGGCGCTCTCGTCGCGGTCGACGGTGATGCGCACGATCTCGGAGCCGGAGCGGTGCAGCGCCGCCACCTGCCGCACCGTGGAATCCACGTCGGCGGTGTCGGTATTGGTCATCGACTGCACCACGATGGGCGCGCCGCCGCCAACCATCACGCCGCCGACATCGACGCCGACGCTGCCGCGGCGCGGGAAGGGGGAGGAAAAATATCCGGTCATGCCGGCCGCCTCATCTGTTGTTGGCTGGCGCGCACGTTACCGCGAGAGGCAAGGGGCGCCGATAGCATTACGATTGTCGCACGGGCGCGTCTGCAGAGTGTGAACATGGCTTTCACGACGCTGCACGTCCCGCCATGAGGTGGAGGACGGCGGCTTACTTGTCAATGACGGACATCGCCTGCCCTCCACCGCGCGGCAAATCGCCGGCGGCTCGCCCTGCTGTCGGAGCCGTTGACGGCCGATGTCGTTTTTGCGGCGGTCCCGGCGACCCGGTACGGGCAAGTTGGCGCCCATGAAGGCGACACCATCCAGCGACAACGACGTGGCCACGGCGCCGGGCGGGCGGCTGACGATCGCCATTGCCAGCATCATCGTGTCGATGGCCCTGATCGCCGTCGGCAACGGGCTTATGTTCGCCTACATACCGGTCCGGCTGGGTGTCGAGGGGTACGATCCGGTTTGGGCCGGGCTGATCGTCACCGGCCTCAGCGCCGGCGGACTGGCCGGCTGCATCCTGACCGGCCCGCTGGTGCGCCGTGTCGGCCATGCCCGCGTTTTCATGGTGCTGTCGGCATTGATCGCCCTGTCCAATGCCTCGGTCGGCATCGGCACCTATCCGGTGCTGTGGATCGCCGCGCGCGCCCTCTACGGATTTTCGATCTGCGGCCTGTTCATCGTGGCACAGAGCTGGCTGAACGACGTGGCGCCCAACGCGGTGCGCGGGCGGGTGATGGCGGCCTTCTCGGTTTCCTACATAGCAGGGCTCGGCGTCGGTTATTCCCTGCTGGCGCTGGTCGACATCCATGAAGCGCAGGCGCCGCTGATCGGCATCGCCTTCACCGCCCTGTCAATCCTGCCTGTCGGGCTGACGCGGCTGGCGCAACCGGCGCCGCCGCTTGCCGCCTCCATCGCGCTGCGCCAGGCCTGGCGCATATCGCCGGTCGGGGTGGCCGGTATGCTTGCCGTCGGCGGCCTTTCCATGTGCATCTCGGGCTTTGCGCCCATCCACGCCACCGCCAAGGGCTACAGCCAGGACGAGGTGGCGATGCTTCTGGCGGCCATGCCCATCGGCACCCTCATCCTGCAACTGCCGTTCGGCTGGATATCGGACCGCATCGACCGCCGCTACGTGCTGGCGGCGGCGGCGGCGCTGGCGGCCGTGGCGGGAATGATGGCTATCGGTTTCGACGGCCGCTCGCTTTTGCTGCTCATCGTCGTCTATCTCGTCTGGGACGGCGCGGCGGAATCGATCTACTCGCTGGCCAGCGCGCACGCCAACGACAGGGCCGGCAAGGAGGACATGGTGGCGCTGTCGAGTTCGCTGCTTTTCGCCTGGGCGATCGCCGGTTTCGTGGTGCCCGGGCTCGTTACCGGCCTGACCATGATTTTCGGCACGCAGGCCTTCATCTACGTCCTGATCGTCATCGCCGCGCTCTATGGCCTGTTCGTCGTGCACCGGCTGGTCCGGGTCGACGCCGTGCCGGCGGCCGAAACCGGACAGTTTTCGCCGATGACGGCGCAGGCGCCGCTGCCGGTGGACCTCGCCTTTCCGCCGGAAGAGCCCGCTTCGCCCTGACGAACGGCGGCAGCGTCTGTCTTGAAACTGCAATGCGACTCTGCCTATCTAAGAAGCGTCACCGCATCTCATGGTGATTTGGTTGTTCTTGCTGCGAAAGGAAAGACACTGAGAACAGCACTTCGGAAGAAGGCCGATATCCTGCCTTCGCCGGCCGGGATCAGCGTAAATCACGCCGCTTCCCGCGCCATCGACACGGTCCTTGCCAGTCTGGACGATTCCAAGGCCGAAAACGTCATCTCCATCGACATTCAGGGAAAATCGAGCCTCGGTGACTACATGGTCATCGCGTCGGGCCGCTCGCATCGCCATGTCGCTGCCGTCGCCGATCACCTCCTGAAGGCGCTCAAGGACGCCGGGCTGGGGTCCGCGCGCGTCGAAGGGCTGGCCAGCGCCGACTGGGTGCTCATCGATTCGGGTGACGTCATCGTCCATATTTTCAGGCCGGAAGTCCGCGACTTCTACAACCTGGAAAAGATGTGGCAGACGCCCGACCTCGAGGAGGAGACGCTGCACTAGTTCGGCAGCGCCTCAAGGCCGGATGAAACTGATCATACATGCCGTGGGACGGCTGAAGGCCGGCCCCGAGAGAGAGTTGGCCGGGCGCTATTTCGACCGGCTTGAAAAGAGCGGGCCGGCGGTCGGGCTAGAATTTTCCGGCGTGACCGAGATCGCCGAAAGCCGGGCCCAGACCGCGCCCGAGCGACGGCGCGAGGAAGGCCAGCGCCTGCAGGCGCAGATCCAGCCCGGAACCGCGCTGGTGCTGCTCGACCAGCGTGGCAAGAACCTGTCTTCGGAAGACCTCGCCGGGCGCATCGGGCTCCTGCGCGACAGCGGCCGCAAGGCGGCGATCGTGGCGATCGGCGGCGCCGACGGCCATGACGCCTCCTTTCGCGACCAGGCCGAACTGGTGCTGAGCTTCGGCGCCCTGACCTGGCCGCACCAGCTGGTGCGGGTGATGCTGGCCGAACAGCTCTACCGGGTGACGACGATCCTGGCCGGGCACCCCTATCATCGGTCCTGATCCGCGGCCGGACGGATTTTCGCCCCATTGCCGCGAAATACGATCTGCCAGATCGCATGGCGAACATGGTTGATGGTTCGTTAACGAAGCAGCCCCTACAGTCCGGCTCGCATGTCCGAAGACAGGAAACCCCTCGCTGCCTGCTGGCGCAGCCGCGTTGTCGCGGCGGCGGTGGCCGCGCTTTTGGCCTGGGCGCTGCTGGCGGATGCGGCGGCGGCGCAGACTGCGCCTGATTCGGCGCCCGACCCGGACCGCAGCCGCGCCGAATACGAAAGCGTCACGCGTGAATTCACCTTGTCGCAGGAGCGGCTGGCCAAGCTTGCCGCCGACATCGCCACCGTCAAGAAGGACCACGCCTCCATCACCGCCGCCCTCATCCAGTCGGCCAAGACCGAGCAGAAGCTTGGCCAGGACATCGAGGATATCGGCGCCAGGCTGGAAGGCCTGAAGGGACAGGAGGCGACGGTGCGCGCCTCGCTCGCCAAGCACCGCGACGTCCTGGCCGAGGTCCTGGGCGCATTGCAGCGCATGGGCCTCAACCCGCCGCCGGCGATCCTGGTCAAGCCCGAGGACGCCCTGTCTTCGGTGCGCAGCGCCATCCTGCTCGGCGCGGTCGTTCCCGAAATGCGGGCCGAGACGGATATCCTGGCCGCCAACCTGAAGGAACTGTCGCGCATCACCACGTCGATCGAAGCCGAGCGGGGGCGCCTGAAGGAAAAAGTCGCCGACCAGGTGGCGGAAAAGCAGCGCCTGACCTTGCTGCTCCAGGCCAAGCGGAAACTGCAGGCCGATACCGAGCAGGCGCTGACGCAGGAAAAGGAAAACGCGCAGGCGCTCGCCGCGAAGGCAAAGAGCCTCAAGGACCTGATCGCCTCGCTCGAAAAGGACGCCGATGAAAAGCGCGAGGCCGGCAAGGCGCAGGCGAACGAGGCCGAACTGGCCGCGCTGCCGGTGCCCGAGGCAAACCAGCTTGCCGCCGCGACGCCGTTTTCCGCCCTTAAAGGGCAGATCGCGCTGCCGGTGATCGGCAAGGTCAAGCGGCGCTTCGGCAGCGGCGACGGCAATGGTTCCACCCTGATGGGTGACATGGTTGCGACACAATCGGGCTCCATCGTAACGGCGCCGGCGGATGGAAAAGTGCTATATGCGGGGCCATTCCGCTCCTACGGCCAACTCTTGATCCTGGATGCCGGCGACGGCTATCATGTCGTGTTGGCGGGAATGACCGGGCTGAACGTCGCCTCCGGCCAATCCGTGCTTGCAGGCGAGCCGATTGGCGCAATGGGAGAGGCCAGGGTGGCAAGCGCCTCGGCGTCAGTCGATGAAAACAATGTGCCGGAACTCTATGTAGAGTTTCGCAAGGATGGAAAACCCGTCGATCCGGCCCCGTGGTGGGCGGACCGCTTCTCTGGAAGGACGTAATATGCGGAAACTGTCGCTCTTGCTTGCCGGCGCCTTGATGGGCGCATCGGCCATGAGCCTCGTCTACGGCGCGCCCGGCTCGACGGCCAACGCAGCCGGTTCCGAGACCTACAAGCAGCTTGCCATCTTCGGCGACATCTTCGAGCGGGTCCGCGCGCAATATGTGACGCCGCCCGACGACAAGTCGCTGATCGAGAACGCCATCAACGGCATGCTGACCTCGCTCGACCCGCACTCCTCCTACATGAACGCGGAAGCCGCCCAGGACATGCGCGTGCAGACCAAGGGCGAGTTCGGCGGCCTCGGCATCGAGGTCACGATGGAGAACGACCTGGTCAAGGTGATCACGCCGATCGACGATACGCCGGCCGCCAAGGCGGGCGTTCTGGCCGGTGACTTCATCGCCAAGATCGACGGCCAGGAAGTGCGCGGCATGACGCTCAACGACGCCGTCGACAAGATGCGCGGCAAGGTGGCGACGCCGATCAAGCTCACCATCCTGCGCGAAGGGGCCGACAAGCCGATCGAGATCACGGTGGTGCGCGACATCATCAAGGTCAAGGCGGTCAAGTACCGGGTCGAGAACGACATCGGCTACATGAAGATCACCTCCTTCACCGAAAAGACCTATGACGACCTGCAGAACGCCATCACCTCGATCAAGAAGCAGGTGCCGAAGGACAAGCTGAAGGGCTATGTGCTCGACCTGAGGCTCAATCCGGGCGGCCTGCTCGACCAGGCGGTGAGCGTTTCCGACACCTTCCTCGACCGTGGCGAGATCGTCTCGACGCGCGGCCGCGATCCGAAGGACGTCACCCGCTTCGACGCCCGGCCGGGCGACGACACCGACGGAAAGCCGCTTGTCGTGCTGGTCAACGGCGGCTCGGCGAGCGCCTCCGAGATCGTCGCCGGCGCCTTGCAGGACCTGAAGCGGGCGACCGTGGTCGGCACGCAGTCCTTCGGCAAGGGCTCGGTGCAGACCATCATCCCGCTCGGCGAGAACGGGGCGCTGCGGCTCACGACGGCGCTCTACTACACGCCGTCCGGCAAATCGATCCAGGGCAAGGGCATCACGCCGGACATCGTCGTCGACCAGCCGCTGCCGCCCGAACTGCAGGGGCGCGACCTGACCCGCGGCGAGTCCGACCTCAAGGGCCACATCAAGGGCGCCGACGAGAGCGACAAGGGCTCGGGCTCGGCCGCCTATGTGCCGCCGGATCCGAAGGACGACCTGCAGCTGATCTATGCAGAGCAGCTGCTGCGCGGCGAAAAGACCGATCCGTCCTTCCCGCCGAACCCGGACAAGGCGGTCATGAACAACCAGTAGGCCCGCTCTGCGACCAAACTTGTCTGGCCGCATGGCCGAAGCAATGCGATGCTGCCGGGACCGTCAGGTTCCGGCAGTTTGATTCGGGGGAATGGCTTTTGGGTTCGCGCATGAAATCTCGGGCGCGTAGGCACCAAGGGGTGCCGCTTGGCTGAACTCAAGGAGATCGAACGGCCGCTCGGGCAGGCGCTGGCGCCGCGAGCCGCAGAAAAGGGCCGGATCGGCAAGGGCCAGGTCATCGCCGGGCTCGCCGTGCTGGCAATGGTCGGCGTCTCCGCCGCGATCGCGCTGCGGGAAAAGCCGTTCCGCAACCCGGCGGCCGAAGCCGTTTCCACGCCCGAGGTCGTCGCCGGCGCGACGCCGCTGGCGGCGACGCCAAAGGCCGAGCCGGCTCCCACGGAACAGAGCGGCGGCGCCAAGATCATCAAGGTGCCCAAGGAAGCGGACGCCCCCTCGACAGGCGGCGCGATCGTCATCCGCGATCCCTCGGCGCTGGGCCAGGATTTGCGGGTCGCCCATCTTCCGGACCGGGCGCTGGTCGAGGACAGCCCCACCGGGCCGCTGCCGATCCGTGCGGCGGACGGCCGCCGGCCGTTCGACGTCTACGCTCGTCCGTGGTCGGGGGCGCGGGGCGCGCGCGTGGCGATCGTCATCGGCGGGCTCGCCGTATCGCAGACGGGAACGCAGGCGGCCATCGCCAGGCTGCCGGCCGAGGTCACGCTGGCATTCGCCTCGCAAGGCAATTCGATCGGCCGCTGGATGCAGCAGGCGCGCAACAAGGGCCACGAGATCGTCATGCAGGTGCCGATGGAGCCGTTCGACTACCCGAACGTCAACCCTGGCCGCAGCACGCTGACGGTGGAGGCCGGCGCTGAGGAGAACCTGAAGAACCTGCGCTGGGTGCTGTCGCGCACCACCAACTACACCGCGGTCATGAACTACATGGGAGCGCGGTTTTCCGCCGACAGGGCGGCGATGGAACCGTTCATGGCCGAACTCGGCAAGCGCGGCATCGGCTATCTCGACGACGGCTCCTCGGCGCGCAGCGTCGCGCCCGAACTCGCCGCGCAGGACCGGGTGCCGCTGGCGGTGGCCGATACCGCGATCGACGGCGAGCAGGACCGCGGCGCCATCCTGAAGAAACTCGACCAGCTCGAGGCTACCGCGCGCGCCAAGGGTTTTGCCATCGGCGTCGGCTCGGCCTTCGACGTCACCGTCGATGCCGTCACCGCCTGGGTGGCCGAGGCAAAGAAGCGCGGCATCGAGATCGTGCCGATCTCGGCCGTGGCCAGCGATCCGGAGAAAGGTTGAACGATGGGCAAGAACAGGACGGTCGATCCGGAAAGCCTGCCCTATCGCCCCTGCGTCGGCGTGATGGTCCTCAACGCCGAGGGGCTGGTCTGGGTCGGCCATCGCATCGCCGAGGCCGACAGCGAATATTCGGGCACGGCCAAGCTCTGGCAGATGCCGCAGGGCGGCATCGACAAGGGGGAGGAGCCGCTCGAGGCGGCGCAGCGCGAGGTGTTCGAGGAAACGGGCATGGAAAGCCTGGCGCTGATCGAGGAAGCGCCGCACTGGATCGACTACGACCTGCCGCGCGAACTGGTCGGCATCGCGCTGAAGGGAAAATACCGCGGCCAGACCCAGAAATGGTTCGCCTTCCGCTTTCACGGCGACGAAAGCGAAATCCGTATCAATCCGCCGCCGGCCGGCGAGAATGCCGAGTTCGACCAATGGGACTGGCGGCCGATGGCGGAATTGCCGGGCTTGATCGTGCCGTTCAAGCGCCTCGTCTACGACCAGGTAGTCGCCATGTTCCGGCATCTCGCGCCGTGACCTGAAACCCGGCGCCACGCCCGATAACGGTGCTTCCATGCAATTGCCGCCACCCGGCAACGGCAAAGCGGAAGAATCCACGAACAATCCGCCGCATTAGCAAGGATCATGCGTCACACTCATGTTAGAAACATGGTTGTGTCGTTTTGGCCGCCATAATCGGCAGGAAATCGAGTTCGGGCATGAACCAGATTTTGGTGAAACCTCCTGTGGAAACCCAGACCAGCCTTGCGGCCGCCGGGGCCGTGCTGACCATCGATCTCGACGCCGTGCGCGAGAATTACCGGCGGCTCAAGGCAAGGCTCGGCAGCGGCGCCTGCGCCGGCGTCGTCAAGGCCGACGGCTACGGGCTCGGCGCGACGGAGATCGCGACGGCCCTGCGCAAGGAAGGATGCGACACGTTCTTCGTCGCCCATGTCGAGGAAGGCGTGCGCCTGCGCGCCGTGCTCGGCAACCGGCCGGCGATCTACATCCTGAACGGCCTGCCGCCCGGCGCGGAGAAAGAGGCGGTCGCGGCGGGCCTTTCGGCGGTGATCAACGGCAGCGAACAGCTCGACGCCTGGCGCGAGGCCGCCCGGCGCTCGGGCCGCAAGCTGCCGACGGCCATCCAGGTCGACAGCGGCATGGCGCGGCTGGGCCTTTCGGCCGCCGAGGTGGAAGCCGTCGCGGCAAGCGCCGACGCCTTCGACGGGCTCGATATCCGGCTGGTGATGAGCCATCTCGCCTGCGCGGACGAACCGGCGCATCCGGCCAACCGTGCCCAGCTGGCCGAATTCGAGCGCCTGCGTGCCATGCTTCCGGCAGCCCCCGCCTCGCTGGCCAATTCTTCGGGCATCTTCCTCGGACCCGCCTATCATTTCGACCTCGCCCGGCCGGGCGCTGCCCTTTACGGCATCAATCCGACCCCGGGCTCGAAAAACCCGATGCTGCCGGTGGTGCGACTGGAAGCCAAGGTGATCCAGACCCGTACGCTCGCCGCCGGCGCCGGCATCGGCTACGGCCACACCGTCGTCACCGAGGGGCCGGTCGAGACCGCCACCATTTCGCTCGGCTATGCCGACGGTTGGCGCCGCCGCGCCATGGCGGCCGCCCATTTCGAGGGCGTCAGCCTGCCCTTCATCGGCCGTGTATCGATGGATTCGATCATTCTCGACATTTCCGCCCTACCCGCCGGCCGGCTGAAAGTCGGCGATTTCGTGCAGATGATCGGCCCGGCGCAGACGCTCGACCAGGTCGCCGGCCTGACGGAAACCATCGGCTATGAGATCCTCACCAGTCTCGGCCACCGCTTTCACCGCCAATATATTGGCGGTTGAATCCTGGCTCCCTGCAATCCATCCCGCTTGACAAGCAACGTCTGGTCACCCACGTTCCATGCATGAGCAACGTCCTTCCGTGCCAGGTATTTTTCCGGGTGTGCCCGATCGCGGGAGCGTAGCCCCGGCTCGACCGCGCATTGCGGACGGGCAGTGCGGGGCCCCTTTTCACAAAATTTCAATCGCTCGAACGTCCCCACCGCCGGTGGTGCGTTCGTTTGTTCCCAATATAAGTCCCGGGTCCTCGAACCCGGGCGCCGGTATGTCGCGTACATCGCGTTTCGCCGGTCTCGAAGAGGATTGTAACAATGCAGGAAGCAACCAAGCCTCGCGACCAGCTCGCGATCCATGTGGCCGCCGTCGACCATGGCCGGCTGACCGGTCTTGCGCAGTCGGCGCTCGACCGGATTCCGGACATGGCGGAGGATCTGCTGGCGGAAATGGACCGCGCCACCATCACCGACCCGCTGCCGCAGGACGTGGTGCGCATGGGCTCGACGGTGACGTTTCGCAGCGGCAGCGAGGGAGCCAAGCGCATCACGCTGGTCTATCCGGGCGAAGCCGATATCGCGCTGAACAAGATTTCCATCCTGACCCCGCTCGGCACGGCGCTGATCGGCCTCTCCTCGGGCCAGAAGGTGGTGTGGAGCGCGCGCGACGGCAAGGAACGGGTGCTGGAGATCGCCTCGGTCGAGCCTCCCGCCGACGGGCTGTCGTCATGATGGACGACAAGGACAAGGACGTTGCGCGTCCCGCACCCGGAAAGGGCGCGGAGGCGGCCACCGAACGATCCGCTCGGACTGGAGCCGGCGCGGGCAAGCCCGCCCTTCGGCTCGTCCATAGCGTGACCTCAGATCCCGCGCCGCAGGGGCAAGGGGTGAACATACGACACTCACGCAACGATGACGACGATCCCGGCCCATCGGCAGCTTGACCGGGCTCGTCAAGGAGAGAGCAAAAAGAATGAAGATACTGGTGCTGGGCGGCGGCGTAGTTGGGGTCACCACGGCTTATTATCTGACCGAAGCCGGTCATGAAGTGACCGTGATCGACCGGCAACAGGGCCCGGCGCTGGAAACGAGTTTCGCCAATGCCGGCGAGGTCTCGCCGGGCTACTCCTCGCCCTGGGCGGGACCCGGCGTGCCGGTGAAGGCGGTCAAGTGGCTGCTGATGAAATACGGGCCGCTGGTGATCCGCCCGGGTCTCGACCCGCATATGTGGAGCTGGCTCACCAAGATGCTGCGCAACTGCACGGCCGAGCGCTATGCGGTGAACAAGGCGCGCATGGTGCCGATCGCCGAATACAGCCGCGACGTGCTGAAGGCGCTGCGCGCTTCCACCAACATCGCCTATGACGACCGCGCCAAGGGCACGCTGCAACTGTTCCGCAAGCAGTACCAGCTCGACGGCATCGCCGGCGACATCGAGGTGCTCAAGCAATACGGCGTGCCGTTCAACATCCTCGACCAGAACGGCTGCATAGCCGCCGAGCCGGCGCTGGCGAACGTCCGCGAAAAGTTCATCGGCGGCCTGCAACTGCCCGGCGACGAGACCGGCGACTGCCAGATGTTCACCACGCGGCTGAGCGAGATCGCCACGGCGGCCGGCGTCAGGTTCGAGTTCGGGGTGACGATTAACGGCATCCGCACCGACAAGGGCCGCATCAGCGGCGTTTCCACCAGCGCGGGGGAAAAGACGGCGGACGCCTATGTGATGGCGATGGGCAGCTATTCCCCGGTCTGGATGCGCAAGCTGGGGCAGCCGATCCCGGTCTACCCGATCAAGGGCTACTCGATCACCGTGCCGATCACCGATGCCAGGCGGGCGCCGGAATCGACCGTGATGGACGAGACCTACAAGATCGCCATCACCCGCCTCGGCGACCGCATCCGCGTCGGCGGCACGGCGGAAATAGCCGGCTACGACCTGTCGCTGCACGAAGGCCGGCGCAAGACGCTGGAACATTCGGTCGGCGACCTGTTCCCCGGCGGCGGCGACCTCTCAGCAGCGACGTTCTGGACCGGCCTGCGCCCGATGACGCCGGACGGCCCGCCGATCATCGGCGCGTCGAAATACCCGAACCTTTTCCTCAACACCGGCCACGGCACGCTGGGCTGGACCATGGCCTGCGGCTCGGCACGGGTGCTTTCCGACATCGTCTCTGGCCGCAAGCCGGAGATCGACGCCAGCAAGCTCGGGCCAAGCCGCTACGCCTCCTGACCCTTACAGGAAAAGCGCGCGCTCGCGTTCGACCGCCCGGGTGATGTAGCCGGCGACGAGTTGGACGCGGCGCAGCGGCCGCACCGTCTCGTGGTAGACCAGCCAGTAGGCGCGCCGGATCGGCCTGACGATATCCACGGGCAGCAGTTCCGGCATCGTGCGCGCGATGAAGGTGTGCAGGATGCCGATGCCGGCGCCGGCGCGCACGGCCTCGGCCTGGCCAAGCGCCGAGGAAATGGCGAAGGTGCTTCGCCAGTCCGGGCTGAACTCGGCGTCGTAGTCCAGCGACGGGCTGACGATGAGGTCGGGCACATAGCCGATCAGCGTGTGGTTTGAGAGGTCCGCAACAGTCCTCGGCAGGCCGTGCGCCTGCGCATAGGCGCGCGAGGCGAACAGGCCGAGCGTGTAGTCGACCAGCTTTCCGGCCACCAGACGCCCCTCCGACGGCCGCTCGACGGTAATGACGATGTCGGCCTCGCGGCGCGACAGCGAAAAGGAACGCGGCACCGGGACGAGCTGGATGGTGAGTTCGCGGTAGGTGGCGGTCAGCTCGCCGAGATGCCTCGCCAGGAAGGCGACGCCGAAACCGTCCGGCGCGCCGATGCGCACGGTGCCGGAAATGTCGTCGCCCTCGCCGGCCAGCGTCGAGCGCGCCGCGATCATGTCGGCTTCCATGCGCTCGGCGATCTCGAGGAAGCGCTCGCCGGCCGGCGTCAGTTCGCTGCCGGTGGTAAGCCGGCGAAAAAGCTTTGCCCGCAGCGCCTCTTCCAGCGCCGCGATGCGGCGCGAAACGGTGGCGTGGTTCAGTTCCAGCCGCTTGGCCGCGCCGAGGAACTGCCCGGCGCGGGCCACCGCCAGGAAGATGCGTACGTCATCCCAGTTCATGGAACCGGCCGGATGGGAGCCACGTAGAGCTCGGTCATTTCAGCGAAACCCGGTATCTCGAAATTTGCGCCAAATCATATTCGTGATCCGGCCGTATATCAAATTTTGCACAACGGTTGCGTTTCGGCTGGCGTTGCCATCGATCCGGTAAAGACGGACAATGGCCCATCCATTCAGATCATCAGGGAGCGCGAACATGATCCAGTACGGGCATTATATCGGCGGCAAGAACGTCAAGGGCAATTCCGGCCACGAGCAGGACGTGTTCCAGCCGATGGACGGCACGGTGCGTGCCAAGGTGGCGCTTGCCTCGAAGGCGGAGCTCGATGCCGCCGTCGCCAACGCCAAGGCGGCGCAGCCGGCCTGGGCGGCGACCAACCCGCAACGCCGCGCGCGCGTGTTCATGAAGTTCCTGGAACTGGTGGCGCGCGACAACGACGCGCTGGCCGAACTGCTCGCCCGCGAGCATGGCAAGACCCTCCCCGATGCCAAGGGTGACATCCAGCGCGGCGTCGAAGTGGTCGAATTCGCGCTCGGCATCCCGCACCTGATGAAGGGCGAGTACACCGAAGGCGCCGGCCCCGGCATCGACCTCTACTCGGTGCGCCAGCCGCTCGGCGTCGTCGCCGGCATCACCCCGTTCAACTTCCCGGCCATGATCCCGATGTGGAAGTTCGCGCCGGCCATCGCCTGCGGCAACGCCTTCATCCTGAAGCCGTCGGAGCGTGATCCGGGCGTGCCGATGAAGCTCGCCGAACTGATGACCGAGGCCGGCCTGCCGGACGGTATCCTCAACGTCGTCAACGGCGGCAAGGAGGTCGTCGACGCCATCCTCGACCATCGCGACATCTCGGCGGTCGGCTTCGTCGGCTCGTCCTCGATCGCCGAATACATCTATGCCCGCGGCTGCGCCAACGGCAAGCGCGTGCAGTGCTTCGGCGGCGCCAAGAACCACATGATCATCATGCCCGACGCCGACATGGACCAGGCGGTCGATGCACTGATCGGCGCCGGCTACGGTGCGGCCGGCGAGCGCTGCATGGCGGTTTCGGTCGCCGTGCCGGTCGGCAAGGCCACGGCCGACAAGCTGGTCGAAAAACTCATTCCGCGCGTCGAAAGCCTGAAGATCGGTCCCTCGACCGATCCGAGCGCCGACTTCGGCCCGCTGGTGACCAAGGAAGCGCAGGAGCGCGTCAAGGGCTATGTCGACCTCGGCATCAAGGAAGGCGCCAAGCTGGTCGTCGACGGCCGCGGCTTCAAGATGCAGGGCTACGAGAACGGCTTCTACATGGGCGGCTGCCTGTTCGACGACGTCACGCCGGACATGCGCATCTATAAGGAAGAGATCTTCGGGCCGGTGCTGTCGGTGGTGCGCGCGCACGATTTCGACGAAGCAGTGCGCCTGCCGTCCGAGCATGAATACGGCAACGGCGTCGCCATCTTCACCCGCGACGGCGACGCGGCGCGCGAATTCGCTTCCCGCGTGCAGGTCGGCATGGTCGGCGTCAACGTGCCGATCCCGGTGCCGGTCTCCTACTACACCTTCGGCGGCTGGAAGCGTTCCGGCTTCGGCGACCTCAACCAGTACGGCCCGGATTCGGTGCGCTTCTACACCAAGACCAAGACGGTCACCCAGCGCTGGCCGTCGGGCGTGAAGGAAGGCGCCGAGTTCGCTTTCCCGAGCGCCTGAACCGGAGGGCGTTTCCTGTTTGCGCGTCCTCGCCTTCGGCTGCGGGCGCGCGGGCTGGGCGTGAAGGAAGGCGCGGAGTTCGCTTTCCCGAGCGCCTGAACCGGGACCAAGTCAAAGTGAAAGGGCGCGGCGATTGCCGCGCCCTTTTTCGTTGGCGTTTGGTTCTCAGCGGCGGGCAGCGGCCTCGGCGTGGGCGATAAGCAGCGTCATCAGCCGCTCGGCGTCCTGCGCCGCCAGGTTCTCGTCTCCGCCGAGGATGGAGCGGATCAGGCCGACATGGTGCTCGGCCGCCTCGGCGAGCCCGGTTTCGGCCTTGTAGCGGAACCAGAAGCGGCGGCTGTGGGTCTGCAGCGGCGCGGCGAGACGGGCCGCGAAGACATTGTCGGCCGCGAAGGCCAGCGCCTCGTCGAACGCCTTGTCGGCTTCGAGGAAGGCCTGCACGCTGCCCGACAGGGCGGCGTTCTGCATGGCAAGGGCCGCATCGTGGAAACGGTCGGCGGCGGCGCGCGTGACATAGCGGGCAGCCGAGCGCGCCAGGAGGATTTCGACGCCCCGCCGGGCATCGAGCACCCTTACCCAGTCGCCGGCGTGCAGCGGCGCGATCGCGATGCCGGCGCGTGGCCTGATGTCGAGTAGCCCCTCCCACGCCAGCCGCTGGATCGCCTCGCGCACCGGCGTGCGGCCAAGCCCCAGTCTCTCGATCAGCGCGCCCTCCGTAACGAAGCTTCCGGGCGCCAGTTCCAGCATGACGATCATCCGTTCGAGCCCGTGATAGGCCCTTGCCGCCGCTGGCTCAAAAGGTGAATTCTGCTCGGTAACTGTCACATTTCGCTCCTGATATATTTCCCGCATATCATAAACGGATTCTCATTGACAGCCCTGGCCGGAGTTTGATATATGATAGATATATCAGATGGAGAGCGCATCATGTGGACCGGAGTTATCCCTGCCGTTACGACCAAGTTCACCGAGGACGATGGCCTTGACCATGCCGAGATGGAGCGTTGCCTCGGCCTGCAGATGGACGCCGGCTGCGACGGCCTGATCGTCGCCGGCTCGCTCGGCGAAGGCCCGATGCTGTCGCATGACGAGAAGATCGAGGTGCTGAGGACGGCCCGCAGGGTGGCCGGCAAGAAGCCGGTGCTGCTGACCGTCAACGAGGCGGCAACGCGCGAGGCCGCCAGCATCGCCAGGCGCGCGGCCAGGGAAGGCGCCGACGGGCTGATGATCGTGCCCTCGCCGATCTATCACACCAACCCGAAGGAAACGGTGGACGCGCTGAAGGCGGTCGCCGCCGCCGGCGACCTGCCGGTGATGATCTACTCCAACCGCGTGGCCTACCGCGTCGACGTCACCGTGGCCGACATGGAGGAACTGGCCAAGGACAAGCACTTCGTGGCGATCAAGGAATCGTCGGACGACATCCGCCGCGCGACCGAGATCCTCACCCATTTCGGCGACCGCTACAACGTGCTGACCGGCGTCGACAACCTCGCCTTCGAGGCGCTGTCGGTCGGCTGCGTCGGCTGGGTCGCCGGGCTGGTCGTCGCCTTCCCGAAGGAGACGGTGGCGATCTACCAGTTGATGAAGGAAGGCCGCCGCGAGGAAGCTCTTGCCATCTACCGCTGGTTCCGCCCGCTGCTCGACCTCGATGTCTCGACCTATCTGGTCCAGAACATCAAGCTGGCCGAGGTCCATGCCATCGGCACCAACGACCGCGTGCGCATGCCGCGCCAACCGCTGTTCGGCGAGCGCCGCAAGGCCGTCGAAAAGATCATCAAGGACGCGCTGGCAAAACGCCCCGAACTGCCGAAGCTGGGTTTGGCCAAGGCGGCGTAATCTGAAGTCGCGGCAGTCAGGCCAGGGTGAATGCGAATGAATGCCGATCACGACATCGCCATCATCGGCGGCGGCATCATCGGCATCTGCGCGGCGGCCTATCTGGCGGAGGCGGGGAAATCCGTGACAGTCTTCGACCGCACCGGCCTGTGCGAGGAGACGAGTTCCGGCAACGCCGCCGCCTTCGCCTTTTCGGACGTGCTGCCGCTTGCCCAGAAGGGCATGATCCGCAACCTGCCGAAATGGCTCGCCGATCCGCTCGGGCCGCTTTCCATCCCGCCGGCCTACCTGCCGAAGCTGCTGCCGTGGCTGTACCGTTTCTGGCGCGCGGGCGCGGCCGGCCAATATGAGACGGCGCTCGCGGCGCAGGCCGGCCTGATGAGGCTGGCCGAAGCCGAATGGGCGAGCCTGATGGAGCGTTCCGGCACCCGCTCCATGCTGCGCGAGGACGGGTCGCTCGAGCTCTATGAGAGCGACGCCGAGTTTCGCGCCTCGCTTCCCGGCTGGGCGGCGCGCGACCGCTTCGGCATCGTCTACCGCCATGTCGAGGGCGAGGAACTCGCCACCCTCCAGCCTGGCCTGTCGCCGCGCTTTGTCAAGGGCACCTTCGTTCCCGGCTGGAAGACCGTCGCCGACCCGAAGCTGCTGGGCAAGGCGGTGTGGGCCTACGCGGAGAAAAAGGGCGCGCGCTTCGAAAAGGCCCGCATCGAACGCATCGACCCCGAAGGCGACGGCGCGACGCTGACGCTGGCCGGCGGGGCGCGGCGGCAGGCAAGGACGCTGGTGCTGGCGGCCGGTGCATGGTCGCATCTCCTGGCGAGGAACCTCGGCGACGCGATCCCGCTCGAAACCGAGCGTGGCTATAACACGACGCTGCCGCCAACAGCCTTCGACGTGAAAAGGCAGCTCATCTTCGGCGGCCACGGCTTCGTCATCACGCCGCTGTCGACCGGCCTGCGCGTCGGCGGCGCGGTCGAACTGGGCGGTATCGAGCGGCCGCCGAACTACGCGCGCTCGAAGGCGCTGCTCGCCAAGGCGCAAAAATTCCTGCCGGGGCTCGACCCGGGCGGCGGCCGCGAATGGATGGGCTATCGCCCCTCACTGCCCGACTCGCGCCCGGTCATCGGCCGTGCCCCCCGCCATCGCCCGGTCATCTACGCCTTCGGCCACGGCCATCTCGGCCTTACCCAGGCCGCCGCGACCGCGCGCTTGATCCGCGATCTGGTTCTGGAGCAAAATCCGGCGCTCGATCTCTCACCCTTCAGCCCACAACGCTTCTAGAGGCATCCCCGACCATGGCCAGACACTCCTTCTTCTGCGTAGACGGCCATACCTGCGGCAATCCGGTGCGGCTGGTGGCGGGCGGCGGCCCGAGGCTGGAAGGCTCGACAATGATGGAGCGGCGTGCGCACTTCCTGGCCGAGTACGACTGGATCCGCACCGGACTGATGTTCGAACCGCGCGGCCACGACATGATGTCCGGCTCGATCCTCTATCCGCCGACGCGCGAGGATTGCGACGTCGCCATCCTGTTCATCGAAACCTCCGGCTGCCTGCCCATGTGCGGCCACGGCACCATCGGCACCGTGACGATGGGCATCGAGCAGGGCCTGATCACGCCGAAGGTGCCGGGCCAGTTGCGGCTCGACACGCCGGCGGGGCTGGTGACGGCCGAATACCGCCAGGTCGGCGAGCATGTCGAGGAAGTGCGCATCACCAACGTGCCGTCCTTCCTCTATGCCGAGGGCTTGACGGTGGAGTGTCCGCAGCTCGGCGAGATCCGGGTCGACGTCGCCTATGGCGGCAACTTCTACGCCATCGTCGAGCCGCAGGACAATTATCGCGACATGGCCGACTATTCGGCCGGCGACCTGATCGCCTGGAGCCCGGTGGTGCGCCAGCGGCTGAACGAGAAATACAGCTTCGTCCATCCCGAGAACCCGGACATCAACCGGTTGTCGCACATGCTGTGGACCGGCGCCCCGACCGTGGAAGGCGCCCATGCCCGCAACGCCGTCTTCTACGGCGACAAGGCCATCGACCGCAGCCCCTGCGGCACCGGCACGTCGGCGCGCATGGCGCAGCTTCACGCCAAGGGTAGGCTGAAGGCGGGCGACGATTTCGTGCATGAATCCATCATCGGCTCGCTGTTCAAGGGCCGGGTGGAAAAGGAAGTCACGCTGGCCGGGAAGAAGGCCATCATCCCCTCCATCGGCGGCTGGGCGCGCATGACCGGCCTCAACACGATCTTCATCGACGACCGCGATCCGTTCGCCCACGGCTTCGTGGTGAAATAAGGGAAATCAGCCCCTCAGCAGGCAACGCAGGCGCAAGACCATTCAGATCGAGTCTTGCAACAATTCTCCTAATCAATCGATTTTGATCGCGGTTCCTTCGAAAAAAGATGCAAACGGGAGTCGAATCAGCAAAGACATTGGGGTATGCCAAGGCTATGGTCCGCCGTAGTCCACGGGTCGGATGCGAGGAAGCGTTCTGGGGCTGATTGCTGCACAAACGCGTTTCGTGATCGAAAAATCACGTTGCAATCCGGTTTCGAAACTTTACGACTAGGGGAAATACGAAAAGGAATGCGTCCATAAGGGGCGACATTCCAGGGGAGCCGCTTAAACATGCAGTACTTCGTCCAGCAGCTTATCAACGGGCTGACGCTGGGATCCATCTATGGGCTGATCGCGATCGGCTACACCATGGTCTACGGCATCGTCGGGATGATCAACTTCGCCCATGGCGACATCTTCATGGTCGGGGCCTTCGTCGCCTTGATCGTGTTCCTGATCCTCGGCGCCCTCTTCTACTCGGTTCCCGTGGTGATCGCCCTGCTGATCATGATGATCGTGTCGATGATCCTAGTTGGCATCTACAACTGGGTGATCGAGAAGGTGGCCTACCGGCCGCTGCGCGGTTCCTTCCGGCTGGCGCCGCTGATCACCGCCATCGGCATGTCGATCGCCCTGTCCAACTTCGTGCAGGTCACGCAGGGCCCGCGCAACAAGCCGATCCCGCCGCTGATCAGCGAGGTCTACAACATCTACGGCGTCAGCGTGTCGCTGAAGCAGATCGTGATCGTGCTGGTCACCGCCGTGCTGCTCATCGTGTTCTCCTATCTCGTCAACCACACCTCGCTCGGCCGCGCCCAGCGCGCCTGCGAGCAGGACCAGAAGATGGCCGCCCTGCTCGGCATCGACGTCGACAAGACGATCTCGATCACCTTCATCATCGGCGCGGCACTGGCCGGCGTCGCCGGCACGCTGTTCCTCATGTATTACGGCGTCGTCGTGTTCTCGGACGGCTTCGTGCCCGGCGTGAAGGCATTCACGGCCGCGGTTCTCGGCGGCATCGGCTCCATCCCGGGCGCCGTCATCGGCGGGCTGATGATCGGCTTCATCGAGAGCATGTGGTCGGCCTATTTCTCGATCGACTACAAGGACGTGGCGGCGTTTTCCATCCTGGCCATCGTGCTGATCTTCCTTCCTTCCGGCATACTGGGCCGGCCAGAAGTCGAAAAGGTCTGAGTCCATGACCACCACGACGCTTCCCACGCAGCAGTCCGCCACCGCCGCGCCCTATGCCCGCGCCTTCCGCGAGGCGCTGGTCGCCGGCCTCATGGCCTTCGCCTGCTTCGCCCTCCTGATCGGCCTGAAGACCGACCAGAACATCCGCAACGAACTGGTGCTGGTGCAGCGCTGGGGCCTGCTCGCCATCGTCATCGCCATCACCATGGTGGGGCGTTTCTGCTTCGTCGCCTACCTGCTGCCCTTCATGGCGCGCCAGAAGACGGTCGACGCCGCGACGGGGCTGCTGCCCACGAGCGCGGCCTCGCATTTCTTCCAACTGCCCTATTTCATCGCCTCGCTGGTTATCGCCGGCGTGCTGTTCGCGGCTTCCGGGTCGCTGGACGGCATGCTCGGCGCCCATGTGGCGGGCTATGTGCGGTTCCTGCGGGCACTGGCCATCATCTACGCGCTGGCCTCGGTGCTCTATTACTTCCGCACCTTCATCCACGCCCATTTCTCGGCGCTCGGCATCAGCGTGCTGGCGCTCTATCCGGTGGTGATCGTGCTGGCGCTGGCGATCCTGTCGGGATCGATGGCGGCCGGTTTCCAAGGCTCGCTGAAATGGGTCGACAATTTCGGCATCCAGATCCTCATCTACGTGATGCTGGCCTGGGGGCTGAACATCGTCGTCGGCCTCGCCGGCCTGCTCGACCTCGGCTACGTCGCCTTCTACGCGGTGGGCGCCTACGCCTATGCGCTGCTCGGGTCGCAATACGGGCTATCCTTCTGGATCCTGCTGCCGGCGGCGGGCATCATGGCCGCCTTCTGGGGCGTGATCCTCGGCTTCCCGGTGTTGAGGTTGCGCGGCGACTATCTCGCCATCGTGACGCTCGCCTTCGGTGAGATCATCCGCATGGTGCTGATCAACTGGCGCGAGGTCACCAACGGCTCGGCCGGCATCTCGGGCATTCCGAAAGTGTCGTTCTTCGGGCTGATGTCGTTCAACGTCTCCGACCCGAACTACATCTCCAAGGTGCTGGGCATCGCCCAGTCGGGCGCCTACTACAAGATCTTCCTCTACTACCTGATCCTGCTTTTGTGCCTGCTGACGGCCTTCGTCACCATCCGGCTGCGGGCGATGCCCGTCGGCCGCGCCTGGGAGGCGCTGCGCGAGGACGAGATCGCCTGCCGCTCGCTCGGCATCAACACCACCACGACGAAGCTGACCGCCTTCGCCACCGGCGCCATGTTCGGCGGCTTCGCCGGCGCCTTCTTCGCGGCGCGCCAAGGCTTCGTCAGCCCCGAGTCCTTCATCTTCCTGGAATCGGCGATCATCCTCGCCATCGTCGTGCTCGGTGGCATGGGGTCGCTGGTCGGCATCGCGATCGCCGCCGTGGTCATGATCGGCGGCACCGAAATCCTGCGCGAACTGGACTTCCTCAAGGTCGTGTTCGGGCCGGACTTCACGCCGGAGCTTTACCGCATGCTGCTGTTTGGCCTGGCCATGGTCATCGTCATGGTGTGGAAGCCGCGCGGTTTCGTCGGCAGCCGTGAGCCGACCGCGTTCCTCAAGGAGCGCAAGGCCGTATCTGCGTCCTTCACCAAGGAAGGGCACGGCTGATGACAAGCAATCCAGCGGTGACGACGAGCGCCATGACTGAAAACATTCTCCAACTCGAACACCTGTCGATGAAGTTCGGCGGCCTGATCGCCATCGGCGACCTGTCGTTCGCGGCCAGGCGCGGTGAGATCACCGCGCTGATCGGCCCCAACGGCGCCGGCAAGACGACGGTGTTCAACTGCATCACCGGCTTCTACAAGCCGACCGAGGGCATGATCCGCTTCACCGGCCGGCAGGGCAACGAGTTCCTGCTGGAGCGCATGCCCGACTTCCAGATCACGGCCAAGGCCAAGGTCGCCCGCACCTTCCAGAACATCCGCCTGTTCTCCGGCATGACCGTGCTGGAAAACCTGCTGGTAGCGCAGCACAACAAGCTGATGAAGGCTTCCGGCTATACGATAATGGGCCTGCTCGGCATCGGCGGCTACCGCCATGCGTCGGCCGAATCGATCGAGTTCGCCAAGATGTGGCTGGAGAAGGCCGACCTTACCGACCGCGCCGACGACCCCGCCGGCGACCTGCCCTACGGCGCGCAGCGCCGGCTGGAAATCGCGCGCGCCATGTGCACCGAGCCGGAGCTTCTTTGCCTGGACGAGCCGGCCGCCGGCCTCAACCCCAGGGAATCGCTGGCGCTCAACACGCTGCTGATGGACATCAAGAGCAATACCGGCACCTCGATCCTCCTGATCGAGCACGACATGTCGGTGGTCATGCAGATTTCCGACCACGTGGTGGTGCTGGAATACGGACGCAAGATCGCCGACGGAAACCCGGAATCGGTCAAGACCGACCCCCGCGTCATCGCCGCCTATCTCGGTGTCGACGACGAGGAGGTCGAGACCGTGCTGACCGAGGTCGGCGACGACGAAGTGCTCGAGCAGCTGGACGCCGGCCCCGATCCAGAGCAGGGACCGGAAGCTTCCGCCTCCATGCTGGCCGGCCCGGTGAGCGAGACCGTCGGCCATCGGGACGACGAGCGGGTGACCGTCTCGAAGGGCGCGTCGAAAGCCGAACAGGCGGATGCCGCCGCCAAGGCATCGGCCAGGCCGGCGAGGAAGACGGCGCCGAAATCACCCCCCGCAAAGACTGCGGCGAAGCCGGCCGCAACCGCCGGAGCCAAGCCGGCGAAGAGCCCGGCCCCGGCCGCGAAACCCGCCGCCAAGCCGGCAGCGCCCGCGAAGGGCATTTCCAACCGGCTGGCTGCGCCGCGCGGCGGCAAGCCTGACGACCTGCTGGCCATCAAGGGCATCGGGCCGGTCAACCAGAAGAAGCTCAACGAGCACGGCATCTTCCATTTCGACCAGATCGCGGCATGGAAGAAGGCCGATATCGAGGCGGCGGAAGCCTATCTCGCCTTCGACGGACGCATTGCCCGCGAGGACTGGATCGGCCAGGCGAAGGCCCTGGACAAGGCCGCCGGAAAGGCGGCGGCGAAGGGCAAGGCGGCACCGGCCGCAGGCAAGCGCGGAGGGCGTAAATAATGGCCGGCAAGACGCTGCTCGATATCAAGGGCGTTCACACCTACTACGGCAACATCCGGGCGCTGAGCGGCGTCAATGTCGATGTCCACGAAGGCGAGATCGTGGCGCTGATCGGCGCCAACGGTGCCGGCAAGTCGACGCTGATGATGACCATCTTCGGCGCGCCGCGCGCGCGCTCCGGCAGCATCGTGTTTGCCGGAACCGACATCACCGGCATGCCGACGCACAAGATCGCGCGCCTGCGCATCGCCCAGTCGCCGGAAGGCCGCCGCATCTTCCCGCGCATGACGGTGATGGAAAACCTGCAGATGGGGGCGAGCCTCGACAACCTCAAATATTTCGATGAGGACGTCGAGAAGGTGTTCACGCTGTTCCCGCGGCTGAAGGAGCGCATCGCCCAGCGCGGCGGCACGCTTTCGGGCGGCGAGCAGCAGATGTTGTCGATCGGCCGCGCGTTGATGGCACGTCCCAAGCTGCTTTTGCTGGACGAGCCGTCGCTTGGCCTGGCGCCGCTGATCGTCAAGCAGATCTTCGACGCCATCCGCGAACTGAACCGGACCCAGGGGCTGACCGTGTTCCTGGTCGAGCAGAACGCCTTCGGCGCGCTCAAGCTCGCCACGCGCGGCTATGTCATGGTCAACGGCAATGTGACGATGAGCGGAACCGGGCAGGAGCTTCTGGCCAATCCGGAAGTGCGTGCCGCCTATCTCGAAGGCGGCCGCTAGCAACGTTGGGAGTGATCGACATGCAGGGCATTCTCCATGAAGAACCCTCCATCTGGCAATTCTTCTTCGTCACCTGCCTGCTCGGCGGGTGGGCCGCGTGGATGACGGGCAAGGCCTGCGCGCAGACCTGGCGGCCGCTGGTCAGCCTGTTCCTCTACTTGCTCGGCCTCGGCATCGCGGTGCGCTTCATCCATCACGCGCTGTTCAACGGCACGATGTTTTCGCCGCAATACTATCTCGTCGACACCATTGTCCTGATGATCGTGGGTTTCGTCGGGTTCCGGTACACACGAACGAACCAGATGGTCTCTCAATACCACTGGCTTTACGAAAGGGCTTCGGTCCTTAGTTGGAAGTCCAAGAGTTGAGGTTCACGATTGCACGGTTCCGGGCATGATTAAGGTGACAACGCCCGGAAAATCGGCAAACTGCACTTTCTGCGATATTGGGTGGGCATCGCATGAAGGCATCATCCTGGTCCACCCCGTAAATGGGAGCGTTATATGAAAAAGTCACTCTTGTCCGCCGTTGCGCTGACGGCCATGCTGGCGTTCAGCGGCAGTGCGTGGGCGGACGTCCTGATAGGCGTCGGCGCCCCGATCACGGGTCCGAACGCGGCCTTCGGCGCGCAGCTTCAGAAGGGCGCCGAAATGGCGGTCGCCGACATCAACGCGGCCGGCGGCATGAACGGCGAGCAGATCAAGCTGACCGTCGGCGACGACGTGTCGGACCCCAAGCAGGGTATCTCGGTTGCCAACAAGTTCGTCGCTGACGGCGTCAAGTTCGTCGTCGGCCACTTCAACTCGGGCGTGTCGATCCCGGCTTCCGAGGTCTATGCCGAAAACGGCATCCTGGAAGTGACGCCGGCCGCCACCAACCCGAAGTTCACCGATGCCGGCCTGTGGAACACCATCCGCGTCTGCGGCCGTGACGACCAGCAGGGCGACGTTGCCGGCGCCTACATCGCCGAGCACTTCAAGGACGCCAAGATCGCCGTCATCCATGACAAGACGCCTTATGGCCAGGGCCTCGCCGACGCCACCAAGGCGTCGCTGAACAAGCTCGGCATCCAGGAAGTCATGTATGAAGGCGTCAACGTCGGCGACAAGGACTACTCGGCCCTCATCGCCAAGATGAAGCAGGCCGGCGTGACCCTGATCTACTGGGGCGGCCTGCATCCGGAAGCCGGCCTGATCATCCGCCAGTCGGCGGACCAGGGCCTGAAGGCGCCGCTGTTCTCGGGTGACGGCATCGTCTCGAACGAGCTCGCCTCGATCGCCGGCGACGCGGTTGCCGGAACCCTCAACACCTTCGCTCCGGACCCCCGCCTGAACCCGGCCGCCAAGGAAGTGGTGGAGAAGTTCCGTGCCGCCGGCTTCGAACCGGAAGCCTACACGCTATACTCCTACGCTGCCACGCAGATCATCGCCGAGGCTGCCACGGCTGCCGGCACCAACGATCCGCAGGAAGTCGCCAAGGCGATCAAGGAGAAGGGCCCGTTCAAGACGGTTATCGGTGAAATCTCGTTCAACGAAAAGGGTGACCGTACCGACGCCGACTATGTCGTCTACGAGTGGAAGAAGGGCGACGACGGCAAGTACAACTACGTCCAGATCGACTAAGAGCCTTCAGGCTTCAAGGAAATGCCCGGCGCTTGCGCCGGGCATTTTTGTTTGGGCGGCAGCCCGCACCCAAGCAGTTCCATCACCCTGAAGGCCACGTCTGCATGAACGGTGCCCTCCACGCAGGAAAATAAGCCGGCGCGGCTTGCGCGGGCAATTTTGTTTGCACTGCAGCATTTTCGCGCTATGCATTCCCCCGCCCATCGCCTATTACGGAGCACCCTCTTGGCCATCACCAAAATCCTTGTCGCCAACCGGTCCGAAATCGCGATCCGCGTGTTCCGCGCGGCCAACGAGCTCGGCATAAAAACCGTGGCGATCTGGGCCGAGGAAGACAAATACTCGCTGCACCGTTTCAAGGCCGACGAAAGCTACCAGGTCGGGCGCGGCCCGTGGCTGGCGCGCGACATGGGGCCGATCGAGAGCTACCTGTCGATCGAGGAAGTCCTGCGCGTCGCCAGGCTTTCCGGGGCGGACGCCATCCATCCGGGCTACGGCCTGTTGTCGGAAAGCCCGGAATTCGCCGAGGCCTGCGCCCAGGCCGGCATCGTCTTCATCGGGCCGACGCCGGAGACGATGCGCCGGCTCGGCAACAAGGTAGCGGCGCGCAACCTCGCCATCGAAGTCGGGGTCCCGGTCGTGCCGGCGACGGAGCCGCTGCCGGACGACATGGCGGTGGTCAAGAAGCTTGCCGCCGAGATCGGCTACCCGCTGATGCTCAAGGCCTCATGGGGCGGCGGCGGCCGCGGCATGCGCGTCATCCGCGCCGAGGCCGACCTCGCCCGCGAGGTGATGGAAGGCAAGCGCGAGGCGATGGCCGCCTTCGGCAAGGACGAGGTCTACCTCGAAAAGCTGGTCGAGCGCGCCCGCCATGTCGAGGTGCAGGTGCTGGGCGACACCCACGGCAATGCGGTCCACCTGTTCGAGCGCGATTGCTCGATCCAGCGCCGCAACCAGAAGGTCGTCGAGCGCGCGCCTGCCCCCTACCTGTCGCAGGAACTGCGGGAGGAGCTGTGCTCCTATGCGCTGGAGATCGCCAAGGCGACCGACTATGTCGGCGCGGGCACGGTCGAGTTCCTGCAGGATGCCGACAGCGGAAAATTCTACTTCATCGAGGTCAATCCGCGCATCCAGGTCGAGCATACCGTCACCGAGCAGGTGACCGGCATCGACATCGTCAAGGCGCAGATCCACATCCTCGACGGCGCCGCCATCGGCACGCGCGAATCCGGCGTGCCGGCGCAGGCGGATATCCGGCTACATGGCCACGCCTTGCAGTGCCGCATCACCACCGAGGATCCGGAGCAGAATTTCATCCCCGACTACGGCCGCATCACCGGCTATCGCTCGGCGGCGGGCTTCGGCATCCGGCTTGACGGCGGCACCGCCTATACGGGCGCGATCATCACCCGCTACTACGACCCGCTGCTGGTCAAGGTGACGGCCTCGGGCCGCACGCCGGACGAAGCGATCAGCCGCATGCACCGCGCCCTGCGCGAGTTCCGCATCCGCGGCGTCGCCACCAACCTCACCTTCCTCGAAGCGATCATCACCCATCCGAACTTCGTCGACAATTCCTACACAACCAAGTTCATCGACAACACGCCGGAACTGTTCGCGCATGTGAAGCGCCAGGACCGCGCCACCAAGCTCCTGAACTATCTCGCCGACGTCACGGTGAACGGCCACCCCGAGACACGGGGCCGGGCGCGGCCGAGCGCGAGTGCCGCGGCCCCCGCCATTCCCTGGCTGACCAGCGCCATCCCCGAAGGCACCCGCGACAAGCTCGATGCGCTGGGGCCGCAGAAATTCGGCCAGTGGATGCGCGAGCAGAAAAAGGTGCTGGTCACCGACACCACGATGCGCGACGGCCACCAGTCGCTCGTCGCCACCCGTGTTCGCACGCATGACATCGCCGCCATTGCCGGCACCTATGCACGCGCCCTGCCGCAGCTTCTGTCGCTCGAATGCTGGGGCGGCGCGACCTTCGACGTCGCCATGCGCTTCCTGACCGAGGACCCGTGGGAACGGCTGGCGCTGATCCGCGAACGGGCGCCCAACATCCTGTTGCAGATGCTGCTGCGCGGCGCCAACGGCGTCGGCTACACCAACTATCCCGACAACGTCGTACAGCACTTCGTCAGGCAGGCGGCGAGCGGCGGCATCGACCTGTTCCGCGTCTTCGACTGCCTGAACTGGGTCGAGAACATGCGCGTCGCCATGGACGCGGTGATCGCCGAGGGCAAGCTGTGCGAAGCGGCGATGTGCTATACCGGCGACATCCTCGACCCCGCGCGGGCCAAATACGACCTCAACTACTATGTCGGCCTGGCCGGCGAACTGGAGGCGGCCGGCGCGCATATCATCGCGGTCAAGGACATGGCCGGGTTGCTCAAGCCGGCGGCCGCGCGCGTACTGTTCAAGGCGCTGCGCGAAGCGACCGACCTGCCGATCCATTTCCACACCCACGACACCTCCGGCCTGTCGGCCGCGACCGTGCTGGCGGCGGTGGACGCCGGCGTCGATGCCGTCGATGCGGCGATGGATTCCTTCTCCGGCAACACCTCGCAGCCCTGCCTCGGCTCCATCGTCGAGGCGCTCAAGGGGAGCGAGCGCGACCCCGAACTCGACCAGCAGTGGATCCGCAAGATTTCCTTCTACTGGGAATCGGTGCGCAACCAGTACGCCGCCTTCGAGAACAACCTTAAGGGCCCGGCTTCCGAGGTCTACCTGCACGAAATGCCGGGGGGGCAGTTCACCAACCTCAAGGAGCAGGCGCGCTCGCTCGGGCTGGAAACCCGCTGGCACGCGGTGGCGCAGACCTATCACGACGTCAACCTGATGTTCGGCGACATCGTCAAGGTCACGCCCTCCTCCAAGGTGGTCGGCGACATGGCGCTGATGATGGTGAGCCAGGAACTCACCGTCGCCGACGTGGAGAACCCCGACCGCGACATCGCCTTCCCGGAATCGGTGGTTTCGATGCTGCGCGGCGACCTTGGCCAGTCGCCGGGCGGATGGCCGAAGGCCTTGCAGAAGAAGGCGTTGAAGGGCGACAAGCCCTACACGGTGCGGCCGGGCTCCCTGCTCGCCCCCGCCGACCTCGAAGGCGACCGGGAGGAAATCGAGGAGAAGATCGGCCGCAAACTGTCAGAGCAGGAATTCGCCTCCTGGCTGATGTATCCGAAGGTGTTCTCGGATTTCGCCGCCGCGCAGGAGATTTACGGGCCGGTCAGCGTGCTGCCGACGCCCACCTATTTCTACGGCATGCGCCCCGAGGACGAGATTTTCGTCGAGATCGAGAAGGGCAAGACGCTGATCATCCGCTGCCTGGGCACCGCCGAGGTCGACGAAAAGGGCATGGCGACGGTGTTCTTCGAACTGAACGGCCAGCCGCGCCGGATCAAGGTGCCGGATCGCGCGCATGGCGCGTCGGCGGCCAAGGTGCGGCGCAAGGCCGAGCCCGGCAACGACAGCCATGTCGGCGCGCCGATGCCGGGCGTGGTCTCGGGCGTTTCGGTGGCGGCCGGACAGGCGGTCAAGGCCGGCGACGTGCTGCTGTCGATCGAGGCGATGAAGATGGAAACCGCGCTGCACGCCGAACGCGACGGCACGGTGGAAGAGGTGCTGGTCAAGGCCGGCGACCAGATCGACGCCAAGGATCTCCTGGTCGTCTTTGGCTGACAATAACGGCTTGACCGGCCGGGGCCGGTCGGGCATCGAACCGGCGCGAAATCATCGCCGCTTCCTGCCGAGTCGCGGCGCGTAGACAGTTTGGAGAATGACATGGCCGACGAAGTAACGGATTCCTCGCAGACGGTCGCCGCCGGCCAGTTGCGCGCCTTCATCGAGCGCATCGAGCGTCTCGAGGAAGAGAAGAAGACGATCGCCGACGACATCAAGGAAGTCTATGCCGAGGCGAAGGGCACCGGCTTCGATACCAAGGCGATCCGCACGCTCGTGCGGTTGCGCAAGCAGGACCAGGCCGAGCGGGAGGAGGCGGAATCGATCCTCGACCTCTACAAGGCCGCCCTCGGCATGGTGTAGCCGCAGGCTTCGCCGGCACGATCTTTGTGGGCCGCCCCGAACAGGGTGGCCCACGGTTGCGGATGGCTGCCGTCTAATCCCAGTCCTTGCTGAAATTGTTCAGGATCCATTCCTTCACGGTCCTGATCGCGATGTTCTGGTTCGGGCGGTTGCGCTCGATGAGATAGAAGGAGCGGTTGGACTTTTTCCGCTCGGCGAACGGCCGCACCAGCACGCCCCTGTCCAGATAGTACCGGCAGGTGACATCGTCGCCGATGGCCACGCCGAAGCCGTTCGCGGCCGTCTCGATGGCCAGGAAATCGTTGCCCATATAGTGTCTGATCTGCGGCATGGTGCTCATCTTGACGCAGGAAAACCAGGTCTCCCAGTCGTTGTCGTCGTTGGCGTAGAGCAGCGGCACGCCATGCAGGTCATGGGGCGACTGCAACCCCGCCGCCACCGCCGGGCTGCACACCGGGAAAAGCTCGACCTCGCGCAGCAGGATCGTGCGGTGGTTCTTCCACACGCCGTTGCCGTAGCGGATGCACAGGTCGACATCCGAGCCGATCACGGCTTTCCATTCCACGGAGGAGCGCAGGCCGATCCGCAATTCGGGGTGGCTCGACAGGAGGGGCGTTATGGCCTTGATCAACCACAGCGTCGTCATCGCCGGCGGGCAGCTTATCACCACCTCGCCCCGGATTTCGGGCGACTGCAGGTCGGCGACGGCATCGGCCAGTAGATCGAACCCCTCGCCCAGCAGGCCCATGGTCCGCAGCCCCGCCGGCGTCAGCGCGAAACGATTGCCGCGCCGGGTTAAAAGGGGCGTCCCGGTAAAGGTTTCCAGCGTCTTGATCTGATGGCTTACCGCGCTCTGGGTGACGCCGAGCTCTTCCGCGGCGCGGGTGATCGAACCCTGCCGGGCGGTCGCCTCGAAGGCCCGCAGCGAATTCAGCGAAGGCAGCCGGCGATACGGTATCTGCATGAATTTTTCTCAGGCTTGTGCTTGTGAAATTCTCGCTTGTGCCACCGCTTTTGTCGAGGTCATATGCCCGGACGAAATCCGCAATTCGCAGCATATGCAAGCCTTCGATACTTTTTTGAAGGCTGGCACACCCAAACACGCCGCGCCGAACAGGAGAGGAACCGCCGGAATTGCGCATTTTGCTGATCAATCCAAACAGCAATCGCGATTTTACCGCGGCCATGGACCGCAGCGTTTCGCCCCTTCGGGCGCCCGGCGCCTGCCGGATCGACTGCGTCTCGCTGGAGGGAACGCCGCTCGGCATCGAGACCCAGCGCGACATCGACAGCGTGATCGACCCGCTATGCCGGCTGGTCGAGCAGGAATCGGACCGGACGGACGCCTTCGTGATCGGCTGCTTCGCCGATACCGGGCTCTATTCCGCACGCGAGGTCACCACCAAGCCCGTGCTCGGCATCTGCGAGGCCGGGCTGGCGACCGCCCTCAATCTCGGCGAGCGCTTCGGCGTGGTTTCGACGGATGCGGCGACGCTGAACGCCGATCTGCGCCTCGCGCGCGGCTATGGCCTGCTCGAGCGCTGCGTCGGCTTCGAGCCGATCAACATGCCGGTGGCGGAGATCGCAACCTCGGATACGGCGCGCGAGCGCATGGTTTCGGCGGGCCGCCGGCTCAAGGAAAAAGGGGCCGAGGCCATCGTCTTCGGCTGCGCGGGCATGACGCCCTACCGCGCGATGCTGCGCGAAACGCTTGGCCTGCCCGCAGTCGACCCCTGCATCAGCGCGGTGGCGATGGCCATCGGCATCGTCGCACTGGCCCAAGGATGATTCCGTGCCCTCGCTGATCGAAAGATTATTGCCCGACTATGACGAAGCCCTCGACCTCGACGGCTTTTCGGGCCGCCGCCTGGCTTCGCGGCTTTCCGCGATCGCCGAAATCGGCTTGACGGCCGAGGACGGCTCCGGCCGTCCGGGCTATTCACCGGCCGAGAAGAAGGCGAAGGACCTCGTCTGCGACTGGATGCGCGATGCCGGTCTTGCCGTGCGACGCGACGCCGCCGGCAACTGCTTCGGCCGCCGCGCCGGCAGGAGCGACCACCTGCCGGTGGTGCTGTGCGGATCGCATATCGACACCGTGCCCAACGGCGGCCATTTCGACGGCGTGCTCGGCGTGCTGCTGGCGCTGGAAACCGCAGAAATGTGGAAGGCTACGGGTTTCGAGCCGGAACGCCCCTACGAGATCGTCATCTTCTCGGAAGAGGAAGGAAGCAGCTTCAATGTCGGCTGCGTCGGCAGCAGCGCCATCGTAGGCGCGCCGCTTATCGAACAACTCGGCGGCGTCAGCGACCATAACGGGCGCAGCTTTTCCTCCGCCGTGGAACAGGTCGGGCTTTCGCTCGCCGACTTTCCGGCGGCCCGGCGCGACCTGTCGCAGATCGCCGCCTTCGTGGAGGTCCATATCGAGCAGGGGCTCGTCCTCGAGGGGCATGGCCTGCCAGTCGGCATCGTCAGCGGCATCTGCGGGCTGGTTTCGCTGGAAATGACCGTGACCGGGCAGGCCGGCCACGCTGGAACGACGCCGATGGCCTACCGGCGCGACGCGCTGGTCGCGGCCAGCCGCATCGTCGCCGCCGTTAGCGAACTTCCCGGCCAGGTCAGCGACACCGCCGTCGCCACCGTCGGCCAGCTCAACGTGTCGCCGAACGGCAGCAACGTCGTGCCCGGCAGGGTGCGCTTCAGCGTCGATATCCGCGATGTCGCCGCCGAGCCGCTGGAACGGCTGGTGGCGCGCATCGTCGAGACCGCCACCCGTCTCGCCTCGACGGCCGGCGTGACGCTTTCCTGGACCCGGACTTTTTCGCAGCCGCCGATCGCCGTCGATGAAAAGCTGAAGGCGCAGCAGGCGGAAGCGATGCGCGCCGTCAACCTCGCCGCCTTCGAACTGCCGAGCGGGGCCGGGCACGACGCGATGGTCATGGGCGAGCATGTGCCGATGGCGATGTTCTTCGTTCGCAGCAAGGACGGCATCAGCCATAACCCGCGCGAATTCTCGTCCCTGAACGACTGCGCCACCGCGGCGCACGCATTGTCGCGTTTCCTGACGCGGCTGGTTACCAACACCGACTGAACCGGATGCATCAATGTTCGATCTGATTGTCAAAAACGGACAAATCGTTGGCGAGAGCAACGTCGTCGAGGCCAATCTCTACGTGAAGGACGGCCGCTTCGCCGCCATCAGCACGGAAGAGATGCCGGCGCGCGAAACGGTCGACGCGGCCGGCCGGCTGGTGTTCCCGGGTGCCGTCGATCCGCATGTCCACTTCAACGATCCGGGCATGACCGAGGGCGAAGATTTCTACACCGGCTCGGCCTCCGCCGTCGCCGGCGGCATCACCAGCGTCTTCGAGATGCCGCTCACCGACCCGCTGACCCAGGACGAGCCTTCCTTCCTGTTGAAGAAGTCCGAGGCGTCGAAGAAGTCGGTCGCCGATTTCGGCCTCTATCTCGCGCTGACGCCGGACAATTCGTCCAAGGTCGGCAAGCTGATGGAACTGGAGCCGATCGGCTTCAAGGCCTTCATGTCCTATTCGCCCGAAATCCCGATGGTCAGGGACGGGGAACTGCTCGCCGGCATGCGCGCGATCAAGGCCGCCAACTCGCGCATCGCGGTGCATTGCGAGAACAACGAGATCATCGCCTACCTCACCAAGGAACTCGAGGCCGCCGGGCGCCGCGACCCGCGCGCCTATACCGAAAGCCGTCCCCCCTACGCCGAATGGGAGGCCGTGCAGCGGGCGGTGACCCTTGCCACCATCACCGGCGTCCAGTTGCACGTCGTTCACTCGAGCACGCCGGAAGGGGCTGAGATCGTCGCCAGGGCGCGTGCCGCCGGCCATCCGATCAGCGTCGAGACCGCCCAGCACTTCCTGTTCCTCGATGCCGAGGACTTCCAGCGGATCGGGGCCTTTGCCCTCTGCAACCCGCCGCTGCGCGAACCGGGAAATGCCGACCGGCTGTGGGCTGCGCTGCAAAGCGGCGAGATCGACTGCGTGGCGACCGACCACGCCCCCTACACGATCGAGGAAAAGCTGCGCGGCCAGGATTCGGTGTGGACCACGCCCGCCGGCCTCAACCACATCCAGACCGCGAACCAGTTGCTGATCGGCGAAGGCATCAAGCGCAACGTGCCGCTGACCCGGCTGGCGCAGCTGTTCGCCACCATGCCGGCTCGGCTGTTCAACATCTATCCGAAGAAGGGCGCCATCACCATCGGCGGCGACGCCGACATGTTCCTGTTCGATCCCGAGGAGGAATGGACCGTCGTTCCCGAGCACACCTTCTACAAGCAGAAATGGACCCCCTTCGCGGGCATGAAGGTCAGCGGGCGCGTGAAGCGCACCTGGGTGCGCGGAACCACCGTCTACGAGGACGGCGCGCCGATGGGCGCCATCACGGTGAAGCCCGGCTTCGGCCGCTTCATACCAGGCAGGACTGGCACTGCCTCTGCATGACCTGACAGGGACAGGCCCGGCGATGTTGCGGGCCTGAGAGACAACGATCCTACGGGAGGAAGTCATGGCACTTGAGACCACAGGTAACTCCAACGAGACTGCGCAGCATCCCTTCTGTATCTCCAGGCGTTCCGTGCTGGCGGCAGGCGCCGCAGGCATCGCGCTGTCCTTCATGGGCGGGCGCGCCGTGGCAGCCGGCAAGGACACGCTCGTCGTCACCTCCGGCGCCGACGCGGTGACGCTCGATCCGGGTGCATCCTTCGACGGCCAGTCGCCGCTGCTGTGGCGCGGCGTCTATGAATCGCTGCTGGACTACAAGGGCGACACGCTGGAGTTCGCGCCCTCGCTGGCCGAAAGCTACGAAGTCTCCGACGACAAGAAGATCTATACCTTCAAGATCCGCAAGAACGTGAAGTTCACCGATGGCGAGATCCTCGACGCGGCCGCCGTCAAGTTCAACATCGAGCGGCAGATCAAGATCAAGCTCGGCATCGCCTTCGCGCTCGGCGCCGTGACCTCGATCGAGACCCCGGACAACGATACCGTGGTTCTCAAGCTCAGCGAGCCGTCGGACGGCTTCCTGTCGGCCTTCGCGGCGCTGGTCACGATCGGCATGATCTCGCCCAAGGCCATCCGCGACAACGAAAAGGACGACGACGGCGCGCAGGGCTGGCTGCGCAGCAACATGGTCGGCACCGGCCCCTACATGATGCGTTCCTACACCCAGTCCCAGCAGGCGGTGATGGTGCGCAATCCGGACTACTGGCGCGGCTGGGAAGGCGACCATTTCGAGCGCATCATCGTCAAATATGTGCATGAGGCCAGCAGCGCCCGCCTGTTCATCGAGCAGGGCGAGACGGACGTGGCCCTGTTCATGCCCGACGACGTGGTGGAATCGCTCGACGGCAAGCCCGGAGTGACGGTTACGAACGTGCCCTCCTTCGACCTCTACTACCTGATGATGAACTGCAAGCATGGCCCGACCGCCGATCCGAAAGTGCGGCGCGCCATTGCCCATGGCTTCAACTACGACGCCTTCATCGACGGCACCCTGCGCGGCAAGGCCAAGCGGGCGCGCGGACCGATCCCCAGCACCTTCGTCGGCCATGCCGACACGCCGGTCATTGATTTCGACCCGGAGAAGGCCAGGCAGCTTCTTGCCGAAGCCGGTATGCCGAACGGCGGCTTCAAGCTCAAATACACCTATGAATCGGGGTATTTCTGGAAGCGGCCGCTGGGCGAACTGTTCCAGTCGAACATGAAGGACCTCGGCATCGAGGTCGAGGTACAGGAACTGTCGCCGGCAGCCTGGGCGGGCCTGCTGTCCAATCCGGAGACCGCCGACCACTGCTTCGGCGTGGTGTGGTGGCCGACGCTGGCGACGCCCTACGATTATCTGTGGTCGCTGTTCCACAGCGCCGCGCAAGGCAGCGCCGGATACAACTGGGGCTATTACTCCAACCCGGAGGTCGACAAGCTCTTGGACGCCGGCATGGTGGAACCGGACGAGGCGAAGCGGCTCGAGCTTTACGCCCGCGCCCAACAGCTGATCGTCGAGGATTCGCCGGCGCTGTTCGTCTACGAGAAGAACTATCGCATGCCCGCCAGCGACAAGCTGAAGGGCTTCGTCTTCAACGGCATGCGGACGGCGACCCTCGACTTCTATAACCTGAGCAGTTCCTGACGATGGCGGCAGCCCCCTGCAAGGATAGGTCCGAATGATCCGGTTTATCGGCAGGCGGCTGCTGTTCCTGTGCTTCGTGCTGCTCGGCATCAGCGTCATCACCTTCGCGCTCACCCATCTCGTGCCGGGTGATCCGGCGCGGCTGATGGCGGGCCAGCACGCCACCGGCGAGCAGGTCAAGGAACTGGCGCAGCGCTACGGGCTGGACAAGCCGGTCACCACCCAGTTCTGGATCTACATGAAGGGGCTGATGACCGGCGACCTCGGCATGTCGCTGACCAACCGCCGTCCGGTGCTCGACGACCTGCGGCAGTTCCTGCCGGCCAGCGTCGAGCTTACCGCCGCGGCCGTGTTGCTGGTCGTTCTGGTCGGCTTGCCGATCGGCCTGCTGACGGGCGCCAGGCATGGCAAGGCGCTCGACCATGTGATGCGCTTCGTCACCGTCAGCGGCGTGTCGATGCCGATCTTCTGGCTCGGCATCCTCATGCAGATCCTGTTCTACCAGCACCTCAAGATCTTGCCGCTCGGCGGCAGGCTGGGTGTGCTCGACATCGAGCCGCCGGGCGTCACCGGCTTCTATCTCATCGATACGCTTCTCGACGGCGATTTCGAGACCTTCCGGTCGGCCCTGATCCACCTCATCCTGCCGGCCACCACGCTCGCGGCGGGCAGCATCGCGGTGATCTCGCGCATGATGCGCGCCTCGGTGATCGAAGTGCTCGACGCCGACTATGTGCGCACCGCGCAGGCCAAGGGCCTGCCGGCCGGCGCCGTGCTGCGCTTCCATGTCTTCCGCAACGCGCTCATCCCGACGACCACCATACTCGGCCTGCAGGTGGGCGCGCTGCTTGCCGGCAACGTGCTCGCCGAAGTCGTCTTCAACTGGCCGGGGATCGGTCTCTATGCCGTCAACGCCATCAAGAACCTCGACTATCCCGCCATCATGGGCGTGACGCTCGCCATCTCGGTCATCTACGTGTTCGTCAACCTCCTGGTCGACATCGCCTATGTCATGCTCGACCCCCGCATCAGCTTCGACGGAGTGGCCTAGACATGGCTGACGACGCCACGGCTCAGCCGCAGGCCAGGCGCCGCTCGCACGGGCGAAGCCTGGTCCACCGCATCCTCGCCAACCCGCTCAGCGCCATCGGCCTCTTGCTGGTGGTCCTCGCGATCCTGGTCGCGCTGTTCGCGCCGCAGATCGCCCCGCTCGACCCGATCGCCATGGCGCCGCAGAACCGGCTGCTGCCGCCCAGCAGCGCGCATTGGTTCGGCACCGACGACAACGGCCGCGACATCCTTTCGCGCGTCATCTTCGGTACGCGCTATTCGCTGGTGGCGGCGTTCGGCATCCTGGCGCTCGCCTCGCTCACGGGCACCATCATCGGCCTCGCGGCCGGCCTCATCGGCGGATGGCTCGACGAACTCCTGATGCGCATCACCGACATGTTCCTCGCCTTCCCGGCCCTGGTGCTGGCGATGGCGCTGACCGCGGCGCTGGGCCCCAGCCTGTTTAACGCCGTGGTGGCCACCGCGCTCGTCTGGTGGCCATGGTACGCGCGGCTGGTGCGCGGCCAGGCGCTCCACCTCAAGCACGAGGCCTATGTCGAGGCCGCCGTCATCGCGGGGGCCTCGCGCCTGCGCATCGCCTGGCATCACATCCTGCGCAACTGCCTGACGCCGCTGATCGTCCAGGTCAGCCTCGACATGGGCTACGCGATCCTCACCCTCGCCGGGCTTTCCTTCGTCGGGCTCGGCGCCCAGCCGCCAACGCCCGAATGGGGCTCGATGGTTTCCGTCGGGCGCGACTATTTCCTCGATAACTGGTGGATGGTCACGTTCCCGGGCCTCGCGATCTTCGCCACGGTGATGGCCTTCAACCTCTTGGGCGACGGCATCCAGGAAGCCCTGTCGCCGAGGGCGCCGCACTGATGTCGCCCGCTAACGCAAAGCCGCCCGAAACGGCGAGGGAAAGCTGACATGCGCAAGATCGTCGTCCGCCAGCCGGGAGGCCCGGAGGCCATGCAGGTGGAGGAGTGCCCCGCGCCTGCCCCCGGCCCCGACGAGGTCGCCGTGGATGTCGCCTACTGCGGCTGCAACTGGGCCGACGTCATGGTGCGCAACAACAGCTATCCGCACCCGACCGAATATCCGGCCGTTCTCGGCTGCGAGATATCGGGCCGCATCCGCGCGCTTGGCGAAAACGTCACCGGCTTCGAAATCGGCCAGCCCGTCGCCGCCTGCCTGCCGGTGGACGGCGGCTATGCGGATGTCTGCATCGTCCCGGTCCAGGACATCATCCCGCTGCCGCCGGACATGCCGCTCGACCTCGCCGCCGCCTTTCCGCTGCAGGCGCTGACGGCCTACCTGATGCTGCACGACATAGGGCGCGTACACCGGGGCTCGATCGTGCTCATCCACGCCATCGGCGGCGGCGTCGGGCTCTGCCTGACGCAGCTTGCCACGAAGGCCGGATGCCGGGTGCTCGGCACCGTCGGAACGGCAGGCAAGGACAAGCGGCCGCTCGATGTCGGTGCCGAGCGCGTCATCGACCGCAGCCGCGAGGATTTCGCCGAGGCGGCGCTGGAATGGACGCACGGCCGCGGCGTCGACTTCGTCTACGATTCCGTCGGCGCGGCGACGCTCGACCGCAGCTTCGATGCGATCCGGAAATTCGGCCATATCGTCAGCTATGGCGAGGCGAGCGGCAAGCCCTTTGCCAATATCTGGGAGCGCATGGTTCCCAAGTCGGCCTCGTTCAGCCGCTTCCATCTCGGCCATGTCGACCCCAACTCGACGACGTGGACGACGGCCGTCGCCGATGTCGTCGAGGCCATCCAGAACGGGTGGCTGAAGATTTTCATCGAAGAGGTTTTCCCGCTCGAGCGCGCGGCGGACATGCACCGGCGCCTCGAATCCAGGCAGGTATCGGGAAAGCTCCTGCTTCGTGTCGCAGGGGAGCGTTAGCCGATCGCGATGCAGCCCGTTCTCTCCGTTTCAGACCTGCGCGTTTCGTTCCGCACCGCGGACGGGTGGACACCGATCGTCCATGGCCTGTCCTTCGATGTCGCTGCCGGCAGCACGCTGGCGATGGTGGGCGGCTCCGGCTCCGGCAAGAGCGTCACGGCACTGGCTGCGATGCGGCTGCTGCCGCCGGCGCGAAGCCGCATCACGGGAGAGGTCAGGCTGAGCGGCCGCTCGCTGCTCGACCTGCCGGAGAGCGCCATGTGCGCCATACGCGGCAACGAGATCGGCATGATCTTCCAGGAGCCGATGACCAGCCTCAACCCGACGCTGCGCATAGGCTTCCAGATAAGCGAGGTGCTGAGGCGCCACCGGCGGATGTCCGCCGCGCAGGCGCAGGCCGAAAGCATTCGGCTGCTGGAGCGCGTGCAGATTCCCGCCGCGAAAGCCCGCTTCCACGACTTCCCGCATCTCATGTCGGGCGGCATGCGCCAGCGCGTCATGATCGCGATGGCGCTCGCCTGCCGGCCGAAAATGCTGATCGCCGACGAGCCGACCACGGCGCTGGACGTGACGGTGCAGGCGCAGATTCTCGACCTGTTGCGCACGCTGCAGCAGGAAGACGGGCTGAGCATCCTGTTCATCACGCACGATTTGGGCGTGGTGGCCGAGATCGCCGACGAGATCATCGTCATGCAGCACGGCGAAGCGGTGGATCGCGGCACGGCGCAGGCGATCTTCACCCAGTCCAGCCATTCCTATACGCGGGCCTTGCTCGCCGCCGCGCCGAGGATCGGCTCGATGGCGGGCAAGAGCTCGCCGGAAGGCCTGGGGCCAGTACCGGAGAGCGCGACCACCAGGGGGCCGGCCGCCGCCGGCAAGCCGATCCTCGAGGTACGGAACCTGACGAAGCGCTTCGATGTCCGCAAGGGCATGTGGGGCAAGGTGACGGGGCGCGTCCACGCGGTCGAGGACATCTCCTTCGACATCCGCGCCGGCGAGACCTTGTCGCTGGTGGGGGAATCCGGTTCCGGCAAGTCCACGACCGGGCGCTGCCTGATCGGCCTGACCCGGCCATCTTCCGGAACCGTCGCGATGCACGGCCAGGGCCCATCGGGAACGGAAGGCAAAGCGACGGCCGGCAAATTCCATGACCGCATGCAGATGGTGTTCCAGGACCCCTATGCGAGCCTGAACCCGCGCATGCGCGTCAGCGACAGCATCGCCGAACCGCTGGTAGTGCAGGGCAAGATGGGGCAACGAGAAATCGACGCGCGGGTCGACGAACTCCTGGAAAGCGTCGGCCTGTCGAGCGCCATGCGCGACCGCTTTCCGCACGAATTCTCAGGCGGCCAGCGGCAGCGGATCTGCATCGCCCGCGCCTTGTCGATGCGGCCGGACCTGCTCATCGCCGACGAGGCGGTTTCCGCCCTCGACGTGTCGATCAAGGCCCAGATCATCGACCTCATGCTCGATTTGCAGAGGAAGATGCAGCTCGCCTTCCTGTTCATTTCCCACGACATGGCGGTCGTCGAGCGCATCAGCCACCGCGTCGCCGTCATGTATCTGGGTGAGATCGTGGAGATCGGCGACCGCGCCAGCGTCTTCGGCCGGCCGCAGCATCCCTACACGAAGCGGCTGCTCGCGGCGGTGCCCGTGCCCGATCCGGAGCGGCGCAACATCCGGCCCAAACTCGACAACAGGGAACTGAAGAGCCCGCTACGCCCGGTGGACTATCAGCACCGCGCCCCGGCCTACAGAAGCGTCGGGCCGGACCATCTGGTGCAGGAATGGGAATGACCGGCAGGCGGTTGCCGAAACTGAAAGGCAGGAATTTCCGATGAGGGGCCATTTCGGCGAAACGCGATCTTCCATCCACCGCAACCACGCGCTCATCAGCAGCGACAGCCATGAGCGCACGACGCTTCCCGGCTGGCCGGGCTGCGAGGTCACCTTCGTCATCACGCCGCAGATGGGCGCCCGGTTCAGCGAATTCTTCGCCGACCTGCCGCAGGGCGCTGCCGTCGGCCCGGCCCTGCCGGGCATCCAGAGATTCCTGTTCGTGCTGGCGGGCGAGATCGAACTGGCGATCGACGGCGCCCCCCATACGCTCGGCGAGGAAGCCTATGCCCTGCTGCCTGCCGACTCCTGGCATGAGATCAGGGCCGTAAAGGCTTCCCGGCTCGTCGTGCTGGAGAAGCGCTATGCGGGCCTGGCCGGGACGGAGCCCCCACAGGCCGTGATCGCGCGCGCGGCGAATATTCCCGGATCGCCCATCGAGGACGGCGCGCTGGTGTTGCAGAAGCTCATCCCCGAAGACGCGGCGTTCGACTGCGAAGTCAACCTCATGGACTTCGTTCCCGGCGGCTCGCTGCCTTATGTCGAGACCCACTTCATGGAACACGGACTGCTGTTCCTGAACGGCGGCGGCATCTACCGGCTGGGCGCGTCATGGTACCCGGTGGAACAGGGCGACGTGATATGGATGGGCCCGTTCGAACCGCAATGGTTCGGTGCCATCGGCAAGACCAATGCCCGCTACCTGATCTACAAGAACTGGAACCGCGATCCGCACTGCGGCTGAGGCCGGCCGGGCGCGCCCGGCGCATCTCATTTCGGCCGGCGGATCGCGCGTATCCTGCCGCTGCTTCCGCCGCCGCAGAAAAACCGATCGCCGCCGGCTTCCAGGCCGGAGACGCCCGTTCCCACGGGCATGTCGATCTGCTCCAAAACCTCGCCGGTTTCGGGGTCGACCCGCCGCACGTCGCTCTCGCTGCCTTCCCATGTGCCGTGCCAGAGCTGGCCGTCGACCCAGGTGACACCGGTGACGATACGCTTGGACTCGATCGTGCGCAGGATCTCGCCTGTTTCCGGATCGATCTGGTGGATCTTCCGGCCGCGGTCCTGCCCGACCCACAGCGAACCCTCGGCCCAGGCCAATCCGGAATCGCCCCCATGGCCCGGTGCCGGTATGGTGGCCAGCACCTGGCCGCTCTTCAGGTCGATCTTCTGGATGCGATCCTCGGCGATCTGGAAAAGATGCGTGCCGTCGAAGGCCGTGCCCGCATGCGCGGCGACGTCGAACGCACGCACCACCTCGCCGGTTTCCGGATCGAGGGCGTTGAGCTTGTCGCCGGTGGCGAACCAGACGTGCCGCCCGTCGAAGGTAAGGCCATGGATCGCGCTCGCGCCCGGGAAGGGGCCGTATTCGCGGATGATTTCTGCCTGGGAGTTCTTCATGGTCAGGATCTCCGTTTGTCTTTGCCTGAAGTCTAGCCGCTCGGCAGGGGGCCAGGGAGTAACAATGTTGTCGGGAAGCCCGGCACGGACGGAACCGTCCAGCGCCGCGCCCGGCCGCCGCCGAAGGATCGCACCTTGCCGCCAGCCGCGAGTTGCTCGAGCGCCCGCTGCACCGTGCGCGGGCTGGTGCCCAGTGCTATCGCCAGCGCCGAACTCGACCATGCCTCGCCATCGGCGAGAAAAGCGAGAATCGCCGCATGCGCCTCGTCAGCGAGCGGCGCCAGCACCGCCACCTTCCCCGCATGGCGCGGCGCCAACCCGAAGCCGCGCTTCGTCGCCGTGATCCTGGCCACCTTGCGCAGTTGCGTGCGCAGGCGCGCAATCTCGACCCGCAGCCGGGCGCGGTGCGTCTCGTCGGCATGCCGTGCACGGAAGGTGCGCGTGAGCAGGACGTCGCGCGAAACATCGACGGGCCACGCCTCGGCGAGCGCGCGGGCCAGCGCAAACAGGACCGGCCGCGAGGCAAGCGAAACCGTCTCGCGTCCATCGCGCACCACGTTGCGGCAGGCATCGACGACAAGGACCTGGGAGCCGAACAGCCTCTCCACCTCTTCAAGGATGACGAGGCGTTCCTCGCCGTCCGCGATGATCCGGCCGGCGGGCATGCCGAGGACCTCGGCCGCGTTCTCGACTTCCGCCATCAGCGCAGGGATGCCGGCCCGGCGAGCGGCTTCGGCAGCCCGGCCAAAGGCGGCCCCGGCCTCGCCGGTCTTCAGGCGGCGAAGGGCGGCGCCGGCGACGGTCAGTTCGTAGGCGGCGCGCGACGGCGGCGGAAGCAGGGACGGGTCGAGCCCCGACAGCAGGCGTTCGGCCGCGTCCGGACGGCCGACCAGCAGCAGGCGGCGCGCCGCAAGGTTGCGCGCATGGGCGGCATTCACCGCATCGCCATGCGCCTCCAGCGTCGCCCATGCCCTGTCGAGTTCCTTCTGCGGCCAGCCGAGGTCGCGCGAGACAAGGGCGATCTCGGCCTCGGCGACAATGCAGCGCGCGCTGGCGACCGCCTCCCTCGGGCCGAAGGCGCGCGCCGCGCTCTTGAGCAGCGCCTTGGCGCGGTCGAAGTCGCCGAGTTGCGCCATGACGATGCCACGCAGCGCCAGCGCCGGCGGATCGTCGCGCAAGGCGACCCGCTTGAGCGCGCCGAGCAGGTCGCCGGCTGCGAGGGCCTGTGCCGCGGCGGTGATCAGAGAGTCCATGAAAATCCCGTCAAACTTGTAACTCCCACCGGATCGGCGGGCGGGCCTAGGCTTTTACCGAACTCAAGACCGACCCGAAGGAGAAACCCATGACACTGCATACGACAGGAACCCGCGAGGAATGGATCGCGGCACGCATCCGCTTACTTGAGGCCGAAAAGGCCTATTCGCGCAAGGGCGATGAACTGGCGCACCAGCGGCAGGCCCTGCCCTGGGTGCGAATTGACAAAGCGTACCGGTTCGACACCGACGAAGGCCCCGCGTCCCTCGAGGACCTGTTTCGCGGCCGCTCCCAGCTTCTCGTCTACCACTTCATGTTCGGCCCGGACTACACGGCCGGCTGCGCGTCCTGCTCGGCGATCGCCGACGGCTTCAACGGCATCGTCACCCATCTGGAAAACCACGACGTCTCGCTTTGCGCGGTGTCGCGGGCGCCGCTCGCCAAGCTCCAGGCGTACAAGCAGCGCATGGGGTGGACGTTCCCCTGGCATTCCTCCCATCCCGGCGATTTCAACTACGACTTCAGCGCATCGTTCACGAGGGAGCAGTTGCAGGACGGGCCCGACTACAATTTCCGCCGCGACGACCCGCTGATGAAGCTGGCGACCGCGGAAGCCCTGCCTCCGGTATTCCTGGACATCGCGGCGACGGTCGGGACCGACCTGGCCACCTATTTTCGCGAGCGGGAGGGAATGAGCGCGTTCGCGCTGGAGGACGGCGTCGTCTATCACACCTATTCCGCCTACTCGCGGGGCGTCGATCCGATCTGGAGCGTCTACCCATGGCTCGAGCGAGCGCCGAAGGGGCGCAACGAGACGGACTACTGGTGGCGCCGCCACGACGAATACGACGACGCCCGGGCCAAGGCGGCGCAAACCGCCTGACCGCAGGACGGGTGCCGCGGCCAACGACCAATTGAGGAGAAGCCCGATGACCGAACTGCATCGGAAAGGCCCCGCCGGCGACGCCAGCCGTCCGAAAAGCCGATGGCTGCCCGGCATGGCCGACTGGCTCCATCTCGCCGCCGCGCCGACCTTCGCCATGATGGCGTTGCTGACGACGATCGGCAGCGCGGACGCCACGACCTGCATGGGCATGGCAGGCCCCTCGCCGCTCGGCGGCATGAGCCTCATGTACCTGCTGATGAGCGGCTTTCACGCCACCCCGTGGCTGAGGCTGGCCTCGCGCCCATGATGCTGCATGCGGCTGCCTGCTGCGCCGGGCAGCCGCATCAACCCATGCGTTCGGACACGTAGGAGCCGGGCGATGCCGGAAAGACGACGGTCCGGGTTCCATCGAGAAACACGCGGCCATGGATATGGGCATGGATCGCCCGGGCAAGCACCTGGCTCTCCACGTCGCGGCCGAGGCTTACATAGTCGTCGGCGCTCTGGGCATGAGTGACGCGAACGATGTCCTGCTCGATGATCGGGCCCTCGTCGAGGTCGGCGGTAACGTAGTGCGAGGTCGCCCCGATCAGCTTCACGCCGCGCTCGAAAGCCTGCTTGTAGGGGTTCGCGCCCTTGAAGGACGGCAGGAAGGAATGGTGGATGTTGATGATGCGGCCCGACATGGTCTTGCACATCTCGTCGGACAGGATCTGCATGTAGCGCGCCAGCACGATCAGTTCGGCCCCGGTATCGCGGACGATCTGCATCTGCTGAGCTTCGGCTTCGCGCTTGTTTTCCCTCGTTACCTTGATGCAGTGGAACGGAATGTCGTGGTTGACCACAAGCTTCTGGTAATCCATGTGGTTGGAGATGACGCCCACGATGTCGATCGGCAGGGCGCCGATGCGCCAGCGATAGAGCAGGTCGTTCAGGCAGTGGCCGAAGCGCGACACCATCAGGATGACCTTGCGCTTGGTCGTTTCGTTGAAGAACTCGGCCTCGGCCTCGTACTTCTTCGCGATCTCCGCGAACCCCTCGCGCAGTTCCTCCAGGGAACGGCCCTCTTCCGACTGGAAGCTGACCCGCATGAAATAGCGGCCGGTTTCTGCGTTATCGAACTGGGCGCTGTCGGAGATGTTGCAGCCGTTGCTGGAGAGATAGCTGGCGATCGCCGCGGTAACGCCCCGGATGGATGGGCAGGCGACGCGCAAGGCAAAGCGATTGTCTTTCGGGGACATTGAGGACTCCTCCAGGCTCACCGCTCAAGCGGCACTGGTGTTGTTGAGGCGGCAGAACGCCGTCACCGTGTTGGAAAGCAGGCAGGCGATGGTCATCGGCCCGACGCCGCCGGGAACCGGCGTTATGGCGCCCGCATGCCCCGCCTCGTCGAACGCGACGTCGCCGACGATGCGCGACTTGCCGTCCTGCTCGACGCGATTGATCCCCACGTCGATGACGGCGGCGCCCGGCTTGATCCAGTCGCCGCGCACCAGTCCCGGCCGTCCGGCCGCGACGACGAGGATGTCGGCTGCCCGGCAAAGCTCGGCGGTGTTCCTGGTGCGCGAGTGCACGACGGTCACGGTGCAGTTCTCGGCCAGCAGAAGCTGCGCCATCGGCTTGCCGACGATGTTCGACTTGCCCACCACCACCGCATGCAGCCCCGCGAGATCCGGGCCGAGCCGGTCCTTCAAGAGCATCATGCAGCCGAGCGGCGTGCAGGGAACGAGCGCGGGAGAGCCTGTCGCCAGCCGCCCGGCGTTGGAGACATGGAAGCCGTCGACATCCTTGTCCGGGTTGATTTCCTGGATGACGGCCCCGGCGTCGAGATGGGCGGGAAGCGGAAGCTGGACGAGGATGCCGTGGACCTGCGGGTCGACGTTCAGCCTGTCGATCAGCGCCATCAGTTCCTGCTGCGTCGTTTCCGCGGGAAGCTCATATTTGAAGGAGTTCATGCCGGCCGCGGTCGTCTGGCGATGCTTCGAGCCGACATAGACCGTGCTTGCGGGATCGGACCCGACCAGGACGACGGCAAGGCCCGGTACCTTGCCGGTGTTCTCCTTCAGGGTTGCGACCTTGAGCCTGATATCGCCGAGAAGGTCGGCGGCGAACTGCTTGCCGTCGATGATGGCGGCGCTCCTGGCGATCCTGTCCATTCCCTGGGAATTCCTTTCGCTTCCCGCACAGCGCGAGCGACGCGGCTTTGCGGGGCATGTTTTTCGAAAAGGGTACCGCACCACGAACACGGTGCGGCACCTGAAGGCTCGCGTGGAGCGCCTGCGGGCTCAGGAGGCGTAGACGGGGAAGGCCTTGGTCAGTTCGGCCACTTTCGCCTTGGCGCCCGGCACGGCATCGTCGGCCTTGCCGGCGGCCTCGGCCTCGATGAGGTCGGCGATGATGTTGCCAAGGGTACGCAGTTCCTCTTCCTTCATGCCGCGCGTCGTGGCTGCGGAAACGCCGAGGCGCATGCCTACCCATTCCGGCGGACGCGGGCTGTCGTTGGGGATCGCGTTCTTGTTGGCCGTGATGTTGGCCCGCTCCAGCAGCGTCTCGGCCTGCTTGCCGATCAGGCCCTTGCTCGACAGGTCGACCAGCACGATATGCGTGTCGGTGCCGCCGGAAACGATGCGGATTCCGCGCTCGATCAGGGTCTGCGCGAGAACGCGGGCGTTGGCCGTGACCTGCTGGGCATAGACCTTGAAATCGGGCCGCAGCGCTTCGCCGAGGCAGATGGCCTTCGCCGCCAGCACGTTGCTGTGGAGCGAGCCCTGGACGCCGGGGAACACCGCCGCCTGGAGTTTCTTGAACCACTCCTCGTTGTTGGTGAGGATCAGGCCGCCGCGCGGGCCGCGCAGGGTCTTGGTGGTCGTGCAGGTCACGATGTCGGCATGCGGGAACGGCGAAGGATGCGCGCCGCCGGCGACCAGCCCGGCGATGTGGGCCATGTCGACGAGGAACCAGGCGCCGACCTTCTTGGCGATCTTGCCCATGCGCTCGAAATCGAGCTGGCGCGGATAGGCCGAGCCGCCCGTGATCAGGAGCTTCGGACGTACTTCCTCGGCAATGCGCTCGAGGTTGTCGTAGTCGATGACCTCGGTGTCGGGGTCCACATTGTAGCTGTGCGATTCGAACCAGCGGCCGGAAAGGTTGCTCTTCATGCCGTGCGACAGGTGGCCGCCGGCGGCGAGGTCGAGCGACAGGACCTTTTCGCCGGGCTTGAGCAACAGGAAGAAGACCGCCAGGTTGGCCTGGGTGCCGGAATGCGGCTGCACATTGGCGTAGCCGCAGCCGAACAACTCCTTCGCGCGGTCGATGGCGGCCTGCTCGACCACGTCGACGAACTGGCCGCCGCCATGGAAGCGGTTGCCGGGGTAGCCTTCCAGCGTCTTGTTGGTCATCTCGTGGCCCAGCGCGTCGAGCACCGCGCGGCTGACGATGTTCTCGGAAGCGATAAGCTCGATCTGGTCCTGCTGGCGCTTGCGTTCATTGTCGAGCGCCTCCGCCACCAGGGGATCGCGTTCGTGAACCGACGCGTTGAAATACGCTTTCGTTTGCTCGTTTTGCTGGGTCATGGCCTGTCTCCCGGAATAACCGCTGTTGTTGGCTCGTGCCGGGAAGCTAGTCGGCTGCTCACTCCAGAAAAAGTTAATAATATTTGCACATGCGTTCTGATTTGCTAATCATTGGCTTCCGGCCAGGAGGTGAGCGATGGACATTGCGCGGTTGAGGGCGTTACGGGAATTGTCGATCCGCAAAACGATGGCGGCGGTGGCCGAGGCGCTTTACGTCTCGCCGTCGGCCGTCTCGCAGCAGATCGCCCTGCTGGAGCAGGAAGTCGGGATCGACCTGATCGAGCGGCGCGGCCGCGGCGTCGAATTGACGGTCGCGGGGCGGCAACTGGTCGAGCGCGCCGAGCGCATCCTGGTCGAGCTGGAATCGGCCCGCGCCGACATCGCGGAACTGAAGAAGGTGATTGCCGGCGAACTGCGCGTCGCCGCCTTTCCTTCTGTCGCGGCAGCGCTGGTGGCCGGCGCCATTCACGACCTCCACCGGCTCCACCCGCGCCTGAACGTCCAGTTCGACGAGATGGAGCCTGCCGAGAGCCTCGCCGCGCTCCGAAGCTGGCAGACCGACCTCGCGGTGATCGACGACCTCAACGTGCCGCCCGGCGCGCTGGACCCCAACATAGAAACGGTCCCGCTGATCGAGGACGTGTTCAACGCCATGGTGTCGCAGACGCATCCCCTCGCCAACCGCGCCACCGTCACGATGAGCGAATTGAGGGACGAGCGCTGGGCGCTGGACACGGCCTCGTCGACCTATAACCGCATGATCACCGACGCATGCCAGGAAGCGGGCTTCACGCCGAATATCGTGGCGCGGTGCAAGGGCTTCGAAGTGACCATCGCCCTTATCCGCGCAGGCTACGGGGTTTCGATCCTGCCGGGCCTCAGGGCAAGCTACGATCTCGAGGACGTATGGGTCTGCAAGATCGTGCCGGAAATCCGCCGCAAGATTTCGCTCGCCTTCCGCAAGGGCGAAAAAAAGAGCCCCGCCGTGCAGGCTTTCATCGCCCAGGTCAACGAGCGCGCGGGCGCGCGCCGCCGGTTTTCGTCCGGTCTCGGAAGGCGCAACGAAACGCAGGCCGAGTCGGCGCCTGACGACGCCGTCAAGTCGCCATGATGTCAAATCATCAATTTTTCTAAGCGGTACATAAAGCAGAATTAAGTAGACCTGAATGAAGGCCCTACCTATCGTCCGCGCGTCGATTAGTATGGGTTTGCGGACCGGACGTCCCAACCTTAGGCCAACGGCGGGAACACCAGCTTCAGAACGGCAAAAGCCGCTGTTGCCTATCGCCCATTCAAATTCGGCAAGCTTGGCCATCCTGCACATCCTTGCAGGTCACTCGCGATAGGGGAATGCGATGAAACTCTCGAAACTACTGCTGGCGGGCGTGTTTGCAGGCTTTGCACTTGCCGCAACCCAGGCTTCGGCCGCTTCCGTGCTCGACAAGGTGAAGGAACGCGGCACGCTGAACTGCGGCACCGACAACACGGCGCCGGGCTTCGGCTATCTCAACACCACGACGGGCCAGCTCGAAGGGCTCGACGTCGACTTCTGCAAGGCCGTTGCCGCCGCCGTGCTGGGCGATGCATCGAAGGTCAAGTTCGTCACCGTTACCGACAAAAGCCGCTTCGACGCGGTCCTGACCAACCAGGTCGACGTGGTCTTCGCGCACACGACCATGAAGCCGGCCCGCGAGTCCGCGATCGCGATCGATTTCCTGCCGATCAATTTCTACGACGGCACGGGCATCATGGTGAAAGCCGACGCCGGCGTGACGAAGTTCGACGAACTCGACGGCGCGACCATCTGCACCACGCAGGGTTCGGCGACCGAGACGGTCCTCACCGCCGCCTTCAAGGCGCGCGGCTGGAAGGATTCCAAGGTCCTCACCTATGAGAACCTCGAGAAGCTTTTCGCGGCCCTCAATTCGGGCCGCTGCAACGCGATGAGCACCGACAAGTCCGCGCTCGCCGCCTGGGCCGGCAACTCGCCGAAGCCCGCCGACTACGTGATCCTGCCCGACACGCTTGACAAGTCGCCCTTCGCCGGGTTTGTCGCGGCCAATGATTCCAGGTGGCGCAACGCGCTGCGCTGGATCAGCTTCGGCCTGTTCCAGGCCGAGGAGTCCGAGATCACGCAGGGCAACCTCGATGAGAAGCTGAAGAGCGAGGACCCGTTCGTCCAGAAGTTCCTCGGCGTCGGCGGTGGCTACGGCAAGGACTTCGGGCTTTCCGATGACTTCGTCGCACAGGCGATCAAGGCCGTCGGCAACTACGGCGAGATCTACAACCGGAATCTGGGACCCGACACCAAGATGTTCCTCGACCGCAAGGGCACCCCGAACTCCCTGTGGACCCAGGGCGGGGCGGTCTATTCGCCGCTCTGGAACTAATCCCCTACCCGTAAAAGCCGAGGCAGGATCCCCCTGCCTCGGCTTTCCCATAGAAAGACCGGGGCCATGATATGAACGCGGATCAAGCGGCCCAGTGGAGGGGCGACGACAAGCGGCTGGCGGCACGCCGGCGGCGCAACCGGATTCGCTATCACGCCACGCAATTCGCCATCGTCGGCATCGCGATCCTGCTGGTCGCGCTGTTTGCCGTCGCGGTCAAGGACGGCCTGGCGCGGCACGGCATCAAGTTCAGCTTTTCTTTCCTCGGCAACGCGGCCGGTTTCGATATCAGCGAAGGCAGGACCTTCGCCATCGGCGAGGATTCCTGGCCGTCCTTCGTCGGCTTCACCTCCAATCTCTCCATCGCCCAGGCCTTCGTCACCGGCATCGTCAACACGATCAAGGTCGCGGTTCTGGCGATCATCCTGAGCACAGTGCTCGGAACGCTGCTCGGCGTCGGCCGGCTTTCGACCAACTGGGTCGTGCGCAACCTTTGTTTCTGGTGCGTCGAGTTCGTGCGCAACACGCCGCTTCTGATCCAGCTCGTCTTCTGGTACTTCGCCGTGGTCCTGCACTTCCCGCCGATCGCCACCGCCGCGAAATTCTACGGGATCGTCATCAGCCAGCAGGGCCTCTATCTGCCCGCACTCGTCTGGCAGGGCGGCGATTCTCCCTATGCCATCGCTCTCGGCGCCGTCTTTCTCGTCGCTCTGGCCGGAGCGTTCGTCGAAAAGATCCGCCCCTTCCGCTGGGCCTGCATCGTCGCCCTGGTCGCCGTGCCCGCCATCATGCTGCTTACCGGGATCATGGAACTGGACTTCCCGGTCGCGTCGAAATTCAAGGCAAGCGGCGGCACCAGCATAAGCCCCGAAATGGCGGCGCTGCTACTCGCCATCGTCTTCAACAGCGCGTCCTACATCGCCGAGATCGTGCGCGGCTCCATCGACGCCCTGCCCAAGGGGCAGTGGGAGGCCTCGGCCTCGCTCGGGCTCGACCGGCGCAGCACCGTCAACGACATCATCCTGCCGCAGGTGTTCCGGGTGGTCCTGCCCTCCTTCGGCAACCAGTATATCAGCCTGACCAAGAACACCGCCCTCGGCATCGCGATCGGCTATCCGGACCTTTTCAACGTCTACGGCACGATCGCCAACCAGACGGGCCATAGCCTCGAAGGCATCGTCATCGTCATGATTTCCTACCTGATCCTCAGTTGGATCATCAGCGCCGTCGTCGGCTGGGCCGACCGGCGGATGGCCAGGCAGGGAGCCATGCGATGATCGCCAAATCCCTGAAATGGTCGCGGCACAACCTGTTCGGCAAGCCGTTCGACGCGCTGCTGACCCTCATCGTCATCCCGACCGTCCTGTGGCTGGTCTACGAGGCCGTCGCCTGGGCGCTTGCCAAGGCGCAATGGGACATCATCCCGCAAAGCCTGCGCGTCCTCATGATCGGCATCTATCCGGCCGACCAGGCATGGAGGGCGTGGATCGCGGTCGCCATCATCGCCGCCCTGCTGGGCATGGCGCTGGGCTGCGTGTTCGCCTTCAGGGCGCGCCATGCCGGCTTCCTGGCCTTCGTCCTGCTGGCGCTGGCCGCGGCGACGGGTACCAACGACCTGTCGAACCTGCTGTTCCTCGGAGCCTCGGCCGTCCTGTTCGTCGGCGGCTGGATGCTGACCTCCTGGATGCCGCTCTCGCGAAAATTCCTGGTGCCGGCGAGCTTCATCGGCCTGATCGCGATCTTCGCCGTCATGGCGCCGCCCGGCGCCAACCTGTGGGGCGGCCTGCTGCTCAGCATCCTGCTCACCCTCGTCACCTCGATCGTGACGCTGCCCATCGGCATCCTGCTTGCCTTCGGCCGGCGCAGCCGCTTCTCGAGCGTACGCTGGATCTGCACGGCCTATATCGAGGTCATGCGCTCGGTGCCCCTGATCATGGTGGTCTACTGGATCTGGATCCTGATGCCCGTGCTCACGCCGCAGCTTAATTTCTCGGACGTGGTCCGCGGCATGATCGGCTTCACCATCTTCTATTCCGCCTATGTGGCCGAATATGTGCGCAGCGGCCTGCAGGCCGTGCCGCGCGGCCAGACCGAGGCGGCCCGTTCGCTAGGCATGAGCGAGTTCGACATCAACCGGTCCATCATCCTGCCGCAGGCGATCCGCGTCGTGGTGCCGCCGCTCGTCGGCAACGTGCTCGACATCTTCAACAACGCTCCGCTGGTCTTCATCATCGGTCTCACCGACTTCCTGCGCGCGGGCCAGATGATCCTCGCCAACCCGCAATACGGCGACCGGACCTATGAGGTCTATTCGTTCCTCTTCGTCACCTACTTCCTCGTCGGCTCCGTGATCACCTTCGTTGCCCGCAAGCTCGAAGCCCATCTTGCACGAGGCAGCCGATGACCAGCCGCAACCCAGGAGCCGCCCCCATGGATACCATCGTCGAGATGAAGAGGCTTAACAAGTTCTATGGCTCCCATCACGTCCTGAAGGATATCGATCTCTCGGTCTCGCGCGGCGAGGTCGTCGTCGTCCTCGGCGCCAGCGGCTCCGGCAAGTCGACACTGATCCGCTGCGTCAACGGCCTGGAAATGTACCAGAACGGCAGCCTCGTGGTCGACGGCTACCCGATGCCGGTGGAGGAGGACCGCCTGCTCGGCGGCGAAAAGGAACTGGTGGCGATCCGCAAGGGCGTCGGCATGGTCTTCCAGCAGTTCAACCTGTTCCCGCACAAGACGGTGACCGAAAACATCACCATCGCGCCGATGCGCGTGCGCAAGAAGTCGAAGGAAGAGGCCGAAGCGACGGCGCTGAAGCTTCTCGACCGCGTCGGCCTGAAGGCGCATGCCGACAAATATCCGGCCCAGCTTTCGGGCGGCCAGCAGCAGCGCGTCGCGATCGCCCGCTCGCTCGCCATGGAGCCGGGCCTGATGCTCTTCGACGAGCCGACCTCCGCGCTCGACCCGGAGATGATCGGCGAGGTGCTCGACGTCATTCGCGAACTCGCCGCCGACGGCATGACCATGATGATCGTCACGCACGAGATGGGCTTTGCCCGCGACGTCGCGGACCGCATCGTCTATATCGACCAGGGCTCGATCCTCGAGATCAGCAAGCCCGACACCTTCTTCGACAACCCGACCAACGAGCGCGCACGGACTTTCCTGGCGCGAGTGCTCAAGCACTGAGCGAAGCTTGGTCCGGCAATCCGCGAGGGATGTCAGGACGGTTTCCGGCTCGCCCGGAACAGGCTGAGCCGCGACGGGCGTTTCATGATGATGATGCCGGCGAGCACGATGATGAGCGAGCCGGCGAGCGTCGGCAGGTCGAGTCGTTCTCCGAAGACCAGCACCCCGAGCGCGATGCCGAACAGCAGCCGCGTGTACCGGAACGGCGTGACGACGGAGACGGCCCCGGTGCGCATCGCCTTCATCAGCGCCGCATAGGCCAGGACACCGCAGGCGACGGCCGTCGACAGAAAGGCCATCGCGGCAGCATCGGGAATGATGAAAGCCTGCCGTTCCCACAAGAGGGCATAGAGGACACCGGCAACCACGATCGCCGCGAAGCCATAGACGCCGAGGACCGAGGTCGTGACCGAGCGGGGAGCGGCGCGGCTGGCGAGGTCGCGCCCGGCGAAACCCAGCATGCCGATCAGCGCCAGGATCGACAGCGCGGAAAAGCTTTCCGCTCCCGGCCGCAGCACGATCAGCACCCCGGCGAGGCCGACGAGAATGGCCAGCCACCGCTGCCAGCCGACATGCTCACGAAAGAGCATCGCGGCCCCGAGCACGACGACGATGGGAGTAGCCTGCAGGATCACTGTCGTCGCCGACAGCGGCGTCAGCGCCAGCGCCAGCACGTAGAACAGGCGCGCCGTCACCTCGAAACAGGCGCGGATGCGCATGGCGCGCGACAGGATGGCGGGGCCAAACAGCGGCTCGCGCCGCGTCGTCGCGGCAATGGCGAAGACCACGGCTCCGCCGAGGCCGAACAGCACCAGCACTTCGGCGATCGGCAGATGCGCGGAGGCCGCCTTGACCATCGCATCCTCGCCCGCGAAGATCGCCATGGCCGCGACCATCCACAGGCTGCCTACGAGGTTCGCCCTGCCGTCTCGTGCGATGGTTTCGGTCATGGCCATGATTGCGTGCGCGTTGTCCTCCGCCCGCCGTATCAGCTATCCCCGATCCCGCGATAGAGGCCCCGGCGGAGATTTCTGACAGCGCGCAAAACCCCGCTAGCGGTTGGCCGCCGCGGTCTGCAGGAAATTCTCGAACTGCTGCTGCGGGACGAAAGAGCCTCCTGTCGTCCAGACGACATGGGTTGCCTGCGGCAGGCGATCCACGATCCCCTGCCGGTCGCAGAACGCGCGCCCGCGCGGATGCTTCACGATGAATTCCGGTCCGGCGAAGCCGGCGGTCGCGGACGGCTCGAGACGAATGCCCTGGGTTTCGTGCGCAAGCAGCAGCCACCGGAACAGCGAGGGGTCGTCGACCGTGAAGACGCCGGCCAGCATGTTGCGCATCACCGTCGCCACCAGCACCGACATGCGCGCCACCGCCATGCCGTCGGCCTCGGTCTTGTTGGTGAGGCCGACATCGTAGACCGAGACGAGTTCCTTGGACCCGCTCATCATCTGCACCAGCGCGCAGGGCGACTGGACCGGCTCGACGAAGAAGCAGTGGACGTTGTCGCCGAACACGGCTTTCGCCCCATAGGTCACGCCGCCCGGCGCCCCGCCGATGCCGCAGGGCAGGTAGAGGAACAGCGGATGCTCGGCGTCGACGACGAGGCCGCGGTCCTCGAGCTGTTTTGCCAGTTCCATGGCGGCCACGCTGTAGCCGAGGAAAAGCTGCCTCGACTGCTCGTCATCCACGAAATAGATCGTCGGATCGGCTTCGGCGGCGATGCGGGCATTCTCGACGGCCGAGGTGTAGTCGGCATCGTGACGCACGACCTCGACGCCGAGGTTACGCAGCCGCTCCACCTTCCAGGCCTTGGCGTCCGACGACATATGAACCGTGGCCTTGAACCCGAGTGCGCGCGCGGCGATGCCGACGCTGAGGCCGAGGTTGCCGGTGCTGCCGACGGCGATCGTGTAGCGGGAGAAGAACGCCTTGGCCTCGGGACCGGCAAGCTGCCGGATGTCCTGCCCGTCCTTGAGCAAGCCCTCGCGCCGGGCCAGTTGCTCGGCGAACACGAAAACCTCGTAGACGCCGCCCCGCGCCTTGATCGAGCCCGCGACGGGAAGGGCGCTGTCCGCCTTGACGAAGAGGGTGCCGAACTCGGCGTCGCTATAGCCGATGGCCTGCCGCAGGTCGCCCAGTTCGATCAGGTCCGAGCGGATGACGCCGCCTGTCGCGGCGAGTTCGGGAAAGCAGGTTTCCAGAAGCGGCGCCAGGCGCTGCCAGTTCGCCCGAGCGGCCTCGACATCTTCCGGCCGAATGGGAAGCGACGGATCGTCGATCGCGCCTTTCCGGTAGAGCGGGTTCACCCACAGCGTCGGTCGCGCGGACGTCACGTCGCCGCTGGCTGGATCGTTCGGTAGGTGAAACGCCATGTCAATTCCCAAGCTGACGGTCTATGAGACTGGCAAGCTATTCCAAGCGTGGCGTTCAAAAAAGTTAATAGTTCTGGCCTGCATCGTTAGCTGCATGAATGAATTGGCGCACCACAGCCGGAGAACTGAGGCAAATCGACCTCGCTCCATCCCGCTATTGATGAGTATCGTTGTCAACTTTAAGATCGCGGCATCTCGATCCCGGAGTATCTTATGACCGGCCTCACCCGCAGAACCGTGCTGAAAGCCTCGGCGGCCGCCGCGGGCAGCTTCGGGCTGGGCTGGCTGGCCAATGCGGCCGGCGCGGCGCTGGCCGCCCCCGAGCCGCAAATCCTGACCGCGACCGAGACCACGGCGCTGCTGACCGGCTCCACGCCGACCCAAAAGGTGCTCACCTATGGCGACGCGGGCATGCCGCCGGTGCTGCGCATGAGCAAAGGAAGGCCGTTTGCGGCAAGGCTGGTCAACAAACTCGACGAGCCGACCACCATCCACTGGCACGGCCTGCGCGTTCCCAACAGGATGGACGGCGTGCCCTTCTTGGTCCAGCACTACGTCTACACCGGCGACCATTTCGACTATGCGTTCACGCCGCCGGATGCCGGCACCTTCTGGTACCACCCGCACTGCAACACGCTGGAGCAGATGGGGCATGGGCTGACCGGCGTCATCGTCGTGGAGAATCCGGGCGATCCCGTGTTCGACGCGGAAGTCGTGCTCAATCTTCGCGACTGGCGCCTCGGCGGCGACGGCCAGTTCATCGCCCCCTTCCGGCCGCGCGACGCCGCAAGGGGCGGCACCTACGGCACGGTGCGCAGCGCCAACTGGCAGGCCGAGCCGCGATACGACGCGCCGGCCGGCGGGCTGGTGCGGCTTCGCGTGGCGATCACCGACGTCACCCGCATCTATTCCTTCCGCATGCAGGGCGGGCAGGCCTCGGTCATCGCCATCGACGGCAACCCGGTGCCGCAGCACTTCCCGCTAGACCTCTTGCAACTGGGACCGGGCCAGCGGCTCGACCTGGCGGTGCGCATGCCCGACGAGGAAGGCGCGGTCGTCGGCCTCGAGGACATCCGCGGGACCAAACCGGCCATGCTGGCGACGCTGCGGGCGGTCGGCACCTCGCTGAAGCGCGACCTGGGCGATCTCGCGCCACTGGAAGCCAACCCGGTCGCAAAGATCGACCCCACCTCGGCGAAGCATATCCGGCTGGTGCTCAGCGCCACGGCCGAGAACGTCGCTTCCGACAGTATCTGCGGCTCGCTCGGCTACAGTTTCTGGGCCATCAACAAGGTGCCGTGGCCCGGCGACACGCCCGACCCGACCGCGCCGCTGGCCGAACTGAAGCTCGGCAAAAGCTATATCATCGACATGGAAAACCCGACGCCGCGCGCGCACCCGATCCACCTGCACGGCATGAGCTTTACCGTGCTCGCATCCTCGGCCGGGCCGGTGCCGCCGCTGGTCACCGACACCTACCTCATCCAGCCGGACGAGAAGGTGCAATTGGGGCTTGTCGCCGACAATCCGGGCGACTGGCTGCTGCACTGCCACATCATCGAGCACCAGAAGACCGGCATGACCAGCTATCTGCGCGTCGTGTAAATCCCGCCGGGAACTTGATGCGGGCGGCGTCTAGGCCGCTGCCGCCTCTTCCGCCGCGATGAAGCGGGTCAGTTCCCTGACCAGCCGTTCGGCGTCGCCCTTGCTGATCTTGAGGTTGATGATCTCGTCATCCTGCCCCGCCAGTTCGAGGCTGCCAAGGAGCGGGCTCTTTGAAAGAAGATCGATCTCGTAGCCTTCGTATTTGGCGACGATGGTATCTGCGCTGCACATTTCCTTTCTCCTTACAGGGCAAGCAAACCACCAACATTGGCGGCAGGCAAGGAAGAAATGCCTGCCCCCGACGCTACCCGGTGATCGCCCCTTCGTTGGCAGGGCGGGCGAGCGCGGAAAACTTGGCCAGCACGCCGCGCGTATAACGTGGCTGCGGCCGTTGCCAGGCGGCGCGGCGGCGCGCGATCTCGGCTTCCTCGACATTGAGTTGCAGCAACAGCCGGTGGGCGTCGATGGTGATCGAATCGCCCTCCTCGACCAGCGCGATCGTGCCGCCTTCATAGGCTTCCGGCGCGACATGGCCGACTACCATGCCCCAGGTGCCGCCGGAAAAGCGCCCGTCGGTGATGAGGCCGACGCTTTCGCCAAGTCCGCGCCCGACCAGCGCCGAGGTCGGCGCCAGCATTTCCGGCATGCCCGGCCCGCCCTTCGGCCCGAGATAGCGCAGCACCAGCACGTCGCCCGGCCTGATCCTGTCGGCCAGGATCGCCTCCATCGCCGACTGCTCGTCGTCGAAGACGCGCGCCGGGCCGGTGATCGCCAGGCTTTTCAGGCCGGTGATCTTGGCCACCGCGCCGTCCTCGGCAAGGTTGCCTTTCAGGATGGCGAGATGCCCCTCGCGGTAAAGCGCCTTGTCGATCGGCATGATCACCTGCTGGTCGGCGCGCGGCGCGTCCGGCACCTCGGCCAGTTCCTCGGCCAGCGTGCGGCCGGTGATGGTCAGGCAGTCGCCATGGATCTGCCCGGCATCGAGCAGGATCTTCAGCACCTGCGGGATGCCGCCGGCCTGATGCAGGTCGACGGCCATGTAGTGGCCGGACGGCTTCAGGTCGCACAACACCGGCACCTTGCGGCGCACACGCTCGAAATCGTCCAGCGTCCACTCGATCTCGGCGGCGTGCGCGATGGCGAGATAATGCAGCACCGCGTTGGTCGAGCCGCCGATCGCCATGATCAGCGCCACCGCGTTCTCGATGCTCTCGCGCGTCACGATATCGCGCGGCCTGATGTTCTTCTTCACCGCCTCGACCAGCACGCGGCCGGATTCGGCGGCGCTTTCGAGCTTCTCCCGGTCGGGGCTGGCCATGGTCGAGGAATAGAGCAGCGACAGGCCGAGCGCCTCGAACGAGGAACTCATGGTGTTGGCCGTGTACATGCCGCCGCAGGACCCGGTGGAAGGACAGGCATGGCGCTCGATGCCCTCGAAGTCCTCCTCGCTCATGGTGCCGGCCATGACCGCGCCGACCGCCTCGAAGGCGGAGACGATGGAGAGGTCCTGGCCCTTCCAGCGGCCGGGCTTGATGGTGCCGCCATAGACGTAGATCGCCGGCGCGTTGGCGCGCAAAATGCCGATCATGCCGCCCGGCATGTTCTTGTCGCAGCCGCCCAGAACCAACACGCCGTCCATCCACTGGCCCTGCACGCAGGTTTCCACGCAGTCGGCGATCACCTCGCGCGACACCAGCGAATATTTCATGCCCTCGGTGCCCATCGACATGCCGTCGGAGATGGTGGGCGTCCCGAACATCTGCGGATTGGCGCCGGCTTGCCTGATGGCGGCGATCGCCGCATCGGCAAGCGGCTGCAGGCCGGCGTTGCACGGCGTGATGGTGGAATGGCCATTGGCGACGCCGATCATCGGCTTGTCGAAATCGGCTTTCTCATAGCCGAGCGCATAATACATGGCCCGGTTGGGAGAGCGCGCCACGCCCTGCGTGATGTGTCTGGAGCGTTCGTTGAACGGCATGGCGGAATCCTCGTATGATACTTGGGCTCGAGCCGGCCCGGCTGTGCCGGTCACCTGCCCACGCCGTGCAGTTGCCGGGGCAACGCCACGTCGCCGAAATCGATGACGGAGCGGCGAAGGACCTTGCCCTTGGCGTCGAGTGTGACGCGCGCGCGGCGATTTTGAAAGAAAAAGCTCAGGCGGTACTCGCCCTCGTGATCGTCTATGCCGCGCTCGCAGATCGAGGTGACGGCCTTGCTCCGCATCAGTCCGGGAACATCCGCCGCAGCAACCCCCAGGAGGCTTGCGACCAGAGCCGCATCCACGACGATGTCCCGCCCGGCGGTTTCTGTCCCGACACCCGGTTCGGCCGGAGCCGGCCCCATCGGAGCCGGCGCTGTGCCGCCATGTGCCATGCTCACCCTTCCTTCCGCTCCGCCTCGGGCCTTCGCCCATCCATCGGCGAGAGGTATTTCTCGCCGCGATCGCACAGGAAGGTCAACCCCGGCGGCGTCTCGCCGGGGAGCAGCCTGCTGCCATTCGGCGGCTTCAACCTGCTGCGCGCTCCCCATCGCGAACTTCCCCTGCCGGCACCGCCCTTTCCGATGAAGCCGGCATAGTTTTTAAAAGATACATATGATGTATGTATTATCCCCGCTGAGCAATTGCAATGTCCACCCTATGGGTGCAACCGCCTCGACATCCCTGCGCTGAAACATATATCGTCCGGGCATGTTATCGAGGCGCCCGCCGGCCGGCGGACCAGGTCTCGACCCGAGCGGCCGTGGGGTCAGGATGCGAGTAACCGACTTTTCAGACTATGCGTTGCGCCTGCTGATGTATGCGGGGGCGCAGGGCGACAGGCTCATCACCATCGAGGAGACGGCAAAACTGTACGGCATTTCGCGCGCCCATTTGATGAAGGTGGCCAACCAGTTGACCCGCGCCGGCTTCCTGAAGGCGGTGCGCGGCCGTTCCGGCGGGCTCACGCTCGCCATGGCGCCGCAGAAGATCGGCCTCGGCGCGGTGCTGCGCGCCACCGAGCCGGACTTCGCCCTGGTCGAATGCTTCCGCAAGGACAACAACTGCCTCATCACCCCCCGCTGCCGCCTGCGCGGCGTCCTGCACGAGGCGCTGGCGGCGTTCATCGCCACCGTCGACCGCTACACGCTGGCCGACCTGATGCTCAATCCGCGAGATTTCGGCCTGCTGCCTGCGGCGTGATCGCACGGGCTCGCCTCTTCACCTTGCACAAGCTTCCCATAAAAGATACATTACCAATGTATCTTTTAATCGTACATCGGGGGAAGGAAAAGGCCATGGGCGAGCAGGTTTCGGCAGGCGAACGCGTGATCGACGTCAGGCACATCGACCCGCGGCATCGGCATCTCGTCATCATGCAGTTGTTCGAGAACCTGCCTGTCGGCGAGACGCTGCAACTGGTGGCGGACCACGATCCCAAGCCGCTGCGCTTCCAGTTGGAAAGCCGGTACGGCCCGCAATGCGCCTGGGCCTATCTCGAGGAAGGGCCGGGTAGCTGGCGCGTGCGGCTGCGCAACATTCCGGCGCGGGAGACGTCCGATGTTTAGCGCCCCCGCCTCCATCGTCGCGGCCATGCGGCGCGCGCTGTCCGCGCCCCGCCCCTTCGAAAGAATCGAGGATGACGTTGCGGAGCCGTCGGGCACGGCACTTCGCGAGTTGATCTTCAAGGCGGCCGGCCAGACTCTCGGCGAATGCCCGCCTTGGGTGCTGATCGCCATCGAGCAGGCCCGCCGCGAAAACGCCCACAGGTCGGGGCGGCAGAAAAGGATGCCGCCATGCTGACCAATTCGCATGACTTCGTGCGGCCTTCCGGCGACGAGGAGCGCGCCTGGCTGGAATCGCTGGTCCGGGAAGATTTTGCACGGCACCAGGTCGACGAGACGTTCGACGACATGAAGCGGCGCATGCCGTTCTCGCGCGAGGACCAGGGCCTCTACAGGGAATGGATGGCGCTTGCGGCGGTACGAGCCGAAGCCCTCACGGCCACCGCGTCGCGGCCGCACGCCCTACCAGGTCAGGAAAAACATCGCCTTGGCCAGGAACACGATCAGCACGACATGGCAGAAGACGCTGACGTGGATGAATCTGACCTGCCGTGACCTGAGCTTGCCGCGGGCTCCGAGCGTCAGCGCCGTTATGAAATGACCCAGCACGCTCAGCGCCAGCGCGATCTTGATCGCCAGCAGCGTGGCGAAGCTGCTGGCGAAGGGATGGGCCAGTTCCTCGCGATAGCCCCATGCCATGCCGATCCCCGCGCCATAGAGCGCCAGGATGACGAACGGCATCAGCCGCCGGGCGCGCTTGCCGATCGCGGTTTCCACCGTCCGCATCGTCTCGTGCCCGACCGGCTTGCGGATGCCTTCGAGGACCAGCATCTCGAAGAACACCGCGCCGACGAACAGGATGGCGGCATAAAGATGCAGGGTGACAAGGATGAAATGGCTCATGGCTGCGCTCCAGCGCCCATGAGCCTGCGCCTTTTCGGGCTCGATCATTGTCCGATCCGCGACATGCGCGAAACCGGATCTCCGCCCGCATAAAACGTTTACGCCATCCGCCATCGGCAAATGCGTGGTCGCGGACATCGCGGAACAAAAACCCATTCGCCCACGCCCGGCCGGGCGCGGCGCCTGGCGGCAACCCTTGACCGATCCGGATATCACTTATCCGGACGGCAACGGGCCGCCGCTGCGGAGTTTTGTCAGCCTGGCGTCAATGGGCCGCCGGTTGCGCTCTCAGCTTTTCAATCGCGTCCTTGAGGGCCAGCTTGCGTCGCTTCAGATCGACGATTTCGAGGTCGTCGACGGAGGGATGGTTCATCGCGGCATCGAGCTCGCGCTCGATATCGCCATGCTTCCTCTGCAACTCGTCAAGATGGTTGGCAAGAGACATGATTGGGGCTCCCTTTCATGATTTCCTCGACATCAGCCGTCAAGACGCGTCCACCGCAGGTTCGCTTCTGTGACGGCACGATGACAGTCTGCCATCATCCCGGGGCAATGTCGAATGCCCACTCGCGCATTTCCCGACAATGTGAAATATGGTAGTTTTACCCGGCTGACCTTCCTGGTTCGGCTACCCCGCAGACACCGCTCGCAGCAGGCGACGCAGATAGTTTGAAGGAAAAATGTCCGAGCAGGAACAGGCCGATATTCGCCTCGAATTTTCGCGGTTGAAGCAGGACCACGCCGATTTCGACGCGGCCATCAACGCCATGATCGCCGTTGGCTGCGATCCGCTGCAGATCCAGCGGATGAAGAAGAAGAAACTGTCCCTCAAGGACCGGCTGAAGGCGCTGGAAGACCGGATCATCCCCGACATCATCGCCTGACGCCCGGCAGCGGCGTTCTTGCCGGCGCGGGCCAATTCCGCTACGCCGAAGTCCAAACCACCGGAGTATTGTTGTGAGCGATCGACGCGCCGATGTCGCCATCATCATGGGCAGCCAGTCCGACTGGGCGACGATGCGCCATGCCGCCGAAACGCTCGCCGCGCTGGACGTGCCGCACAAGGCGCTGATCGTGTCGGCGCATCGCACCCCGGGTCGGCTTTACGACTTCGCCACGAACGCCAAGGCGGCCGGCTACAAGGTGGTGATCGCCGGCGCCGGGGGTGCCGCGCACCTGCCCGGCATGACGGCGGCGATGACGCCGCTGCCCGTATTCGGCGTGCCGGTCGAATCGAAGGCGCTGTCGGGGCAGGATTCGCTTCTGTCCATCGTCCAGATGCCGGCCGGCATCCCCGTCGGCACGCTCGCCATCGGCAAGGCCGGCGCGGTCAACGCCGCCCTGCTCGCCGTCGCCGTGCTGGCGCTCGCCGACCCGCCGCTGGCCGGGCGGCTCGACGCCTGGCGCAAGGCCCAGACCGACCAGGTCGCGACCGAGCCGGTGGACGCGCCATGAGCCTGCCCGCCGGATCGACCATCGGCATCATCGGCGGCGGCCAGCTCGGCCGCATGCTGGCGATGGCCGCCGCCCGCCTCGGCTATCGCATCGTCGTGCTGGAGCCGCAAGCCGACTGCCCAGCCGCGCAGGTTGCCAACCGGCAGATCGTCGCCGCCTATGACGATCCCGTCGCCCTTGCCGAACTGGCGGCGGCAACGGCGCTGGTCACCTACGAATTCGAAAACGTCCCGGTGGAGGCGGCAAAGACGCTCGCCGCCCGGGTTCCCGTCTACCCCCCGCCCCGCGCGCTGGAAGTGGCGCAGGACCGGGTGACCGAAAAGACGTTCCTCAACGGCATCGGCGTCCCCACCGCCGCCTTCTCCTCCGTTTCCAGCGACGCCGAACTGACCGAAGCGCTGCGCGGCTTCGACGGCAGCGGCGTGCTGAAGACGCGCCGCATGGGCTATGACGGCAAGGGCCAGCGCGTCTTTCGCAACATGGAGGCCGGCGGCTATGCCGGAACCTTCGAGGCGATGGGCTCGGTGCCGCTCATCCTGGAGGCGCTCGTCGATTTCGAGCGCGAGATATCGGTGATCGCCGCGCGCGGCGTCGACGGCACGATCGCCGCCTACGACCCGGCCGAGAACGTGCATCGCCACGGCATCCTCCACACCTCCACGATACCCGCCGCCATCTCCGCCGATACGGCGGCGGCGGCGCAGGCGGCGGCCAAGACCATCCTGGCCGAGCTGGACTATGTCGGCGTCATCGGCGTCGAGTTCTTCGTGCTGGCCGACGGCTCGCTGCTGGCCAACGAGATTGCCCCGCGCGTCCACAATTCCGGCCACTGGACCGAGGCCGCCTGCATCGTCTCGCAGTTCGAGCAGCATATGCGCGCCGTCGCCGGCCTGCCGCTCGGCGACCCCCGCCGGCATTCGGACTGCGTGATGGAAAACCTGATCGGCGACGACATTTTCCGCATGGCCGGCCTCCTGGCCGAGCCGGACGTGCTGGTGCATCTCTACGGCAAGGCCGAGGCGAGGCCCGGCCGCAAGATGGGGCATTTCACGCGCATCGCGGCGCGCACCTGATTCCTTCGGCCTGGCGAGGGGTCGGTGGTTGACACGGACAAGATTCCTCGTCTATGTGCCGGGCACAAAATCGGCGTGTCTTCGGGCGTGCCTAAGCATCGAGACCCATAGGCAAGACCATGAAGATCAAGAATTCGCTCAAGGCGCTGCGCGCCCGTCACCGCGACAACCAGCTGGTTCGCCGCAAGGGCCGCGTCTACCTCATCAACAAGTCCGCTCCGCGCTTCAAGGCCCGTCAGGGCTGAGTTGCCGCCGTCTCGACGGCACTCACGCGAATTTCGGTTTGACGTTCCGCCGGCCGGGAATAGATTCCCGGTCATGCGGAGCGTTTTTGCATTCCTGACCGTCCTTGCCCTCGCCATCGGTCCTACCCTGGCGGCGCAAGCCGACACGCCGGCCGATGCGCCGGCCGATGCGCCGGCGACCTCCACCGCCAAGACCCGGCAGGCGCGGCTCGACAAGCTGTTTTCCGACCTCGGGCGCGAGCGCAACGAAAAGGCGGCCGAGCGCATCGCCGGCACCATCTGGCAGGCATGGCTGGATTCCGGCAGCGCCAACATCAACCTGATGATGCTATGGGCGCAAAAGGCGATGGAGGCGCAGAAGTTCGACGTCGCGCTCGACTTCCTCGACCAGGTGACGACGCTCGACCCGACCTATGCCGAAGGCTGGAACCGCCGCGCCACCGTTCACTACATGATGAAAAACTACGCCAAGTCGCTGGCCGACATCGAGCGGACGCTGCAACTGGAGCCGCGCCATTTCGGCGCCCTTTCCGGCATGGCCCGCATCATGGCCGATACCGGCCACAAGCAGGCGGCGCTGGACGCCTGGCAACGCGTATTGGCGATCTACCCGATGATGCGCAGCGCACAATCGGAAGTCTCGACGCTTTCCGAGGAGCTGGCCGGCGAGGGCATCTGAGAACCGCGAAGGGCGATGGTTAGCGCCCGCCCTCCGTCGAGCCGACATAGGCGATGCGCAGCATGTTGGTGGAGCCGGGCGTCCTCAGCGGCACGCCCGCGGTGATGATGACGCGGTCACCTGGTTCGCCGAACCCCTCGTCCAGCGCGATGCGGCAGGCGCGGTTGACCATGTCGTCGAGATCGGTGGCGTCGGGCGAGACCACGCAATGCGTTCCCCACAGCAGCGACAGCCGCCGCGCCGTGTTGACGATCGGCGAAAGCGCGATGATCGGCGTCTGCGGCCGCTCGCGCGCGGCCCTGAGGCCGGTCGTGCCGGACGCGGTGTAGGTGATGATGGCGCGCAGGTTCAGCGTCTGGGCGATTTCGCGCGCGGCGAGCGAGATGGCATCGGCGCCGGTCGCCTCGGGCGCGGCGCGCTGCGCGTCGATGACCGCCGCGTAGGTCGGGTCCTGCTCGACCTTGACGGCGATGCTGTTCATGGTCGCGACCGCCTCGACCGGGTAGGCGCCGGCAGCGGATTCGGCCGACAGCATCACGGCATCGGCGCCCTCGAACACGGCGGTGGCCACGTCCGAGACTTCGGCGCGGGTCGGCACCGGCGCCGAAATCATCGATTCCAGCATCTGGGTCGCCACGACCACGGGCTTGCCCGCCTTGCGCGCCTTTCGGGTGATCTGCTTCTGGATGCCGGGCACGGCCTCCAGCGGCATCTCGACCCCGAGGTCGCCGCGCGCGACCATGATGGCGTCGGACAGGTCCATGATCTCGCCCAGCCGCGCCACCGCCTGCGGCTTCTCGATCTTCGACATCAGCAGCGCCCGCCCGCGCGCGATCTTGCGCGCCTCGGCAAGGTCTTCCGGCCGCTGGATGAACGACAGCGCCACCCAGTCGACGCCGGCGTCCAGCACCGCGTCGAGGTCCTTGCGGTCCTTTTCCGTCAGCGCCCCGACCGGCAGTTCGGTGTCGGGCAGGCTGACGCCCTTCCGGTCGGAAATGCTCGTCCCGGCAAGCACGGTGCAGGTGATCGACCTTCCGTCGCAGGCCACGGCCCGCAACGCCAGCTTGCCGTCGTCGATCAGCAGCCGATGGCCGGGCTGGACCGAGTGCAGGATTTCCGGATGGGGAAGATAGACGCGCTCGGCAGTGCCCGGTTCGGGATTGTCGTCGAGCGTGAAGCTCTGCCCGACGCTCAGCGTCTCCTTGCCGTTGGCGAACTTGCCGACCCTGAGCTTCGGCCCCTGCAGGTCGGCCAGGATGCCGATCGGCCGGCCGACCGCCGCCTCGACCCCGCGGATGCGCTCGACCAGCGTGCGCATCAACTCATGGTCGGTATGGCTCATATTGATGCGGAAAACGTCGGCGCCGGCCTCGAAAAGCTTCCTCAGCATCTCCTCAGACGAGGAAGCGGGGCCGATGGTGGCGAGTATCTTGACCTTGCGGTTGCGTCTCATTGACTCTTGCTTTCCGGGGGACTCTTGTTGTCGGCAGCGCCCTCGGCGCCGGGGGCGGACTGGTCGGTCAACTGGACCATCCAGCTCGCCTGTTCGCCGGTGTCGTATTCCTGGAAGCCGGCGCGCTGGAAACCGCGCGCGACGCAGTCGTTGACGCCGGCAATCTTGAACTCTTTCTCAGCCACGCACATGTTGATCGGCCCGTCCCAGCGGCCGCCACGCTCGGCGTCTTCTGCATAGAGATAGTAAAACCTGGATGACAGCGGCCCTTCGATGAGGGTCTTGCAGCTCGAGCCCTCGATGTGCCACCAGCCCTCGGTGATCCACCCGGCCTTGGCGCGGTAGCCGATGCCGACGCCGACCAGGTTCTGCGTCGCGTTGCAGACGCGGAAATCCGCGCGGGCCGGCGCCGCCGAGGCCATCACCGCCAGCATGGCCACCAGCGCGGCGCAGGGCACGCCCGCCGCCGCGCCCACGCGCAGCCTGCCGGCGACCATCGCCCCCAAAACCCTCGATAACGACGCAATCATATGGCCCTCACGCCTCTTTTCGGAAAAGTCCCGTCGCATGTCAACGCGCCGGAACAGCGAAATCCAATCGATTTAGATGAACGCGGGCCGGTCTTCGCCTCGCGTTCGACCCGATCTTTGCAAAAACCTTGTCCAAACAACGGCATTGCGCCCATCTTCCGTTCGTGGAATGACGCTACCACCGCCGCCGGACGACAGATGCAGCCATTTTCCCGCCCATGACCCGATCCACAGTTTTCGCACCCTTCGAGGTCATTGAAGGCGACCGCGGGCGCGGCATCGTCCTGGTCGCCGACCATGCAGGCCGCGGCCTGCCGGAAGACTATGGCGATCTCGGCCTGCCGCGCTCGGAGTTCGACCGCCACATCGCCTACGACATCGGCGTCGAGACGGTGACGCGCGAGCTTGCCGCGCGGCTGCGCGCGCCGGCGGTGATGGCGAATTTCTCGCGCCTCCTGATCGACCCCAATCGCGGCGAGGACGACCCGACGCTGATCCGCCAGCTCTATGACGGCACCGTCATTCCGGCCAACTATCCGATGGCGGCCGAGGAACGGGAAAAGCGGCTCGACGGCTACTATCGCCCCTATCACGATGCCGTCGGCGCCATGATCGCGTCGGTGGCGCAGGCGTCCGGCGCGCCGCCCTTCATCCTCTCGGTGCACTCCTTCACACCTGTCCTGCACGGCCGGGTGCGGCCCTGGCATGTCGGCATCCTGTGGGACATGGACGGGCGCGTGGCGCTGCCGCTGATGGACATGCTCGCGGCGGACAAGGGCCTCGTCGTCGGCGACAACGAGCCCTACGACGGCGCGCTGCGCGGCGACACCATGTTCCGGCACGCCATCGTCAACGGCTTCGCGCATGCGCTGATCGAGATCCGGCAGGACCTGATCGCCGACCGGCAGGGCGCGCTCGCCTGGGCCGGGCGGCTGGCGCCCATCGTTGAAGAAATCAACCGCCTGCCCGATATACACGAAGTAAGGCGGTTCGGTTCTCGGACCGGACCTGTATGACGCAGACGGGTATGGAGATGGCGATGACCGAACTCAGCGAAGAACAGAAGCGCGATTTCGAGGCCGCCGCCTTTCGCCGGCTGGTCGGGCACCTGCGCGAACGCGGCGACGTGCAGAACATCGACCTCATGAACCTCGCCGGCTTCTGCCGCAACTGCCTGTCCAACTGGTACCGCGAAGCCGCCGAGACGGAAGGCGTCGCGCTTTCCAAGGAAGAGTCGCGCGAGATCATCTACGGCATGCCCTATGCCGAGTGGCAGGCGCAGAACCAGACCGCGGCATCGCCCGACAAGCTCGCCACCTTCGAGACCAACCGGCCGAAAGACCACTGAAGTCGCCGGCGGCTGGATCAAGCACTTGCCGGCCCGATGGCTTGACTTCGACCTGAACCGATTTAGGTTCCGCCCCACCGCAAACCTCCCGGAAGCCGCCCCAACGTGCCGACTCCCCTGCAAGCCGCCGCGATGCCTGACGCCCGCCGGGGCCGCTGGGCGGTCGCGGCCATGTTCTTCGCCAACGGCTTCCTGACCGGAAGCTGGGCGCCGCAGATTCCGGTCCTGCTGACGCGGCTGGAAATCGGCCGCTTCACGCTCGGCTTGCTGATCCTGCTGTTCGGCCTGGGCGCCATCGCCGCCATGGTCTGGTGCGGACACCTGATTGCGCGGCACGGCTCGCGCGCGGTCGTGCGCTGGTTCAGCCTGTGCGCCGGCTTCGGCCTGCTGCTGGTGGCCCTGGCGCCGAGCGTCGCGATGGCGGCTCCGGCCATGATCCTGTTCGGCGGCGTGATCGGCGGCATGGATGTCGCCATGAACGCCAATGCCGTTGCCGTCGAGCGCAAGCTCGGGCGCGCCATCATGTCGTCCTCGCACGGTTTCTGGAGCCTCGGCGGTTTCGTCGGCGGCAGCCTCGGCGGCTTCGCCATCCAGCATTACGGCCACCTTGCCCACGCGGCCGTGGCGGGCGTGCTGGCCCTCGTCGTGGTCCTGCCGGCAATGCGCCATCTGGTTGGCGAGGACAAGCCGGTGACGCAGAGCCATGCCCGCTTCACCCTCCCCCGGACCGCCGCCATCTACCTGATCGGCATCATGGCGTTGTTTTCGATGATCCCCGAAGGGGCGGTGCTCGACTGGTCGGCGCTCTACCTGCGCCAGGAACTCGGCACCGACCTCGCCACCGCCGGCTTCGCCTTCGCCGCCTTCTCCGGCGTCATGGCGCTGATGCGCTTCTTCGGCGACAGGGTGCGCAACCGCTTCGGCGCGGTAAAGACGCTGCGCATCTCCGCCCTGCTCGCAGCGAGCGGCATGCTGGTGGCCGGACTTTCGCCCGATCCGTGGCTGGCCATCGGCGCGTTCGCCTTTTGCGGGCTCGGCACCGCCAACATGGTGCCGATCGCCTTTTCCGCCGCCGGCAACCAGAGCGGCCTGTCGTCGGGCGCCGGCCTCAGCGTGGTCTCGACCATGGGCTATTGCGGCATCCTGGTAGCGCCCTCGGGGATCGGCTTCCTCGCCGAGCATACGGGTTTCGGCCCCGTCTTCGTCATCCTGTCCGGCCTTCTGGTCGTGGTGTTCCTGATGGCCGGGCTCGCCCACCGCGCCGACTTCGTCTCCACCCGATAAGGCAGGCCGCAGCTCTACAGCCTGCCCATCAGGACCAGGACCAGCACCACGAGCAGCACCGCGCCGATGATCCCGGACGGCCGAAAACCCCACTCGCGCGAATAGGGCCAGTTCGGCATCGTGCCGACGAGAAGCAGGATCAGGAGAACGATCACGATGCTGGTGAGGGTCATGGACGCCGTTGCCCCGCGCGGTTGAAGTGCACGACAATGCGCGAGGCCGCCCGGTTGTTCCCGCGCGGCCTTTCTCCGTGAAAGCTCCCCTTGAAAGGCGCGCTATTCGGCCGGTTGGGCAGCCGGCTCGGCTTCCTGGCGGCGGCGCCGGAACAGCCGGCTCCACCAGCTCCGCCGCTCGCCCGGCCGGATCTTGTCGCGGGTGAACACCATCAGCATGGACGGCGTCACGATCAGGGTCAGCACCGTGGCGAAGGACAGGCCGAAGACGATGGCCGAGGACAGCGAGATCCACCACTGCGTCGAGGGCGCGTTGATCGTCGTCTCGTGGTGGAAGATTTCCAACCCGAGCCCGAAGGCGATCGGCAGCACGCCGAGGATGGCCGACACGGCGGTCAGCACCACCGGGCGGGCTCGTTCGCGGCAGGTCTGCAGCACCGCGTCCATCTTCTCCCAGCCCTCCTCGCGCAGCCGGTCATAGGTGTCGATCAGCACGATGTTGTTGTTCACCACCACGCCGGCCAGCGCGATGACGCCGATGCCCGACATGACGATGCCGAAGGTTTCGTCGGTGATCAAAAGGCCGAGGAACACGCCGATGGTCGCCATGACCACGCAGGACAGCACCAGCCAGACGCTGGTGAACTTGTTGAACTGCGCGAGCAACACGATGAAGATCAGGAAGATCGCCGCGCCGAAGGCCTTGGACAGGAAGGCGGAGGCCTCCTCGCTGTCCTCGTTGGAGCCGGCCAGCTTCCAGCGCACGCCGCCCAGGTCCATCTCGGCCACCGCCTTGGTGACTTCCTGCTGCACCGCCGCCACCTGGCGGTCGGCGGCGACATTGGCCTGCACCACCACGGTGCGGGCGCCGTCTATGCGGTTCAGCGTGCCGACGCGCGGCTCGGCCCGGCGCTGGACAAAGTTCGAGATCGGCACCGCGCCCTGGCTGGTCTGCACCCGCAATTCGTCCAGCGTCGACAGCGTGCGCTGGTCTTCCGGCAGGCGCAGGCGGATATCGACCGCATCGTCGGCGCCGGCCGGCCGGTATTCCGAAAGCTTCAGGCCGTTGGTCACCAGTTGCACGACGGTGCCGACGGAACTCGGGCTGATGCCGTACTGCGCCGCCTTGGCGCGATCGACATTGAGCGCCCAGTCGACGCCGGGCGGCGGCAGGCCGTCGGAAACGTCGATGACGCCGGGGATCTTGGCGATATGCGCCGCCACTTCGCGCGCCTTGTCATTGAGGCCGGCCGGATCGGTGGCCGACAGCCGGAGCTGGATCGCCTTGCCGGTCGGCGGGCCGGCCTCCGGCACACGCACCTCGACATCGATGCCGGGCAGGCCCGCCATCACCTTGCGCAAATCGTCGAGAATCTGGTTGGCGGGCTTGCGCTCGCGCCAGTCGACGAACTCGTATTGGATGACCCCGACCACGTCCTCGGGAATATCGGCGCCGCCGCCCTGTGTCTTGCCGACGCGCGTATAGACCGACTTCACCCCCGGCCAGCCCAGCAGCCGCTTCTCGGCTTCCGTGGTGGCGGCATCCATTTCGGCCAGCGAGAGATTGCCGCGCGCATGCACGTAGAGCAGGCCGTAGTCCGGCTCGACGCTCGGGAAGAACTCGACGCCCGCGCCGAACTTCGAATAGGAGAACTGTACGCCGACCAGAAGCACGACCGTGAGTACCAGCACGGTCTTGGGGAACCGCACCGCCTGCCTGACCAGCGCCATGTACCAGCCGTCGCGATGGTCATCCTCGTGGTGCACGGGCGCCCTGGCGAACATCGCCCCCAGCGTCGGGGCGAACACCAGCGCATAAAGCATCGAGGCCGCCAGCGTCACGATCAGCGTGATCGGCAGGTATTTCATGAAATCGCCGATGATGCCGGGCCAGAACAGCAGCGGCGAGAAGGCCGCGATGCGCGTCATGGTGGCGGCGATGACCGGCCCGGCCATGCGCCGGGCGGCAAGCGCGAAGGCCTCCTCCTTCGGCATGCCCTCGCTCATGCGCCGTTCCGCGAACTCGGTGACGATGATGGCATCGTCGACCAGCATGCCCACCGCCAGGATCAACGAGAACAGCACGATCATGTTGATCGTGTAGCCCATCAGCGCGAGCAGCAGGATGCCAATCAGGAACGAGGAGGGAATGGCCAGCCCGATCAAGAGCGAGGCGCGCCCCGACAGCGCGTAGAGGATGACGATGAACACCAGGATGACGGCGATCATCACATGGTTCTGCAGGTCGCCGAGCAGCTGGTTGACGAACACCGACTTGTCCTGCGTGTAGGTCACCTCGGCGCCTTCCGGCAGGCTCTTGACGAAATTGTCGGCGACCGCCTTCACCTCGCCGATCGTATCGATCAGGTTGGCGCCGATGCGCTTCTTGACCTCGATGGCGATGGCCGGCTTGCCATCGAGCCGCGTCACCGTCTCGGCGTCCTTGAAGGTGGAACGCACGGTGGCGATGTCCTTGGCCTGCACCACCGCGTTCGGCCCCGTGACCACCGGCAGATTGGCGACATCCTCCGGCGTCTCGATCAGCGACGGCACCTTGACCGCATACTTGCCCTGCGAGCCTTCGAGATTGCCGGCGGCGACGAGGTTGTTGGAGGCCGCTACCCCCTGGATCAGCTGGTCGAGCTGCAGCCCGTAGGACGACAGCTTCACCGGATCGATGACCACCTCGACCAGGTCGTCGCGCGCACCCTGCAGCGAGCCTTCGAGCACGCCCGGCACTTCCTCGATGCGGTCGCGCAGGTTGCGCGCGGCCGCCGTCAGGGCGCGCTCCGGCATGTGGCCGGAAAGGGTGACCACCATCACCGGGAATTCGGAGATGTTGACCTCGTTGACGGTCGGCTCCTCCGCCGCCTGCGGCAGGTCGGCCTTGGCGTCCTGCACCTTGGAGCGCGTGTCCTGCAGGGCGGTGGCCAGGTCGACCGACGGCTCGAACTCGACCAGCACATAGCCGCCGCCCTGGAAGGCGGCCGAGCGCATTTCCTTCAGGCCCTTGAGGTTCTTCAGCTTGGTTTCCATCGGCCGCAAAAGCAGCCGCTCGGAATCCTCCGGCGAGATGCCCTGGTAGATCAGCCCGACATACATCATCGGGATCGGCACGTCGGGCTCGGCTTCCTTCGGCACCGACTGGTAGGCGATCGCCCCCGCCAGCAGCAGGAACACCAGCACCGATATGGTGAGCCGCGCGTTGCGGATCGCGAGCCTGACGATGTCCATGGCTACTGGGTCCCAGCCCCGGCTTCACCCGCCAGCTTGCGGACGGCCTGCGCATCCGCCTCGACCGGCTCGACGACATCGCCTTCGGCCACCAGTTCCTGTCCCGAAACGATCACCCGCGCATCATCGGGGATACCGGCCAGCACCAGCCCCTTGGGCGTATCGTCGATGAGGTCGATCGGGAAGAACACGACCTTGTCGTTGCGGTCGACGGCGCGGATGCCGAGGTCGCCGTCGCCGCTCAGCGTCACCACCGAGCGCGGCAGCATCACGGCATCGGTCGGCGCCGTCCGCAGCGTGATTTCCGCCGTCATGCCGGCCGGGATCGCCCCGTCCGGGTTGGCGATCGCCACCTCGACGCGGAAGGTCCGCGTCGCCGCCGAAGCATCACGGCTGATGTAGCGCAGCTTGCCGGTGACGGTGTCGCCGTTGACCAGCCTGACATCGGCCTCGTCGCCGACCTTGACGAAGCGCAGGTCGCGCTCGCTGATTTCGCCGCGCGCGATCACCGGGTCGAGCGCAAGCACCGTGGCCACCTCGCCGCCCTGCATGATGGCGCTGCCGAGTTCGACCGGGATGCGGTCGACGACACCGTCGAACGGCGCCTTCACCTCGTTGCGGTCAAGTTCGGCCTCGGCGGCCCGCAACCCCGACTGCGCCGAGATCAGGCCCGAGCGGGCGGTGTCGAGCTGCAGCGCCGGCAGATTGCCCGACTTGGCCAGGCGCTCGGCGGCCGAAAGTTCCGCCTGCCGCTGCGCCAGCAACTGCTTGGCGCTGTCCACGGCGGCGACCTTTTCCTCCGCGTCGAGCATCAGGATCAGGTCGCCCGCCTTGACGCGCTGGCCCTGCCGCACCGGCAGCCTGGCGATGACGCCGCCGACGCGTGTCGCCAGCACCGCGCGCTTGTCGGCTTCCGTAACCCCGGAAATGCGGATGGCGCGCGCATGCATGGCGCGCGGCGGCTTCACCACCGCGACCGTGCGCGCCGGCGCCTTGACCTCGGCCTTTTGCTGCTTGGCCGCATCCTGCTTCTGCGGGTCGGCAGCGCTTCCGACCGAGGAGAGCTCCCCGGTTGCCACCCAGGCGGCGAAGCCGACGAGCACGACGAGAGCGGCAAGCTTGTGAAACCTGACTTTCGGCATTGGCGTCCTTCCGGTGTACGGACCTTGGCCGATGGTTCGGCGATGCCCTCATATGGGCCCGCGTCCGTTTCCTTCAAATGAACGTGATCGGCGGAGGGCGCCTTCTACAGCAAAGTCAGGGCCCGAAACAGTCAGAAAAGTTGATCGGTCCATCACCGCGCCGGCGTTATCGGCACGCTTGTCGCCGTCATGTCAGCAGGTGTCAGCACGCGCGCGCAGCCGCTTCTCGAGGCCGCGCGCAGGGCACCCCGAAAATTTACCGCCCTCGGCGCGAACAAAACTTGACTACAATAATCATATATTGATAGGTGGCGGAAAAATCCGCTGGAGAAAACCATGAAGTCCATCCTATCCGTCCTTACCGGCGCCGTTGCCCTCACCGGCATCGCCCTGTCGCCGGCACTCGCCCAGGAAGACGGCATCATCGTCTACAACGCGCAGCATGAGAGCCTCGCCAAGGAATGGGCCGAGGGCTTCACCAAGGAGACCGGCATCAAGGTCACGCTGCGCAACGGTGGCGACAGCGAATTCTCCAACCAGATCGTCGCCGAAGGCGCGGCCTCTCCGGCCGACGTGTTCCTGACCGAGAATTCGCCGGCCATGGCGCTGGTCGAGAACGCCGGCCTGTTCGCGCCGATCGACGCCGACACGCTGGCGCTGGTTCCCGAGCAGTTCCGCCCGTCGAGCGGCGCCTGGACCGGCATTGCCGCGCGCAGCACGGTGTTTGTCTACAACAAGGAAAAGCTTTCCGCCGACCAGTTGCCCAAGTCGCTGCTCGACCTGGCCGATCCGAGCTGGAAGGGCCGCTGGGCCGCCTCGCCTTCGGGCGCCGACTTCCAGGCCATCGTCAGCGCGCTTCTGGAACTCAAGGGAGAGGAAGCGACCGCCGATTGGCTCAAGGCGATGAAGGCAAACTTCACGGCCTACAAGGGCAACAGCACGGTGATGAAGGCCGTCAACGCCGGCGAGATCGAGGGCGGCGTCATCTACCACTATTACTGGTTCGGCGATCAGGCCAAGACCGGCGAAAACAGCAAGAACGTCGAGCTGCACTATTTCAAGAACGAGGATCCGGGCGCCTTCGTCTCGATCTCGGGCGGCGGCGTGCTCGCCTCCAGCAAGCATCCCAAGGAAGCGCAGGCCTTCGTCAAGTGGATCGCCGGCAAGGGCGGCCAGGATATCCTGAAGAACGGCACTTCCTATGAATATGCGGTCGCCAACGGCGCGGAATCCAATCCCAAGCTGGTCCCGCTCGCCGATCTCCAGGCTCCGAAGATCGATCCCTCGAAGCTGAATTCGAAGAAGGTCACCGACCTGATGACGGCAGCCGGCTTGCTTTAGCCGTCGCACGGCCTAAAAGGGCAACCCAATGCGCTCCCGCGGGACCACCGCGGGAGCACTTACGTTTCAACATGGCGCACGCCGATGACAACACGCCGCTTTCCCGTCTCCCCGGCTCTCGCCTTCGCGGTGCCTGCCGCCTGATGCCCTCCGCGCTTCCCTACGCGGAAACCGTTACGCCGCTCACTTTGGTGGACAGCGGCACGCGCCGGCGGCTGCCGCTGTCGTGGATGACCCTTGCGGCCCTCTTCGTCTCGCTGTTTGCGCTGCTGCCGCTCGGCTTCGTCATCACGGTCGCCGTGCAGAGCGGATGGGAAACCGTTCTTACCCTTGTGTTCCGGCCGCGCGTCGGCGAACTGCTCACCAACACCCTTTCGCTGATGGTGCTTACCGTGCCGCTCAGCATCGCGCTTTCGGTCGCGTTGGCCTGGCTGACCGAGCGCAGCGACCTGCCGGGCGCGCGCTGGTGGGCGTGGCTGTCGGTGGCGCCGCTGGCTGTCCCGGCCTTCGTCCACTCCTATGCCTGGATCACGCTGGTCCCCGGCCTGCACGGGCTCGGCGCCGGCGTGCTGGTGTCGGTGATCGCCTATTTCCCCTTCCTCTACCTGCCGATCGCAGCCTCGCTGCGCCGGCTCGACCCGGCGCTCGAAGACGCCGCTGCCTCGCTCGGCCATGCGCCATGGCGCGTCTTCCTGCGCGTCGTGCTGCCGCAACTGCGGCTCGCCATCTGCGGCGGCTCGCTGCTGGTCGGCCTGCACCTCCTGGCCGAATACGGGCTGTTCGTGTTCATCCGCTTCGACACCTTCACCACGGCGATCGTCGACCAGTTCCAGTCCACCTTCAACGGCCCGGCGGCCAACATGCTGGCCGGCGTGCTCGTCACCTGCTGCCTCGTGCTCCTGGCCATCGAGGTGCTGGTGCGCGGCGAGGAGCGCTATGCCCGCGTCGGCTCGGGCGCTGCCCGGCAGCTACCGCCGGTGCGGCTCGGCCGCGCCACCCTGCCCTGCCTGGCGCTGATGGCGCTGGTTTCGGTGCTGGCGCTCGGCGTGCCGTTCCTCACCATCGGCCGCTGGCTGGTCGCCGGCGGCGCGCAGGTGTGGCGGCTGGACGAGATCGGCCTGGCGCTCGGCCAGACGATTTTCCTGGCGGTTGCCGGCGGCGTGCTGGCGACGGTCGCGGCCATCCCCATGGCCTGGCTGTCGATCCGCGCGCCGGGGCCGCTGCAACGCGTGCTCGAGGGCTGCAACTATATCGTCGGCTCGCTGCCCGGCGTCGTCATCGCGCTGGCGCTGGTGACGATCACCGTGCGCGTGGCGATGCCGCTCTACCAGACCGTCTTCACCATCGTCACCGCCTATGCGCTGATGTTCCTGCCGCGCGCGCTGATTTCGCTGCGCGCCTCGATCGCCCAGGCGCCGGTCGAGCTGGAGCGGGCGGCGAGCAACCTCGGGCGACGCCCGCTCAACGCACTGTGGGTGACCACGATCCGGCTTTCCGCGCCGGGGGCGGCGGCCGGCATGGCGCTGGTGGCGCTCGGCATCATGAACGAGCTCACCGCGACCCAGATGCTGGCCCCCAACGGCACCCGCACGCTGGCGCTGGCCTTCTGGGCCTATAGCGGCGAGATCGATTACGCCGCGGCGGCCCCGTACGCCCTGATCATGGTGTTGGCGTCGATGCCGCTGACCTGGCTGCTCTACGTCCAGTCGAAGCGGATGGCCGGGCGATGAGCTTCCTCGAATTCCATTCCCTCGAAAAGCGCTACGGCCCCGTCGCCGCCCTGTCCGGCGTCGACCTCGCGGTGGAGGCCGGCAGCCGCACGGCGATCGTCGGTCCGTCGGGCTGCGGCAAGACCACCCTGCTGCGGCTGATCGCCGGTTTCGAGGCGCCCGACAGCGGCCGCATCGAACTCGACGGCGAAGTGCTGGCACAGGAAGGCGGCAGCGTGCCCGCGCACCAGCGCAGCATCGGCCTGGTAGCGCAGGACGGCGCCCTGTTCCCGCATCTCACCATCGCCGACAATATCGGCTTCGGCATCAACCGGCACGAAGCCGGCCGCGACGCCCGCATCACCGAACTCGCCTATATCGTCGGGTTGGACAAGGCGATCCTGAAACGCCGGCCGCACGAGCTCTCCGGCGGCCAGCAGCAGCGCGTCGCGCTCGCCCGCGCCATGGCGGTGAAGCCGCGGCTGATGCTGCTCGACGAGCCGTTCTCGGCGCTCGACACCGGCCTTCGCGTTTCCATGCGCAAGGCCGTCGCTGAGCTTCTCGAGGCGGCGGGGATCGCCACGATCCTCGTCACCCACGATCAGGCGGAGGCGCTCTCCTTCGCCGACCAGGTGGCGGTGATGCGCGACGGCAAGTTCTCGCAGGTGGGTACGCCGCGCGAGCTCTACCTGCGGCCGAAGAACCGCATGGTGGCCGAATTCCTCGGCGACGCCATCATCCTGCCGGCCAGCCTGCGCGACGGCTTCGCGCAATGCACGCTCGGCCAGATCGCCGTCGAGACGAGGGAAGCGCGCGACAATGCGCGCATCATGCTCCGGCCCGAGCAGTTGCTGCTGAAGCGCACCGCCCGCGAGGGCATGTCAGGCACGCCCGACATGCTGTTCGGCGAGGTGGTGGAACTGGAGTTCGGCGGCCCGACCTGCATGGTCGCGGTGCGCCTTCTCAACAGCCCCGATCCGCCCGACGCCGCGGCGATCGCCAACACGCCGCTCATCCTGCGCAAGCCCGGCATGGATGCGCCCACGGTGGGCGAGATCGTGCGCATCAGCGTCAGCGGCAAGGCGCATGTCTTTGCCTGAAGTACGGGCCTGACGCCGGCACCGCACAGGCGCTCCCGTAAGAACGGGGTTGGCCGCGAAAGCAGTTCACGCTTGCGCGGAGCTGCGCCCTCTGATTCCTTGGCAGCGCATTGCATCAACCCGATTCGCCTGTTTTCAGCCCGGTAAGGAAGCCGATCGCTGGCCCTTTCTAGAGGATTTCCAGTCATGAACACCAAGCCCAGGCCGGAGATTGCGGAAATGAGGCCCAAGATCACCGTGATCGGGGTCGGCGGCGGCGGCGGCAATGCCGTCAACAACATGATCGCCAAGAAGCTGGAAGGGGCGGAGTTCGTCGTCGCCAATACCGACGCGCAGGCGCTGACCATGTCCAAGGCGACCCGCCTGATCCAGCTCGGCGTGCACGTGACCGAAGGGCTCGGCGCGGGATCGCTGCCGGAAGTCGGCCAAGCGGCGGCAGTGGAATCGATCGACGAGATCATGGACCATCTTTCCGGCACCCATATGTGCTTCGTCACCGCCGGCATGGGCGGCGGCACCGGCACCGGAGCGGCGCCGGTGATCGCCAAGGCGGCGCGCGAGGCCGGCATCCTGACCGTGGCCGTGGTGACCAAGCCCTTCGCCTTCGAGGGCAAGCGGCGCATGCAGGCGGCGGAGCAGGGCATCGAGCGGCTGCGCGAAAGCGTCGACACCGTGATCGTCATTCCCAACCAGAACCTGTTCCGGGTCGCTGATGCCAAGACGACGTTTGCCGATGCCTTCGCCATGGCCGACCAGGTGCTTTATTCCGGCGTCGGCTGCATCACCGACCTGATCGTCAAGGAAGGCCTGATCAATCTCGACTTCGCCGATGTTAAATCGGTGATGCGCGACATGGGCCGCGCCATGATGGGAACGGGCGAGGCGACCGGCGACGGACGCGCCAAGGCGGCGGCCGAGGCGGCCATCGCCAATCCGCTGATCGACGAAACCTCCATGGCCGGTGCCAAGGGCGTGCTCGTCTCCATATCGGGCGGCGCCGACATGACGCTGTTCGAGGTCGACGAGGCGGCAACCCGCATCCGCGAGGAGGTCGACCAGGACGCCGACATCATCGTCGGCGCCATCTTCGACACCTCGCTGCAGGGGAAATTCCGGGTTTCCGTCGTCGCCACGGGCCTTCGGCCGGAACTTTCCATCGCCTCGTAGCCGCGCCTGCCGAAAACCGGTGACCTTCGCGGCCGATCGGCCTATCGTCTGCCGGACAAGCAGACGCAGAGGCAGAGAAAATGGAATCCACGAGCAGCGCAAACCCGGCGACCGAAGGCGAAATCGGGATTTTGCAGCGCCGCAAGATCGAAGCCGCCATCATCGCCCCCATCTATGAGGGCATGGTGCGCGAAATCGGCGAGGCGCGCGCACAGGCGATCCTCGACGAAGCCATCAGCAAGGCGGCCATCGACGCCGGCACGTCGTTCGCGGCGAAGACGGAGGGCGGGGCCAACCTGCTCACCTTCCAGGCTTTGCAATCGCTGTGGACCAAGGACGACGCCCTCCGGGTCGAAATCGTGCGCGCCGACGCCACGCATTTCGACTACAACGTCAAGCGCTGCCGCTACGCCGAAACCTATCGCGAAATGGGCCTCGGCAAGATCGGGCATCTCCTGTCGTGCAACCGCGACGGCGTTTTCTGCCAGGGCTACAATCCCGACATCAAGCTGAAGCGCACGCAGACGCTGATGCAGGGCGCCGACCACTGCGACTTCCGCTACACCTACGAGCCGGGCGGCGACAAGCCCTGAGCAACGTCGCGCCTCAGGTCCCGCAGAACGTCTGGAACACCCGCTCGTCTTCCGTCGGCGGCAGGGCATAGGCCGCCATCTGCGGCTGTTCCTCAAACGGCTTGCCGGTCACCGCCAGCATCCGTTCGAACGAGCCGAAATCCTCGTTCTCGACCGCCGCCTTGATCGCCGCCTCGACATGGTGGTTGCGCGGGATGTATTTCGGGTTCGCCGACAGCATCGCCTCGCGGCTTGCGTCGAGATCCTCGCTTTGCAGCCGCGTGCGCCAGCGGCCCGCCCAGTCGTCGAACGCCGCGAGGTCGACGAACGACTCGCGCGTCGTCCCCTTGCCCGCCTGCCCGCCGATCTCAGCGGAGAGGCCCCGGAACGTCAGGGTGAAGTCGGCGCGGCTCGCCGCCATCAGCGAGAGCAGGTCGCCGATCAGCTGGATGTCGCCCTCCTGCTCGTTAAGCAGGCCGAGCTTGCGCCTCAGCCCGCCATGGAACGCCGCCTGGTAAACCGGCTGGAATCCCTTCAGCACGCCTTCCGCCTTGGCGATGGCCGCGTCCTCGTCGTCAGCGAGCAGCGGCAGCAGCGTTTCGGCAAACCGCGTCAGGTTCCAGGCGGCGATGCGCGGCTGGTTGGCATAGGCATAGCGTCCCTGCACGTCGATGGAACTGAACACCGTCGCCGGATCGTAGGCGTCCATGAATGCACACGGACCATAATCGATGGTTTCGCCGGAAATGGTCATGTTGTCGGTGTTCATCACGCCGTGGATGAAGCCGACCAGCATCCAGCGCGCCACCAGGTCGGCCTGCGCGGCGATCACCGCCTCCAGCAGGCCGAGATAGCGGTCGTCACGGCCGGCGAGCGCCGGATAGTGGCGCTCGATCACATAGTCCGCCAGCGTCTTCAGCGCCTCGACATCGCGGCGCACGGCGAAGAACTGGAAGGTGCCGATACGCACGTGGCTGGCCGCCACGCGGGTAACGATCGCGCCCGGCAGCCGCGTCTCGCGATAGACCGGATCGCCGGTCAGTACCGCCGCCAGCGTGCGCGCCGTCGGAATACCGAGGGCGGCCATCGCCTCGCTGACGATATATTCGCGCAGCACCGGGCCAAGCGCGGCACGCCCGTCGCCATTGCGTGAGAACCGCGTCGGCCCCGACCCCTTGAGCTGGATGTCGCGATGATGGCCCGCAGCATCGATCACCTCGCCGACCAGCAGCGCCCGCCCGTCGCCGAGCTGCGGCACGAAATTGCCGAACTGGTGACCGGCATAGGCCAGCGCGATCGGCTCGGCGGTGTCGGGAAAGCGATTGCCGGCAAGCATCGCGACGCCGTCGGCGCTTTCCAGCCAGGCGGGATCGAGGCCGAGCTCGGCGGCAAGCGGCCGGTTGACGCGGATCAGGCGCGGAGCCGGCACCGGGCTCGGCTCCTGCCTGGCGAAGAAGCGGTCGGGAAGCCGCGCATAGCTGTTGTCGAATGCGGGCGGCGCCGGTTGGTCGGCCCGCTCCCGCTCGATGGCCCTGGCAGCATTTGCTTCCGGCATGGAAACCTCGCTCTTGCCGGAAAAAGGCCGGCAACTGCCCCAGACATAAGCGCGGACGGGAACCGTCACAAGGCCGGCAGGCATCCGCCGGGCTGTCGCCCGCGGCTCAGGCCTGCTCGTCGGCCAGCGTGTTTTCGATCGCCGAAATGTTCAGTTCGAGCTGCGCGACGCGTTGCAGCGTGCTTTGGCTGGGCAACCCGTCCGACTGGGCGGCGACAAGCAGCAGACCCTTCTGCTCCTCGCGCAGGCGTTTGGAGAGGTCGTCCAGTCTGTCGCGCTCGTGGGGCTTCATGGCTTGCCTATATCCCGGCAGGCCGGCCGGCTCAAGATACCTGCCGTACAGGGCGCCCCGATCACCCGATGCGCTGCTCCGTCGCCGCATCGAACAGGTGCACCTTGTCGGGCTGCACCGAAAGGCTGACCGGCGAACCGGGCGCCCGGCGCTCGCCGCGCGGCACCACGGCAACCGTTTCGAACGCGCCGACGCGCGCATGCACCTGCATGTCGGCGCCCGTGGTCTCGCATAGCACGACCTCGCCCTTGATGCCGCCGGCATCGGAAATGCCGAGGTCGTTGGGACGCACGCCGAGGATGACCTTCTGGCCCGCCTTTGCCCCGACACCCGGCGAAAGATCGATGGAAACGCCCTCGGCGACGAAACGCGGAACGCCGGCGGCCTCGACCGTGCCCTCGAAGAAATTCATCGACGGCGAGCCGATGAAGTCGGCGACATATTTCGAATTCGGCCGCTCGTAGACCTCGTCCGGCGTGCCGATCTGCATGATCTTGCCGGCGTGCATGAGCACGATCTTGTCGGCCATGGTCATGGCCTCGATCTGGTCGTGGGTGACGTAGATCGTTGTCGTGCCGAGCCGGTTGTGCAGCTGGCGGATTTCCAGCCGCATATGCGCGCGCAGCTTGGCGTCGAGGTTGGACAGCGGCTCGTCGAACAGGAAGACTTCCGCCTCGCGCACCATGGCGCGCCCCATGGCCACGCGCTGGCGCTGCCCGCCCGAAAGCTCCTTCGGGTAGCGGTCGAGATAGGGGGTGAGGTTGAGAATCTCGGCCGCCCACTCGACCTTCTTCCTGATTTCGGCCTTCGGCACCTTGGCCACTTCAAGGCTGAAGCCGATGTTGTCGAACACCTTCATCGTCGGATAGAGCGCGTAGTTCTGGAACACCATGGCGATGTTGCGGTCGCGCGGATGCACGTCGTTGACGCGCTTGTCGGCGATGAACAGGTCGCCCTTGGTCACCGTTTCCAACCCCGCCGTCATGCGCAGCAGCGTGGTCTTGCCGCAGCCCGAGGGGCCGAGCAGCACCACGAATTCGCGGTCGGCGATGCTGAGCGAGATGTCGCGCATCACCTCCACATTGCCGAAGACCTTGGCGATGTTCTTGTATTCTACGGTTGCCATTCGCTCTCTCCGGAACCGGCGCGTCAGTATTTCTGGCGGGTAGGCGTGATGACGATCTCCTGCACCAGCGCGTTCTGCGGCATCTGGTAGGCGTGCAGCATGAGGTTCGCGACATGCTCCGGCCCGATGCCGCCGCCCATCCTGGCCTTGTTGGCCTTGTAGTTGGCAAGCGTCGTCGGATCGAGCACGCCGCTCAGCACTTCCGTCTCGATGACGCCGGGCGAAAGCACGATGACGCGCACGTCGTAGTCGGACAGGTAGTCGCGCAGCGATTCCGAGATCGCGTGGACGAAGAACTTGGTGCCGCAATAGACGGTGTGATCGGGATAGACCTTGCGGCCGGCGATCGAGCTCATCATGAACAGCGTGCCGCGCCGGCGTTCCATCATGCCCGACATCACCGCATGCACCGTGTTCAGCATGCCCTTGGTGTTGATGTCGATCATCTCGTCCCATTCCTCGGGCGGCTGGCGGCCGATGTCGGCGAGACGGGCGATGCCGGCATTGGCGAACATCATGTCCACCGGACCGTATTTTGCCTCCGCCTCCTTCACGGCGGCGGCGATGGCCGCCCGGTCGCGGACGTCGACCTTGCGCGCCATGCTGTCGGGAAGGTCGAGCGCTTCCATGCGATCCAGCCGGCGCGCCATCATCAGCACCGGATGGCCGGCCGCCGAGAATGCCTTGGCGACGGCCTCGCCGATGCCCGAACTCGCTCCCGTCACTGCCACCAATGGTTTGTCGGCCATGGAATCCCCTTGCGTGATTGAACAGGCCGGGGCGGCGGCGAGCGCCGCCCCGGTGAAGAAAGATCAGCCCTTGGCGACGATGTCGTCCACCTGGGCCTTCAGCGCGTCCATGGTCTCCTTGGCCGAGCCCGACTGGCCGGCGAAGTATTTGCCGAGCGCAACCGGGATCGTGTCGCTGGAGATTTCCGCCCAGGCCGGCAGGTCCGGCTCGGAGCCCATGTAGTTGGCGATGGTGTCGCGCACCACCGGCAGGTGGCGCGTGGTGCCGGCGCCGACGCGGGCATTGGCCTTGACGCGCGGATCGTCATAGACGCTGGTGCGCGTCGGGCCGGTGCCGCCGCCGAGGGCGGTGATCAGCGCCTGCGTGTCGGCGCAGGTCGCCCACTGCATGAACACCCATGCGGCGTCAGGCGACTTGGAGTATTTCGACACCGCCAGCGAGGAGCCGCCCTGGTGGCCGACGCCGGGGATTTCGCCGAAGGCCGTGTCGTTGACCGTGCGCAGCGCCGTCGTCGGCTTCGGCGGCACGATCGCCTCCATCAGGCCGGAGACCTTGGAAGCCTTGGGATCGTCGAAGAACGGGAAGAACTCGCCCCACGACAGCATCGAGGCGGCGACGCCCTGCGCCACCGACTGGCCTTCGCCGTCCCAGGTCCAGCCATCGACGCCGGGCGGCATGGTGGCCTTGAGCTTGTCCCAGTAGGCGATCGCCTCGAGGCCGCGCTCGTCGTTGCCGCAGAACTTGCCGTCCTTGTCGAAGATCGAGCCGCCATGGCCCCACAGCCACGCCGTCCAGTCGCATTCGAGGCTGTAATGGCCCGACTTCATCTGGCCGCTGGTGCCGTAGACGTTCGGTCCCTTGGCGTCGGTGATCGCCTTCGAGGCGTTGAGCAGGTCTTCCATCGTGGTCGGGGCCGGCAGCTTCAGCTCGTCCCAGATGTCCTTGCGGTACTGCATGATGAAGATCGGAATGTCGTAGGGCACGCCGACCATCGTGTCCTTGTACATGGCGATGCCGTCGACCAGCGGCTTGAGGAAATCGTCGATATTGTAGTTGGGCATGGCGAGGTCCGCGTTCTTCAACTGCTCGCGCGGGTCGAACACGTCCTGGCTGAAATTGGCCGCCCAGCTCTGGTCGATGTAGTAGAGGTCATAGGTGCCGAGGCTGGAGGCGACGTCGAGCGTCAGCTTCTGCAGCACCTGCTCCAGCGGCAGCACCTCGATCTCGATCTTGATGCCCGAGGCTTCCTCGAAATACTGCTTGAGCTGGGTGGCGATGGCGTTGGAGGGCGGCGTCGATTCCGTCGCCAGCTTCAGCGTCGTGCCGGCGAACGGCTTGCCGACGTCGGCCAGCCATTTCATCACCTCGTCACTGGGCTTCAGGTTCTGTTCCTGGGCCTGCGCCTGGCTCATCATGTAGAAGGGACGCGCGCCGAGGCCCATGCCGAGCGCGCCGGCGCCGAGGCCGAGCTTGCCGGCCGCACGCAGGAAGGTGCGACGGTCCATCTGTCCCTTGACGAAGCTGTCGGTGACAGAGGCGAGATAGGCCTTTCTGATGCTGTCTTTCATTGTCTACTCCTCCGTTTCAATTCGCGTTTGCGAAGGCTGCGAATTTGAGCCTTTCCCCTCTATTGCTTCAGCGAGCCCATGGTGAGCCCGCGCACCAGGTGCTTCTGAACCAACAGAATGAAGATGAATGCCGGGACGATCGAGGCCGCGCCGAGTGCCGCCATGTTGCCCCAGGCCGTGCCGATCGAGGTGACGAAGGTCGAGGAAACGACCGGCACCGTCTTCAGTCCGGTGGTGGTCAGCGTCAGCGCGAACAGGAATTCCGTCCACGAGAAGATGAAGCACAGCACCGCCGTGGCGGCGATGCCGCCCTTGGCCATCGGCAGCACGATGCGCCGGAAGATGAGGAAGCGGCTGGCGCCGTCGACGATGGCGCTCTCGTCGATCTCGGCCGGAATGTCGTCGAAGAAGCTCTTCATCAAAAGCACCGCCAGCGGCAGGTTCATCAGCGCGTGGATCAGCACCATGCCGGTGAAGGTGTCGAGCAGGCCGAAGCCCTTGTAGATGAAGAACATCGGCACCGCGACCGCGACCGGCGGCATCATGCGCGTCGACAGCACCCAGTTGACGAAGTGGTGGCGGCCGCGAAACTGCATGCGCGACAGGGCGTAGGAGGCGAGCGTGGCGATGACGATGGCGACCAGCGTGGACAGCGTCGCCACCACGATCGAATCCCACAACCTCGGCGCCATGAAGAAGTTGCCGCCGCCGGGCGTCACCGTGACGCCGCCGGCGCCCAGCGAGATGCCGAACACCTTCTGGAAATTGTCGAAGGTCGGCGTGAAGTGGAACAGGTTCGGCGGCCGGCTGAAGATGTCGTTGCCGTATTTGAACGCCACCGAGGTCCAGTAGTAGATCGGGAAGAAGAACAGCCCGACGACGACCCAGGCGGCAAGGGTGCGCAGTGTGCGCGAGGCGATCGAAGCATTCATCTCACCACCTCACCTTGGCGACCTTGATGAACAGGCTGGCGACGACGAGGATGATGACCAGCGTGACCAGGCTGAGCGTCGCGCCATAGCCCCATTTGACGAAGCTGAACGTCTGCTGCCAGGCGTAGAGCGACAGCGTGTAGGTCGAAGTTCCCGGTCCGCCCGAGGTCATGACGAAGACGTAGTCGAAGACGCGGAACAGGTCGATGCCGCGGATCAGCACCGCGATGGCGATCACCTTCGACATCATCGGCAGCGTGATGCGGCGAAATATCTGCCACTGCGAGGCGCCGTCGATCATCGCCGCCTCGTAGGGCTCGCGCGGCAGCGCCCGAAGGCCTGCGAGGAAGATCAGCACCATGAACGGCGTCCATTGCCAGATTTCCGGCAACAGCACGCCCGCAAGCGCGGTGGAGGCGGTCGCCAGGATCGGATGCGCGGGGTCGAGCAGGCCCGCCCATTGCAGGAAGTAGCTGATGACGCCGAATTGCGGGTCTTCCATCAGCAGATACATCATGCCGGCGATGGCCGGCGGGATGACCAGCGTCATCGTCAGCAGGCCGCGCAGAAAGCCGAAGCCGAAGCCGTCGCTGTCGAGCAGAAGCGCGATCGCCATGCCGAGCACCAGTTCGATGGCAAGCGCCACCGCGAAATAGGCGAAGGTGATGGTGAGCGATTGCCAGAAGCGGGCGTCCTCCCACAACTGCGCCCAGTTGCTGGTGCCGACATATTCGAGCGCGCGCCGGCGCGGCGCATATTCGTGGAAGCTGAGCCAGATGTTGTAGAACAGCGGATAGACCGTGAACACGAGCAGGATCGCCACCAGCGGCAACAGCCAGGGCAGCGGATGATCCGAGATCACGAAACGTCTTACCTGGGCAGCCTGCACGTATCCCTCCCAAGACGCTCGGCCATGCCGCGCGCGGTTGTTGGTTTCCTGTGCGCTTGCTGGAACGCTAGATTGTCGGCGCGCCGGTGACAAGACGCGGCGCTGCGGGCGGCCACGACAAAGCCGCGCCTTCCGCCTGCGCTCTTTCCGCAATCGCTCTGCGCTTTCCTGCCCTGCACGACGCCTCCCACGTCCCTGTGTCCCGGCTCAGCCTGCGCCCGGCCGGCGCCGCGCCAACAGCATGTCGGCGATCTCGACGAATCCCGCGCCGCCGCGCCCGCTGGCGACGAAGGCCGGCTCGGCCTCGATGCGGCCGGCGAAATCCCGGACATTGGCGACGCCGCAGGCATTCGGGAAAAAGCCGAACATCGGCGCATCGTTCGGGCTGTCGCCGACGAACACATAGGCGGCCTTGTCCGCGTCGAGATCGACGCCCAGCCGCTCGGCCGCGAACCGCCGCGTCATCGACAGCTTGTCGTATCGGCCGAACCAGCCGTTGACGTGGATGGAGGAAATCTTGGCGACCGCGCCCTCCTCCTCGAAAATCTGCTTGATGTGCTGGACCTTGCCCGGCGGCAGCGCCGGCACGTCCTCGCAGAAGTCGATGGCGAGGTCGGCCTCGCGATAGGCCTGGTCGGCCGAAACCGCGGCACCCGGCACCTCGGCCAGCACGCGCTTCTCGATATGGTCGAGCCGGCGCTTGTTGTCGGCGCGCTCGGCCGCCCCGGCGGTGAAGACGCGGATCATTTTGCGCGTCGCCCCGTCATAGGCAAAATAGAAGGCGCCGTTTTCGCCGACCACGCCGGCCACCGGCCAGAAGCGTGCGACCATGTCGCACCAGCCCGCCGGGCGGCCGGTGATCGGCACGACCGCGAGCCCGGCCTCGCTCAGCCGTTCCAGCGCGCCATAGGCGGCGGCCGTCAGCCGCCCCTCGGTGGTGATGGTATCGTCGATATCGCAAAAGACGCCGCGAATGGACGCAGCCGCATCCGCCGGGAACTCGCTCAGCGCGCGCATCGCCATCCTAGGCTTCCCCGCGCGCGAAATCCTCCAGCATCCCGGCATCGGCTGCGATGTCCAGGAACGAGAAGCGGTTGCGCATTTCGCGGCAGTGCACCACCGCCTCGCGATAGAGGTCGGGGGAAGCGCCGAGTTCGGCCGCCGTGGTCGGGCCGCCGGTCGACTTGAGCAGGCCGACCATTTCCTCTACGGGCAGCATGAACGCCTTGAGTTCCTCGCGCAGCTGCGGCCACAATTCCTGCAGGCGCTCGTTGAAGGCGGCGGCGCCGCGTTCGTCGAAGGCCTTCTTCTGCAACTCCTCGAGGCACTGCGCGGCGGAGGCGCCCATGCGGCGCTCCATGTCGGCGGCGTCGATCTTCGTCGGCTTCACCACCGGCGGCTTTTCCTCGGAAAGCATCTTCTGCTGCAGGCGCGCCATCGTCAGCGAGGCGACGCCGACCTGCGTTCCGTGCAGCGTTCCCGGATGCCGGTCGCCGGCAAAGCAGTCGATGTAGTGCGAGATCTGGTGCTCGCCCATCGAGCCGTGGTTGGAGACGCCCGTGAAGGAAACGCCGAGCCCGCACAGCGTCAGCACGCGGTAGAGATAGCCGTTGGCCTCGACATCGTGCTCGGCGAGCTTGGCCGCGCGCTTGTTGAGTTCGGCTTCGTCCTCCTCTTGGATGAGGAAGGGAACGCTGTGATAGTCGGTGCCGAGCAGGCGATGCGACATCCACCAGTCGATCTGCGCGACCGAGCGGCAAAGGCAGTCGCCGAAGCCCGCCGCCGACAGGTAGGTCGGGGCGGCGGCCGAGACGCCGAGGTCGACGAAGAAGCCCGACGGCCCATGCGAGGGCAGCGACACCTTCAGCCCGCTTTCGAGCGTGATCGAGGCCGTGGTCGAGGTATAGCCGTTCATCGAGCCGGCGGTGCCGAACACGCAATAGCGCCGGCCGGTGCGCCCGGTCACGAACTTGCACAGGTCGTTGACGGTGCCGGAGCCGACCGCCACCACGGCCTCGGCGCCAGCCAGCTTGCCGGTCAGGCTCTCGACATTGGCCATGTCGGCATGCGGATGGTCGAGGACCACGGTCTCGACCGGGCCGAGCGCCTTCAGTTCGCGCGCAACGCGCTCGCCCAGCGCATCGTAGGTGGCGCCGTCGGCGACGACGGTGAAACGCTTGCCGAGATCGAGCGCCCCGACCAGTTCGGCCGCCCGTCCGTCGAGGCTGTCCTCGATGACGATGCGCTCATAGGGGACGACTGCCTTCTTGCCGGTTTCCGGGCTGGTCCAGCGGCCGTCCAGGATCTCGTCGATCAGGCCGGTCCAAGAACCGGATGCCGGTTTCGTCATCGAACGCACTCCTGCCAGAGCCCATTTGCCGACGGCGTCCATCGGCGTTGAGACAATTGTCACTCACGGATGCCTTTTGTCAATGGATTTGTCGCCGACCCTTGACATGTTTCCTTCAGCCGGTCGACAACAGCGTCATGGACGCTTCTGACGCAACCAGCTCGACGCGCAACGCCGCCTCGCCGACGCCGCCGGAATTCGACGGCGCGGTGGCGTGGGCGGCCTGGCTCTACTACGTCGACCAGCTCAACCAGAGCGAGGTGGCGAAGGCGATGAACGTCTCGCGGGCGAGCGTGGTCAACTACCTCCAGGAAGCGCGCGAGACCGGCCTCGTCTCCGTGCAGATCGACCAGGAAGCCTTTGCCCGCACACTGGAATCGCGTGCCCTGATCGAGCGCTACGGGCTCGCCAGCGCCGCCGTCATCCCCGACCTCAACCGGGGCGACACCGACCAGCGCATCGGCGAGGCGGCGGGCAGGCTGCTCGCCTCGATGATCGAAACCGACGACACCATCGGCGTCGCCTGGGGCAAGACGGTGCTGGCCGCCGCCCGCTCCATCTCCGGCCCCCGGCGCGCCAGGAACCTCAGCGTCGTCCAGTTGTGCGGCAGTTCGATCGGCACCAGCGACTTCTCGCCGGAATTCTGCACCTCGCTGATGGCGAACCGCCTCGGCGCGCGCTGCATCAACCTGCTGGCGCCGGCGATCGTCTCAAGCGAGCGGCTGCATGACGAGCTGATGCGCGAGCCGATGCTGGTCAACCAGTTCCGCATGATCCACGCCGCCGGTAAGGTCATTTTCGGCGTCGGCGACGTCGGCCCCGAAAGCACCTACGCCCGCTCGGGAATTTCCGACGAAGCGGGGCTTGCCGGCATGATCGGCCAGGGCGCGGTCGGCGTCATCATCGGCCGGCTGATCGACGCCGAGGGGCGCTCGCTGCCGAGCCCGCTCGAAGGCCGCACCATCGGCATCACGCTCGACGAACTGAAAGCCATGCCGGTCCGCATCTGCGCCGCCGGCGGCCCGCAGAAGATCGAGGCCATCCGTGCCGGCCTGCGGGGCGGATACGCCACCCACCTCGTCACCGACATGGCCACCGCGCGCGCCTTGCTGGAATAGCCTCTCGAACCCGGAACAGACCATGAGCAGCATCGGCGACCCCCTGGTTATCGGCCTCGACAGCTCCACCCAGTCCTGCAAGGCCATTGCCTGGGATAGGAACGGCAACGCGGTGGCCGAGGGCCGCGCGCCGCTGGAGCTGGCGAGGCCGAGGCCGGACTTCGCCGAGCAGGAGGCCGGCGACTGGTGGCAGGCCGCCACGATCGCGCTGCGGCAGGTGACGGCGGCCGTCGATCCGAAGCGCATCGCCGGCCTCGCCATTTCCAACCAGCGCGAGACGGTGGCGCTGGTCGACGCCGAAGGCAACGCCATCGGACCGGCGAGCGTGTGGCTGGACGAGCGCGCCGCCGGGCTGGTCGACCGCTTCGCCGGGGAATTCGGCCGCCAACGCCTGCACGAGATCACCGGCAAGCCGATCGACGTCACGCCCGTCGTCTACCGGCTGAAATGGTTGCGCGAGAACGAGCCGGAACGGCTCGACCGCGCGGCAAAGATCCTCGACGTGCAGGGCTACCTGACGATGAAGCTGACCGGCACGCCGAGCGCGAGCTGGACCAGCGCCGACCCGTTCGGCATCTTCGACATCTCCCGCAAGGAGTGGTCCGGGCCGATCCTCGACGCGCTCGGCATCGCGCCCGCGCAACTGCCGGCGGCGGTCCGCACCGGCACCCGGATAGGTACCGTCCATGCCGCGGCCGCGGCGGCAACGGGCCTGGCCCAGGGCACGCCGGTCATCGCCGGCGGCGGCGACGGCCAATGCGCCGGCCTCGGCTCCAACGCCGTGCGCGACGGCGTCGTCTACCTCAATCTCGGCACGGCCATCATCGCCGGCCTGTGGTCGCCCACTCCCGTCCTCGGGCCGTACTGGCGTACCATGACCTCGCCCACCGGCGACGGCTACTTCCTCGAAGCCGTGCAGCGGGCCGGCGCCTATTTCGTCAACTGGTTCGTCGACATGTTCGCCGGCGGCCGTGCCGATCCTTCGATCTACTCGCGGCTGGAGCGCGAGGCGGCAGGCGTCCCCATCGGCTCGGACGGGCTGCTGGCCGGCACCACGCTGGTCGGCTGCATGGACCCGCACTGGGACATGAACGCGCGCGCCAGCTTCATCGGCATGCACCCGTCGCATACGCTCGGCCATTTCTACCGTGCCGGGCTGGAGGCGATGACCCTGCAGAGCGCCCGCGCGCTGGAGGAAATGCGCCGGCAGGGGCTGGCGCCGAGCCGCATCGTCGCCATCGGCGGCGGCGCCAACAGCCCGCTGTGGACGCGCATGGTCGCCGATTCCACCGGCATCCCGATCCAGAAGGGCCAGAGCGCCGAGGCCTCCTCGCTCGGCGCCGCCATCAGCGCCGCCGTCGGCATCGGCTGGTTCGACAGTTTCGAAAAGGCCGCCGACGCCATGACCAGCGTCGCCGAGACCATCACGCCGGACCCTTCGACCCGCGATGCCTGGGCAGCCCTTTCCCGGCGGCAGGCCGAGGTGTTCCCCGCGACCCGCTTCGCCTGGGGCGGCTGACCCCCATCAAAAACGCCGGGCACCTTGATGTAATCCGCGCGCGCCCTAAGTCGGCTTTGCCTTCCCTGTCGCCGGCAGGCAGAAATGCGGCCCGGGATCGGCATGTCGTGAACAGAGCCGCCCGCCATGGAACTCGATCCGCTCTTCCTGTCCCGCCTTCAATTCGCCTGGCTGATCGCCTGGCACATCCTGATGCCGGCGCTGACGGTCGGGCTCGCGTCCTTCATCGCGCTGCTGGAGGGGCTCTATTTCTTCACCGGCAAGGAAATCTATTTCCGCATCTCGACCTTCTGGATCAAGATCTTCTCGGTCGCCTTCGGCATCGGCGTCGTGTCCGGCATCATCATGCCGTTCCAGTTCGGCACCAACTGGAGCCGCTACTCGGACGTGACCGCGAACGTGCTGGCGCCGCTGTTCGCCTATGAGGGGCTGACGGCCTTCTTCCTGGAGGCCGCGTTCCTCGGCGTGCTCCTGTTCGGGCGCAAGCTGGTACCAGGCTGGGCGCACTTCTTCGCCGCGCTCATGGTGGCCTTCGGCACGCTCCTGTCCTCGTTCTGGATCCTTGCCGCCAACAGCTGGATGCAGACGCCGGCCGGCTACCAGGTGATCGACGGCCGCTTCTTCCCGACCAACTGGTTCGAGATCGTCTTCAACCCCTCCTTCCCCTACCGCTTCGCCCATACCGTCGTCGCCTTCTACATCACCACCGGCTTCGTCGTCGTCGCGGTGGATGCCTACCTGATGCGCAAGCGGGCCAGTTCGGCCGAAGCCCGCACCATGATGTCGATCACGCTGTGGCTGCTGACCATCCTGGTGCCCCTGCAAATCCTGCTTGGCGACCTGCACGGCCTCAACACGCTCGAGCACCAGCCGGCCAAGGTCGCGGCCATGGAAGCGAACTGGGAGACGACGAGCGGCATGCCGTTGATCCTGTTCACCGTTCCCGACGACGCCACGGCCAGCAACCGCTTCACCGTCGAGGTGCCGAAGCTCGGCAGCCTGATCCTCACCCACAGCCTCGACGGCACCGTGAAGGGCCTGAAGGATTTCCCCGCCGACCAGCGGCCGCCGGTGGCGCTGCCCTTCTACGCCTTCCGCGTCATGGTCGGCATCGGGCTGCTGATGCTGGCGCTGGTGGTTTCGAGCTGGTGGCTGCGCTGGCGCGGACGGCTGTTCGACAGCCCCACTTTCCTGCGGGCCTGCCTGTTCATGGGACCGATGGGCTTTCTCGCCGTGCTCGCCGGCTGGACCACGACGGAGGTCGGCCGCCAGCCGTGGGTCGTCTACGGCCTGTTGCGCACCGCCGACGCCGTCTCGCCGTCACTGACCGGACAGGACGTGCTGATCTCGCTGCTGCTCTACATGGTCACCTATCTCATCATCTTCCCGGCCGGGGCATGGGTTATGCTGCGCATCATCCGCAAGGGTCCCCGGTCCGCCGATGAGGAGCCAGAGGAAGACCCGCTGATCGAAGGCGGGCGGCCGAGCCAGCCGGTCACGGTCGAATTTACCCCGCACGGAGGCGCATGATGGACACCGTGTTCAGCTTCGTGCCGATCTGGGCGGCCATCCTCGCCGCCGGCATCTTCTTCTACGTGCTGCTCGACGGTTTCGACCTCGGCGTCGGAATCCTCTACGGCTTCGAACCCGACGTCCAGTCGCGCAACCTCGTCATGAATTCGATCGCCCCGATCTGGGACGGCAACGAGACCTGGCTGGTGCTCGGCGGGCTGGCGCTGCTGGCGGCGTTCCCGCTTGCCTTCGCCATCGTCGTGCCGGCGCTGTATTTTCCTGTGCTGGTCATGCTCTTGGCGCTGGTCTTCCGTGGCGTCGCCTTCGAATTCCGTTTCCGCGACGTCGAGCACAAGACCTTCTGGGACCACGGCTTCTGCTACGGCTCGGCCGTCGCCGCCTTCGCGCAAGGTGTGATGCTCGGCTCCTACATCCAGGGCTTCAACATCCAGGGCCGTGAGTTCGTCGGCTCGTCCTTCGATTTCCTGACGCCGTTTTCGCTGCTCACCGGGCTGGCGCTGGTCTTCGGCTACAGCCTGCTCGGCGCCGGCTGGCTGGTCCTGAAGACGGAGGGCGATATCCAGGAACGCGCGCGGCGGCATGGCCGCATCAGCCTGATCGGCGTCCTCGTCGGCATCGGCATCGTCAGCCTGTGGACGCCGCTGGTCAGCGCGCCGATCGCCCAGCGCTGGTTCTCCTGGCCGAACATCCTCGTGCTGGCGCCGATCCCGCTGCTGACGCTGCTGACGGCCTTCCTGGTCTGGCGCGCGCTCGGGCGCGACACGCATGCCGGCCCTTTCATCGGCGCCGTGGTGCTGTTCGCGCTATCCTATCTCGGCATCGCCGTCAGCCTGTGGCCTTATATCGTGCCGCACAGCTTCACGCTGTGGGAAGCGGCCTCGTCCAACTCGACGCAGGCCTTCCTGCTGGTCGGAACCCTGTTCCTACTCCCCGTCATTCTCGTCTATTCGGGCTGGTCGTACTGGGTCTTCCGGGGCAAGGTACGCCACGACATCGGCTATCACTGACGCGGTGGCGGTACCAGGGCGGCGTTATGGATTGCGGATCATGGCGGCGCCGAGGATCGGGCCCGGCAACCCGTCCTTGCCCATCGCCTGCAAGAGCACGGCGCAGCCGCCTCTCTTGGATATCTCGCTCATCGGCAGTTCGTAGCGCTGCGCCTTGCCGTGCCACATGCCGGCGGTCTGGATATCGGAGACGGCGTTCCAGTAGGTCTCGCGCCGGCCGCTGTTCTCGCCCTTGCCGATGCTGATCGTCTGCGGCGCCTCGAAATAGACGACGACGACATGGGCATCCACCGGCGTCGCCAGATCGGTGCCGGCGTCGCCCGCCTCGATCACCACGCCGTCCCCTTCCTGCGTGACCTTGATGGGGACGCGCATGCCCTGCGCGCTCTTGTCCATCCGGGCGAGCGTATCGGCGACCGCGGAGCGGCTGGCGCCGTTGACATGGGTGCGCCCATTGATGACCGCCTGCGGCGTATAGACCGAACGGGTGCCGAAAGCGCGCATATAGGCATATTGGCGCTCGGTGTTCTTCTTGCTGCTCAGCGTGTCCTTCCAGCCGAGATAGTCCCAGTAGTCGACGTGATAGGCGAGCGCGACGATGTCCTTCCTCGCCACGAAATCGGCGAAAAGCTCATCGGCCGGCGGGCAGGAACTGCAGCCCTGGCTGGTGAAGAGCTCGACCACGCCCAGCGGTGTCTCGGTCTTTGCCGCGCCCGGCCGCGCGACATCGGCCTGGCCGGCCAGGCCTGCCCCTGAAAACGCGCAAAGGGCCAGCGTGGCAGCCGCCAACTGCACCATTTGTCGAGATACCATGGCCGTTCCAATTTCCCGCCGGCGGTACCGGCTCTTCTTCTCATTGCTAAAATATGTGGCAGAAGCGGCAGTCAATCGGAAGTCACGTTGCGGTGAAATTTTTCACCCGCCCAGACAAAACCGCCGGGGCTTTCGCCCCGGCGGTTGTTCAGCTTGCCCGATACGATGCGGCTTATGCGGCGAGATCGCGCAGTACGTACTGCAGGATGCCGCCGTTCTTGTAGTAGTCGAGCTCGTCCAGCGTATCGATGCGGCAGAGAATCGGCACGTTCTTCACCGTGCCGTCGCCATAGGTGATCCTGGCGACCGCCTGCTGGCGCGGCTTGATCGTGGCGAGCCCGTCGATCTCGACCAGTTCGTCGCCCTTGAGGTTGAGCGAGGCCCACGACGTGCCTTCCTCGAAGGTGAACGGCACCACGCCCATGCCGACCAGGTTCGAGCGATGGATGCGCTCGAAGGACTGGGCGATGACGGCGCGCACGCCGAGCAGGCTGGTGCCCTTGGCCGCCCAGTCGCGCGACGAGCCGTTGCCGTATTCGACGCCGGCGAAGATCACCAGCGGCACGCCTTCGCGCTGGTATTGCATGGCCGCGTCGTAGATCGATTCCTCTTCCTTCGACGGATAGTGGATCGTGTAGCCGCCTTCCTTGCCGTTTTCGCCCAGCATGTGGTTGCGGATGCGGATATTGGCGAAGGTGCCGCGCATCATCACCTCATGGTTGCCGCGCCGCGTGCCGTACTGGTTGAAGTCGGCCACGCCGACGCCGTTGTCGGTCAGGTACTTGCCGGCGGGCGAGGCCGCCTTGATCGAACCGGCCGGCGAGATGTGGTCGGTGGTGATCTTGTCGCCGAACAGGCCGAGCACGCGCGCGCCCTTGATGTCGGAAATCGCGCCCGTCGACTTGCCCATGCCGACGAAGTACGGCGGGTTCTGCACATAGGTCGACGTGTTGTCCCAGGCATAGGTCTGGCCGCTCGGCGCCTTGACGTTCTGCCAGTTCTCGTCGCCCTTGAAGACGTCGGCATATTTGCGCGCGAACAGTTCGCGCGTGACGTTCTTCTCGATGAACTCCTGGATCTCGGCGGAAGTCGGCCAGATGTCCTTGAGATAGACCGGCTTGCCGTCCTTGCCTTCGCCGATCGGCTCTTTGGTCAGGTCCTTCGTCACCGTGCCGGCCAGCGCATGCGCCACCACCAGCGGCGGCGAGGCGAGGTAGTTGGCCTGCACGTCGGGCGACACGCGGCCCTCGAAGTTGCGGTTGCCCGACAGCACCGCCGCCCCGATCAGGCCTTTGTCGTTGATGGTCTTGGAGATCGGCGCCGGCAGCGGGCCGGAATTGCCGATGCAGGTGGTGCAGCCGAAGCCGACGAGGTTGAAGCCGATCTGGTCGAGTTCCTTCTGCAGGCCCGATTTCTCCAGATATTCGGCCACGACCTGCGATCCCGGCGCCAGCGAGGTCTTCACCCAAGGCTTCTGCTTGAGGCCGAGCCGGTTGGCGTTACGCGCCAGAAGGCCGGCGCCGATCAGCACGCTGGGGTTGGAGGTGTTGGTGCACGACGTGATCGCCGCGATCACCACGTCGCCGTGGCCGAGATCGTAGTCGGCGCCTTCGACCGGGTAGCGCTTGTGCAGCTCGGCCGCCTTCTTGTACTCGGTTTCCATCGCCTTGACGAAGCCGGCGGGAATGTCTTCCAGCGCCTGACGGCCCTCGGGACGCTTCGGCCCGGCCATGGAGGGCACCACGGTGCCGAGGTCGAGTTCGAGCGTATCGGTGAACACCGGGTCGGCAGAGCTGTCCTCGCGCCACAGGCCCTGAGCCTTGGTGTATTCCTCGACCAGCGCGATGCGGTCCTCGGCGCGGCCGGACATGGTCATGTAGCGCAGCGTCTCGGAATCGACCGGGAAGAAGCCGCAGGTGGCGCCATATTCCGGGCCCATGTTGCCGATGGTGGCGCGGTCGGCCAGCGTCATGTTGGAAAGGCCCGGGCCGAAGAACTCGACGAACTTGCCGACGACGCCCTTCTTGCGCAGCATCTGGGTCACGGTCAGCACCAGGTCGGTGGCGGTGACGCCTTCCTTGACCTTGCCGGTGAGGCGGAAGCCGATGACTTCCGGCAGAAGCATGGAGACCGGCTGGCCGAGCATGGCCGCCTCCGCCTCGATGCCGCCGACGCCCCAGCCCAGAACGCCGAGGCCGTTGATCATCGTGGTGTGCGAATCGGTGCCGACGCAGGTGTCGGGATAGGCCACGGCCTCGCCGCCATCGCTGTTGGTCCACACCACCTGACCGAGATATTCGAGGTTGACCTGGTGGCAGATGCCGGTGCCCGGCGGCACGACGCGGAAATTATGGAAAGCCTGCTGGCCCCACTTCAGGAATTTGTAGCGTTCCTCGTTGCGCTTGTACTCCAGTTCGACGTTGCGCGCGAAGGCCATCGGTGTGCCGAACTCGTCGACGATGACCGAATGGTCGATGACCAGGTCCACCGGCACCAGCGGATTGATCTTCTGCGGGTCGCCGCCGAGCGACACCATGGCGTCGCGCATCGCCGCGAGGTCGACGACGGCCGGAACGCCGGTGAAGTCCTGCATCAGCACGCGCGCCGGCCGGTAGGCGATCTCGACGCCGGCGGTCCCCTTGTCGGCGAGCCAGGCGGCCACCGCCTCGATCGACGCCTTGGTGACGGTGCGGCCGTCCTCGTTGCGCAAAAGGTTCTCCAGCAGCACCTTCATCGAATAGGGCAGGCGGGAAATGCCGGCCAGGCCGTTCTTCTCGGCTTCCACGAGGCTGTAATAGACATACTCGGCGCCCCCTGCGGTCAGGGTGCGGCGGCAATTGAAACTATCGAGAGATTTGGACACGACGTGCGATCCCATTCTGGTCAGTTCGGCCTAGGAACGGACTCCGATGGCATGCAATCACGCGCAAGGGTGCGGGTACGGCCATTTCCGCTGTCCGCCCCGTGCGCTCATGCCTTGCGGCATGGCGCCGATTCGGCGCAATAAAGGTTGCCTTCCCCGACCGCTGGGGTTGGTATGCCGGATATAGAGAAGTTTCTGGAATAGTTCTAGACACATAGTTGCCATTTTTGCTTGGGTGCCGGCGCGCGGTGCCCGATTTCAGGCCAAGGGGAATTCATGCGGCTGATCGCCGAGAATCTGAGCGGCGAACGCGGCGGCGAAACGGTTTTTTCCGGTATCGGCTTTGCGCTGGGCGAGGGGCAGGCCCTTCTCGTCACAGGCCCGAACGGCTCCGGCAAGTCGACCCTGCTGCGCATCGTCGCCGGCCTGCTGCCGGCGGCTGCGGGGCGCGTGCATCTGCAAGGCGAAGGCGACGATTCCGCGTCCGTCGCGGGCAACTGCCACTATCTCGGCCACCACAACGCGATGAAGCCGACGCTGAGTGTGACCGAAAACCTCGCCTTCTGGCGCGATTTCTGCGGCGACGCCCGCCTCGACACCGAGGAGGCGCTGGAGGCGGTCGGCCTCGGCGGCATCGGTCACCTGCCTTTCGGCTACCTCTCGACCGGCCAGCGCCGGCGTACCGCCATCGCACGGCTTCTGGTCTCCTACCGCCCGCTATGGCTGCTCGACGAGCCGACTTCCGGCCTGGACAAAGCGTCGGAGGGGCGGCTGGCCGGGCTGATGAAGGCGCATTGCCAGGCAGGCGGCATCATCGTCGCCGCCACCCACCTGCCGCTGGGGCTGGAGCAGGCGGAAGAACTGAGGATGGGTGGAAATGCCTGAACTCCTTTCCACCGGACATGCCGCGCGATGCTAGCCCTGTTCCTGCGCGACCTGAAACTTTCCGTGCGCGCCGGCGGCGGGGCTCTGACCGGCGTCATCTTCTTCCTCGCCGTCATCGTCACCATACCCTTCGGCGTCGGCCCTGACCTCAACCTGCTTGCCGGCATCGGCCCCGCCATCCTGTGGATCGGGGCGCTGCTGGCCTCGCTGCTCGGCCTCGACCGCCTGTTCCAGGCCGAACGCGACGACGGTTCGCTCGATATTCTCGTCCTTGCCGGCGACCGCCACATGCTGGCGCTCACCGTTCTGGTCAAATGCCTCGCCCACTGGACGGCGAGCGTGCTGCCGCTGGTGATCGCGGCGCCGCTGCTCGGCCTGTTCATGAACATGGAGCCGATCGGCATCGGCGCGACCGCGCTGACGCTGCTGGTCGGCACGCCCGCCATCGCCTTCGTCGGCGCCGTCGGCGCCGCCGTCGCGGTGGCGCTGCCGCGCGGCGGCCTGCTGATCTCGGTGCTGGTGCTGCCGCTGACCATCCCGGTGCTGATCTTCGGCGTCTCGGCGAGCTACGGCGCGGTCAACGATCCCGACCCGTTCCTGCCGCCTTTCCTCATTCTCGCCGCGCTCACCCTGTTCTTTGCGGTGATCGGCCCGCTGGCGGCGGCACTGGCGCTGCGGCACGGCGACTGATTGCGCCAGTAATCACGCAACGCTAAGGGAAAGCATGGACGTTCGGAAAAGTTCAACCGGCGGCAGAACCGCCGCAGCGAGGCGATCGGCATGAGCACGCACGCACTCTACGTCACGGCGGCCTACGCCGTCACCGCGGTGGCGATGATCGGGCTGATCGGCTGGGTGCTGATCGACCAGCGTGCGCGCAAGCGCGAACTGGCGGCGCTGGAAGCGGCCGGCATCCGCCGCCGCTCCGACAAGACCGGCGCGGCCGGGGTTAGAGCGAAAGGGACAAGGGCATCATGAGCGTGGAACCCGCGACGGAGGCAAAGCCCAGGCGCCGGCTCCTAGTTCTCCTGCCGCTGCTGGTCTTCCTCGGCCTGGCCGGCGTGTTCCTGGCGCAACTGCTTTCGGGCCAGGACGGCACGGAAATCCCGTCGGCGCTGATCGGCCAGCCGGCGCCCGCCACGCAACTGCCGCCGCTGGAAGGCTCAGGCCTTCCCGGCCTCGACAGTGCGCAATTCGCCGGCAAGGTGACCGTGCTCAACGTGTTTGCGTCCTGGTGCGCGCCGTGCCGGCAGGAGCATCCGGTGCTGATGGGACTGGCGCAGGACGACCGCTATGCGATGGCGGCCCTGAACTACAAGGACAAGCCGGAAAACGCGCGCCGATTCCTCGGCGATCTCGGCAATCCCTATCGCTCGATCGGCGTCGACGACGCCGGCCGCACCGCCATCGACTGGGGCGTCTACGGCGTGCCGGAAACCTTCGTCATCGGCAAGGACGGCGCCATCGCCTACAAGCATGTCGGGCCGCTGACGCCGGACTCTGTCCGCACGGCCCTGCTTCCGGAAATAGAGAAGGCGCTGGCCCGGCCGGATTGATTTCCGGCCCGCCGCGCCCGCTGTTACAGGTCAGCCGAAGATTTCCCGGCGCACATTGTAGAGCATTTCCGCGCGGCTGCCGTTCATGTCGGCGAGGTCGCGGTCGCTCAGGCTGTTGATTTCGCTGACAAGCTGGTTGTAGCGCTTGCGCTTGGCGAGATGCGCGCGGGCATCCTTGAACAGGGTGTCGAAGATCATGGCAGGTTCCTTTCTGCACCACCGTGGTGCGATTGTTCCTCCCGAATGGCTTGCAAATCATGACATAGGAAATGTGCGCTGCAAAAAGAATATGCCGCAATGCAGCATTGCGCACCGCGCATGGCGGCTTAACAAAGCCTTGTGCGAAGGCGCGGCTACTTCTTGGCTTCGTCGTCCAGCGAATGGCGCATGATCAGCGGCATCTGGCTGATCGTGAACAGGATGGTGATCGGCATCGTCGCCCAGACCTTGAAGGCGACCCAGAAGTCGGTGGAGAAATTGCGCCACACCACTTCGTTGAGGATCGCCAGGAAGAAGAAGAACAGGCCCCAGCGCAGGGTCAGCTTGCGCCAGCCCTCGGCGTCGAGCCGGAAGGCCGAATGGAACACGTAGCCGAGCAGCGACTTGCCGAAGGCCAGCCCGCCGAGCAGGATGACACCGAACAGCGTGTTGACGATGGTCGGCTTCATCTTGATGAAGACCTCGTCGTGCAGGTAGAGCGTCAGCGCGCCGAAAACCAGCACCACGATGCCCGACACCAGCGGCATCAGCGGCAGGGTGCGGGTGAGCCCCCAAGACACGGCCAGCGCAACGGCGGTCGCGGCCATGAACAGGCCGGTGGCGATGAACAGCGGTCCGCCGAGTTCGGCCAGCATCGGGAATCTTTCGGCCAGCCACTCGCCGCGCGCATTGGCGAAGAAGAACACCATCAGCGGCCCGAGTTCCAGCACCAGCTTGAGCGCCGGGTTGACGCTTTCCTTTTTCGTGTTCCGCGGATCGGCGGGATCGCGTTCGAGGATGGGGGTCATGCTCATGCGACTCCTGCGATGGCCTTGGCGAACTCGCTGGCGGAGAACGGTTCCAGGTCGTCCACCTGTTCGCCGACGCCGATGAAATAGACCGGCAGCTTGTGCTTGGAGGCGATGGCGACGAGGATGCCGCCGCGCGCGGTGCCGTCCAGCTTGGTCATGACCAGCCCGTTGACGCCGGCGACGTTGCGGAAGATCTCGACCTGGCTCAGGGCGTTCTGGCCGGTGGTGGCATCGACGGTCTGCAACACCGTGTGCGGCGCCTCCGGGTCGAGCTTGCCCAGCACGCGCACGATCTTTTCCAGCTCCGCCATCAGTTCGGTCTTGTTCTGCAAGCGCCCGGCGGTATCGATGATGAGCACGTCGGAGCCGGCTTCCTTCGCTTTCTCGAAGGCGTCGTAGGCGAGGCCGGCGGCATCGGCGCCCAGCTTGGTGGCGACCACCGGCGAGCCGGTGCGCTCACCCCAGATCTTCAACTGCTCGATGGCCGCGGCGCGAAACGTGTCGCCGGCGGCCAGCATCACCGAAAGCCCCCCCTCGGTCAGCTTCGCCGCCAGCTTGCCGATGGTGGTGGTTTTGCCGGTGCCGTTGACGCCAACGACCAGCACGACATGCGGCTTGTGCGAAAGGTCGAGTTCCAGCGGCATCGCCACCGGCCCCAGCACCTTTTCCACCTCGGCGGCCATCACCGCACGCACGTCGGCGTCGGAAACCTCCTTGCCGTAGCGGCTGGCGGCCAGCGCATCGGTGACTCTGAGCGCCGTCTCGACGCCGAGATCGGCGCGGATCAGCACGTCCTCGAGGTCCTGCAGCGTATCCTCGTCCAGCTTGCGCCGGGTGAAGACGCCGGCGATGTTGCCGGAAAGCTCCTTCGACGAGCGCGCCAGCCCGTCGCGCATGCGCTGGAACCACGACTTTCTGGGCTGCGGCGCCGGCGCCGCAACGGGCTCCGCCTTCTGCTCGACCTTTTTGGCGACGGTGACCTTGCCGGCTTTCGGCGAAGCCGGCTTTGCCGGCGTCTCGGCCGGCGGCGGCACTTCGGCCGGCGGGCTTGGCACCTCGGCCGGGGTTTCCGGCGCGGGAACCTCCCGCGGCCGCGCTGGCGGCGCTTCCGGCGGCGGCGTTGCCGGAACTTCCGGCGGCGGCACGGGCTGCTGCTCGGCGGGCGCCGGAGCCGGCTTCTCCGGCACCTCGACAGGCGCGGGCTCTTCTTCCGGCACGGGCTCTGCCGTCGGCTCGGGCTCGGATGCTGGCTTTTCGTCCGACGTCGGTTCGACGGGCTCCGGCTCCTGCGGTACCTCGACCGGCGCCGGTTCAGGCTCGGTCGTGGGCTGTTCGACAGGCTCCGGCGCAACCGGCTCCGACGGCACAGACGTTTCCAGTGAGGACGCGGCCGGCTCGGACGCCGGCGATTCGCCGTTCTCCCCACCGGGGAGAAGGTGGCCCGAAGGGTCGGATGAGGGGGCAACCGGCGAGGAAGGTGCTGAAGCCCCCTCACCCGCAGGGGAAGAGGGTGTTTCCTCGACCGGCTTCAGGCCTTCCAGCGCGTCGAGATTGAGCGGCGGCAGCGGCGCGGCTTCGTCGGCCGGCTTGTCCTCGACCACTTCCTTCCTGCCGAAGGAAAAGACTTTCTTGATGAAACCGAAGGCCATGCGAACTCTTCTCAGGCCGCCTGCGCGGCAAGCGGGCTTGCTGTCAGCCGTGCGCTGTCATGGCCGGTGACGACCGCCTCGACGATGTCGCCCGGCGCGCCGGCATCGATGGCGGCGAGGGTGAAGCCGGCGGTGCGGCCAATACCGTCGCGCTCGATCAAAATGGACTGGTGCGTGCCGACGAGCGAAGCGAGGTGTCTTGCATAGGCGGCGTCGCCGGCGGCGCGCAGGCGGCCAGCGCGTTCCTTGACCACCTCGCGCCGCACCTGCGGCATGCGCGCGGCCGGCGTGCCCTGGCGCGGCGAGAACGGGAACACGTGCAGATGCGTCAGCCCGCACTCCTCGACGATCTCCAGCGAGTTCTCGAACATTTCTTCCGTTTCGGTCGGAAAACCGGCGATCATGTCGGCACCGAAAACGATATCGGGGCGTAGCCGGCGCACCTCGGCGCAGAAGCGGATGGAATCGGCGCGCAGGTGCCGGCGCTTCATGCGCTTCAGGATCATGTCGTCGCCGGCCTGCAGCGACAGATGCAGATGCGGCATCAGCCGGGGCTCATTGGCGATGACGTCCAGCAATTCCTCGTCCACCTCGATGGAATCGATGGAGGAAAGGCGCAGCCGACGGATATCGGGCACCTGCTTGAGGATCGTCTTCACCAGGCGGCCGAGCTTCGGGCTGCCCGGCAGGTCGGCGCCGAAGCTGGTCATGTCGACCCCCGTCAGCACCACCTCGGCATAACCGTTGCCGACCAGCCGCCTGACCTGCTCGACCACGCCGCCGATCGGCACCGAGCGCGAATTGCCGCGGCCATAGGGGATGATGCAGAAGGTGCAGCGATGGTCGCAGCCGTTCTGAACCTGCACGAAGGCGCGCGCCCTTCCCTCGATGGCGTCGACCATGTGGCTCGCGGTCTCGCGCACCGAGAAGATGTCGTTGACGCGGGCCTTCTCGAAATCGTTGACGCCGAAATCCGGCAGCGCGCGATAATTGTGGCTGTGCAGCTTCTCTTCGTTGCCGAGCACGAGATCGACCTCGTCCATGGCGGAAAAGTCCTGCGGCGCGGTTTGCGCAGCGCAGCCGGTGACGATGATGCGCGCATCGGGGTGCTCGCGCCGCGCCTTGCGGATCGACTGCTTGGCCTGCCGCACCGCTTCGCCGGTGACCGCGCAGGTGTTGATGATGATGGCGCCGCCTTCGAGCCCGCCAAGCCCGGCGGCCTCGGCCTCGCGGCGCATCACTTCCGACTCGTAGGTATTGAGCCGGCAGCCGAAGGTGACGACGTCGATGCCCATCAGGCGGCACTTTCCGCGTCGCGCGTCCACGCGCCGGTGGCCGGATCGAAGGTGCCGGAAAACTCCCACTCAGCCGCACCGGTGAGCACCACATGGTCGTCCCCGCGCCATTCGACGCGCAGCTCTCCGCCCGGCGCCCGTAAGGTGACGTTGCGCCCGGTGCGCTTCGTGCGCGCGGCGGCGACGACGCTGGCGCAGGCGGCGGAGCCGCAGGCCCTGGTCAATCCCGCACCGCGTTCCCAGGTGCGGATCGTCATCGTCTCAGGCGACGTCACCTGCGCGATGGTGATGTTGGCGCGCTCGGGAAAGATCGGATGGTTTTCCAGAAGCGGCCCGAAGCGGTCGAGTTCGTAGGACCAGACATCGCGGTCGACCCAGAAGATGGCGTGCGGATTGCCCATCGAGACCACCGACGGCGAATGCAGCACCGGCGCGTCGATCGGGCCGATCTGCAACTCGATCATGCGGGTGTCGCGGAACTCCTCGGCCAGCGGGATGTCCTGCCAGCCGAAGCGCGGCCTGCCCATGTCGACCGAGATCAGGCCGCCTTCATGCTCCTGCGCATTGAGGATGCCGGCCACGGTTTCGAAGGTGAAGACCTTCTGGCCGGTTTCGGCTGCCAGCGCCTGCACCACGCAGCGCGTGCCGTTGCCGCAGGCCTGCGCGCCGCTGCCGTCGGAATTCAGGATGTCGATGAAATAGTTCGTGCCCGGCGTGCGCGCGTCATGGATGGCCATGATCTGGTCGAAGCGCGTCGCCGCATCGGCATTGAGCGCCACCGCCGCCGCCGCGCTGACGCGATCGGCACGGCCGCGCATGTCGGCGACGATGATCTCGTTGCCGATGCCGTTCATCTTGGCGAAGGGGGCCGCGCCTGCCATGGGTCCGAAAACTTTGTCCTGTTTCGGGCCTATATGGCGGAAACGGTCGGCAATTACCAGTGGAAGTGCCTACCAGAGCCCGCCGCCCGCCAGCGCGAACAGCAGCAGCACCACGACCACGACCACCAGCAACACGGCGATGAGGAAGGAGGCCAGCCGCGAGGCCGTTCCGGCAACGCCGCGATAGCCGAGCGCCCCGGCGATCACGGAAATGACGAGAAGGATCAGAATCCATTTGATCATGGAGAAGGTTCCCCGCTGCTATGGAGGCACAACGCGGAAAGGCCGGTCGCGTTCCGGCGGCCGCCCTCCAAAGTGTAGCAAATCCGCAACAGCCGCCGACGCAAACGCTATTTTAACCATATCCGGTTGAAATTTGGCCACCTTGCCCTTGTTGGTAGGCAAAGCATCGATGGACAGGCGCCCACCAGGGGACGCGGAGGTAGGCATGACATTCTCGAAAACCGGTCTGGCGGCGCTGGCAGTGACCGCGCTTGTGGCAAGCGGCTGTTCGAGCACGCGTTTTTCGTCGATGGATTCCACACGGCCCGAGCCGTTGCAGGCAGCGCCCTCCGGCACGGTCACCTCCAATCAGTTGCCGCCGCCCTCGGGCCCGGCCCCGACGGATGCCTCGCAGTTCCCGACCGCGCCGCAGAACTCACAGGTGGCGGCCCTGCCGCCCGACGGCTCCGCCCCGGCGACGGCGACGGACCTCACGCCCTCCAGCGTCGCCGGCGTCTGGAACGCCAGCGTCTCCGGCCAGAGCTGCAAGGTCGCGACCCCGCAGACGAAATTCGGCCAGGGCTATCGCGCCGGGCCTCTGCGCTGCCCCGCGCCGCTCGACGGCGTGAAGTCGTGGAACGTGTCGGGCAAGCAGCTTTCCCTCTATGACGCCGACGGCGGCACGCTGGCGCGCCTGTATTCCGCGGGCGGGGAAAACTTCAACGGCCAGACCTCGTCCGGGCAGCCGATTTCGCTGACGCGCTGAAAACGACCGGATAGCGCAACAAAGCAGGCGACAGCGTGACCCAACATCTGCGTGACGGCCTTGAAACCCGCGCGACCGTCCGGCAGCGCTATAACCACGCCGTATCGGGCGGCGGCATCGAGCGCGACGACGCGCAGGAGCATATCGTCGCCCTGCTCGACCGGCTGATCGACGAGATTTCGACCAAGCGGCTGGCCAAGAAGTCCAGCGCGCTGGGCTGGCTGTTCGCCAAGAAAAGGGCGCTCGAGCCGGTCAAGGGCCTCTACATCCACGGCGGCGTCGGGCGCGGCAAGACCATGTTGATGGACATGTTCTTCGACCTGGTGCCGGTGCGCCGCAAGCGTCGCGTCCATTTCAACGATTTCATGGCCGACGTGCAGGACCGCATCCAGAAGCACCGGCAGGCGCGCAAGGACGGCCTCGTCAAGGAGGACGACCCGATCCCGCCGGTGGCCCGCACGCTTGCCGACGAGGCCTGGGTGCTGTGTTTCGACGAATTCTCCGTCACCGATATCGCCGACGCGATGATCCTGTCGCGGCTGTTCTCGGCGCTGTTCGCCAACGGCGTGGTCCTGGTCGCCACCTCCAACGTCGCCCCGCGCGACCTCTACCGCGACGGGCTGAACCGCCAGCTGTTTCTCCCCTTCATCGCTATTCTCGAGCGCCACGCGGACGTGGTCTCGCTCGATACCGACAAGGATTACCGGCTGGAGAAGCTGGCGCGCATCCCGGTCTACCTGACGCCGGCCGACGAAGCTGCCGACCGCGCCATGGACGAGGCCTGGGACGCCATGACCGAGGGCCGGCCCACGGTCGAGGAAACGCTGACGGTAAAGGGCCGAAAGCTGGCGGTGCCGCGTGCGGCCGGAGAGGCGGCGCGCTTCTCCTTCGCCGATCTGTGCGAAAAGCCGCATGGCGCGCGCGACTTCCTTGCCATCGCCGGCCGCTATGCCACCGTCTTCATCGACCACGTCCCGGTCCTCGGCGAGGGCAAGCGCAACGAGGCGAAGCGCTTCATCCTTTTGATCGACGCGCTCTACGACCATCACGTGCGGCTGGTGGTGAGCGCGGCCGCCCCACCGGTGGAACTTTATACCGCGCGCACCGGCACCGAGACTTTCGAGTTCGAGCGCACGGCCTCGCGGCTGATCGAAATGCAGAGCCGCGACTGGCTGGAAGGCTGGGCTGAGCGCCGGAGCCAGCCGCCCCGGCCGGCCACCGCGGCTGTGGCGGCCAGCCGGGCCTGACCATCCTTTCGCCGGGTTCTTCGCGGTACATCCGCTTGGGCCTGCCGAGGCGCGCCCGCTAGGCGGACGATCACAAGAGCGTCATCGTGATCCGATACTCTTCCGGTTCCGGGCAAACGGGTGTAGGCCTCTGCGGTAGCGATATTTTTGACGTTTACGTAAGTCCCGTCAGTTCTAACCGATTGAAATTATTGCATGGGAAATAACCGTTGAATCTTCTACCCAGCGGGGCTATTGGGTGCGGCGAAATCGCGCGGTCCCCGCGTCGATCGTCTCCTTTTGACGCCAGCGTGGCGCCGTCACAGTTATCAAGGGAAACAATCCTCACATGGCACGCAAAAAGATAGCGCTCATCGGCTCGGGCATGATCGGCGGTACGCTCGCCCACCTCATCGGTCTCAAGGAACTGGGCGACGTCGTCCTGTTCGACATCGCCGAAGGCATCCCGCAGGGCAAGGGCCTCGACCTCGCCGAATCCTCTCCGGTGGAGGGTTTCGACGCCCGGCTGACCGGCGTCAACGACTATGCCGGCATCGAGGGCGCGGACGTGTGCATCGTCACCGCCGGCGTGCCACGCAAGCCGGGCATGAGCCGCGACGATCTTCTCGGCATCAACCTGAAGGTGATGGAGCAGGTCGGCGCCGGCATCAGGAAATACGCCCCGAACGCCTTCGTCGTCTGCATCACCAACCCGCTCGACGCCATGGTGTGGGCGCTGCAGAAATTCTCCGGCCTGCCCAAGAGCCACGTCGTCGGCATGGCGGGCGTGCTGGATTCGGCCCGTTTCCGCTACTTCCTCGCCGAGGAATTCAAGGTCTCGGTGGAAGACGTCTCGGCGATGACGCTGGGCGGCCACGGCGACGACATGGTGCCGATGGTGCGTTACTCCACCGTCGCCGGCATCCCGCTGCCCGACCTGGTCAAGATGGGCTGGACCAGCCAGGAAAAGCTGGACGCCATCGTCGAGCGCACGCGCAAGGGCGGCGGCGAGATCGTGGCCCTGCTCAAGACCGGCTCCGCCTATTACGCGCCGGCCTCCTCGGCGGTCGCGATGGCCGAGAGCTACCTCAAGGACAAGAAGCGCGTGCTGCCCTGCGCGGCGCATCTTTCCGGCCAGTACGGCGTCAAGGACACCTATGTCGGCGTGCCGGTGGTGATCGGTGCCGGCGGCGTCGAGCGCATCATCGAGATCGACTTCAACAAGGCCGAGCAGAAGATGTTCGAGAAGTCGGTCGAAGCGGTGCAGAGCCTGACGGCGGCCTGCGTCAACATCGCGCCGCAACTGGCCAAGAAGTAACCGGGAGGCTTGCCGATGAACATTCATGAATATCAAGCCAAGGCCCTGCTGAAGGGTTTCGGCGCTCCGGTGGCCGAGGGCGTTCCGGTGCTGAAGGCGGGCGAGGCCGAAGCGGCGGCGAACAGCCTGCCCGGCCCGCTCTACGTGGTGAAGAGCCAGATCCATGCCGGCGGCCGCGGCAAGGGCAAGTTCAAGGAACTGTCCGCCGATGCCAAGGGCGGCGTGCGGCTGGCGAAATCGGTGGCCGAAGTGGTCGCCAACGCCAACGAGATGCTCGGCCACACGCTGGTGACCAAGCAGACCGGCCCGGCCGGCAAGCAGGTCAACCGCCTCTATATCGAGGACGGCGCCGACATCGAGCGCGAGCTTTACCTGTCGATCCTGGTCGACCGCACCGTCGGCCGCATCGCCTTCGTGGTGTCGACCGAAGGCGGCATGGACATCGAGACCGTGGCGCACGATACGCCCGAAAAGATCGTCACCCGCGCCATCGACCCCGACAAGGGCGTCACCGCCGAGGATTCGGCCGCGCTGAATGCGGCGCTGAAGCTTTCCGGCGACGCGGCCAAGGACGGCGAAAAACTGTTCCCGGTGCTCTACAAGGCCTTTGTCGAGAAGGACATGAGCCTGCTCGAAGTCAACCCGCTCATCGTCATGAAGAACGGCCACCTGCGCGTGCTCGACGCCAAGGTCTCGTTCGACAACAACGCGCTGTTCCGCCACGCGGACGTGCTCGAGCTGCGCGACACCACCGAAGAGGACGAGAAGGAGATCGAGGCGTCGAAATACGACCTCGCCTATGTCGCGCTCGACGGCGATATCGGCTGCATGGTCAACGGCGCCGGCCTCGCCATGGCGACGATGGACATCATCAAGCTCTACGGCGCCGAGCCGGCCAACTTCCTCGACGTCGGCGGCGGCGCCAACAAGGAGAAGGTGACGGCGGCCTTCAAGATCATCACCAAGGACCCGGCGGTGAAGGGCATCCTGGTCAACATCTTCGGCGGCATCATGAAATGCGACGTCATCGCCGAGGGCGTGGTGGCGGCGGTGAAGGAAGTCGGCCTCAAGGTGCCGCTCGTCGTGCGCCTCGAAGGCACCAACGTCGAACTCGGCAAGAAGATCATCAACGAAAGCGGGCTCAACGTCATTTCGGCCGACGACCTCGACGACGCCGCGCAGAAGATCGTCAAGGCCGTGAAGGGGAACTGAACCACGATGTCCATTCTCATCGACAAGAACACCAAGATCCTGGTTCAGGGCCTGACCGGCAAGACCGGCACCTTTCACACCGAACAGGCGCTGGCCTATCACGGCACCAAGATGGTCGGTGGAATCCACCCCAAGAAGGGCGGCGAGACGTGGGAAGGCTCGAAGGGCGAGAAGCTTCCGATCTTCGCCAGCGTCGCCGAAGGCAAGGAGAGGACGGGCGCCAACGCCTCGGTCGTCTATGTGCCGCCGGCGGGAGCCGCTGCCGCGATCATCGAGGCGATCGACGCCGAGATCCCGCTGATCGTGTGCATCACAGAGGGCATCCCGGTACTCGACATGGTCAAGGTCAAGGCGCGCCTCGACAAGTCGAAGTCGCGGCTGATCGGCCCGAACTGCCCCGGCATCGTCACGCCCGACCAGTGCAAGATCGGCATCATGCCCGCCAACATCTTCCACAAGGGCTCGGTCGGCGTTGTTTCCCGCTCGGGAACGCTTACCTATGAAGCCGTGTTCCAGACCACCAATGCCGGCCTCGGCCAGTCCACGGCCGTCGGCATCGGCGGCGATCCGGTGAAGGGTACCGAGTTCATCGACATGCTCGAGATGTTCCTGGCTGACGACGAGACCAAGTCGATCATCATGATCGGCGAGATCGGCGGTTCGGCGGAAGAAGACGCGGCCCAGTTCCTCAAGGACGAGGCCAGGCGCGGGCGCAGGAAGCCGATGGCCGGCTTCATCGCCGGGCGCACGGCCCCTCCGGGCCGCACCATGGGCCATGCCGGCGCGGTCATCTCCGGCGGCAAGGGCGGCGCGGAAGACAAGATCGCGGCCATGGAATCGGCCGGCATCAGGGTCTCGCCTTCGCCGGCCCGGCTCGGCACGACGCTGGTGGAAGCAATCAAGGGATGAGGAGTGATCCGGCCCAGCCGGACGAAAAGCCCCGCTTGGGGCTTTTCAAGCGACGAACGCCCGAGGCCCTGGCCGAGGGTCGGTAGAAAAGGAGCCGGAGCGAGAACTCCGAGACGATCATGGCGCGACAAGATCAAACCAACGACCAACTCTCCCTCACTTCGTTCCTCTATGGCGGCAACGCCGACTACATCGAGGCGCTCCAGGCGGCCTACGAGGACGACCCCGCTTCGGTCGACCCCGAATGGCAGGCCTTTTTCGCCTCGCTGAAGGATGACGCCGGCGACGTGCGCAAGAACGCGCGCGGCGCTTCGTGGAAGAAGCCCGGCTGGCCGCTCGTCGCCAACGGCGAACTGGTGTCGGCGCTCGACGGCAATTGGGGCCTGGTCGAGAAGGTCATCGAGCGGAAGGTGAAGGAAAAGGCGGCCGCCGCCGGCACGCCGGTTTCCGACGCCGACGTCCACCAGGCGACGCGCGATTCGGTGCACGCCATCATGATGATCCGCGCCTACCGCATGCGCGGCCACCTGCACGCCAACCTCGACCCGCTCGGCATCGCCGGCCAGCTCGAGGACTACAACGAGCTTTCGCCGCAGAACTACGGCTTCACCGAGGCCGATTACGATCGCCCGATCTTCCTCGACAACGTGCTCGGGCTGGAATTCGGCACCGTGCGGCAGATGCTGGAGATCCTCACCCGCACCTATTGCTCGACGCTCGGCGTCGAGTTCATGCACATCTCCGACCCCGAGGAGAAGGCCTGGATCCAGGAGCGCATCGAGGGCGCCGACAAGGAGATTTCCTTCACCCCGGCCGGCAAGAAGGCGATCCTGCAGAAGCTGATCGAGGCCGAGGGCTTCGAGCAGTTCATCGACGTCAAATACAAGGGCACCAAGCGCTTCGGCCTTGACGGCGGCGAATCGCTGATCCCGGCGCTGGAGCAGATCGTCAAGCGCGGCGGCCAGCTCGGCCTCAAGGAGATCGTGCTCGGCATGGCCCATCGCGGCCGCCTCAACGTGCTTTCCCAGGTGATGGCCAAGCCGCACCGCGCCATCTTCCACGAGTTCAAGGGCGGCTCCTACGCCCCCGACGACGTCGAGGGCTCCGGCGACGTGAAGTACCATCTCGGCGCTTCGTCCGACCGCGAATTCGACGGCAACAAGGTGCACCTGTCGCTGACGGCCAACCCTTCCCACCTCGAGATCGTCGACCCGGTGGTGATGGGCAAGGCGCGCGCCAAGCAGGACTTGCTGGCCTCCCGAAGCCGCGAGGAGATCGTGCCGCTGGAGGAGCGCGCCAAGGTGCTGCCGCTGCTCATCCACGGTGACGCCGCCTTCGCCGGACAGGGCGTCATCGCCGAAATGCTCGGCCTGTCGGGCCTGCGCGGCCACCGCGTCGCCGGCACCCTGCATTTCATCATCAACAACCAGATCGGCTTCACCACCAACCCGCGCTTCTCGCGTTCGTCGCCCTATCCGTCGGACGTGGCCAAGATGATCGAGGCGCCGATCTTCCACGTCAACGGCGACGATCCGGAAGCCGTGGTCCACGCCACCAAGGTGGCGACCGAATTCCGCATGAAGTTCCACAAACCGGTGGTGGTGGACATGTTCTGCTACCGCCGCTTCGGACACAACGAAGGCGACGAGCCGGCTTTCACCCAGCCGATCATGTACCGCTCGATCCGCACCCACAAGACGACGGTGCAGCTCTATGCCGACAAGCTGATCGCGGAAGGTCTCGTCACCCAGGCCGAATTCGACCGGATGAAGGCCGACTGGCGCACCCGCCTCGAAGAGGAATTCGAGGCCGGCCAGCACTACAAGCCGAACAAGGCCGACTGGCTGGACGGCGCGTGGTCGGGCCTGCGGACCGCCGACAACGAAGACGAGCAGCGCCGCGGCAAGACGGCGGTGCCGGTCAAGACGCTGAAGGAGATCGGCAAGAAGCTGACCGAGGTGCCGAAAGGCTTCGAGGTCCATCGCACCATCCAGCGATTCCTCGACAACCGCCGCCACGCCATCGAAACTGGCGAGGGCATCGACTGGGCGACGGCCGAGTCGCTCGCCTTCGGCGCCATCCTGCTCGACGGCAACCCGATCCGGCTTTCCGGCCAGGACAGCGAGCGCGGCACCTTCTCGCAGCGCCACTCCGTGCTGTATGACCAGCGCGACGAGAACCGCTATATCCCGCTCAACAACCTGTCGGCGGCGCAGGCCGGCTACGAGGTCATCAATTCGATGCTGTCGGAAGAGGCGGTGCTCGGCTTCGAGTACGGCTATTCGCTGGCCGCCCCGAAGGCGCTGACCCTGTGGGAGGCGCAGTTCGGCGACTTCGCCAACGGCGCGCAGGTGCTGTTCGACCAGTTCATCTCGTCGGGCGAGCGCAAGTGGCTGCGCATGTCGGGTCTGGTCTGCCTGCTGCCGCACGGCTACGAGGGCCAGGGACCGGAGCATTCCTCGGCCCGCCTGGAACGCTTCCTCCAGCTTTGCGCCGAGGACAACATGCAGGTGGCGAACTGCACGACGCCGGCCAACTACTTCCACATCCTGCGCCGGCAGTTGAAGCGCGACTTCCGCAAGCCGCTGATCCTGATGACGCCGAAGTCGCTGCTGCGCCACAAGCGGGCGGTTTCCACCATCGCCGAAATGTCCGGCGAAAGCTCGTTCCACCGCCTTCTGTGGGACGACGCCCAGTACCTGGACAACCAGGCGATCAAGCTGGTCAAGGATTCCAAGATCCGCCGCGTCGTCCTGTGCACCGGCAAGGTCTATTACGACCTCTACGAGGAGCGCGAGAAGCGCGGCATCAACGATGTCTACCTGCTGCGCGTCGAACAGCTCTATCCGTTCCCGGCCAAGGCGCTGATCAACGAGCTTTCCCGCTTCCGCAACGCCGAGATGGTGTGGTGCCAGGAGGAGCCCAAGAACATGGGCGCCTGGTCGTTCATCGACCCCTATCTGGAATGGGTGCTGGCGCATATCGAGGCCAAGCACCAGCGGGTACGCTACACGGGCCGCCCGGCCGCCGCTTCGCCGGCCACCGGGCTCATGTCGAAACATCTGGCGCAGCTCGCCGCGTTCCTTGAAGACGCGCTCGGCGGCTGATTGGCAACCGGACAGAAATACGGAAAAAAGCACAATGGCTAACGAAATCCGCGTTCCCACTCTCGGCGAATCCGTCACCGAGGCGACCATCGGCAAGTGGTTCAAGAAGGTCGGCGACGCCATCGCCGTCGACGAACCGCTGGTCGAGCTGGAAACCGACAAGGTGACGATCGAGGTTCCCGCCGCCGCCGCCGGCACGCTGGCCGAAATCGCCGTCAAGGAAGGCGAGACCGTCGAAGTCGGCGCCCTGCTCGGCACGATTTCCGCAGGCGGAGCGGCCCCCGCGCCGAAGCAGGAAACGGCAGTGGCGCAGGCATCCGCTCCGACCGCCGCCGCCACGACCGGTGAAGCGGCCGCCCAGACCGCCAAGACGGCCGGCGAAGGCCCGATCGAGCAGCGCACCATGCCCCCGGCCCCGGCGGCGGCGAAGCTTCTGGCGGAAAATAATCTCTCGGCCGACCAGGTCTCCGGCTCGGGCAAGCGCGGCCAGGTTCTCAAGGGCGACGTTCTCGACGCGATCGCGCAGGGCGCGCCCTCGCAGCCGGCGGAAGCGCCAAAGGCCGCGGCCGTGTCCGCCGCCCCGCGCGCGCCGTCTTCGGAAAGCGACGCGCCGCGCGAGGAACGCGTGCGCATGACCAAGCTGCGCCAGACCATTGCGCGCCGCCTGAAGGAAGCCCAGGCCACCGCCGCCATGCTGACCACCTTCAACGAGGTGGACATGAAGGCCGTGATGGACCTGCGCTCCAAGTACAAGGACGTCTTCGAGAAGAAGCACGGCGTGAAGCTCGGCTTCATGGGCTTCTTCACCAAGGCGGTGACGCATGCGCTGAAGGAGATTCCCTCGGTCAACGCCGAGATCGACGGCACCGACATCATCTACAAGAATTTCGCCCATATCGGCGTCGCGGTCGGCACCGACAGGGGCCTCGTCGTGCCGGTGGTGCGTGACGCCGACGCCATGTCGATCGCCGAGATCGAGAAGGAGATCGGCCGCCTCGGGCTCGCCGCGCGTGACGGCAAGCTCTCGGTCGCCGACATGCAGGGCGGCACCTTCACCATTTCCAACGGCGGCGTCTACGGCTCGCTGATGTCGACGCCGATCCTCAACGCGCCGCAGTCCGGCATTCTGGGCATGCACAAGATCCAGGAGCGCCCGGTGGTGATCGGCGGCCAGATCGTCGTGCGCCCGATGATGTACCTGGCGCTCAGCTACGACCACCGCATCGTCGACGGCAAGGAAGCCGTGACCTTCCTGGTGCGGGTGAAGGAAAGCCTGGAGGACCCGGAAAGGCTGGTTCTGGATCTGTAACGACAGCCGCCGGGCGGAGATCGCAAGGAGGTTATCATGGAAGCCGCAGCCGCATCGACCGAGATCACCGTTCTCGGCTGGAGCGTCGTGCTCCTGCTCGCGCAGATCATCCTGCAGGCCGTATCGATCTACGATCTCGGGCCGTATCTGCTCGGGCCGCGCGACGACAACCGGCAGTCGGGCAACATCGTTGCCGGCCGGCTGAAGCGCGCGCTGGAAAACCTGCTCGAAACCTATCCGGCCTTCGTGGCGCTGGCCCTGGCGCTGGCGCTCACCGGCAAGACCGGCGGCATGGCCGCGACGGGCGCCTGGCTGTGGCTCGCCGCCCGCGTCGTCTATGTGCCGCTCTATGCCTTCGGCGTACCGGCGGTGCGCACGCTGGCCTGGGTGGTCTCCATCGTCGGCATCCTGATGATGCTCGCCAGGCTCATGACCTGAGCGCCGCCGCCATGATGGCACGCCGCAAAGCGCCGTTCTCCCAGAAATCCATCGGCGCGCTGCTGACCTGCGCCCTGGCGCTGGCCGCGCTTCCCGCCCATGCCGCCTGCCCGATCGAACTCGCTGTCTACGGCGACAGGGACGGGGCCGCCGGCATCGATTTCCGGCCGACCGGCCAATCGGCGGTGGTGACCAACAGCTTCAAGATGGTGCTCGACAACGGCGTGATGCTCGACGGCCTGGTGATGTGGAGCGACGGCGTCGCCCGGCCCTATGCCTCGCTGATGTACGACTGCCCCGATGGCGACGTGACCGGGGAGGAACTCGAGGCCTGCACCCTGTGGGAAGGCGTGGTCTACGCCGCGGACGAAACGGGCAAGGTCTCGCTGCTGCCGGGCGAGAGGCAGGACGCGCCGCAGACGCTGGTCTTTCCCGATCTCGGCCCCGCGCTCAAGCAGTCTTCCGCCTATGGCGAAGGCGGCTTTTCCAAACTGCCATGGGACGTTTTCGCGTTGAAGGGTTGCCAGGAATGAGCGGCTCGAAGGTGCTCCTGGTCACCGGCGGCAGCCGGGGCATCGGCGCCGAGGTGGTGCGCGGGGCGGTGACGCGCGGCTGGCGGGTGGCCTTCAGCTATGTCTCGAATGCGGCCGCCGCCGAAGCGGTCGTCCATGAGGTCACCCAGAAGGGCGGAGAGGCGTTTGCGGCACAGGCCGACATCGGCAGCGAAGCCGACATCCTGCGCTTGTTCGAAGCGGTGGATGGGCGCTTCGGCCGGCTGGACGGGCTGGTCAACAATGCGGGCATCGTCGGCGCGAAAGCACAGGTCTCAGACATGAGTGCGGAGCGGCTGGAGCGGATGATGCGCGTCAATGTCGTCGGCTCGATCCTGTGCGCGCGCGAAGCCGTCAGGCGCATGTCGGCCACCAATGGCGGCCATGGCGGCGCCATCGTCAACCTGTCCTCGGTAGCCGCGACGCTCGGCTCGCCGGGCGAATATGTCGACTACGCCGCGTCCAAGGGCGCGATCGATACGTTCACGATCGGCCTCGCCCGCGAGGTGGCTGCCGAGGGCATCCGCGTCAACGCCGTGCGGCCGGGGCTGATCGACACCGAAATCCACGCTTCCGGCGGCCAGCCCGACAGGCTGGAGCGGCTGCGTGGCCTCATTCCGATGAAGCGGGAGGGCAGGGCCGACGAGATCGCGGCGGCCGTGCTATGGCTGCTTTCGGACGAAGCATCCTATACAACAGGCGCGCTGCTGGACATTGGCGGCGGCCGCTGACGATATACAGGAAGGAAACAACATGACTTATGACGTCGTCGTTATCGGCTCCGGCCCCGGTGGCTATGTCTGCGCCATCAAGGCTGCGCAGCTTGGCCTCAAAGTGGCGGTGGTGGAAAAGCGCGAGACCTTCGGCGGCACCTGTCTCAACATCGGCTGCATCCCCTCCAAGGCACTGCTGCACGCTTCGGAGATGTTCGCCGAGGCCGGCCATTCCTTCGACACGCTGGGCGTCGAGGTCGCGCCGAAGCTGAACCTTTCGAAGATGATGGCGCACAAGGACGCCACCGTCTCGGCCAATGTCAGCGGCGTCGCCTTCCTGTTCAAGAAGAACAAGATCGACACCTTCCGCGGCATCGGCCGCATCGTCGCCGCCGGCAAGGTGTCCGTCACCGCCGACGACGGCAAGGCGCAGGAGGTCGAGGGCAGGAACATCGTCATCGCCACCGGCTCCGAGGTTGCCGGCATACCCGGCGTCCAGGTCGACATCGACGAGAAGGTGATCGTCTCCTCCACCGGCGCGCTTACGCTGGCGAAGGTGCCGGAAAAGCTGATCGTGGTCGGCGGCGGCGTCATCGGGCTGGAACTCGGCTCGGTATGGGCGCGCCTCGGCGCCAAGGTCACGGTGGTGGAGTTCCTCGACACCATCCTCGGCGGCATGGACGGCGAAGTGTCGAAGCAGTTCCAGCGCATGCTGGCCAAGCAGGGCTTCGAGTTCAAGCTGGGCTCGAAGGTGACGGCCGTCGCCAAGGGCAAGAAGGGAGCCTCGGTCACCTTCGAACCGGTAAAGGGCGGCGATGCCGAAACCATCGATGCCGATGTCGTGCTGGTCGCGACCGGCCGGCGCGCCTATGCCGACGGGCTCGGCCTGAAGGAGGCCGGCGTCGAGACCGACGAGCGTGGCCGCGTCAAGACCGACGCCCACCTGCAAACCAGCGCGCCGGGCATCTGGGCGATCGGCGACGCCATCGCCGGACCGATGCTGGCGCACAAGGCCGAGGACGAAGGCGTTGCGGTCGCCGAGCGCATCGCCGGCCAGGCAGGCCATGTGAACTACGACGTCATCCCGAGCGTGGTCTACACCAGCCCTGAGGTCGCCTCCGTCGGCAAGACCGAGGAAGAGCTGAAGAAGGCCGGCGTCGACTACAAGGCCGGGAAATTCCCCTTCACCGCCAACGGCCGCGCGCGCGCCATGCTGCACACCGACGGCTTCGTCAAGATCCTGGCGGACAAGAAGAGCGACAAGGTGCTCGGCGTCCACATCGTCGGCTTCGGAGCCGGCGAGATGATCCACGAGGCGGCGGTGCTGATGGAGTTCGGCGGCTCGTCGGAGGACCTGGCCAGGACCTGCCACGCCCACCCGACCATGTCGGAAGCGGTGAAGGAAGCCGCGCTCGCCACCTTCTTCAAGCCGATCCACATCTGACGTTGAAACGCCGCAATGCAAACGGCCCGCCATTTCGGCGGGCCGTTTCGTTTCATGCGTGCCCGGTCAGTTGGCCGGTGCCGGCTGTGCCGGTTGCGCAGGCGCGGGCTGCGCCGGGGCAGGCGCCGGTTCCGCCGGAGCGGGAGCAGGCTTGGCCGGCTCGGCCGGGGCCGGAGCGGTCGAAGGTGCCGGCGTGGCTGGCGCGGGTTCCGTGGTGGAAGGCGCCGGGGTGGTCGTGGACGGAGCCGACTCGGTCGCGGCCGGCGGATTTTCCGGCGAAGTGGAAGTGCCGGTTCGCCCGAAAATGTAATACGCGACGGCCGCAAGAATGAGGACGATCACTACGATCAGCCAGATGCTGCCGCCTGAACCCGACGAGACGCGGTTGTTGACTACCGGATCGGCCCGGGGGGGAACCGGATTGAGCGGATCGTCCCGCAGGGGATCCAGCGGATCGGTGTCTCTCGGTTTATTCGCCATGACAAAGTCCTCCGTGATTGAAAAGCAATCGATCGTTGCCTGTCAACGCACGATGGACGATTGGGTTTCATCGCCGAGGAAATTTGCCCGCCGCGACACGGCGGCAGCCGGGCGGATCACTCCGGCGGCGTGCCGTTTTCGGCCAATACGGTGCCGGCCAGATAGAGCGAACCGCCGATCAGGATGCGCGGCGGCACCTCCGCGGGGTCCCAGGTATCCCGCAGCAGCATCAGCGCGTTGGCGACGGAACTCACCGGCTCGGCCGACAGGCCGGCCTCGGTTGCCCGCGCCGCCAGTTCGTCGTTCGGGACCCCGGCGTCGCTGAAACTTCCCGGCACCGTGTAGACATGGCGCACCAGCCCCTTGAAGGCATGGAAATAGCCGCTCTGGTCCTTGGTGTTGATCATGCCGGAGATGAGGAACAGCGACCGGGGGTTCTTTTCCTCCTGCTCGGCCATCGCTTCCGCGATGACCATGCCCGCATCGGGATTATGGCCGCCGTCGAGCCAGATTTCGGCTCCCGGCGGGGCGAGGTCGACCAGCCTGCCCTGCGTCAGTTTCTGCATGCGGCCGGGCCACGAAACCTCGACCATCGCCTGTTCCACCGCACGCTCGCCAAGCGTCAGGCCCGCTGCCTTGACCCCGGCGATCGCCGCGGCCGCGTTGGCGAACTGGTGGCGTCCCGGCAGCCGCGGCGGCGGCAGGTCCATCAGCCCGTCGGTGTCCTGGTAGACCATGCGGCCGTTTTCGCCATAGGCGAAGAAATCCTGCCCGTAGACCTGCATCGGGCAGTCGAGCCTTTCGGCGGTCTCGATCAGGACCTGCCGTGCCGCATCGCTCCCCTGCGCGCCGATCACCACCGGGCAGCCGCGCTTGATGATGCCGGCTTTCTCCGCCGCGATCAGCTCGACGCGGTCGCCGAGATAGGCCTGATGGTCGAGCGATATCGGCATGACCACCGAGACAGCCGGCGCGGGGATGACGTTGGTGGCGTCGAAGCGGCCGCCGAGGCCGACCTCGAGGATGACGACATCGGCCGGATGCTCGGAAAACAGGAGGAAGCCGACGGCGGTCAGGATTTCGAAGACGGTGATGGTTTCCCCGCCATTGGCGCGCGCGGCGCGCGCGATCGCCTCGGCAAAGACCTTGTCCTCGACCAGCCTGCCGCCGCCTTCGGCGCCGAGGCGGTAGCGCTCGTTCCAATGCACCAGGTGCGGCGAGGTATGGGTGTGCACGCTATAGCCGGCGGCCTCCAGCAAGGCGCGCGAGAACGCGGCGCAGGAGCCCTTGCCGTTGGTGCCGGCGATATGGATCACCGGCGGCAGCCTGTCCTGCGGGTTGCCGAGCTTGTCCAGAAGCCGCCTCACCCGGTCCAGCGACAGGTCGTAGCCCTTCGGATGCAGCGAAAGCAGGCTTTCGATTTCGCGTTCAGCGGCAAGGATGGTCATCATAGCGGCCCGTAAACGAAAGCCCGAGGCATAGACGAACCGCCGCCTGGGCCATGCTGGACAGCCAGGGCGGCGCTGAATTCAAGACGCCGCGTCAGACGCCTGGGCGGGCTTCCGGCTTGGCAACCGCGGGCGGCAGGATTTCCGGTTCCAGCGACTCGCGCGTCTCGGGCAGCTTGAGCAGCATCTTCAACAACCGGGCGATGGTGGAACGCATGTCCAGACGCGACACAACCATGTCGACCATGCCGTGTTCCATCAGATATTCCGAGCGCTGGAAGCCGTCCGGCAGCTTTTCGCGGATGGTCTGCTCGATGACGCGGGGGCCGGCGAAGCCGATCAGCGCGCCGGGCTCGGCAATGTGCACGTCGCCCAGCATCGCATAGGAGGCGGTGACGCCGCCGGTGGTCGGGTTTGTCAGCACGACGATATAGGGCAGCCCGGCTTCCTTAAGCCGGTCGAGGGCGACGGTGGTGCGCGGCAACTGCATGAGGGACAGGATGCCCTCCTGCATGCGCGCGCCGCCGGAAGCGGCGAACAGGATCAGCGGGCGCTTGCGCTTCAGCGCCGTCTCGAAGCCATGCACGATGGCCTCGCCCGCCGCCATGCCGAGCGAGCCGCCCATGAAGGCGAAGTCCTGCACGGTGACGACCACCGGCAGGCCCTCGATCGAGCCCAGCGCATTGACGATGGCGTCTTCCAGGCTGGTCTTCGACTTGGCTTCCTTCAGCCGGTCGGTGTAGCGCTTCTCGTCGCGGAACTTCAGCGGGTCCTGCACGACCTTGGGGTTTTCCAGCGTCTCGAACTTGCCGTCGTCGAAGAAGAACTTCAGCCGCTCCTTGGCCGAAATCTTCATGTGGTGCCCGGATGACGGAATGACGTACTGGTTCTCTTCCAGGTCCTTGTGGAAGACCATTTCGCCGCTCTCGGGATCCTTGATCCAGAGATTTTCCGGCATTTCGCGCCGCCCCAGCATCGAATTGATCTTCGGGCGGACGAAATTGGTGATCCAGTTCATCGCGTTGGCTCCAGTCCCTGCCGTTGTCCAGAGAGGTAGGAAAACTATTCGGCGGCGGCAAGGCGGGACGCGCGCACGCCCTGCGCCAGCCCGCTCACCAGCGTAGCCACCGCCTCGGCCGGATCGGCGGTGCGCTCGCCCTTCGGGCCGAGCACGTTGGCGACGGCGTTGACGATGGCCGTGCCGACGACGACGCCGTCGGCCGATGCGCCGATCACCCGCGCCTGCTCCGCCGTCTTGACGCCGAAGCCGACGCAGACCGGCAGGTCGGTGTGGCCCTTGATGCGCTTGACGGCATCGGCCACGCGGTCGGTGTCGGCCAGCGCGGAGCCGGTGATGCCGGTCATCGACACGTAGTAGACGAAGCCGGACGTGTTCTGCAGCACCTTGGGCAGGCGCTTGTCGTCGGTGGTCGGCGTCGCCAGCCGGATGAAGTTGATGCCGGCCTTGAGCGCCGGAATGCACAGTTCCTCGTCCATTTCCGGCGGCAGGTCGACGACGATGAGCCCGTCGATGCCGGACGCCTTGGCATCGTTGAGGAAGCGCTCGACGCCGTAGATGTAGATCGGGTTATAGTAGCCCATCAGCACGATCGGCGTCTCGTCGTCGCCCTTCCGGAAATCCGCCGCCATCTGCAGCGTCTTGACCAGCGTCTGGCCGGCCTTCAGCGAGCGCAGGCCTGCCGCCTGGATCGCCGGGCCGTCGGCCATCGGGTCGGAGAACGGCATGCCGAGCTCGATGATGTCGGCGCCCGAGCGGCCGAGCGCCTTCATGATCGACAGCGAGGTGTCGTAGTCCGGATCGCCACCCATGAAATAGGTGACCAGCGCCGGGCGGCTCTCGGCCTTGAGCTTCGCCATGCGGCGATCGATGCGGGTCCCAAGGGGAGAATTGGTCATGTCAGATCTCCATGCCCATCATCGAGGCGACCGTATGCACGTCCTTGTCGCCACGTCCCGACAGGTTGACGATGACGATCTGGTCCTTGTTCATCGTCGGCGCGATCTTGACCGCCTGGGCGATGGCATGCGCCGATTCCAGCGCCGGGATGATGCCTTCCACGCGCGTGGTGAGCTGGAACGCCTCCAGCGCCTCGTCGTCGAGGATCGGCACATAGTCGACTCGGCCCGTGTCGCGCAGCCAGCTATGCTCCGGGCCGACGCCGGGATAATCCAGCCCGGCGGAAATCGAATGGCCGTCGAGGATCTGGCCATCCTCGTTCTGCAGCAGGTAGGTGCGGTTGCCGTGCAGCACGCCCGGCCGGCCGGCATTCATCGAGGCGCAGTGCTCGATGCCGTCCAGCCCGCGCCCGCCCGCCTCGACGCCGATGATCTTCACGTCCTTGTCGTCGAGGAACGGATGGAACAGGCCGATGGCGTTGGAGCCGCCGCCGACCGCCGCGATGATGACGTCAGGCAGCCTGCCCTCCTGCTCCAGCACCTGCGCGCGCGCTTCCGAACCGATCGCCGACTGGAAGTCGCGCACCATCTCCGGATAGGGATGCGGGCCGGCGGCGGTGCCGATCAGATAGTAGGTGTCCTCGACATTGGTGACCCAGTCGCGCAGCGCTTCGTTCATCGCGTCCTTGAGCGTGCCGTGGCCGGCGCTGACCGGCCGCACCTCGGCGCCCAGAAGCTTCATGCGGAAGACGTTGGGGCTTTGGCGGGCGACGTCGGTCGCGCCCATATAGACCACGCAGGGGAACCCGAAACGCGCCGCGACGGTGGCCGAGGCAACGCCGTGCTGGCCGGCGCCTGTCTCGGCGATGATGCGCTTCTTGCCCATGCGCTTGGCGAGCAGGATCTGGCCGAGGCAGTTGTTGATCTTGTGCGAGCCGGTGTGGTTCAGGTCCTCGCGCTTGAAATAGACCTTGGCGCCGCCCAGGTGGCGGGTCAGGCCTTCGGCGAAATAGAGCTTGGAAGGCCTCCCCGCGTAATAGGTGGAAAGATTCTTCAGTTCCGCCTTGAACTCGGGATCGTCCTTGGCCTTGTTCCAGTGCTGCTCCAGCTCGAGGATCAGCGGCATCAGCGTCTCGGCGACGAAGCGACCGCCGAAGATGCCGAACATGCCCTGTTCGTCGGGTCCGGTACGGAAGGAATTGGGCAGTGCCGGCTTGTTCATCGCCGATCTCCTTGAAAGCCGAATGTCAGGCGGCGCGGTTGTCGGCAGCCGCCTTGACCGCCCGGAAGAATTGCTCGATCAACGCCGGATCCTTGATGCCCGGCGCGCTTTCCACCCCCGATGAGACATCGAGGCCGGGAGGGTTCGCAAGCCGGAGTGCTTCGCCGATGTTGCTGGCGTTGAGCCCTCCGGAAAGCATGTAATCGATCCTGGCGTCAAGGCCTGCGAGCAGGCGCCAGTCGAAGGCCACGCCATTGCCGCCGGGAAGCACCGCGTCTTTCGGCGGCTTGGCGTCGAACAGGAAGCGGTCGGCGACGCCGAGATAGGGCTTCAGCCCGGCAATATCGGAGGCTTCGCTGACCGGCAGGGCCTTCATCACCGGCAGGCCGTAACGCGCCTTGACGGCGGCGACCCGCTCCGGCGTTTCGCGCCCGTGAAGCTGAAGCATGTCGGGCTGCATCCCGGCGACGATCGCGTCCAGGAAGGCATCGGTGGCGTCGACCGATACGGCAACGGCCTTCGCCCGCCCGCGCACGGCCTGGCGCAGGCGCCCGGCCTCGGCCGGATCGATATTGCGGGGGCTTTTGGCAAAGAAGATGAAGCCGACATGGCTCGCTCCGCCGGCCAGCGCAGCGGCAAGCGCGGCATCGGTCTTCAGCCCGCATATCTTGATATCGAAAGCCATGCCGCGCAATTGGCATGAAACGGCCGAAGAGTCGAGGAAAAGCGCACCGTTGCCGCCAAGGCGGGAACGGCCCGGCGGGCGCAGGCGGGCGGTAACGCGAACCCGAAGCCGCCGTCACGGCTTCGGCACGGATGTTGCCGGGTCTCGTAAAACTTTTGTGCAGACAGCTTGCATTTCGGAAATTCAGCCGTTAGTGAACACCTCGCTCGCGCTGTTGGTGATCCATCAGCCGGCGGCGGCCGTAATCGTGACGGTCCAATGCGCGCCCGTAGCTCAGCTGGATAGAGCACCAGACTACGAATCTGGGGGTCAGAGGTTCGAATCCTTTCGGGCGCGCCATTTCATCATTGATTTCATTGAGTATTTTGGCGCGGCAAAACGTGACCTAGTTTGCATTTTGCAAACGTTTTGCAAAATTTGTGCCGCTTGTGTTCCGGCGCAATGGCTTTGTCTTGCCCTTCTCCAAGGAATATGTTCCTATGATCCATGGCCCACAATCCGCCCCGAGAATGGATATCCGACGAGCAACTGCGTGCCGTCTCGGCCGCAGCAAGCCGTAAGCGTGCCCAGTGGGTAGACCTGCAGGACTTGGCCGACAAGATGCTGTCGCAAGCGGCGCAGGGCAAGCGCGTGGTGCTGTCGCCAGCGACGGCGGACTATCTGGCGCGGTGGGTGAAGGATCGGATGGGTAGCCCCTAACACAATTGCCACCACGACGGTGCGGCCCGCTTCCTGTCATCAGGGGCGGGCTTTCTTTTTTGCCCGCTCTCGTCACGGAAAGTAACCATATTGCAACGCTCCTGTTAACACGCCACCGCATGTCGGTTTTCCGCTTGCGCGCTTGGTCCTACCACCTACACTCGGATTCGGGCTTGATCGCCCGGATTGGAATAGACGCTACAGGCGTCGAAATGTGCGCCTGCTTGGCGGCGACGCACGCACCTTGGCTTCGGCCGGGGGCGGCGTTCTATGTCCAAGCTCCGGCTAAAAGGCGCCGGCGTGTTTCCAACACGCGATCAACCCCCGGCTTGCCGCAGGATCACGACGGCAGACTGACAAAGCATTGAGATGCGGACTGGCGCCAACGGTTGGTGTCGCGGTTTGCGGCCACGCATGGCGCCCAAGAGCAACAACAATCTTTTGGGAAACTGAGACATGAAGCGGAAAGGTTTGCCGTGCGTGTGTGCGGCGGGTAAGGGCGAGCGTAACACCGAAGACGTGCCGTGCAAGATGCGAGACACAACCAGAGGCCGCGGCGCTGTACGGGCCGTGTGGGATAGCGATGGGCGCTGGCTTATCCACTGGCGCGAGGCGGATGGCGAGGAGTGGGTCGGCACATATAGGCTGATCCCGTGCTAGCTGTGGTCGGTTAGTAGCGACCTGCGGGCGCTAGACGCCATAAGCGTCGTGATGTATAGCCATGCGCGTTATGCGGCAATGCCGCCTAGAGGGATAACGCGCATGGCTGTTAGCGATATCGAGAAACTGCGCCCGGAACTGCTGGAAAAGTCTCGAGCAGAGTTGGCGCGGCTTAAGGCCGAGATCGAGTTGGCAGAAGCCGAACTTAGCCGCCGTGAGTTGGTTAAGGCAAAGGAGGCGTTAGCCGCCGAAGCCAACCAGCACATTGACGCTGTTGTCGCCGGCGTAAAGTGGCTGCATGACAACGGGCTCCTTCCAGACAAGGTTGCGGCCGGCTTCAAGCGTGAGGGCGACGGCATGTTCTCTCCGTCGATGTTCCTGCGCAATGTCACGGCAGAGTCACTGGCTGGCGGTAAGCCGCAAAAGCGTCGTGGGCGCATGACACCTGCTGAGCGCGAGGCAGCAATCGCTGCCGGTACGCTAAAGCCCAGGAAGCGGCGGGCGGCTTAAACAGAAAAGCCCCGCCTGCGGGTAGCAAGCGGGGCGGCAGGGTGGCGGGGCTATAAGAAGGTGACGGGCCGCTTATAGCAGATACCCGTCGCGCGGCCGACGATGTGCCTTGCGCCACTTCTTGCACCGCTCCAGTTTGAAGATTTTCAGGTCATCGAATCCCCAAGATCCGATCACGCCGTTCTTCTTGCCGCGAACCTTACGCAAGACAGAAACGTACCGCTTTAGTTCGCGACTGCCCTTCACGACGTAAGCCCCCTCCTCCTCACCTCAATTGCGGCCAGTCTCAATCCGGCAGCGCTTGCCGCGTGATGCTTGGCCGCTTCTTTAGCATTCCTGGCCACGTCAGCACCTACGCGCAAACGGTCGTCCGCAATATCGCGGCATCCGCGCGCGTTCTTGTCGTGCCATTGGGCTGCAAGCTCGTAGGCGGTAGCGAGGTCCATTAGGCGACTTCCCTTCTAGTAGAATTATCATTTGCCGGAAACAGACTCGGCTGCTGCCCTATTGCAAGCTCAGCGCGCGGCATCGCCGCGGGCAACAATTGTAACGCGAGTAGGCCACCCTTCGTTTCCCCGCATTCTTCAAAGCCGGCCCTGCGGAAGGTCCATCCCGTACACGGGATTTCCTCGAACCATTGTGGGCTTGACCTTGTCCCGATCAACAAAAGTCACCATGCCCAGCGGTGGCGGCTCGCCATAATGAGCGCGTGTGGCCGCGATGGCCTGCACGATCATGTCGGTAGCCTTGCCCGCTGCCTCGTTGCGGAACGCTGAGCATATCCACGCGCCGGCCCACGCATGTTTCGTAAACTCTGCGAGTGGCCATGACGTAACCCAATAGGCGCGGCCGGTTGTCGTCTGCGCTTTGAGTACAAAACACGACCCAGGCGGTACAAATTGAGGCGAGCCAACCGTCTGCCGGCTGTAATGGCGATCGGCAATATCAGCCGCAAACGGATCTGCACGGTGGCTTATATGCCAGAACATCAGTTTTCCGGTCCCTTGGCTTATCGGGCGCGTAAAACAAGCGGTAGCGCATTTCTTTGCGCTTGCGCTCGATCTCGGCTAACTCTGCATCGGTGAAGGTGCGCCTGTACCCAACGCCCCCTATTATCTTCACGCCGCCACCTCATTCAATATCTCGTACAGGCGCTCGCGCGTTGTATCGTTGTAGACGTACCGATCCGCCTCCCAATCCATCGTCTCCGACGAATGCCCGCCGCCGATACCGCCCCGACCAACAAGCCGCACGACAACGCCGCCAAGCTTTCTCACTGCCTCAGCCTCGTTCGGGAAACGGCAATCATCCACTACGACGCGCCCGCCGCTATCCAGCACTTCGTTCGCACGCGCCTCCCACAGGCCAACCCAGAAGTGCGGTCCGATAAGATCGCGCCCCCACTGCGTGCCGATCGTCTGCATGGCATAGCGCGGCGTCTTGCCCTGTAGCAGCAAGCACGGCCTTTCCTTGCCTTCGCCCTCGATATGGTAGTCGGTCAGCCCCAAGGCGCGCATAGCGTCCTTAAGCGGGCCAGCAAATTTAATCCGCTCGTAGCCATACTGGCGCACCAGGTAGTCGGCGGCGGTCGACTTGCCGCTTCCGGCCGCGCCGGAAAGGGCGATGACGCGAGGGGCATTGTCGTTGGCTGCGGGGCGAATATTGATTGGCCACAACTCACCGCAACTTCCGTCCGGTATAACGGCGCGCGGTTCGTTGGACAGCCTTGCAAACCGTAAAGGGTTGCGTTCAAGATTCATCCCGTCACCTGCTCGTCGAGGGCGGCGTCGATAAACGGGCGATAGATCGAGGCATCGTTGAAGCCGTGTTTCAGCTTTACTGCCCGCAGAACGGCATCCGTAGGCTCCCGCATCGCCTCGATAGCGGCGCGGGCATAATCCAGCGCGTGTTCACGCTCAGCCATTGTCGCGGTCTCCCACTCGTATCCACGGCCCGGCTTTTCATGCAGCGCCCGCGCTACCCGCTCTACCATAGATTCAGCCACGGCAGTTCCTTTCGTTCGACATGAACAGCGACGTACGCTTGAACGTCGCCAAGCCAACTTCGTTCATTGCTGCGATAACGGCAGCCATCAACGCGGCGCGTAGTTTGTGGTCAGGCATCTTCCGCCTCCTTCACACGTTTCGGCTCCGGCAACGGCCCGTCAGGATGTAGAGGCCCTTCCGGTCCATCGACTTTCCACGAAGGATCGGTCGCAATGCGCTTCGCCCAAGCAAGGGGATCCTTCACCAGCGGCCGGAAGCGGTTGGCGTTGAAGGGTGTATGCGGCTGGGCGTTCTCCGCGCCGAACCTGCTGTTCACGCCCTTGAGCCTAACGCCAAGGTATTCGCCAAACACGTAGTTGTTGACGATGCCAATCCATTCGATGACGTAAATTTCGCCCTCGGTAATGGCTTTATCCTTTACGACAGCGCCGCCAATGAGCGGCACCTTGTCGTCGACACAAACGACGTCGCAGCCGACGTAAAGGTCGTGGCGGGGATCGATGGTCATGATGCCAGCCAAACTCCAATCTTGCCGAGTAGGTAAAGCGGCCAGCCGAAGGCCCCTGCCGCAACCGCAAGTGCAAAGCGGGGGTCACCCCCCAAGCGCCGTGAACAGGTATCCCCATGTAACGGGGACGCCCACCGCGTATGTCAGTACCGCTCCGAGTCCAATGCACTCGCCTACTTCATCCGCTTTCACGCTGCGTCCTCCTTCCCAAACGCCCACGTGCCGCCGCGAGCCAAGCAGTAGTCGAAGAACCTCGACCTACCGATATAGCCATGCGCCACGCCGCAGCCGCCGATCTGCCAGCAAAGCCAGCCGTATAGGTGTTTCATTGTCCGGACTCGATAATGTTGGCGATATGGTCGGCAAGCGCAGGAGCAGGCGGGTAGCCCCAACCGTTCAGGTGGCGCGCAACCTCCGCGCACCGCTTGCGCTCGGCAAGAATGGCGCGGGCAATGGCCTGCTTGCACTCTAGCGACGTCGGCTGCCATGCCTTCTCCGCAGTCCTACGAATGTCCTCCGGTATCATGCTCACGCTGCTTGCTCCTTCCAGAATTGATAGGCCCTATCCGCATCCGACGCCTCACGATCGGCTTCGGGATATTCGGGTGGCGGATTGTCGATGCGGCCAAACAAGTCGTTCGCTAGAGATAGAAACTCCCGTTCGGCTCTCCCCGGCGGCCAGAATTGCAACGATACGCCAAGCGGCAGGTCGTGCCTCTTGTGCCAGTCCATAGGCTTCATGTTCTGGCGGATTTCATCAGCCAGGATTCGGTTGTCGGCCTCGTGGACGGCTGTAGGCAGATCGTCTTCATAGCCGGTAAGATCGAACGCCTCCGCGATCACCGCCCACAGCGCGCTTTCCGCCCTGCGATAGTCCGGCAAGCTGCGCTTGAGCGGGCGCGGCACGTCCGTCAAGTAAGCCTCCGTCGCATCGTGCAGCAGTCCGGCAAGCGTCACTTCTGGCTTGTAATTGCGCTCTTCCAGCCATCTGGCGACATGAACCGAATGCTCCGCCACAGAATAAAACCGCAGACTGTGCCCGCCGTACCGACAAAGCATTGACAGCGCGTGCGCAATGTCACGAATATCCACATCCTCAGGGCGAGCATCCAGCGGCCAGAACTTGCGTCCTGTGTATGTCTGCATCCAGTCGCCACGGCGCTGGCCGGGCGCCCGAGGATGGTCGTCAGTATATAGCACGTCTACCGTGCCCCACGGCCGTGCGCGCTGCTCGCCAGCCGGCACGTTGTCGTTGGCGTACATAGATGCAGGCGCAGGCGCGCGCGTTACAACGAGAGACGGGAAGGTGTTCACGCCCCCCTTGTCGTTGGAAATGCCCGGCACCCACGACAGGTCGGCGGTTTCGACTGTCTGACAGCGTTTTACTGCCTCCGAAGCCCACCGTTCTCGTATCGTTGGCGCCCCCTCCACGGCAAGGCGGGCGGCGGTGTCTTTGCAGTTGGGGTCGGCACGACCGTAATTCGGTGCGTAGGTGATATTGCCCAATTCCATCAGCACACCTCGTCGTAAATGCGGTTAGCTTCCTCGCGCGACATTTCCGGGTGCGAAAGCATCATCTCGCCCACCACCCAAGACCGGCGTTGCGCTTCCCGTTCGGGCTTGGTCATGACGTGGTTTTTGGCCTTCTCCAAAAGCGCTGCAAGTTCCGCGCTCATAGGCTTTGGCTCATCCATCATCAGCCGTGTCACGCCGCCCTCCTAACCGACACTTCGAAGTCGCCCACTCCAATCTTCCTGCGGGTGACGCCGCTCATCTTTGCCGTCATTGTGTCGCCGATCTTTAGCTGCGCATGTGATGCGCAGCAGATTGCTATTGCAGCCGTGGCAAATGCAGATTGCTCCCCGTCGTCGACGTTCTTGAACTCGGTTAGTTTCCCGTTGATCTTCGCGGGCCAGCCGTCTGCGTAGTAGACGACCTCCGGCGTTAGGTTTGCGGCGCGACTAATTACCCACCTGGCCGCCCGCCACATCAAGCTATGTGGTTTCACACCACCCTCCTTGCTTTCTGGCTGTTGTCGCTCGCTGTGAAGAATGTGCCGACCATAATCTGACGCACCCATTCCGCTTCATCCTTGGCGGGCAGGAAATAGTAGTCGTTGCCCATGCGTTCGCGCAGGACGGCTCGCGCTTCTTTTTCAGTCACGCCACAGCCCTCCGTTCGTTGTTGTCATTCGCGGCAACCAATTTGCTGGCGCCAAACACCATTTCAGGCCGCAGCGTCGACCTCCCAACTTCGCCGAATCGCTTATGGTAGGTAATGCGCTTGGCCGAACGCCCCGACATGAACCCTCCGGCTGCAGCGTAAGCATCCTTGCCTGCGAGCGTTTCATGCTGTTCAATGGGAAATAGCGTGTTACTCGGGCTTCTAGCATCGGAGTGCTTGTGGCCTATGTGCCCAAAGTGAAACCTGCAGCGCCCGTACATTTCGCGGAACATGCTGGCGAACACGCGGTCGACGTCTCCTAGGCCGCGTTTGTGGCCGTGGTGATAGAAGAGTGCTGTCTCCCCCCACTCAAAAGCGTAATAGAGCGCAGGGCTACTATCAACGCTAATGCGCGTTTCGCGCTCGTACATGACGGCAAGCATCTCTCGCAGCCACGCAGATGAAGCGGGATCGTGGTTGCCGGACGCCATCACGACATGCACGTGCTGATGTGTGTCAAGCAACATGCTAATGACGCGCCTGATGGTGCGTATTACGACGCGGATAATCTTTTGTAGCCGTGAGTCAGCATCCAGGACGTGCTTGTGCGCCGGGGTAACTGACTCCAGAGCATCGTGGTGCATCAAGTCGCCCAGCTGCGCCATTATTGCAGTATGCCCTCGGGGCGACTGCGTAATTTCTGCGGCGAACCAATCAAGCAGAAGTTGCTCGGCAATCCGCAAATCGTAATCCGCGCCAGCCTCCTCCCACCATGCAAGCATCCCGAAATGGTTGTCGGTTACCGTGAACTGATTAGCCAGATCGGCGTAATCGATAGCAGGTGCTGCCGTCGGTGTAAGCCGCGGAATCTCCTCCTTGACCGCATCCACCATAGCCCGCAGCGTATCGGCCTGCTGCTCGGCAGTTGCCCGCTCCATGATGTGCTGCGTGATGATGCGGCCTTCCGCATCAACCAGCGTAGTCTTGCCTTTGACGGGCAGCGTTGGCGTGTATTCCTCGCCATGCTCCTTGCGCTGCTTTATGTACGTCCCGTTCGGCGTCGTCGTCAGCGCGTCAATGCGATACCCCGGCATCGTCTCGACGCCAGGCGCGACAAGCCCGCGTTCCGCGGCGCGCCGCATACGGTTCTGGAACGTGCTGCGGGCAATGCCAAGGCGGGAAGCCGCCTCGCTATCGCTGTCGCACGCGGCGCGCATGATTGCCGCCTCTAGGGCGGTGTCGTCGGTCATGGGTGGTGTGGGCATTACGCCTCCGAGAAAATTAACGAAAAGAACGACGTCAATGCTGCGATGATGTAGACGGTAGTCATGGTCGGCCCTTGAGGGTCGCAACCCCAAGCGACCATGATTCCGATAAGCGCCAGCCATACCGGCGCGACAAGTATAATCAGCATTGGCCTTCCTTCACGATGCGGTAGGCGGTTATCGAGGTGTTTGGTGCCCGCCAGTTTAGATAATCAGCAAATTCCGTAAGGCGCTTGCCGCTACCGAACAGCACCTCAACCAGCACATCGTCGCTTACAGGCTGCGCTCCGCCCTTCCATTCGATCCAGTCGGTCACTTCGTCACCTCAATAGCAGCGCGTCCAGCCCAATATGCAGGGGCTGCAGCACCGGCTAGTGTCGCGTCTATGCCGCAAGTGGAACTCTCCCCGCACCTGTGGTTTACGTAGTAGCCGCCGGTCAGAAAAGCGGCTGCGATATACAGCAATACGGCGATCACATTCCGCATTGCAGCACCGTATTATGCAGGCAGTGATTGACGCCGACCTCGAACGACGTGCGCTTGTAATCGGTATACGCATTACCGACGCCAGTCGTGGAACAGCCGGCGAGGGTGAACAGTACGGCAACGATCGCTAGTGCGCGCATCACACCCTCCCCATAACCCGGCAGATTTCCGTTGACGGCACCATGTAGCTGTACGGAAACACACCACGCGGCGTGACCATGCCGCTGACAAGAATTCCTCGCACCGTGTATCCGTCTGCGTCGTAAACCGGCCCGCCGCTAACACCCGGCGCGGCCGTGGCATCCAGCGTCACAAGCACGCGCCACAAGCCGTTGTTGTCCAGGTTCTCGAAGCCGGTCTTGCCGAAAGCGCTAACACGGCCCCACGACACTGCAAACTCAACAGCATTCGGGTTGCCCTCGATGCGGATTGCGTCACCGATCTTGGTGGCGTCGCAGTCAAGGTTAGCCTTGCGCATTCCATGCCAATCGTCGACGCGAATGAGCGACACGTCACTGGCATGGTTGAGCCAAAGCACTTCGGCCTTATGCTCCTTGCCGGTCGAATCCTTTACGGAAATGGTCTTCTGATTTTCGGTAACATGGCCGGCCGTAATGACGTAGCCGTTGCCGATATGGACGCCGCTACCATGGCCAGCGTCCATGATCACCTTTACGGTTGGCGACGGCGCATTCGTTGCGCCAGTAGTGGTGTTGTCAACATTCACCGCACAGCCGGCGAGCAAAGCCGCCGCTGCAATCGCAATAAGCGTGCGCATGGTGGTGGTTCCTGGTTGGTTAGTCGGACGCGCCGCTAAATGCAGCGCTGGTTCTGTGGCAATTTAAGTAAGTGAAATCTGCGTATCGGCGTCAAGTACAAAAACAAAAAAGCCCCGCTCCTTGCGGGGCGGGGCTGATATTAGGAGCGACGCTGTGGCCGCTGCAGAATGATGTTGTCTATGCGCTCGGCGATTCCGTCGATGCGCGACCCAAGCGACTCAATGGCGCGCAGCAATGCGTTGGTCTGTTCCTGCATCCCGGCCTTGGTGGCGAAAGTCTCGGCCGCGTGCAATTTTTGCGCGGCTAGGTCGTCCCTTACCTGGCCGATCTTGCCGTCCACATATTTCCAGACGCCAAAGGCGTAGCCGAATAGCAGCAGGACAAAACCCACCGCCCCCATAATCTCGGCGGGAGTCATCTGGCCTTCCAGCTTTCTACGGCCTTCTTGGCGGTATGCCCGCCCATGTAGAGGCCTGTGTAGGTGATAAACAGCGTCACGAACGTCGGAACGTCCATCGCCAGAATCAGCGGGCTCGTCAAAACGATGTTGAGCAGCGGCACGATCGCCACCAGATGGATGGTCAGGCCGAGGAACACCCACATTCCGAACGGGCGCCATGCCCAAGTCCACGTCGGGCCATCCTTGTCCATTTCGGCCTTCAGCGTCTCATTCATAAGCCGCTGCGACTCGACGTACTGCGCCAGCATGTCGGCCGCTTCAGGTTCTGCGGCAACCAAGGCGTCCTGCACCTTGTCTGGCGGCTGGTCCTGAATCTGGTCAACCGGCACGCCAAGCTTGCCGGCCACCACGTCGATCACATCGCCGGCCAGTTTGCCGCCGTCGCCGAACCTATCGGCGAATATGCTTTTGATGACAGGCACGGCAACCGTGCCCGCCAGGTCTAGAAGAATTGCGGGGATCATTTTGGGGCCTCACCGGCTAACTCTTTGAGTAGGCTGTTCCACTCGTCCGCCAGTAGGTGGAGGGTCGTCGTCGCGCCTTCTCCCCACTGATTGGCGCCGGGTCCGCTGGGGTCGCCCCTGACGCTAATGGCTATGGATCCGTCGTCCTCCCGGCCGATGTTGATGTACCCAGGGAACGACGGGGCCATTGTAGTGTAGGCTGCAATAAGCTTTCTCATTTGGTGTCTTTCGCGGCTGTTACGGATTTGGCGCCAAACCAACGCTGGAACCACGCCGCCAGCAACGCCCATAGGTTAGTCGTGGTGGCGGTCGGCTTCTCGGGCGTCGTCGTGGCAACGCCATACCCTTCGGCCTTCAGGCTCGCGTCATAATCGCGCGCGATTGCCGCGATGCTGGCTGCCTTGTCAGTACCGTTGATGATGCGCCGTGCGCCTGCGAAGTCCGACCTCGACAAGGTGATATAATCGGCCAGTCGCTTGCCGGTGAACCAACCTTCCTTCATGCCGGTGACGAGGATGGGCGCGGCGTAGCGGGATTCCAGCAGCTTCTTGGGGGCGGCTACAAAATCCACGCCAAGCTTTTTGCTGGCTTTCTCGTAGTTCGCCTTCCACGTCAATTGGACGTAGCCCATGCCGACATACGGATAGTATTTCTTTTGGCGCAGGTACGCCTCGCCGCCGTACTCGCGTACCGGCTTCATCGTGCGCGCGGTTTCCCAGTAAGCCGTAGCGAGCACATAGGCTGCCTGGTTGCGGAGCAACCCCGCAGCCTTGCAGGCGTCGACGATCAGGCGAGTGTCGCCAATATTCAGGTTCATGGGGTCTCCTTTAGGCGGGCGGCCGGGTGCCCGGCAGGTGCTGGCCGCTATTCTTCCCGCAGCCGCTTCGCTGCCGCGGTCCCACGCCGCTGCCAGCGGGCAAGTTCGATCGCGCAGTGGTTTGGCTCGATCAGCCGCGACATCAGCCGGCAGAACCGGCATTGCGTGCCGTGACTGCCTGCGATGCGGGCGCATAGGGTTTGGTTGGGCTGGCCGCCGGTGGCGCGATTGAGCAGCCGCGACAGGCGGCCGAGCAGCGACGGACGGCGCGTAGAAGTGCTGCCCAGGCACGGGGTGCGCGGCATGGCTGATTTCCTGGTTGATTGGTTGGGTGGTGGGGCTATGCTGGCTCTGTCCAGACTCCTAACCCCGTGCTGGGCAGTCTAGGGCCCGGCCGCTTACCGCGGTTGGCGACCGGGCTTTTACGGCACCACCCGCCACGGATAATCGGTCCCGGCCGGTACCGGATCGACCCGAGCGCTCGACAGCACCTCGGACGAGATATCGGCCCCGTGATAGAGCAGCACGTCCTGCCAGGTCGCACCGGAGCCGCACAGCGAGCGATCGCCGATCAGCCGACAGGCATTGTCGGGCAGATCGCGCAGAGCCTCGTCCAACGCATCGAGCGCGATCCAGACGTGATAGCCCGATGCGGTCACCTCGGCCGAAACGAGCACGGGGTTTTCGGGGTCTGCCATGTCCCAGACGGCATCCTGCAGGATGACGCGGGGCTGGTAGGCCCGCGACGATCCGTATTGCTCCATGAGGGCGTCAGCGTCGTCTTGCGTCGCGCAGTGGACAAGATGGTCGATCATGACAGCATCCCCGGAAGTTGGGCGGGATCATAGGCTTTGGGCAGGATACGCATGCTGGCGATGGTGCCGTACCATTCGGCCTTGTTCCATGTCGTGCCAACCATAAAGTCGGATAAGTCAGGCATCGGACCGGCGTATGACGTGATCACTTGTGGAGCATTACCGTCTACCGCAAGGGCGATTTGACCGGATTTAAACGACAACGCTGCCGCAAGGTCCGTATTGTCGCCGACCGTAAACGGTGACGTTATCCGGGCGGCTTCGACAGCGCCAACAGTTACAACCGCTACGATGTTTTTGGCCGTGTTGCGCACGACTACAATTCGGTTGGCATTAGACGTGGTGCCCAGTCCCCAGTGGAATAGCGTCTGACTAACTGAGCCACCACCGATCCCCGCCGCCGTCCGCCCCCGGATAACCACCGTGCCCTCGGGCGTGCCGGCTCGCGCAAAGGAGAGGCTATCGGCAAGGCGCTGTGCGGCGGCAGTGGTGGTTTCAATGTAGCTGGTCGGGAACGAACCAACTTCGATCTGCGCACCGCCGATTTCTATGGTCATATCTACGGGTACGCCAGAGGACGCAGTAAATCTAAATTCTTGCCTGACGGTTAGTGCTGACGCGGTTGTTCCTGCACCAACACCAAGTCGTCGCGCGGCTGCAAGAGTGGGCATACCATCAAATAAATTGAAAGAAGGTGTGCTCCCACTAGAGGCGTTGACAAGATTGATTAAGCCATTACCGGCTCCAGCTATTCCACGCACGAAGCAAGAGGCCACCACGCCCGGGTCGGTGGCCTGACGGCCCACAGCGTTCGAACATTGCATCCTGAATACACCTGACGAAGTAGGTGTGCCCGAAATGCGAACTCGGCAGCCGCCGATAACCGGATCAATGTTGGTAGCCAAAACCTCGACAGTCAGTCCAAGGGCTGCGACTGCGCCCCAACCCGTGGGGAGCGCGCCACCAGAACCAACAACACCAATCGTACCATCGCGTCCTCCCGACTGTGTGATAAGATTGGTCGCCGCCCCCTCGGCCCGATACCCCAGCGCAGCCCCAGTAACCGGATCGTAGACCAGGCGCGGCACGTTCGGACCGAACTTCTTGAGCGCCTTGTCGGGGCCGTAGCCCCACGCATCGGAGGCGCGGGAATACGACCCGTTGCCGACCCGCCGCACCGCGTCCAGCGTGGAGTAGGGCTTGCCATCGATCCAGCCCTTGCCGATCGTCCAGTCGATCTGCATGTCGGGGAGAGTGTTGTCAGGCCCTCTCTTCACCCATGCAGGCACGGTTGCCGGAATCGTCGGCCATTTGCCTTGCGCTCGGTAGGCAAGAGCATCCTCAAGCGACCAGATGCCCGGTGCGCCTTCGATGCTCGGCTCCTGAAAATGGTTCCAATCCATCACGCGATTTCCTCGTAGGACGCCGTAGCGACGAGAGCCAGGCCCATGCCGGTGATCTTGTCGCCTTCCTCGAGGTAGATTTTGCTCGCCGGAACCTCCAGCGTGGCGTTGCCTGGCAGGACAAGATTGCTCACCAGTTTGACGGTGGCGGCGGGTGCTGCGTTGACCACCGAAAGGTTGAGCGTGACCGGATCATCGGTTGGGTTGGCGACCAGCAGATTGGCCATGCGCAACACCTTGGCCGACGCGGCAGCGTTGGCGACGATGTCGGTTGCCGTGGCGCCGAGCGTGACGGTTACGGTGCGGCCGTAGATCGAAGTGAGAGCGACGATGTTGGGTGCTGCCATGATGATTAAGCTCCAAAGATGAGTGACATGACGGCGGCTGCACGAGCCGCCTTGGTTGCGCTTGCTGCGGATGCGGTCTCGCTGGCGCCGGCTGCAGCGGCGTGTTCCTTGGCCGACTTGGTGCCTACGCCGCCCGGCTCGTGTCCTTCAGCCCACGCGGCAGCAGAATCAGCGGCTCCTGGGGCCGCCTTGATCGCGTCGATATCGGTGGCCGCCGCGTCGATGCTGGCGATGTTGTCGGTGACGGTTTGCAGCGGATCAGCCAGCGGCATGACCTCATCGCGGAGGGTCTTCACCTCGTCTCGATACCCGCGCGCCTCAACCGCGTATTCGCCAGCCTCGAGCGCGGCCGCGCGGGCGTCGTCGACGACGGGCGGTGGGACCAGTTCTGAGATATCGGTGAGGTTGGCGGTGGGTGCGTCCGGAACGACCACGCGCCACTCGGGGTACGACGTCATGCCAAGGTTGCCGACGGCTGCGGCGAGCACGCTCACCTTGTAGTAGGTGCCGGCATGGCCACGCGAGTTGGGCCACAGATCGACCTCTACCTGCCCGTCATCGCCGATTTTGACCACGACCGGCGACGGCATGATGATCGTGGTGCCATCCTGGTCGCGTGTCGTCATCGTAAACTTGACGGTCGCGTTGACCATGGCTTTGCCGGCCGGATCGAGGATCGACCCGGTCACATGACACTTGTCCATCGACATCAGCCTCCAAAAACCATGGAAAGAGCAATCGCCTTGCCAGGTGTGGCGGCGCCTACCTGCGCGGCGGTGACTTCGTGGGGGTTGGCCTTGTTGGCGACATGGATTCCCAGCGCCGACGCCGTGTCGGTGTCGACTGGACCGGTGGCCCCCCGCACATCAAACGGCCCGTCCCAGCCACTCGCCGTCTTGCGGTAGATCGACAGATCGTGGCCCGCCTCGGCATAGAGCCAGAGATAGCCAACCGCCGGCACCGGATCGAGCGCGTCACGCTCGGCGATCGTGCCGCTGCCATCAGGATGGATTCCGACCAGCGACAGGCGCTGGATGATGGTGGCCAGCCGGTCGTTTGTCCACGCGGCGCGCGTTGCCTCGGAGGTATCGCGGGCGATCGCATAGGCCGCACCGGTCGCGTCGACGCCCGTCCACGGATAGGCCAGCGTCAGGCTCGTGTCGCTCTCCACGGACAGGATCGGGATCGAGATGCCACCGCACGAAAACAGCCCGCCCGTCACCAGCGCGACGGCCCAGCCGGTCAGGTTGCCGGTGACAATAGCAGAGCCGGCCGACACGCTCACCGTGCCGGTGTTGTAGATCAGAGATGTCATGGATGCCTCGACTAAGTCTCGACGGTGTTCTGGAAGACCCAATACCGCCAGTTGGTGGGCGTCGGGCGGATGACGCCGGACACCGGCTTATAGACCGATAGTTCGAACCGATCCGTGTAAGACCTGATCTCGTAGTACGGAAGGTGGTAGGCGTCCGACCCGTCAGCAAACGAGATGACATACGGGGTCTGGTCCGACGTGCCGTCGCTATTCAGACCGGCCACCAGGATGATTGGCGGGCTCGGGAACGGTGCGTCGAAGGTGACGATCGATTGTAGGTACAGGTTGCTCAAGAGCCCCGAGAATGGCCCTGGCGTCACCACCCCCGTCTTGACGATACGCGCCGCAACCAGTGCAGAGGAAAACTGCATTTCGCCGATCGCGGCCGTGTCGACGTCGAAACCAGGCCTCGCGACCTCGATGCCGTCGGCGGATATTCTGGCGCGCGGCATCAGGCCCCTCTCCGAAGCAGGATCATGTGGGCACCGGCGGGCGACTTTCGTCCCTGCGACCCTTTCAGGAACCGCACGTCGATCTGCGTCGAACTGATGACCTGATGCATCACTTGCCAGGAATCCACGTTGTAGCCATTCTGGTCGCTGCCGGAGCCTCGGTCGCGCGGCATGGGGTAGATCGCATCCGCACTGCTCACCGCGGACATGAATAGCAGCACGACGGGATCAGCCGTCACGTCCGGCACGGTGGCACTCACCGTCTGATCCCGGCCGCCGTTACCAACATATCCGGCAAACGGACAGGCCACGAAGCCAAAGAAGTACGGCTGCGCGAACAGGAAATCCTCATGGAACAGCAGGTTCTCCGGCGCGGCAGTATCTACGTCGAATCCGGGCTTGGATATCCTGATCTTCGGGAGTTCGATGATACATCGCTTCATGGCGTGACCGCCAGTCGATATGCCTGCCAAGCTATGTCGACATAGCTCACGCTCAATGCCAAAGTGATGGTGATGCCAGTCTGGCTCACCGTCAGACGTTGATTTACATACCCGGCGCCGGCCGGCACGATGAACGGTCTCCACTGGGGGCCATTGCTCAAGCGAAACTGGAAGGTGCAAAGCGGAATGAAATCCAGCGACCAACTCGCTATTTTTTTGGTATTGTCGCCGTTGTTGAAGCGATAAATCCCATGCGCGATCACCGACAGCGTGCCGATATCGTCGCTGTCAAAGATCACCTTGTTTGGCGGAGTCGCCATGTCGTCGGCGTCGTAGCCGGGCTGAACGAAGCGCATGCGGTTATGACCGCCAACTGGCTTGATGTATCCAGGCACTAGTCGAACCACTCCAGTTTGCCGCTCGAAAGCGTGATGACGAACTTGTCGTCAGGGCTTTTAATGACGCCGGCCGTCACGGTCCCTATGTTGGCGATGGCGAGCTTGATTTCGCCGTCCTCAATGACGACAGGTAGGAAGTCGTTGGTGCCGTCCGTGAATACGAACTGCCCTGCGACGAACAGCATCCGGGCGAACGGCTGCAACGGATCGCCGCCGGTAAACCCGACTTCCGTAACTGTCCCCGCCTCGACCCAGGCATCATCGACCGTGGCTCGCACCATGTCGGTAAGCCGGGCCACGACATCACCGGCGCCGGCTGTTACCTCGATCTTGCGCAGGCCATCTGCCGAGACATTGCCCACCGCTGCCTGCACCGCATCTAGAATAGATGCCTGCGCCGTGATGCGTGCGTCCGACACGTCCACCCACGCCGTCCCGTCCCACCGATACAGCCGGCTGTTGTCATTGGTATCGACCCACAGGTCGCCGACATTGCTGGCCGTGGGGGGGGCATCCTGCGCGAAAGTCAGCAGCCCCTTGGCGCCGGCATCCTCCCATGTGCTCGAGGTTGCGTTCCAAACCCTGACTTTGTTGCCGTCGTCGGTATCGATCCAGATATCGCCGTCAGCCAGATCGCCTGTCGGAGCCGTTGCCTGCCGGTAGACCCGCGTCTTGGCCTCGATGCTCGCTGTCATCTCCCGCATAGCAATAGCGGTCGCATCCTGGAACCGGCGCGCCACCGTATGCACGTCGATACTCGCCCCTGTCGCATCCGCAGACCCGGCGGCGATCATTTCCAGGCGGGCGCGGAGGTCGTCGTGGTCGGCGCGCAGTTGCTGGAGCGTGGCGTAAACGTCCTGGCCGACGCCCGACAGATACGCCGTGACGTCGGTTTGCCGGATATCATCGGTCGTAACCGGCAGCCAGTCCGACCAAAGCACATCCTCACCGGAGTCGCGGATATATCGCCCGCGAACACCATAGGTAGTCAGGCCGACAATGCCCTGCGACACGACCATCGAGCCGGCTTCCGGCTGGTCGGTTCGACCGCCGGTCACATGGCTCAGATCGGATGCAAGGCGCACCTCATATTCAACGCCGTCGATGCCATCCAGCCTCCCGTCGCTGTTGTCCCAAGTCAGGCGGATGGCCGCCCGCGTCGGGGCGCCGTTGTCATCCTTCAATGCCCACTTTTCAGCAAACCAGTCGACGATCGGCTGCGGCGCAGGACGCATCGGCCCAACGGTGCCGTCAACCGGCACCTCAAAATCCGTGTTCGTGTCCCAATCGAAGTCGGAAGGATCCACCTCCGTGATGTCAATCATGACATCGAGGTTGGCCTTGTCCGATACGCCGTCGACGCGGAACAGCTTGGCGTCATACCCATTGCGAGCTGAAGTCCACGCCAGGATTGCGCCCGGCACGGCATAGGACCAGAACTGAGGTGGCAGGACCAACGTGTGCCTACGCGCCCTTTGGCCTTCCTCCAGCGCAGACTTCATGAGCCGCTGCACCTGCTCGGCGTAGGGAACGAAATCCAGCGGCACATCCGCCATCAGACGGCGATTGCCGTGCAGCGCCTCAAGGTCCGTGCGATAAAGAGGCGGGGCGGTCTTTGCCGCCCATCCATCTTCCGGCGACGGGTAGTTTGCCGAAATGCCGTTGATCGTATCGGCCAGCCCAAAGAACGGCGTGAAAGACTGCTCTTCGGTCGACAGAATGTCGTCGTCAGTAAAGCTTGCTACTGGCGCGTCCGGAGCGCCAACAAACATCGTGTAGACGCCGCCAACTTCCGCAATGCGCCCTTGGCAGGCGGTATTGATGGCCTCAAGCGCGGACGCCAGAGGAGCATCGATCTGGATTTCGCCGGCCGAGCGATAGGTCGGCTCATTGCCCGACGCGCCAGCGATGGGCGCGCGGCACTTGTTGATCGCCGCAATCCAATTATCAGCGGGCAGCCGTGCCGCCGCGATATTTTGCAGGCCGTAGAACCACTGGCCGTTGAAAGTCAGACCATGCAGAAGATTGTAAGCTTGCACCGCCGGCAAATCGTCACCGTCACCGCCCCACGTGGACGGATCACTCAGCCGATGCGTGCCACTGCCGCCTGCCGTGCTATCTTTGGTGATGTCGTAAAGCGGGATGCCCGACACTACGAACTTGAAGTTCGGGATGCTGGAAAACATCTTCTTCGACACACGCGCCGTGACGATGGCGTAAGCAACGCCGCGCCCAACGCGGTTCGCACTCCAGCTGCGTTGCGCATTCGACGCGGTGGCGGAGAGGAAGCTATCCGCAGCGGTTTGCGCGCCGTCGTAGAAGCGCACCCACAGACTGTCGCTACTGCCCTTCTTGTACTCAGTGACCGGGTAGCCGCGCCCATCTGCATGCGGGCGCTCGTAATCGATGGTGCATTTCTCGCCGTTGACCCACAATTCGTCGAGCGACTTAACCGGCAAATCGGAAATAGCGATGACCTGAGTCAGGTAGCCGTTTGGCGTGTCGCCGTCCTTGCCCCAAGTATTGACCCAAACGAGCGACCCCGCCGTGGCGGTGCGCCCAAGAATAAACGACCGCGGCAGGTCGCCGCCGGATTGCAGCGTGCCGTTGATCGAGAACGTCGGGGCCTTCGGCTTGCCCGCGATCGCCTGCGCAAGCAGATTCAGGCCAATGCCCACGGCGGTCTTGAGCGCAAAGGCACCTATGCCGCCTGCCGCAAGGGCAGTCCCGATGAAGCCGGACACAGCCGTGGCGACAGCGCCGATCGCACCAGCGATAGCGGTAAAAAGAGCCATGATGTTCCTTGTGGCGGGCGGCGCTCTAGCGGTTAGGCGAGCGCCTTGAGAAAGTGTGTTTCGGCTGGCGCATAACCGCGCCGTTCGTAGATGCGGGACACATCGTTGGTGGCCAGACTGGCCATGCCGACCGTCACGCAATCTTGTTCACGCGCCCACGCCTCATAGGCGTCGAGCATCTGGATGGCAGAGCGCCCGCGCGCATCCGGCGCGATATACCAAACGGATTCTTTGGCCCATTTGCCTGCGCCAAATGGATGGTCGAAGGCCAGCGCCATCAGGACGCCACGAGCCGGATCGCCGCAGACAAGCACAAGGCCGGACGCCATGTGCCGCTGGAACAAGGCGTCGGCGTGCGGAGCGCTGAACGGAAACGTGAAGCGGGCTGCCTCGTGGCTTTCCTTCAACAGGCGAATGATGGCCAGGCGGTCGTCGGGAGTGGCGCGGCGGACGTCATTGCTGCCGGCCATGTCAGAAGATTCCGAGAAATTTCTTGCGCTTCGGCTGCGACGGCACCTTGCCCTTCTTGCTGCCCCAAAAGACTTCCCAGTCCGCCACCGTGCTCGAGTCTGCAAAGAATCCGTCGTTGGCCAGACGGAGCTTTTGCGTCGCGTCCGACCGCGTGTCAGGGTTAGAGCGCGTCATTTCCTGCGTATGCGATACGCAGGACAGCGTGACGCCGCCTTCCTCGTTTTCCGAAGGCGTATTGATCTCGATGATGTCGATAAAGCCGACAAACCGGCATTCTGCCGGCGCTACCATCTGCCTTGTCGTGGGATCGAAAAGCCCGCGGTAAATCTCGACGCGGCCCTGCTTGGCATCGTACTCTCGCACGAGCTGCGCGATGCGATCGTCTATCTGACTAAGCTTGATGCCAACGTTCTGGACGGTCAGATTTGCAACCAGCGGAATATCGCTGATCGAAACCAGCGTACCGGAGCCGTACCAATCCCGCGTGTCAGCCAGACCGGTGTCAGGGTTGACGACCTGCGCCGTGATATTGCCGACATCGGACCAGAGACCTTCCGTTACCGAGGCGCCGGTATCGCGACGGCGCACAACCAGCCATAGGAAGTCGCGCGCAACCAATTGGCGCGCCTGTAGAGCCGCCAGATTAGCAGCCGATAGGTTTCTCATGGTGTACCTTGGATTGCACTATACGGGCGGCTGTGTGGCGCCAGTGGCCTACCGCGCCTCGATGGCCTGAAAACTAACCGTGCCACGCCCCGTCGCGGCGTCCGCCTGGCTGCTTACCGATCCCGGCACTACGGCCATCGTGCAGGACGGCCTGCTTATCGATACCGCAGCACCTTCGCCAACGCCGGGCCAAAGATGCGGCCTGATTTCAAATTCATTGGTCGGGTCGCCGGTAGCCGCTTCCATCACACGGTGCAGGTCTTTCGTACCGATCTGGAGCATGTCGCCCACCGATAGCGTGATACCGGTGAGTCCCGAAGCGCGCACCGCCTTGCGGTTGGCATTGACGGTCGAAAGCGCCCCAGCCGGCAGGCTTACCGCGCCAGGATGCTTCACGGGCCTGCATCGGCTCAGGCTGTACCCCTTGAACGTCTGCAGGCCGTTCTCCATCGCGTCCAGCCGCGCGCGCCATTCGTCCAGTTCATTCGGACTAAGGCTGCGCGACTGGTAAGTGGCCTGCCAAAGCGGGCTTCCAAGATCCTTCACGATAGTGCGGCCGTTCGCCTGGCGGCTTTGCTCCTGCCGCCACAGCAGGCTGAAATCAGTGCACCAGCCGGGCCATGCGGCAAGCAGGTCGACGGGGTAGGTAATGGACATTGACAAGCACCGATGCCCGGCGCGAAGCTGGCGGCGGGTTTATTGGGAGGGGAAGATGACGGAGAAAACGCGCGTCGAAGAATGGCAGGGAATCCGCATCCGACGTACAGATGCCGGGTGGGATTTCTGCATGGCAAAGAAAGACGGAGCGATCATTAGCAAGGGAGCGAATAAGGCATCAACATTCGATGACGCCGTAACAGCAGCCAAGAAACAATTTGACGTTTCCTAGCCCTCGCGAACCCGCATCAGCCAATCCGGCTCCGGAACCGCTTCGGCACGCTGCTTTTCCAGCCAGTATCTGCCAAGGAGTTTCAATATCCAGTCGACGCGCCCAATCACCTTGCCGTCGACGACAACCAGCGGATTGCCGTCCTCGTCGTGGTTGACGCCAACAAACCAATCCAACTGTTCATAATCGGCCTTGGTAAACACCTTGTCACGCAACAGGGTCATTGGCTTTCTCCTTTGGCTGTGGTTGTATTCCCGTCCCGGTGGAGGGAAAAATGAAAGATCATGTATTCAAGGAAGGCGACCGAATCGTTCTTCACTGCGAATCCGGCAAGTGGCGTTCCGAAGTCATTCCCGGTAAGGGGCGGCGCAATCGCGCCTAGCGCTGTAGCGTCGTTCGCGAGTCCGGAGGAAGCCCTAGCCGCGCTCCGTAAAGTGGCAAGCGGGGTCATCCGTTAGCTAAAACTTCACGTTCGACTTGTTCGCCTGCCGCACGGATTGCGTCACAATCGACGGCAACTGCGCCTTCAACTTGTCTAGTTGCTGCTGCGTTCGCGTTACCGCCTCGACGCTTGCGCCGCGGTTGTCGATGACGGGATTGAAGTGGACGACGACGGATGAGCCGGCGCCGGAGGCTTGAATGGCGGGCATGGTCGGTGCCTGAATCTGCACCGGAACCTTGCCACCGGTCGGAAGCGGGATGACAGCTTCCTGGCCGTGAACGATACCTATGGGTTCGCCGCGCCGTCCACCGGTATTGGCCGTGCCCGAGGCGAAGCCTGCATTGGCCGACGCCCAAGAACCTCCTGACGAACCACCACCGAACAACAAACTTCCGATGGCACCCCACGGACTAAGATTGCCGCTCCCCATGCCGAAAAGCTGGTCAAGGCCGCTGCTTATCAAGCGGGACGCGAGCTGCTTCAGTGCGTCCGCGAGTGCTTCCGTCGCTGATTTGCCTTCCAAGAGGCCATCGACCAATGTACCTGCGAAATCCCGAGCGGCCTGTTGAGCTTCCTCTGCCGCCTGACGGATTTTGTCTTGCTGCTCTGCGAATTTTGCGGCTTCGGCGGTTGCAACAGCATACTGCTCCGCGGCGGCCTCGATTTGCTTTCGCAGTTCCGGCGTAATCTCTTTGCCGGCCTTTTGTGCGGCGTTCATCAACTCTTGCTGAACACGCGCCTTCTCCAGGGCGTATCCATAATCGTTGACCAGCGGATTGATCTTCCGCTGCGCCTCCGTCTCGGCAACTATTTCCGCGGTTCTGTCTGACACGCGTCGCATCGCGCTCTCAAACGGGTCGGCTCTCTTCCTTTTCCCACTGCCGTCGCTATCGACCGCAGGCCCACCGCGGCCGTATCCGGACGGCTTTGACGTCAGTATTTTATCAACGCGGCCAAGCTGCTCTTCAAGCTTGTCTACTGCAACTCCAGTCGCAGTAACGCGCTTGTCAGCCTCGTCCAAAGCGTAATCGAACGGGGCGAATCGTCCGCCGCCCGTGATAGCGGCAAAGGCATCCTTTCGACCTAGTGCGGTTTCAAAATCTGCCTGCGCCAAGGCAGCCGAACTTTTTGCCGCCTCCAGTTGGGTGGCAATCAGTTTGCGTAGCGCATCGACCTGAGCATATGTCGCATCGGTCGCATTCGTGATCGCGGCTTCATTGGAGCGCATGGCGCGCTCAAATGATTTGGTCGAACCTTCTGCGCTATCCGATGCGCGATACAGGAGGAAGATCGCTGCCGCAGCCGCGCCAGCCAAAAGCCCGATAGGCCCGAGCGCAGCAGTAAAACCGGTGGCCGCCAGCGTCCCCGCACGTAAAGCCGTGAGAAACGCGCCGAGCGCGACGACCGCGTTCCCCAAGCCGGCCACCATGCCAAGGAGCGCACGTCCGGTCAGGGCCGCAATGACAACGGTCGCAAACTGGACAACGACGTCCGCCACACCTTTGAAGTTGTCTGCCAGGAACTGAAGCGCTTCGACCAACTGCTTGCTGGCACCAGTCGCTTCATTCGCATTGCCTATATAGGCGGTGAACTCATTTCTTACACGGGTTATGGCGTCCGCTATGGTGGAGTTGGTTTGCGCGAAGGCGGCGCCCACTTCTTTTTGAGCGCCCAATATTGCTTTTAGGATGCGCGAAGAAACAAGTTCCCCCTCTGCGCCAAGCTTTTTTAGCCCGGCGACCGTGGTGCTAAACTCCTTGGCGATCGCCTGTGCTAAAATGGGCGCGTTCTCGCGAATGGATCGAAGCTCGTCACCCTGAAGCAAGCCGGAACCGAGCGCCTGGGACAACTGCATAATGCCGTTGACCTGTTCACTAGTGGACGCCCCGCCCGCCTTGAACGCTTCATTCACCACCTTAACGGCGGTAGCAATCTCTTCCTCTGATTTCGCAACACCAGACGCCGAACGAATAAGTTTCGCATAAAGGTCGGCCGTTTCGGCAAAACCGGAGCGAGTCTCATTCGCAAGGTCTTTGATGCCGTTCAGTGAACGCGTCGTGACGCCCGCAATCTGCCCCGCGGCGCGAATTTTGTTGCCGGCTTCAGTCCAAGTATCGGCGTACCTGGCAATTTCTCGCGTACCGAGCGCCGCGCCAAGGCCAGAAATCGGCGCGATTAGGTTGCGCGCCGCGCTCTTTCCGATCGCGCCAAGCCGCGAGTCTAATAGGCGAGCGCGGCGCTCAATCGCATTGAATTGGCGGTTACTGACACCCTGCGCGCGGGCCATGCCGCGCTCGAATGCCTTGAAGTCAGCCGATAACTGGACTACCAGTTTTTCAAGATCAGTAGCCAAGCCGGTATTCCTAGATGAAAGCAGTTGCAATCATTGCCGCGTCACTCGCCACGCTAACCGCCGCACACGCCGATGAGCGCTTGGACAGCAGGGTTGAACTTATGAAGTTGGCCTACGTGTGCGACGGAGCTGGCGGCATTACATATAAAACAGCTCGCGACTCCGCCCTGCGAGCCGAGCAAATGGCCACGGTGGGCGCGCCAGATAAGATTGTGCTAGGCGTAGATCGTGGGCTGCGCGATGGGACGATAAAGTCGCAAGTAGATAAAGCGAAGTGCGCCGATCTCATCGGCCAAATGACGTTTGAAATGAAGGCAAAGGGGTTCTAGCCAAACGTCTCGCACGGCCACACTCCGCCCGGGTTAAACGGCAGCTTGGGCTCGCGGGCCACGATCTCGGCCCCGGCATTCATCCATTCCCAAATATCGTCTTTTTCTGCATCTGACAGTTGGTTCTTCGTGCCGGCCTGCTTTTTGGCAAACCCTTCGACGGCAGCAGTAAACTGCCACACGCTCATGTCGTTCACTTCCTGCGGGGAATAGCCGAGTATCTGTCCATAACTATAAATCGCGCCGAAGCGTATCTTCCCGTTCGGAAGATCGTCTATTTGCTCCCCGGCTCCGGCGCGACCGCTTCCCCCACCTTATCATCCGGCGCACCCATGCAAGCCGCATAGAGCACAGCTTGTGCGATAGGAACATTCTCGACAGGCGGGCGATCTTCAACGTAGGCACGAACAAGAGACAGCGCTCTCGAAGGTTCAGCCCCGCCACCGATCAACCCGAGGCGGATGACATTTGCAATGTCGGTTGTAAACCAAGTTCCGTCCATAAGTCGCTGAAGGACAACGTATGGGCCGCACCCCGTTTTCTCCTGCAACTCGGCCAATTGCCCCCACGCAAGGCGGAAGGTGTAATCACCATCCGCCCACGCCAGTTCTATCTTGGCGTCACGGCTCATTACGCACTGACTCGCGTCATTTCACCGTCAGACTGCATGGAAACATTCAGCGTCACACGCTGTCCGTTAGGGGCGCCGACTTCCAGAGACTCGACATGCATTTTGCCGGTCCACGTGTGTGTCTTGGCGGGGAATACGATCTCGATCTTGACGCTCACAGAGTCAACGCTCTCCCATGCCTCCATCCACGTCTCGACGGCATCGGCCGCCATAACGCCCTCGCCACTAACCGACATGGAAAGCGAGGTGGCATCGCGACCAAGCCAATCTACGGAATCTGGATCGGCGCAGTCGGGAATCTGAAAATCGTTAAGCGCCTTGGTGAACGTGATGGATCGCGAGGTGAACCCGCAGGGTGCAGTGAACACTTCCGGCGAGGCGCCGTCGCCCAATTTAACGGAAACCTTGCCGCCTTTAATAGTAACAGGAGCCGCCATGCGACCTTCCTTTCAAAGAAAAGGCCGCTAGTGCGGCCGGTAGTTGATTACAAAAGCCGCCATGCGGCTTTTCTTGTTGGGCGCCTACGCCTCTTCGACGACGCCGGTAAAGCGCACCGACGCATGGCGCGTGGTGCCATCCGTGAGGTAATCGGTGCGCCAATGGTCAAGCGTCACCAGGGCATTGTTCGTGAGTGTTATGTCAGCCCGGAGCGCCTTGCGCACAGCCCCGGCCATTGCGCGGACTTCGTCCCGTGTAGTTTTCGTGGACCAGCAATCGATCTGAACCATGAACTCGCCGCCGCGGATGCAGTCGGCATACTCTTCGTCGTAACTCGTCGGGCCGAGGCTTATGTACGGCTCAACATTGGATGACTGAACAGCATCAAAAACCTTGTTCGTACCAATCAGAGCCTTGACCGATGCGTCATTGCGGATGCGGGCTAGAATGTTGCCCTCAATGTCAAACAACGGCTCCATAAATCAGCCCCCAGCCGCTACTTGCCTGGCGGCCTTATTGAGGGCGCGCCGTATAGAGGACTTCGCTTTCTTCCGATTGGCGCGCCATGACACGTAGAAGTACGGATTCGCCTGCATGTTCTTTGTGCCGAACTCCTGCCATCGGGCGTAATAAGCCTCGTGGCTACCGGCAAAAATAGTGATCGTAAGATCGCCTCCAAGGCTGGCCTTCGCAACAGCGACGACAGAACTGCCCTTTGGTGCCTTGCCCCACGTCCAGCCAATGCTGTCGCGCAGCGTCCCCTTGTCAACCGGCACCAGCGACTTCATCATGCTGACAATCTCGTCAGCCTGACTGGCCATCGCAGTTTTAATCGCTTCTTTGGCGACGATTGGCATCCTGCTAAGCTTTTTCTGCAGTCGCGCCAGCCCGATAATGGTTGCACCGCGCGCCATCAAGACGCCTCCGATTCAATGCACAGCATTTCCAGCCATGCGCCGTTCTCCAGAGGATCCACGACGGTTTTTATGTTGAACACCCGCGGGCTTGCCCCGTTAGCGTCCGTAGCCGTGCGCGCGTCCACAACCCGCCAGTCGGTGCGGATCGCCCTTGCGGCAGCGCAACTCCTAATGGTCAGGTTGTATGGTTGCCGCGCCGCCAGGCGGGCAGCGGCAACGTCCTCCACAGATAAACGGGAACCAAACAGTGGCTGCAATCGCGCCGCGCACGTGTATTGGTCCACCCAATCGCCGCCACCAGGAATCACGGAGCCGTCGAACGGGTCGATCGCATCGCCGCGGCGCTGGAATGTGACCCTGGACCGTAACTGGCCGGCTGCGGGGCGTTTAGCCGCCATTGCCTTCGGTCATGTCCGCCTCCTCTACCAGTTCCGCTACAGGCTCCGCATCCTTGCTCGCCTTGCGCATACGCACCGCCTTGCCGGCGGCGACAGCAGCGTCCGCAATGTCGTGCGGTACGTTGCCGACCCAGCCGGCTTTATACGCGATCGTGAACGCAGGAGCGCGGTGATCGTGGTCAGCGGTGAAGCGGAGCCAGGTCATGCGTAATACCTATGATTGCAAAGCAGCGCGTCGAGCGTCGTCCAGCTTTCTTGCGCTCCGACGCTTCTGTTTTCATAGGCATCGTCGAGCCAAAGAAGCATCGCGTGTTTTACGGAAGACGGGCAGGCCAGCGCGGAAAGTTTGTAAGCCACCGTGATAACTGATCCGGCCTGAATATCTGGCCACGCCTGCCCGGCACGCAACACTACCGAGTCTCCTTGCAACTCATAAACGTCATCGCCGAGCGTTTGCGTTTCGCCGGCCGTGTCGACGTAGGAAATCGCCGAGACTGAATTCGCGCCTACAACCGGCAACTCGGTCATATCGGCCCACGCAGTTGCCTCCGCCTGCACCGTCACAGCAGCGAACTTCGCCGCGCAGTAGTGTTCAACGTGGTCGCGGGCGGCCGCAATCAGGTGGCTGAAGTAGTCGTTGTCGTCATCAAAATCGATACGGCACTGATGCTTAGTCTCATCAAGCGTAACCGGCTCATCAGCCGGCGCTACGGTCTCTGTCGGTGTCTGCCACATTCTTGCCGCCCCGCTTGCCGCGCTTCTCCAATACCGGCGCTACAACGGCGCGCTCAATTTTGCGCTCGGCGGCCGGCACCGCATACCCCGCATCGACAAGGCGCGCAGCCTCGGCCTGCGGGAAGTCAAACTCTTCACCCGGCCCAAGCGTGTAGGCCGGGCCGGATAGCCCGACCAACATCTTAACCAGCATTAGCCAGCGCTCACCGTAATGGTGCCGGCACTATTCCACAGCGCGCCCGCGACATGCGGATCGGTTGTCGGCAAGATGATAACGCCGCCTGCCTGGATGGTAATCTTGCCACCCGAAGCGACAACCATTTCGTCGCCGCCAGGCTTTCGGTAGACCTTGGTGTTCTGATCGGCCATGTTCGTCTCCTATGGCGAAGGCGGGCGGGCCGAAGCCCGCCCTAGGAAAATCACGGCTGCAGCAGGTGCTTGACAGCGGCGGTGTCGCCGAGTTCGCCGTCCAGATAAATCAGGCCGGCAATACCAAGGTCAGGCCAGTAGGATTCGCGCTTCACGCCAATCATCGGGGAGCCGACCTTGCGGACGAAGTACTTGCCGAAGTCGCCAAACAGGATCGACTTCTTACCCGAGGCGATAGCGTCCATCGCCTGGTTGACGCTGTAGCGATAGCCAAGGATCGAGGAAGGAACGCCGTTCTGCACATCGCCATGCGTCCAGATGTACGAGCCGTTTCCGTCCTTCAGCTTGCGCAGAGCGGCCAGCGTCAGATCATTGAACATGAACCGAACCTTCGGGGACTGGCGATAGGCCGGGTCAACCGAGTGCACCAAGTCGATGATCTCGTCATAGGTGACGGCAGCCGCAGCAGCCGCGTCCTTGCCCTTGGTTGAGGCCGTAACGATGCCGTTCGGATCGCCAGTGCCGTCACCAGTGGTAAGCTGAAGGTTAGCAATGCGCCCAAGTCGCTCGCCAAGCAGCGAACCAAGCAGGCTCTCCATGTTGAAGATGGAATCGCGCGCCAGTTCCAGCGAGAACTTCACCCACTCGGTGTCGTAGCCATACGACTCAAGCGACTTCTGACCGAAGGTGACGTCCTTGCCGCCATCGTCCGTCATCGCCGTGCCTTCAGTGTGCTGGACGGCGGTAACGGCCGTATCGTCAACGGTCGGGATCTTGATGGTTACGCCGGTCGACGTCGAGATGACGGTGCAAACGTCCTCGTCATACATCGGACCCCAGGCCTTCATCGACTTGATGATCTGGTTGGAAAGCTCAACCGGAACCGTGTAGCCGCCGGCCGTGGTCGACGTGCCCTGCGTCGAAACCTGCACACGCTTTTCGGCGTCAAGGCGCACACCTTCGCGAAGCACTTCGCGTTCCTCTCCGGTAAGCTCGTCAAGCGACGCGCCGCGGGACAGGTACTTGTAGAATACCTCGCGGTACTCCGGCTTTTCGCCGGCAGCCTGTCCTTCCTGGCGCGTGTCGCTACCGGTCGGGCGCTGCTTCTTGCGCTCCTCCTCAGCCGCGGCCGCGATACGAGCCTCGGCGTCCGCAATGCGCTGTTCGCGTTCGATCAGTTTTTCAACCTTGTCGAACTCGGCCATGATGTCGTCATGGCGCTTTTCCAGTTCGGCGGAACGCGCTTCGTCGGTGTTCTTGGTGATTTCGCCAAGCGCCTCACGCGCCTGCGCCACAAGCGACTGGCGCTTGTCGTTAAGCTCTTTCAAGCTCATGTGTATACCTCATGGGAAATGGCCGCGCGCCGCAATTGCGGTCGAAACGGCATTGGGGATCAAATGGCGGCAGGGCCGCCCTCCGGCTGAGCCGGGTGGCTACGGGGTGGCGTCCTGCCGGATTCCCCGAATCTTTTGCTCGGTCATGGCCTTGCGCTCGGCAATGCGGCGCTTGGCTGCCAAGTCATTCTCTTTCTTGCGCTTCGCTTCGTCGCGTGATTTATCCGCCTCCGCGCGCGCGGCTTCCAACGAGCGAACGCCAAGCGAAGTGTCGTCGTAGGCCGGAAATGCCACGGCGCTTACCTCGTACAACTCGACCTCGTGGATGGTACGATGCGGCAAGTCGCCGGTTTCGTCCCACTCGTCGTGCGTGACGCGAAAGCCGAAGGACATTCCCGAAATGTCTTTCCGCTCGACCAACGTCCACAGATCGCGACCATCGGCCGTGTCTGGCACATCAATCTCAACCTGTAGGCCGCGGCCATCCACGGCCAGCCTGAGCGTGCCAGACGCGGTGCGTCCGATAACGCGCCCCGTGTCGTGGTCGATCAGCGCGCGAACGTCACCTTTGACCGCCTTGTCAAAAGCGGTGGGCGCAATGCGCTCAATGAAGTAATCGCCGATCGTCGTGTCGCTATTGAACACAGCGGCATAGCCCACCAGCGTCCGCTTATCGCCCTCGGCGCGCGTTTCTACGCCAAGGCCGCCGCCGCGTTTTTCCATATCAGTCATGCGGCTTTCGCCTCGTCGTTTTCATCATTGTTGTCGTTGCCGGCCTCCGGTACGCCCGTGTTCGGCTCGGGTTGCTTGCCGAGCGCTACAGTGGCGCCCTGCACCAGCAATTCATCGGCATCCGGGTTATCGTGCCGCGGTCTGTTCTCCAGCGCACGAGCCTCGTTGGGCGTCATCTGTGCAGTCTGAATAGCGCGGGCGATACCGTCAATACGGCTCTTGAAGTCGCCACGCATCAACCCGTCGAGATTGTGTTCGACGTAGCGCGTGCCGCGTCCACGCCCGAACAGTTTCAGGTTCATTTCCCCCTCAAGCGCCTTCGCCCACTGGCCGATCAGGTGCTTGACGAGATGTAGATCCTGCTGCTCTGCGTTGCTGAACGTCGCACGGGACAGGTCTTGCAAGAACACCGGCGGCAACTGAAACGCGCGCGCGATTTCCTCAACCTGGTAACGCCTCGCCTCAACCATCTGCCCCTTGGCTGGATCAAAGCCGACTGGCTTCAACTCATGCCCTGCGGGGATCGGGACTATGGGCTTGTCTTCCTTGCGAGCCGCGTCTACGGCTCGATAGATTTCAGCTGTAGCGCGCTTCAGCGCCGCATCGCCCTGAGGCAGCGGCCCAACTAATGCCAGGGGAGGAACACCGCCGCCAGCAAAAAAGTTGCTGCCGTAGTCGTTCATCGCAAGGGCGAGCTGGATGGCCTTCGACGCCATCACTATTGGCCCATAATGCTTCAGGCCATCAGCCTTCAGCATGTAGGGAACGTCGATTACATCAGCGGCCGGGTATTTCTTCCCGTCGTAGACGTATTCGACCCTGCCGCCGACGCGCTGTATCGACGTTTTGGCTGGGTCCATCGGCCACAGCGCATCAATGCCCTGCGGCGTCCGCTCAATCCACGCCAGCCCTCGGCCGCCGGTAAACACCTGCTGCCAGAACCACTGCCTGAACTTGAACGAATCCATACCGTCGTTCGGCGCGTCGTGGATCACTGTCGCCAGCTTGCCCTTCACGCGCTCGGCACCCTTATCGCTGTCACGATAGACATGCAGCGGCAGCGCAGCCATGGTGCGGGACAGAAACGCCACCGCCGCCATAACCGCAGGCACCGTAAGCGCCGTGTCGATCGTGACGTGAGGCAGCTTGACGCCGTTAACGCCGAAAAACGCCAGAAAGTTCTCATCCGAAACCGGAATCGTCTGGTAATCCGTCGTTTCTGCGCGTTTTTCACCGGCCGCGTGGCCGCTATCCGCCTTCGGGCGGGCAAATGGCCACATCAGAAGGCCCCTAATTGAGAGAGTGAAAAGTCAGGATCGTCCCAGGGGGAGGCCTTAGAAACGGGAGCCGCCGCCCCGTCGATTGCCGCGCCCACGGCCATGCAAAGCGCCACGGCCGGATCGATGCGCCTGTGCGACGTTTCCTTGACCAGATATTTGTTTCCCAGGGCGTCAGGCTTGCTGAACGTCGCCGCCATCAAAGCAGTCATAAGCACCGGATTGGACCGCAAGCGTATTCGCTTATCGATGATAAGCATCTCGACTTCGCGGATGCTCCCCGGCATCCATAAGCCGCCCGGCTCTGGCAATCCTTCAGCTTTGGCCTGCTCTACAAGCGCCTCGTCAGGCTTGTTACGCCGCAACCCGCCCTGCGGATGGTCGCGGTGTACAAGCTCGAGACCAAGCGCCCCGCACGCCTCCATGAACTCTTTGTAGGCGTACTGGTCATAGGCGACCGCCTTGATGTCGAACCGCTTGTCAGACTGCGCAACGCTATAGGCTACGTAATCGTACCGGATGCGCTCACCGGGAATCGCCTGTATGTACCCGTCTTTCACCCACTGGACGTACGGGGCCTTATCGCGCTCGGCGCGCTCCTTAAGCGTGTCCGCCGGCGTAAAGCTTTCCACCCAGGCATCAAATGTCGGCGCCAGAAACTTGGAACCGTCCGGGCGCTCCATCTCGCGATGGCCCGTTGGCGTCACGTACGCAACGCAGGTCAAGTCCTGGTGACGCGACAGGTCGATGCCAAGGAACACAGGACTTCCATCCGCAGGCAAGTCAAAGTCCGCCATTACGGATTCGACTGTCTTGCGCGGCATCCACGAAGAATGCGCGTCGGTCCAGACGCAAAAATACAGACGCAAGATACCAGGCGCGTCGGACGGGAAGTTCTTCGCGAACGCAACCTGGGACGCGACGTACTCCTTGCTGACCGTGACGCCCATAAGCGGGTTCGTCTTTATCCAGCAGGAGTCGTCCTCAAACGGGTCATCGTCCTTATCGAGCGCGCACACATACGAGAACAGCTCATCGCTACCCGGCCACGTCTCGCCGACATACTCGTAAACCTCGTCAGGCGTTTGTGTGCCAGCCGCCACGTTGCACGCCATTTCGTGCTCGCGCCAGCAAACCGAAAGCCTGTCGCTTCCGCTATTCGTAATCATCATAAGCAGCGGTTGGCGGCGAAACTTAAAGCCGGCCTCCAGCATGCGCATGATTTCCGGGCCGGGGTGCTCATGCACCTCGTCGCAAAGCGCGAAGTGCGGTCGCAAGCCTGAACCTGTCTTGCCCGCCTCCTTCGACATAGGACGAAAGAACGACGCCGATTTCAGGTGTGCCAGATTATACTCGCGCTCGAAGCCGCCACTCGGCTTGACCTTTTTCGACAAGTCCGGCGATTGCCGCATCATCTTCACGGCGTCACGGAACAGGATCGAAGCCTGGTCTTTCGTTGCGGCAGCCGCATAAATCTGTGCGCCCGGCTCGTTGTCATAAACCAGGCCATACAGGCCGATCCCGCCGACTAACGGGCTTTTCCCGCAACCCTTACCTGCCTCGATGTATGCGCGCCGAAAACGCCGCGTTCCGTCTGCACGCTTCCAACCGAAAATAGAGCCCAGAATGAACTCCTGCATCGGTTGCAGGATAAATGGTTGGTTGTCGAATTGCCCCTCAGATAGCCGAAGCTTCCGCTCGAAGAAATTGAACACGCGCCGCGCGGCGGCATCGTCCCACCGGATTCCGCGCGATGCGCCCCTCTCCAAGTCGTCGAAGTGGCGTCGGCAAGCATTACGTACATGCGGCCCGGCTACGATATCGCCATCGAGAACGCGCTGGGCGTATGCGCTAACGCGCGCCAAGGCGCTACCAGTCGCCTCAGTCGTCGAGGTCGTCTTCGTCTTCTTCGTCATCGTTGGGCAACGTCACCTTGGTCGCGTCGGCCGGCGTCGCGCCCATCTGGCCCAAACACTGGCGAAGCAAGTTCAGGGCCTGCACGCCCACCTCCTGGCCGGTCATGAGCCGGCCGCGAATGTTTGAAGCGATCTCAAGAAAACTGCGATGCGTTTCGTTCAACCACGGGATTTCGGCGGTGAACGTCAGCCATGCCGTGCGCGCCTTCGACAGATCGTTATCGACAAGCCAGTCAGGAGGAGCGCCGATCGGCGCATCAACCTTGGGCTCAATGCGATTTTTGAAGCGTTGTGGGTTTTTGGTGTCAGATGCCTGCACAGCCGCTTTGGCGCGAGGCGTTCTCGACCTCGCCATGGCTCAACTCCTAAAATTTGGGGTCATATTTTGAATTGTGGTTTTGTGCGCTTTGGGGGAGCGCCGGTCCTAGGGAGGCGAGGTCGGAGACTCTCGACCCACCCCTACAGGGGCCAGCCGTCCGCACCGAACGTCACCACTGTTTGACCTAAGTCCTCACGCTGCCCTCTTGAAGCGTGACATGCTTTACACGTCGAAAGGAATGGGCCGTTCCAGAACTTGTCGGCGTCGCCCTTATGGCCACCATCGGCGTGGTGCACCTCGGTGGCCGGCTCGACTATCTCGCGCTCCAGGCACCACTCGCAAAGCGGGTCCTGCGATAGCTTAGCCTCTCGTAGCCTCGCCCACCGGGCAGTCTTATAAAGCTTTCGGTAGGCCGCAGCCTCAGTGCTGCGCCGGTCGGGCTTGGACATATGCACCTGCAATAACGCTGCCCGCCAGTTGCACCAGCAACCAACGGGCAGGACCGCCGGACATAGCGGGCGGTGGATTGGTAGCCCAGCCACTAGGCGCCTATGCAAGGCGTTGTTGGCTGGGCGGGGTGGTTATAAGATGGCCGCGCCGTCCTGCGCCAAGCGCACGTTACGGCAGGTTTACGCTACCTACATGTTAGTGGTGGCGTCCATGTTATGGTAGCAAGGCGGCACCCATACGGTGTACCGTTTGGCTATCCGGGCTTATACGCTAACAGCCGGTCCTTGCGACGGCAGCGACTACACGCCGCGATTGGTAGCGGCGGGGAGCGTTACTGCTGCACGTCCTCCGACGCCGCATCTGACACTACAACCCGCCGCGATGCGCCCCGAAGGGCGAAGGCCCGTGGCCGCATGCCGAAGCAGAGACGGTGCCCACGGTTAGTTGGTAACGACGCGCCGGACGCCATAGGCCGGACTACGCACAGGTTGCGATCCTGTGCCGGATAGCGCGTCGTATGCCTTCGCCGTTGCGCCGATAGCCACCGGCACCGCATTAGCGGGTAGCGTCCAATGGCGTACACAACGGCGAGCAACTGCCAGAAGGTAGCGCAACAAGTATTGCGAGGTCCGGGCCTGTGTTTCCCGGCGCTATGGGTTTCCCGCGTGGGTTTCCGCCTGCCAGCGCACGTCGCCGCTTTCGCGCCTCGCAATTCAGCTACAAAGATGGCAACCCATGCGCGGTATGTCGGGCCTCGGCCGCCAATCTACTGGCTGTACCCCATCGCCAGACACGTCACCGGCTGGCAGGCATCTTTGTATAAAGCGGTGGCGCCGGCATCACTCGCCGAACTTATCAGCCACCAAAAGTTTCGCCCGGCGCTAGGTGGCCGAGCGTGGGATAGCGTCCGCAGACCTATCCCCTCACTACATACGTTCCGGGACGGCGCAATCGTACCTTATGCCGCAAACTTTTTGCGATTATTATCATTTACCGCAATCAGCACCTTGGCAGCGTCGACGATTGCCTCACCGGCGGCCCTGAACTTGTAGCCGCCGTTGTAGCCCATCCGCTCTCCGATCTCCTTGAGCGTGGCGCCCGACGCAACCGCATCCACGATGCGCAGCACCTCGCCTTTTTGCCGCGGCGGCAAATCGCCCATGTTGACCGCACCGCTCGACGACGTTCCGCTAAGGCCGACAACACCGCCCAGAAACTCCGCGCCCTTGGCTATGGCTGGCGGGCAGCGTGTAGCCCGTGCGCCGTTGCCAAACACGGGCAGCCTGTCAAACGGCACGCTGCCGTCGACACCAAACGAGCGCAGTAACGCGCGGTTAGCCTCAACGTCCCGCTGCGGATCGTACATCGGAGGTAGAGCCGGCTCAACGCTAAATGGTCGCTGGTACGGCTCAGCGTGCAGAGGCGAGCGTGCGGGCGTGCCTGCCAGGTACTTGGACGGATCGCGCGTTGCAGCCGGTTGCGTGTCGCGCGGCCTCGACATTTCGCGAGGCTCAAGCTTGCGACCCTTGCGCGTCTTGCCGTACTCGACGAGCTGGCCACGCTCGAACCGCAGCGCCCCAAGCCGGATATATGAGTTGCCGTCCTTATCGTGCCCGACCTTGGGCGCACACCACTCTCCGCAATCCGCGTCCGTCGCAGCGCGCACGAGCTCGCCGACCGTCGGACGTATCTCCAGGTAATCGTCGCCAGCCTCCGGATCCCAATTGCTAACCGACAATGCCTGCACAGCGTCCGCCATAGCTGGCGCCACGTCCGGATGATTGTCATACAGCCAGCGCAACGCTGGCAGCGTGCCGCGGTAGCGAGACTCCTTGCGCTTTGGTTGGCGATGGTTGTCGTTTGCCGCGGTGGGCGCCGGCTTAGCCGGCTGTGGCGCCGACAGAGCGTCGGCGAAGGTTTTGTAGGTTGCCATGTCGGCAATGGTCCCCGTTAATCGTAATGGCGCGCACCACATCTAGCGCCGATCTTCCTACTATGCGCTATATGTAGGGTTTTCGAGAGAAAAAGGGAAGTGTTGTTGCTTGCCCCGTACAAGCCCGCCAACGCGCGCAACGCCACGGATGATGGATTGTACCGGCCAACAGCTAAACGCGCGTTGGTGGGCGGCTATGCTGCCGAGAGCGGCCAATCGGCCGGCCTGTAGCCTTCGTCGTAGGCGCGCATCAGGCGGGCAAGATGTTCCGGTACGGGGCGCGGGTTTAACGCGCGCTCGAACTCAGAGACGCGCATGGAATGGCTGTACCCCAAGAACGCCGCAAGCCCCGCTTGGGTAAACCCAAGCCGGAGCCTGATTGCGCGGAATTCAGCGTTTGTCACTGGATCCACCGCGCCGCCTTCTCCACAAACCTGCTGCGCGCCTTCTCGGCCGCTTCGCGGCTTGTGTATGCCTTGCCGTCCAACATGCGGTAGTCGGCATCATGCAGCCAAAATGTGCCACATTCGCCGGCCTGTATAGTCATGTGTGGAAAGCGCCCGTTGGTAACTTCGTCCTTGGCGTAAGCGGCTGGCGTTTGCATTTCCGTATCTCCTTCGTTGTTGAGATACATATAGCGCATCCGCGCTAGTAACGCAATAGCGCTATGCCGCTTTCTGCGATTTATTTTTATCTAGCCACCCCCTTACCAACTCCACAGCCTGTGCCGCGGCGTCCTCCGGCGTGGTGGCGCGGATCACCGTCACGGGGTGGCCGATAGCGGCTAGTGCCGGGTGCCTTACGCTCTGGCTAGCCGTGAGCGGAGAGTGGCCAACCTTGTTCTCGATCAGCAGCAGCCTACCGCCTTCGCCGTAAATGCGCATGTCGGGCTCGCCGGCAGTCATGCCCGTCTTGAGCGCCTTCGTGCGCGCCTTGTGGCCGCGGCGCTCGGCGTTCATGTCACCAGCGAACAGGAACCGCGTGCCGTAGTCCGGCATCTTGCGCAGCGCCTGGCACATAGCCGCCTGCATGTCCTCCTCGAGCATGGGCGCCTGTTGGACCGTCACCTTGCCGTCGCGCGTGACGAGCCGAACGCGCTTGCCGCCGACGCGCACCGTCTGGGTGGTGGCGGTAGGCCGGTTGTCGTTGGCGTGGGTGGGTGTGGGGGTAGATTTGGTGCGGCCGGTGTTGATTTTTTTCATCTTCAAAACTCCTTCGCCAAGCACCGGGACAAACCCCCACTCCTTATAGGAGTGTGGGGGATTGTGTCCCGATTGGATGCTCGCGGGACAAAGTAAGAAAATACGTTTTGTCGCGGTTTTTGCTAAGTTATTGTTTTTGCTATATTTCAATCGCGACAAAGGCAGTTTTGTCGCGGTCTGTCGCGGTTGTCTCGGTCCCGATCTCCGGGCTAAAAACCGGGACAAACACCGGTACATTAGCAATCGCTGTTGTACCGGTCTTGTCGCGGTATCTTTTAGTAACCGAGACAGGGACAAACCGCGACATTGTCCCGGTTGTCGCTATGTCTCGGTCGTGGGAATTGCCCATACCCACGTCGCGTTAAAGTCGATGGCGCCCTCGTCCTGCAACTCTTTCTTGATGCGGTGCCACCGCTTGTTTTTTGCCGGCATAGACATTGTTTCGCCTGCATCTTCATAGATTGCATTCTTCCACGCCTCCAATTCCACCACCATTGCGCCTTCGGGGTATCCGGGCGATTCCGGGTCGACGCCATCGCGATTGAGCAGTTCGACAAGTATCTCAAGGCCGCGGGCGTTCTTGCCCTTCTGCGCCTCCGCCGACGTCTTCATTTTGGTTTCAACCGACTTCACCACCACCGGCGCTGTAGTCGGCTCGCCGTCCTCATCGACGCCAATCTCGACGGATTCCATCGTGAACGCCAGGATATCGCCCTCCTCGCCGTCATTCGTGCCATCGCAAACCAGCTTGTATTTGCCATGGTCCTTTTTCACCATGAATGATGCGTCGACTGCGCCGTCTAGGTCGATCGCGCCCTTTCCTCTCTCACCGGACCATGCCGTGTGGTGGATGGCCAGAACGTGCGCCTGCGTGCTTGCCAGCATCTCGTCACAGGACTGGACGAATTTCACCATGTCCTTGCTGGCGTTCTGATCTCCTGCACCGAACACGCGGGTTAGCGTGTCGATGATAATCAGAACGCAGGGCTGGCCTGTTTCGATCTCCGCTTCCTTGACCAGCGAAATTAGCGCCTTCGCGTCATCGAGATTGCGCGTGAAGTCCAGCCTGCCACCCACCACTAGCAAAGGCACATCATGCACCTTGTGATACTTGCGGAAGGCCATCATGCGGCGCTCTGTCAGCTTCTTGCGCTCGGCGGCGACATACACCACCAAGCCACGCTTGATCTTCCTGCCGTGCCACTCCATGCCAGCCGCTATGTGGCAGGCCATGTCCGTCACGATAACCGACTTCCCCGTGCCCGGCAGGCCGGAAAGCGTTGTGAACTCCCGCTCGCCAAGCACTCCTTTGACGATGGTTTCCTTTGCTGCGGTTTCTACGATGTCGTCAAACCACGTCTTTTCGAAGCGTTCACGCTTTTTTGGTTGTGTCGCCTGTGTGGCCGCATTGGTGGCTGGTACGCTGTCCGAAGTTTGTGTAGATTCTTCGGACACTTGCGCCGGTTCGTCAGCAATATTGGCGGGTTTGTTGGCCGCTTCCTTTTTGACGCGCGTGTTTTCGATGAACCGCGACATGGCTTCCGGCGCCACCCAGTTGTCATTGTCGCTGTATGACGGTTCCGGTATCTGACGCGGGCTATTCTGCGTCTTGTCCAGCCCGCGCTTGATGCGATTGCGCGTCGATCGCTCGCCGTCCTTAGCAAGCACGCCGCTTGACGTAGCTGCGGCCATGAGCATGTTTTCTGCATCGCCGCGAGACAGCGCGCCCGCAGCCACGAACTCACCTAATGCGCATGCGCTGGCGAACAGTTGCTGGCCGCGCTCACCTACAGGTGCGGACGCAGCCTTATTGCATTCGGCTTCGACGGCCCGCTCCACGTAAACCGTGTTTTCTCCGCGATGGTGACGATACGGTTCGGCGGGCGCTGGCTGGGGCGCCGGCTCCTTGGCCACGACAAGATCAAGCAGCCATTGCGGCGCGTCAGCAAAATCAGGCAACCCGAAGCCGTCGTGATCTAGCCATTCGTAACGGCGACCATCCGCCATGACGCTACCCGGCGCCACAATATAACCGCCACTTCCGCGAGTATCGACGCCCGGCGCTATGGCCGCGCGATTGCGCACGCCGTCGACGTGCTTGAAGAATATGTGCGTTCCACCGTTCGCGGTTGTCGCGCGGGCGGTGTCCAGCAGAGAGCCATGTAGAGCCTCCATTTCGGCCAGCCATGCATGGCCGTCGCGTACGTTGCCGTCTGGATCACCGTGCCGGTCCAAGTCGAGCACCCATCCACCAAGATTTTCGCCTGTCGGGATTCCGATAAGCGCAGTCGGGTGACGATCGCCAAACCATATGTCGATAATGCGCTGCGATTTGGTCGCGCCGTTCAAGCCGTTCGACGTGTACGGGCGCTTTTCAACGAAAGTGACGAACTCTCCAGTATCTGGGTCGATGTCCTCAACCGTTTGTTCTCGGCACGGGAAAACGGCAACGCCCGCGTGGATATAGGCGCGGGCAACGGCAAGCGGTGAATCCGGCGAATGCGCCGGTGCTTTCCAGTTCAGTTGTGCCATCAGGCTGCCTCTTGTGTGCGGGATGCTATGAACGCAATGGCTTGATACGGATGGATGGCGAACCATTCTCCGTTCTTGCGCCTAGATGCGAAATGTTCGTGCGCCGCAGCTTCAATAGCCATGGCGTTCTGACACTGGATGTCAGCGTGTATTTTGAGCGAGTGCGGGCTTGATGTAAGTAATTGTCGAAGCCGCGCATCTGGATCCTTGGCAATTCCAATCTTGCACAGTGGCAATTCAGAATCGGTGCACTCGATCACATAGACGTATCTGTCCTTTTCATCGTCGGATTTGACCGTGTATCGACTGGGCAGTTTAGAACGAATGTCTGTTATCGCGGCTATGTCATCTACCAATGCCGGATGGAATTTCTTTTCCAGTAGCGCCCACGTTTCGTCCGCTGACGGCACATCAATTGCGGCAAGAAGAGCGGCCAAAGCATATCGGCCTCGCAATTGCAGGCGCTCATTAAGGTGGTCGACATAGAACTCCATGTGACGCGCCTCTTCTCCGACGAGATAGTCACACCAGAACATCCGTCCGAATGCGTCCTTCTTGTAATTGCAGTCGAATATTAGCGCGTCACCAGCCGCCGCATATGCAAGCGCCAGGTTGAGCATGGGGTTTGGTTCTGCGTTAGGCTGCTGCAAGGCTGGCCTCCTGTTTATTGTCGTTTCCCGCCAAAGGCGACATGTGCTTATCGATGCGGCGGCGCTGGTCAAAACGGCGCCTCTTTCAGCGCCCGCCTAATCCCGTCCTGGTGCGCCCGGATCGCGCACCGCCACAGCGCCTGCCGTGTCTCTGTATCCATCGCGGCAATGTCCGTGCCGTGGACGGCGGCAAACTCGCCGGTGGCTGTGTCGACGTCGGCTATGGCAGCAAGCTCGTAGCCGTCCCACCGCCGTACGTCGCGCACGTATTCCAGCAGCGGATAGCATTCGACGCACAGCCACCTGTCGCCCTTGGGGCCGGTGGCGATGCCTCCTGCCCGCCTGCCACATACGTGGCAGACTTCGGGTTCGCGGGAGGTGTGGTGCAAACTAGGCTGCTGCATCGAACAGGCTCCGCTGGTTGTCATTCGCCGCCAACGCGCCCGGTTGTGCTTGCGCGGCAACGGGGCGCGACTCGGTAAAGTCAACACACACGATCTCACAAAGCGGCGAGACGCCCTTCCATGCGTCCTTATAGTAAGCGGTATCGACGCCGCAGCCTGCATTGAACTCGACGCCGATCAGTTCTTGAAATTTTACGGCCTTGCCTTCCGTGTCGCGTGAGTAGTTGCGCTGTCCGCTGTACTTAAACCCGGCCGACATTTGCGGGACGATAAAGCACCCGTAGTCCGCAAGGTGCGCGGCTATATCGATGACGTGGAATTCGAAATCCTTACCACTATAGCGCGGGCTGTTCTTGCTTCGCTTGATGTTGCCGAATGGTGGATTGCTGATTGCGCTGTCGAAATGGCCAAGCCCGAGACCCAGCACGTCCAACACGTCGGCTTGTATCCATTCGGCTTCCGGCAGCAGGCGCCTACCTACCGCGATGTAATCCGGGTTGCGCTCGACGCATGTTATGCGGGGCTTATAGGTGCCGTAGCGCGCGCGCTGCCAGATGGCATAGGACAGCATCCCAATGCCCGCGCAAAGATCGATGATGCGCCCGCCTCCAGCGTCGATGGCGAAGTCAAAAGCCATGTCGAACGGGGTGAAGAATGCTCCGGCCGCCCCATTGACGTGGTTGGCTCCCTCATTCCAGTTGCGATAGACGAACTCCTTGTCGTCTTCGGACAGTGTGTCTTTTGTCAGGATGGCCTCCGCTTGCGCGTGGACCTTGGCTTGTGCCTTTGTGAGTTTTGCCATTAGGCTGCGCTCCTGAAAAGAGGTAGGTTGTCGTTGGCCGCGCATGGCTGCGCTTGTGTGGCGGTGGCCCCAGACACCTCAAACTTCCCGACTTGATTGCCCCAAGCCGTCCAGCCGGGCCAAGCCTGCCTCGCGAACAGTTCCAAGTACGGCCCGTCAACCAGGCGCTCGATCCGCTCATATTGCTCGTCGGGCTTGCGGCTGTGTTCGCGACGTGGAGCATCTATGATTTCGCGGACGCCCTTATCTTTTCGCCTGGGTTTGCCTCTTGTGAACAAGAGGCACATTTCGGTTTGTTTGCGCGTCCAGTAACCCATGCCAATTCTAGCCAGGCCGCGGGCGGTAAGTTTGCGCCATGTGAACGCGCGCGTCTTGATGTCGAAGCCCCACGCGCGGCCAAGTTCGATGGCGTCTGCGATATGGCTATCAACAACCCACATGAACAGCGCACAGTCCTTTGCTGCAACGTCGGCAACTGGAATGTCGCAAAGTGCGCCGGTTTCTGAAGTCACGTAATGGTCATTGGCTGTTCGGTGTGGAGTTCCGCGCTTGCCTGACCACGTTTTGAAAGACCACGGCGGATCAGACAGTATGCAGCCAAACGGCCCTTGCGGTAGTTCCATCACGCCACCTTCACACTAACCGTAACGCCAGCCTCGCCCATCCGTGCGCCGGGCACGTTCTGGTTGGCGGCCAGCAGTTCTTTGATGCGCGTCTTGTCTGGGCTTGTAACGGTGCGCACGCAGTCAGGCGGAAGTGCCGACTCGTCAACGATCTCGACGCCAGCCGGTGTTGCGCGTACACTAACGGTCGCCTCCACCAGTGTTGCCTTGCGTTCGCCGATGGCCTGTAGAATGCGCAACATCAAGATCCGCATTGCTTCCTTTTGGCGCTCGGCTCTTTGGCGGCGGGCTTGCAAGTCGGTGATGCGCGCTGCGATTGCCTTGCTAAGGCTGTCGGCGTCGCGCTCCAGGTTAACTAGGCGGCTTAGGACGTCGTAGGCCGCGGTTGAGCCCTCCAACATATCGCGGCGGAGGTCGTCGTCGTCCGCAAGCTCTGGGTAGGCGGTTAGCAGGTTGTCGATGTCGCTCAAAACGTTTGCGACGTCGGCTTGGAGATACTGGTTATTGATATTGGCGGACATTATGCTGCCTCACTGAATAGGTTAGGTTGGTTGTCGTTGGCGGGTTGCGGAACGGCTATTGCTGGCGCAATAGCGGCTCCCGCAATTCGCTGTTCGGCGATGGCAAAGTAATCCGCGTCGCGCTCGATGCCGATGAAGTTGCGGCCAGTGTTGCGGCAAGCTACGCCGGTCGTCCCGCTGCCCATTGTGTTATCTAAAACCGTGTCGCCCTCATCGGTGTAGGTGCGAATAAGGTATTCCATAAGGGCGACGGGCTTTTGGGTGGGGTGGAATTTGGCTTTTTCATCGAGGCCGAACTCAAGAATATTGCGAGGGTATCCTGTGAATTCCTGCACGTAAGTCGCACCAGCTGTGCGTAGCTTGCCCCTGCCCGAACTTGCGGCAATATCATCCCGGACGTTCCCGCCACCCGCCGACTTGGAATTCCTGCATTGCTTGTCGATACGCACCAACCCTTGTGGGTTGTACGTACCGCGCATAAACACCAGCACATCCTCGGTTGCGCGCAAAGGCTGCTTCTTCGCGTTTTGGAAACCTGTTGGCCGTGGCTTAATCCACGTCCAGGAGTGCCAAAAGTCTCTTAAAGATGACGTGACAAGCAAACTTGTAAACGGCTGAGCTGAAGTCAAAACAACTGCGCCGCGACATACTCGGCGGTATTCTCGCCACAACGTGTCAAGTGGCAACACCGAGTCCCACTTGTTCTGCGTCGTACCGTACGGCAAGTCACAAAGCACCATATCGACGCTGCCTGCCTCAAGCGTTGGCATCAGTTCGAGGCAATCGCCCTGCATTAGCTTAATCATTGTCACCTTCCCGTGTCATACCCGGTGCATATGCCGCGCCAACGTTTCATTTGTGCATTTGCCTGTACGTTAACCGGCTTTATGCGTGTTATGCTGGACATACCGCCCGGTTGTGCTTGCGCGGCAATAACTAGGCGGCGCGCTGCTGCGGTTGGTCACGCTCGTTGCCGTTATCTGCGCGCACCAGCCCCATGCGTGCGTCCTCCAGTGCTTCGTAGTACGCCGCCACCTGCGCCAACCGGATCGCGTCCTTGACAACCACGATGTAGCCGGCGAGCTTAAGCATGCGCAGTATGTCGTCAGCCTGTATCGGCCCGTATTCGGTTGCTAGTGCGGTTCGGGGTGTCATGCTGCCATTACCTCCTGTTCATGCCCCTGCTCGTGTCCCTGTTCGTTGTCGTTGGCTGGTGCGGGGCGGTAATCCTCGACCTTCCACGGGCTACTCCTGAACTTCTTGTTCGGCTTGACCTCGATTGCTTCGGTTCGCAGTAACTCATTCTGACGCTCAAGGAATTCCAGGACGGATTTAGGAAAGGGAGTTTTGCCCCCATGTCGTCGCCAGTATTTGTCTGCGAACATTTTGGCGTACCGGCCCTTCTTTGGATCTTGGTGCTCTAGGTGCTGTGGGCAGACGTACCCCTTTATCGGTGTTAGGCCGCAGGTGTAGACAACCTCAACGCAGGGCGGCCCACCGCTCGCGCTTTCCTTGAACCTGAACGCCCGTTTTTTGACGGGGCGCCACGTCGCCTCAGCAGTTGACAGCATCGGCACGTCTTCCGCGTGCGCGTGAATCTTCGGCGTGTCGTCAACCGGAAACTCGTAGCCGCAGTCGGGGCATTGGCGGCACGATGCGTGTACTAGGGAGCCGCAGCCGCCCGACTCCTGCGGGCAGATTTTCACCGGCGCCTCGCCTGTGCCGCTACGTGCAGTGGGCGGCACGACTGCATCGATCGGCCCGTGCTTCCGCACAATGCCCGCGAAGTCCAGAAACAGGCAATTCTCCTTGCCAGGGTAAAGCCGCAGGCCGCGCCCCGCCATCTGGACATAGAGTCCGGCCGATTGAGTTGGGCGGCAGAACGCCACCAAGTCAATGATTGGCAGATTGGTCCCGGTGGTCAGAACCGAATTGTTTGTCAGTGCGCGCAGCCGGCCAGCCTTGAAGTCCTCCAATATCTTGTCGCGCTCGCCCTTCGGCGTCGTTCCGTCGATCGCTTCGCAGGAATAGCCGCGGCTGCGGATTTCGTCGCGCATGTGGTGGGCGTGCTCGACACCGCTGCAAAAGCACAGCCAGGCTTTTCGCTCTGGGCCGTGCCGTCCTGCACCGTACGCGACAATCTCATCCACCACGGCCCGCGTCAGGTCGTCCTTGTCGACGGCGGCCTGCAATGCGTTTTGCTTGTAGTCGCCACCAAGCTTGCCGACGCCAGATACGTCGTAGGTGGTGGCCATCCCCTTCGAGATCGGCCGCACCAGGTATCCACCATCGATCATGGCGGTGATGGGCTGTTCGAAGCAAATGTCATCGAACAGCGCGCCTTCACCTTCGTGAAGGCTGCCCTCGCCAAGCCGATATGGTGTCGCCGTCAAGCCAACCAGCTTGAGGTCTGGATTGATACCCCGTAAACCGGCCAGAAGCTGCCCGTACTGCGTTTCTGACTTGCGGGGCATAAGATGTGCCTCGTCGACCATAACAAGGTCTACGTGGCCGATTGCGGCGGTTTGGCGGGCTATCGTCTGGACGCCGCCAAAGATGATCTGCGAATGCGCGTCCCGCCTGCCCACGCCAGCGCTGAATATACCTGCCGGGGCGAACGGCCAGATGTTCAGCAGCTCGCGGAAGTTGGACAGGATCAATTCGCGGACATGGGTGCAAATCAGAATGCGCAAGGTCGGGTAATCGCGGATCAGCTCCTTGCAGATAGTGGCAAGTACGAGGGACTTGCCGGCACCGGTCGGCAAGACGATAAGCGGCGAGCCGGGCTTTTCGCGCCAGTACGCATAAAGCGCGTCAACCGCCTCTCGCTGGTATGGTCGCAGTTCAAGCATTCAACCTTGCCTTTATCCTCTCAACCGCACTCGGCACTTGAAGCGCCAACTCTTTTTTCATGCGCGCCATGTGGCAGGACTTTTCGCTTATCTGCAGTGCGCGCCTTAGCTCGCGGTACGCTTCGCTGCGGCTAATTCTCCCGCTCTGCCAAAGCGGATCAAAGGCATCGTGTGCAGCCTTGCGAGCCTCATGCGTTTCAGCATCCACTAGTTGCTTGTCGCCCCATGACCACAAGCCACAGCAATCGTTACGGTCACCCCACTTGGTGACGGTGCGCAAGGCTGGTTGTTTGCAAATGGGGCACATTACAGTCACGCCACCAACCTCTTCCGTTGCCGCATCAGCTTCTCTCTACCCGCCATTTCCAACTGCCGCACGCGCTCCTTGCTGATGCCCATGTCCGTGCCGATCTCCGCAAGCCCGAAGCCCATGGCGCGCCGCAACACAACGCTGCCCCTGCGATCGGAAAGCCGCTCTCCGACCTGGCCGGCAGTAACGATGTCTTCCTGCCGCGGAGCGACTTGCCCGTGATAGCGCTTGTAATTGTCGACCAGCACAAGCGTCGGGCGCTTGCGCTCTGCGGCGTTCTTGAGGCAGCCGCGCGCCTGCCACATCAGCCATATGTAGAAGCCAGAGCCTTGGCCGTATGGGTTGGCGCCGTTGGAAATTCGAAAGTTGCGCCAGTGCGCGAAGATGTATTCAAGCACGTCCTGCAGGGCGTCCTCCCGCTTGCCGGCAGGCACGCGCTTGTTGATGTAGGCTCGTAAGGCTGGGCGGTAGGCCAGTACGGCTGCGTCGAAGGCGGCAGGCCGGTCGGTGGCGGGGTTAGGCTGCATCAGGCGCCTCCTTGTCATTCTCATTCGCAGCGCCGTCGCGCCATATCTGGCCGTTGCGCAGGCGGTAGGTTACGGTTTCGGCCTCCTCGTCTGCATCGATCTGTTCGCCAGGAACTAAGCCGGGGAGCGTCAAATGCGCGGGGCATCCGGCAGCCTGTTCCTCTAGCGACAACGGTTTGTTAAACCGGCTGCACGCCCATGTGCCGCCTTCTTCCGGGCTGCTATACAGGCACGTCCGGCAGTTCGATCGCGGCCACGCATCCTCCTTGCAAATCGCCCGATGCTTGCACCACTGGCACGTATAGTTGTCGACGCCCGGCGGTGGCTCGCTGGCATCCCGTATGCGCTCGGCCTTCGCTAGCAGGCGCAGGCAGTATTCTGCGTCGTAGTGGATACGCTCGGCGTAAAGCTCGTCCGTATCCTTGCAAACGGCAAGGTAGATTGCCCTATCGCGCCCACGAGCATGGCAGTAAACCTGCATCTGACCGTAATGCAGCGGCTTGGCCTTCTGAACGCCGTCCTTCTTGAGCGCCGCAAAGCTTTTGGCATTGTGGCTTTTCATTTCCCCGACGTGCCAGGTCTTTGGCGCTTCCGGCAGGCCGAGGATTTCCGAGTCGAGATAACCGCCTACGTGGCCGCCGCACAGGTCAACACGGATTTGTCTGCCATCTTCCTGCCGATCGACGACTTCGCAACCGATCATTCTCAGGTTGTCGATCCAGCGCTCTTCCTCCAGGTTGCCGGTCTCGAACAGGCGCAGTATCCGGCCACTGTGCTCTTCGTGCGGACTGGCCCACCGGAAGTCGTACCAAAGCTTTCTTGCGCAAGGTTCGGCAAGTTGGCCGACCGGGATCGTCTTGCCGTCGCGGGGTGTGTTGGCGGACTCGTATGCGCGATAGATCGCGGCTACCGTGCTGGTGCGGGGTGGGGGGATTCGTGCCAACTAAACAACCTCCTCCATGCCACGCCAAAGCTTGTAGTCGTCGGGACGGAGGCTATAGAAACGCGCACCGCCCTCACCGGAGGCAGCGTTAAGAGCGTCCACCATAAGTTCGCCGAGATATTCGTTCGCTACGTTTTCACAAACGAGAATATCGGCAACGGATTCCCGATCGAAATTATCCTTCCCGATGATCTTCATCGCCCCATCGCCTCCCTGTAAGCCGTCTCGCAATCGGCAATGTCTTCCCACTGCGGTAGAAATTCGCGCTCAAGAATCGTGATTGCATCCGTCGCGTCACCACGCCGAATTGCGTTGATTGCATTCACGGCGGCAGTCTTGCCGCGCAATTCCTCGTCAAAGCCGAATTCGTCTTCAAAAATGAACATCACACCACCCTCTGCGGCATACACACGACGCGCTGCTGCGGGGCCGCATCGCTGGTGAACACAACCGGCCCCATGCAATCGCCCACCGCCATTTTCACAGGGCCAGCCGGCAGGCTCCCGAGCACTTCGACCAGGTAATGCGCGTTGAAGCCAACAGCCTGCGCGGGACCGTCATAGACGCACGGCACGACGTCGGTGGCTTCACTATCGCCGCGTGAAGATACCGTAACCTCCTCGCTGGTAAGGTCCAGACGGACAGAGGGCGTCCTATCCGTCGCCACGATAGCCACACGGTCGGCTGCCGACTTGAGCGCGGCACTGTCAACGACGACGATGTTTGCCAGGTTGCGCGGGATTACCCGTTCATAGTCGGGGTACGTTCCGTCGATCAGTTTTGACGTCAGGGTGAAATCATCAGTGACAAACTGGATCTTGGTGCCGGACAGTCGCACCTTGGCGCTACCCTTCGGCGCGAGCGCGACCGTCGCTGACGGAACGATCACCGGGGCGAAGTCTGGCAACTCGTGCGCCACGGTGGACAGCTTGTGCCCATTCGTCGCGGTGACGGCTTTCGGCTCCAAGTACGCTCCGCAGAGATAATAGCGCGTGGCTTCGTCCGACATGGCGTAGGCGACAGGCGCAAACATCGACGCCATGTCAGCCTCAAACTCAACGGCAAAGTCGCCGTAGTTCATCGTAGGGAAGTCGCAGACCGGGAGCGTAGCCAACTTGTAGCGGCTTCGCCCCGACTTAACGACAAGCACGTTGTCTTCGATAGCAAGTTCGACTTCTGTGCCCGCGATCTTGCCGATAGCCGCCGCGAACAGCTTGGCATCGACGCAGGTTGCAAGTTCGCCGTCCGCGGGGATTGAGCCGGCGATTTCGATGTCCAGATCGGTGCCGGTTACAGTCAGTTTGCCGTCTTTGCCTACCAGGCGGACTGTTGCAAGGATCGGGATCGTGTTGCGGCCCGGAACAGCTTTGGTAACGCTGGTCAAAAGGCGAGCAAGAGCGTGGCGCTCAATACGCATGGTGTTCTCCAAAATTAAGAGGTGTGGCTGGCGTGGCGGCCTGCCACAGATGGGTTAGTGGGTGCGGAGCGGAACCGTACGGTCATCCTCGTACCGCACTAACGGTACTTCCCACCAAGGATGGCGCCATTTGTAGCCGCTGGGCAGCGGTGCAACGTCAACCGCCCGCAACTGCGCGATCTTGGCCTTGATGGCTTCCCACTGCTCCTTGGTCGGGGAGTCTCCCATGGCTGCTTCGAAGCCTTCTAGCCATGCCTTGAACTCGGGAATGGTCATCACGTGGCCTCCTTCACTTCTTCGGCCTTCGGCCACTCATCCTCATCGAGTACCGGTGGCACAAACTCAACGCCGCTCAGGTCGGCGATGTGCCGCAGCAAAGACATGGCATCGCCCGGCATGTTGTCATTCGCAGGCTGCGCCCACGGCTCGTCGTTCGCGTCCTCGACGGTCAGCGCCTCTATCGCCGCCTCCAGAGTAAACGGCGTGTCCTCCTTCTCGAACACAACCTTGTCGCCATACGCGCCGCCGATCTGGTCCTTGAGGTCGTCCCAAGTCTCCAACCGAACACCCCGCACGGCCAGCGCGATCTTCATGATGTCGCCCTTGCCGATGGTGTAGCCGCGCTGCTGGTACTTCAGAACGCGGGTAGCCGATGCCAGCGGATAGCGCGTGCCTGGGTTGAACTTGAGGAATCGCTGGCTGTTGTGCTTCAGGAAGTCGGGATGGAAGATGAAGCCGGAGTCGGGGTGTTCTTCGCCGGTCGCAACCATCTTGACGCCATCCCAATGCGACTTGACGCGGGCATCCAAATCGAGCGCGCCCATGCAAATCGTGTAGTCAAACGCAGCAAAAATCGCCTCGGCGGTCGGGAAGAAGTCGAGGTGCATCATCTGCACGATCTGGTTGTCGCGCACGAACGTAACCGCCCGCTTGCTGGCCGCAACGCACCATAGTCCATCTTCGTACGCCTGATAAACGCCTGTCTCGAATGCACGGCGCGACTTGAAGTACACGTCAACGTCATTGATCTTCGCGCCGGTAAAAACCGACGTAACCGCGCCGCCCGCTACAAACGCATTGTCAAAGCGCAGTGGCAGCGCCTGGTTGATTAGTCGCCGTTCGGCTTCGTATGCCATACTGTTCTCCTTGTCCGGTTGCTGGCGGCCAGTCGCGGTTAGCAACCAGCCGCCGTTGTTGCGCCACCTACCGCCGCCGCATCACCACGGCGTCTTCTTGGCCGCCGCGGCGGGCTTGCTGTTATCGTTGGCAGCCGGCGCGCGATTGTCGTTTGCAGGTTTCGGCTTGTCCTCGATGACGCCAAGTTCCGGCACAGGTTCCTTAGCCGCATCGTCGGTGTAGAAAAACCGACCGATCTGGTTCTTGGCCTTGTACGTGCCACCCTTGCCGTCAGGTCGCTCCGGCTGGTAGTTCACCTCAGCAACAAACGTCTTGAATGTCAGGTCGTCCGTGTCGGTGTCCGGCCCGATCTTCACGCCAACCGCGCGCCCGAAACGCGACAACTGCGGCTTGCCGAACTTCCAATAGGAGTTGTTCGCGCTACCGTCCGCATGGTCGATCGTCCACCACTCCTTGAACGACTTTCCCTTCCATTCTTCCGGTGCGGTCACTTCAAAGTTGATTGCTGCCTGCGTTCCGCGCTTGTCCTTGGTATCGTCAAGGTCCATCGCGGTTGCCCAAAGTTCCGCGTACATATGCGGCAGCGGCTCGTAGCTACCGCCCTGGTTTTCGGTCTCCTCGGTGGTGGCCTCGAATTTTACGCCGAGATTGGCCATTGTGGTGGTTCTCCTGGTTAGACTAAAAGGCCGATGCGTTGCGCATAATCGACGGGATGCATTGCCTTTTTGGACATGTTGCAGGTGGGGCAAAGGATCTGAATGTTGGTGATGTCGTTGGCCCCGCCCAACTTTAGCGGCATGATATGGTCTACGTGCCTATTCTCCTTCTTTCTGATGCTTGTGCCGCAGTAGACGCATTTGTAATTTTGCTTCTTAATGAGGGCGGCAATTTCTTTCGCTGTATGCGTTCCATCCGCGCCGCGCTTCCGGGCGCGTTTTATCCTGTCGTTGTGCGCGGCCCGCTCCGGATTATTCAGCCGCCATAGCTTGGCACGCTCTTTTGCTTCGTCAGCATGCAATGCGGAATACTCGCGGCCGTACGCTCGACGAGTTTCCACTGTTGCCCAGTAGTATGCACGGTCTTGGGCTTTCTTTTTCTCTGGGAACATCTTCACGAAGTTGCGCGCTCGTTCACGGTTGCACTCCACGCAGATGGCATCGCGAGTTGTTCGCATGTCGATATGGCCATGTACGCATGGCTTGCCCGTGAAGTAGTGCTTACTGCCTTTCTCGCGCGCTTCAGCCCGCGTTCTAGGAAGTGCGTTATCGTTAGCAGCTTTCACCTTTACGCCGCCTCGGCCTCGAGTTCCGGGTCATTGTCGTTATCGGCAACCGGCGCGAGCGCATTGCGCTGGAAGTAGTGATCCAGCACCTTGAAGCCTTCACCGCGCTTGAACGGCAGCGTCGGCTTCTCGATGTCGTACCTGTTGCCCGAAATGAAGCCTGGGCGCTCCTGCACGGCTATAAGAATGTCACCGCCGCCTTCGCCGCGCGTGTTGGTCTTCTTGAAGCCAACGTCTTCTTTGCGGATTGACACGCGCTGATGCAGAAAGCCGATTAGATCAGCCGCATCAACGATGATGCCAACCGCATCATCGCGAAGGTTTGGCATGTAGCGCGGATAGGAATCCGTCGTGACACCGGGAACCGTCTTGGCTTTGACGTGCGAAAGGATGACGACGTAGTACCCGGCGGCCTTAAGCTCCAGCATCTTCGCCACAAACTCGTGCCAGATTTCCGCCGCCTGCCCAAAGCCCTTGCCGTAAGGAATGTCCTCGATGCTGGCGACTTTGTTCTTGCGGCACACCTCGGCGAAGATATGCTGCTCAAGCCCGTCCGCGGAATCCAGGATGTACGTCTTGCGGTCGTGCTTCATGTTCAGAAACCAATCGGCCTGATCGATCACGTCCTGATAAGACTCGGAAATGCCGAACGACTTCATGGTAACACCGGCAGGCGCACGTTCTCCTTTGCCGGTGCGCACGTACAGGGGCGATGGGAACTCGCTGGCGAGCGTCGTCTTGCCTGCCTTGGCGCCTGCGTAGAAAACACAGAATGCCGGCTCGGTTTCAATGGTGTCCAGCGGGACACCTTCATTCCAGTCAATAGCCAACGTTAAACCTCCATGTTGCGATGAGCGCCACGATCACGAGCGCGGTGAAGAACGCGGCCAGAGGGCCGGGGTTAGGTGCGGTCACAACCACAAGAACCCGAGGATGGCCGCGAACGCAGCGACGTGCACGCATACCGTGAATACGTAGTCGTAGTTGGCGCGAAAGAGCGCCGGAATGCTTGCGCCTGCCGCGTAAGCAGCAGCCGCAAGTGTTAATGTCACGCCCGTCACCTTCAAACTCCTTTCACGTACATCGGTAGCGTCCCGGCGCCGCCCATAAGTGCCACGACGGCGCAGACAACGGCCAGCACGATAAGCAGACCGAGCCAACGCTGCGGTGCGCGGTTGGGCTGTTCGGGAGTGCCGTGCAGTTGCGGGTCGTATTCGTTCATGTTGGACCAGGGGCTGTCTTCGCGGGGCACCATCAAAACACCCCCAGCCAAACGCCGACGCCGTGAATGACGCCGACCGGCGCGACGATGCAGCCGAAGGCCAGCAGGATCCACGCCGAAGCCTTGATGCAGACGAGGACGTGGGTAATCCATGCTGCTACCGCAGCAAGGACGGTGAGCGCGGCAACGAAGCAGCCGCCAGCTACAATGGTTGTGTCGGTCATTTGGCTGCCACTAGCGTGTTGATCTGGTTGATGATGGCGAGGCCAATCCAGAAAGTGCCGCGCGCGTAGTCATCCTGGAATGACGCGACGAGCGCCATGACAAGGCAAAGAATTACCAATCCAAGGCCTATATATTTGAACATATTCCCTCCGTTCCGCCTGCGTTTTACGGCAGGCGGCTGTGTGGTGGTTGGTTGGTGTGGGTGCGGTGAGTTAGGCGGCCCGCTAGGCGGCGTCGCGAAGCTCGCTGTATTCGAGGCTGATGCCCAACTTGCGCGCCTTGCGTTTGAGTTTACGCAGGCGCTTCAGTACGCGGTCTATTTCCGCGTCCAGCGCGCTTGTGTCGGCCGAGATTGACACAAGCAGCTTAGTGTCAGGCTCGTCGTCATCATTGCCGCTTGTTGTGGGAGCAACAAGGCGCAATTCATTGTCGAAATAGTTCCATTCTCCATACTGGCCGTCGACCTTAACGGAGAGGCAGGATGTTCCGACTTCCTTCACGGTTCCAACGCTGGGATCAAACGTGTAGCCACCGTCAGTAGCAACCCGATCCCCCACCTTGAACTTGGCCGCCGTGCTGTTGTCGTTAACACCCACCGGCCCGTACTCGTCGCGCAGATTGTCGACTTCGGCTGCTGGGTTGCTGGTGTGGGTGTGTTCGTCGGACCATTCGGCGATGAGATCGTGTTCCGGAGTGGTACCATCGGCGAACGTGCCATTGTCTTGGTAGAGAACACCGTCAACTACCCACGTACAAAGCGTGTAATAGGAGTTGTATCTGCCATTGTCGCACAGCTTCGCCGGCCCTACCTTGCGCCCGTCGCGGGTCTTGTAGTAGCATCCCTCGCGGATGACTACGGGAGCCTTAATTGGGATAAGATTGGCGAGTAGTTCGCCGTTCGTGCCACCTTTTCCGTCGATAGAAACCTCTGCGGAGTCTCCACCGAATAGCGCCGTTATCGTTGCGGTCCACCCATCTTCCATGTGTCGCACCCTGTCCCCCACCTTAAACTTCGCTTCGCTACCCATGTCACGCCGCTCCCTTTGTCTTGGTGTTCTTGTCCAGCCGCACCTTCTTGGTGAAATCGACCGGGATTACATTGTCCGGCACATCTTCCTTGCCGCCATCACCGTGGTATTCGTCGTCGCCAACCTCGCGCAGTTCCCAACTGTGGAACCACAGCACGTTCAGCGACGGCGAGACACGTATTGCCACCAGGCTGCCCATGAAGCCGATCACGACACCGAACACGTCGGTGTTCATGATGTGCTCAACGACATCGCCTTCCTGCGGCGCGCCACAATCGTCACAGGCCATTTGCCACCTCCTTCAGGCGAGCGGCGCTAATCCACTCGCGGTCGTGCTTCTTTCCGTCGAACTCAATGAGATACTTCACGGCACCGTCTGCGAACTCAGTGCGACCGACGATCCGGCCGCGCTGGTTGATCGTCACCTCGGTGTTAAGCTGCAGCATGGTAGCCCTCCTGCGCATGGCGCACCTCATGGCTGGCGTTGTCGTTGGCTGCTTCCGGGAACGGCCCGTCCACCATGCCGACACGCGGCAGGCTGATATAGACGTCACGAAATGCGGTGCTGCAGTAGCCGCTATAGCCGTCGCGGCTATGGGTCTTTCGGTAGACGCGTCGCTCGTCATTCGCAGGCTGCGGCTTGTCGAAGTAGCCTTCGAGCGCGTCGTCGCGGGCGCGGCCCGGCGGCACAGTGTAGCTTAGCGCCGAACGCATCGCGCGATGCACACCGTCGCTGTTGATGTGGTCGGCCACTCTGGCCGCGCTGATAACTGCTGGCATTACCATAATCCTCGTTCCTGTTGACATGGCCGAGGATGCGCGCTATATCGCACGCAACAACGGCTGGTTCTGTGGTGGTTCCGGTTGGTTGTCTCTAGGGGCCGCGGTGGTGCAAACACCGTGGCCCTTTGCATTTCTGATAAGTGAAATCTGCGTTAGCGTGTCAAGTGCATGTTGATGGAGGGCTAGGCCGCGCTGGCGTGGTCAGCCGCCTTGGTGGCATTGTAGATCGCGGTAAGCGCCGCGTCGTCGAACACATCCTTTACGGCCTTGCCGTTCGGCAGGCGCGAAAGGACGGTGCGGTAGTAGTTGGCCTTGTGCGCCATGTCCCTGGCCTGCGGCTCGTAGGTGTCGACCGCATTGGCAATGTCGGCCCGCTTTGCGAGCGCCATGCGAACGCCGTTTGGCAGAATCACATTGAGAAGCTGTAGCGTTGGCGCCAGCCGACGAACACGCCGCTTGTGATCGAGGCTGATGATTGGCGGCTCGTGCATTTTAAGCGGCGCCTTTGGCACCGCGCTGCCGAATGCAGCCTGCGGGTCGTCTCGGAAGATTTTGGCGTTGTCGCTGCGGATGCGGTCGCCCACGGCGGTTTTTGCGCCGAGTTGGACAAGGTAGTCGCGGAGCGTTGCGTTGGTAGCCGCAAGGTCGACGAGTGCCTTGGCGGCCTTGATTTTGTCAGGCTCTGCGTCGACGGTCATCTGAATGAGCGTCTGCGCGGATGCTGTCTTGGGTCTGCTGTGGAAAGTCATGTGGTGGTTCTCCTGGTTGTGGTTGGTATTAGCGGCGCCCAGGCCATGGGTTACGAAGGCAAAATGGCCGCTAATTGGTGTTGCTTGCCGGCGCGCGAACGATGGGTTACGAGCCTCTTATGGCCGGCAAGCAATGGGGTAAGCAGGGCAGCAAGGCATCGATGGATTGCGTTCAACTACTGGCCGCCCTGCTTATTGGTATCCCGGCGCGGCGCACATCTGTTGGGTTGCGATAGGCGCTTGGCCGCGCCGGGAATGGTGTGTGGTGGCGCGCGCTAGTTGGGTTTCGACCGTATTCTGGCCACCACAATCTCCTTGTTGGTTTGCCCGCCGCATATGCGCAATGGGTTGCGGTACCGCTCTGGCAGCGGGCAGTTGGTTGGCTTGCTGGCGACTCCACACTGGGTTTCGTTCATCAAGTGGCCGGCAAGCTATTCATTGCGGGACGGCGATACCCGACTGGTTTCCGCCGTGGGGGCGGCCGCCCCGCTTCCGGTCAGGCTCGACGCCATTCCAGATAAAGGTGTTTCAGTAGCCGCTTCTCGACGTAACGGTGCGCGCGCATGGCGACGTGCTTCTTGTAGGACTCCTTGCCCTTGTCGCTGCGCTCGATCGGCATTCCAAGCTTAGCTGCCTCATACCGGGCGCGCTCGGCGTACACGCGCTGGTAATAAGTCGCGTCGCCAAGGTTGCTGCCGTATTCGGGCCGCCATTTGCCCATGCCGCCGATAACGTGTTCGCGCGCCACATAGGACACGCTGCGTCTGGCGCGGTTGTAGCCGTGGTCGATCCAGACTTGGGCCGTTGCGCCCTCACCGGGGTTGCCCTGACGCCGCCCGTTGATGACGGCCAGCCCGAGGCGCTTCCACACAGCGCTTACCGACTTGTAGGTTCCAACGTCGCCGCACTCACCAACGATGGTGGCGAATGACACGTCGCCGAAGCCCGGCACGCCCTTGACCCACTCGTAAACCGGCAGGCGCTTGGCGTGCTTCACAAGCTGCTTCTTGTAGGCGTCCTGCTGCGATTCGAACATTTCTTCCGATTGCACGTAGGATTGGATGGTGGACGCCACCAGGCCGACTGGCATACCGGCGGCGATTTCCGCCAAGGCTTCCTTGATCGCGTCGTCGACTCTCTTCTGCGCGGCCTTGGTTAGCTTCCGCGGCGTCTTGCCATATGCGGTCTTGCGGTCGGTCGTCTTGTCCTCCTCGAAGTCCGATTCGCGGCAAAGCAGGCTGCGCACTTCGGCTTTCATCATAAGGATAACTTTCGTCTTGGCCCGAATGACCGCCTGCCGCCTGCGGTGCAGGTTGACGATCTCGTCAATGATGTCGGCAAGCGGTTCGGGGTTGTAGGGTGCGAGCGGTACGTGGCCGCTCGCCCACTCCGGCGCGGCGACTGTGGGTTGCGACCGGACAGTGGCCGGAGTGAATTGGTTGCCGATGGCATTCCCGGAACGGGCTGCGGGGGTGTGTTGGCCATCGGCAATGGGGGAACCGGCAGCGGGCGTCCAAGCCATGGGTTGCGAGGCGGCACTGGCCCTGCTGCCGGTGTGGGGGTTGCCAGCGCGCGGCGATCGCGCATTGGGCTTCGATTCGCATCTGGCCGCGCTGCTGGCAATTGGTGCGGAAGGCGTTACCACCCTGGTCTTCGGCGTCTTAGTGGCCTTCCGCTGCGCCTTTGTCGAAACTACGGAGCAAATCTCGCTGGGGGATACATGTGCATTCATTATCGTGATCCTTGTTGGCCGGCGGTGTCGTTATGGGTTTCGCGCTGTGACTGGCCGGCTGTTGGGTGGCCGACGACGGCGGAAATGGTTTGGGTTGCGCTTCCAGCGTGGCCGTCGTCGGTGTGGGATTGCAGATCAGGGCGCAGCGTACATGGTTTTCGGGGTTGTCCCGGCCCCGACCTGCAAAGTGGTGCGTGGCGGCGTTGCCATTCCGGTTTTCGCTAATATCGTGGCCGCCACGCCAAAACCGCCACCCGGCATTCCAGCCGGGCAGCGCTCCTGTTGCTAGGGAGGTTTCGCGAACCACGTTGTTCTTCTGGCGGTGGCGAGGCGGTTGCGGTGCATTTCTACGTCCTTCGATTCGTTGGTTAGCCGTTAGTGTTAATTCTCAATACGCCATAATCGCATATCGTGTCAACCTTAATATGCGATAATCGCAGATGATTTTTCAAATCGCATATGCGAAAAGCGAAAAATGACGTTGGATCAAGACATTTTGCGGGAGTGGGTGCGCAAGCACCTCGCCGAAAGTGGGCGGACGCAGGCCGAGTTAGCCGCCGCCTGGGGGTATGATTCCCCAGACCGCGTGAACAAGTTTCTCGCAGGCACCAGGAAGATGGGCATCGACGAGCTGTTCGCCACAGTTCGCTTTATCGGCGCCGTGCCGCCAGCTTGGTTCACCGGGGCGCCCCGAGAACTAACGTATGTCCCCGTTGAGGAAGAAGTAGAAAACGAGCGAGCCGCGCTCACGCGCGAACGCCGATACGGCACACCGCGAGGCGAAATCCCACAAATTGACGGTACGATCGGCCTTGGGAACCGTAGCGACGTCGCCACCGTCAATATTGATATTGGCAACGGACACGCGATTTCCGGCGCGCCAGTCCTTGGGAATTGGGCCATTCCGGCGGAAGTCCTGCAGCGGCGAGTACGCACGACGACGAGCCACCTGCACTTTATAGAGTGCGAGGGAAACTCGATGTATCCGCTGATCAAGGACGGCGACGTGGTATTGATTGACCAGACAAAGCGCTCGCCGAACATGCCGGGGATCTTTGCGCTGTGGGAGGACGGCGGCCAGACAATCAAACAAGTCGAGGTTGTGCGCGATTCGGAACCGCGCCGGCTGCGCCTGATCCCCGCCAATAAAGAGTACAGCACCTATGAAGTGCTTGCCGATGACGTCGTGATTATCGGTCGCTATGTAGCCAGGTTCACGGTCGACTAGTGCGATTTCCGCGCCTATACGCGATTATCGCTTGACTGCGATACGCTAAATACGCATAATCCCTCCTGTAACCACCACACAGGAGTCGCGCCATGCATTCTGCAGCGCCGTACCGGCCGGAAGGCCAGCCATCACCAAAATACGACATCCTTGAATCGGGCCGCCGGATCGGCACGGTCCACAACGCCAACCTGGCCGCGCAGATCGTCGCCGAGATCGCGCGCCGTGACGCCAAGGCGGCGGCAGAGTGGGCGGTGCGGTCATGAACGCGAACGAGAAGCTTACCGCAACTTTTGCGGTGGACGCTGCACAAGCGCCGGATTGCGCGGGGCGCAATGGGGCGCCAGGCAAACTGTATTGGGAACACACGCGCGGCGGCATGGGCGGGGCGCACGCCGTCCTTATGGCGGATGACGGCAAGTATGTTGGGCACTTCTATGATGACGTCAGCGAAGGTGTCGACATAGACGCGGTTCTTGCGTTGACCGCCGCAGCGCCGGAGTTGTTGGCGTTCGCGAAGTGGTGTGTTTCCGAGCAATACGACAGCCGAGAGCACAGCATACGCGCCCTTGCCGCCATCGCCAAGGCGGAGTGCCGGTCATGACCCACCTCGGCATCTTCGTTGGCCAGCACAACATACCGTGCCCGCCTGACCCCTGCCCTAGCCTGCAGCAAGCCATACTGGCCGGGCTTAGCCTGGCGCTGTTCGTGGTTGGCGGGGTGCTGATTATGGTGGGGCTAAGCTGATGATGGGAACCATAAGCGACTTGCGTGGCCACGAGGGGCATCCGGTTTCGGTGGAACTAGTTCGCCGTGATTGCCGGGCAATAATGGCGAACGCTCGCAATGGGCAAGCAACTATCGCTGCCGGTCCAGATGGAGCAATTACGGTTTGGCATGACGGGACGTGCCTTTGTGCCGAGTTTACCCGCCGTATGCGAACTTTATCGTTCCGCTCGTTCAGTAATTACAGGCAGCTTTCCGCATGGCTGCGTCGCAATCTGCCGCGCTGCGGCGACTAGTTAGCCCTAACCGCCTAGCTTGCCGATTGCTGCCCGGCAGCAATGCGCAACCCGGAACGCACACCAATTACCAACCACCACAAGGATACAAACATGCCTACAACCATCACCATTGCCGGTTACAAGCACGCCGTTCTGACCGCCGACGAGTTCATCGCGCAGGGCACAGCGCCCGGTGCGATCATGTCGATCGGCGAACACCTTTCCACTGTCGGCCAGCCGCTATTGGCCGCGGAGGTTCGCAGTGTGGCGCGGGAAGTCGCGCACATTACCGGCCAGAGACTTGCCGTGCCCGGCGCCGTGAACGACGCCCGCTTGGCTGCACGCAAGCCGCGGATGGGCGCGCCGAAGCACGCGAATGACAACAGCCGTGGCAGCAACAACCGCCGCGACAGTAACCGCCAGCACGGCAAGCTGCACGCTGGACGCAAGCAGGAACGGCGGGCTGCGTGATGCGACAGTACGACAACACCGGCAATGCTTTTATCTACGACAGCGAAGCCCCGACTGTTGCCACGCAACAGTGCGGGCTGGACGAATGCGCGCTAAACGAAGCGCTTGAAGTCGCCCGCCACAATACAGGAGACAATGGCAAGGAAGTTGCAATCCGCGCCTATCTCTCCGCTCTCCCCGCCAGTGAAGCGGGTTGGCGGGAAATGCCTGCGCCATCACTTGAGCGCGTCGTGGTCGCCGGATGGCGCCCGGCGCGACAGATGACGCGAGGCTATTGGTGGTATCACGAGGACTGCACCGACGACGCCGGTAAGCCGATGGACCATCCAGAGGCAACCTTGTGGCTTCCACTATCGGACTTGTTGCCTGCGTTCCCCTCCGCTCCAGATCGGAGGGCGGGAGAATGAGCAAGCAAACTTATCGCGTTGCGGTGACGAAGATCATCGAAGTGACGCTCGACCTCGCCAAACTCGACGCCGAGTTTTGGGACGAATTCAATTCATCCATCACGGATCGCGGCGGCCCGGACCTTGACTATATCGCCGAGCACATCGCCTGGAACTACGCTCAAGGAGCGGAGGACTTTGTTGAAGGCGTCGGCCCGCTCAAGGAAATGAACATCACCGTTCACGAAGTCGACGGCGACGTTGAGATCGAGGATTCACGCTCATGACCCATGATCACAAGGCGCTGATGGACGCGCTCACCCGAAAAGCCGAGACTGACGGACTGCTATCCGTCGAGGACATTCGCTCAGTAGCCGAATCCCTCTCCGCACAGAGCGCGCAGCCGCAAGCAGGCGAGGCGCTTCCAAAAGATACGCGCCGCTTCAAAACACTATCGACTGTAGATGACGATGTTGCCTCCGCGCCTCCCGCCAATCCGGCGCAGGTGACGGATGCGCAGATCGAACACATGGTGCAACGGTTCCTAAGTTGGCGGTTGCCGGAGTCGTTTGGCCCCGACGCCGGTATCCACTTCGAGCGGGTGTCCAACGCCGGCACTCCCTACGAATACAAGCACGAGCCGGTGGGAACGAATCTATTCGACTACACCGAGGCCAAGGCGATGGTCCAGCACATGCTCGAAGGTCTGCCCGCTATAGGCGCAGGCGGGCAGGCGGTAGCGGTGAAGGCGCTGGAGTGGGAACCCGGCGTGGTGGACTGGGCCAAGCCGCTCCCGGGGATGAAATACGTTGCGTGCAGCACCACGCCGGCTGGCGCATGGGCATGGTGGCTTGATGACGCCCCCGAAACGAGAGCGGTGTTCCAGTCAGAGGTAGAGGCCAAAGCCGCTGCCCAAGCCGACTACGAGCGCCGTATCCTGTCTCAGATCGTCTCCCAACCCCATTCCGCCGATGAGCGGGTGGTGGCCACCCACCGCCACAAGAACCGTGGCACCGAATACGTGCTGCTTGGCATAGGCAAGATACAGTCCGAAGACTGGTTCGAGGTCGGCACGCCTGTTGATCGTGTCGATATGCGCGAGGTCGCCATCTACCGCAGCGTCGATGACGGATCGCTGTGGGTGCGTCCCCGCGAAGAATTCGAGGACGGCCGGTTCGAGGTTATCGCGCAGGAGGGCCGGAAGAATGGTTGATGCTCCCGACCGGATTTGGTCTATCGGTTCCGAAAGCCCCTACCGAATTAACTGCTCTATCCTGGATCATGCGGGCGAACCGGGCTGCACCGAATACCTCCGCGCCGACATAGCCGCCAGCCAACTAGCCGAGAAGCAAAAGCAACTGGACGAACTGCCGTCCAAGGCCCTGTGGGACGAAAGCCGGAAAGCCCTTGCATCAATGCGCAACGAGGTTGGCGAGTTAAAGCGCCAGCTTGCCGAGGCGCGGGCGGAACGTGACCGATTTTCGGAGCTATACGCCCGCGAAGCTCATGCGCACATGGTGTCGCGGGAATTCGCCGAAGCCGAGCGCGACCGCCTCGCGGCTGACAATGCGCGGCTGCGGGAGGCGTTGGAAGGGCTGCTTGAGGTTCATGAAGCACTAGGAGCAGGTAATAGTTATGCATCTCGGAAAGCCCGCGCCGCCCTCGCCGCAGGAAAGGAATAGCCATGAAGAAGTCGCTCGCCCTTGATGCGAAGCGCGAACGCGCAGCAGCAAAGATCAAAGAGGTTGCGCCGCACATCGACGCACTGATTTCGATGTTGGATGAAACCCGCGTGGATCTGATCTTGATCGCACTGAGCGGAGAAACGCTGCCTGGCGGGGAGGAATAGCCATGGACGCGACCGTTTTTGTGGATATGGACGGTGTTCTTGCCGACTTCGATACTGGCTACGAACAGCGCTTCGGCATTCGGCCTAGCAAAGCGGATGACAATGTCGATTGGGGACTGGTGCGCCGCACGGCCGGCTTCTACCGTGACCTGCCTCCAATGCCGGATTTCGACCATCTATGGACAGGTCTCTCACGGTACAATCCAATCATCCTGACCGGCGTGCCCCGCTCTGTGGAGGAAGCCGCCGCCAATAAGCGGGCATGGGTAGACAGGAATATTGGCAAAGATCAGCCGATGATTGCCTGCGCGTCGAAGGACAAAAGCCTGCACATCCGGGCGGCCGGCGACATCCTCATCGATGATTGGCCAAAATACATGCTCCTATGGATGGAGCGCGGCGGACGCTGGATCACGCACACGAGCGCCGTAACCTCCATCGCCGCCCTCCGCGCCATGGAGGTGAAGCACCATGGCTAAGCTGACGAAGGCACAGAAGGGTTTAGTCCGCTGCGTCAAAGCCATGGATGCGCGTTACATGACATTGGACGACGCGCGCCGCTACGGCGTCGAGGCTGATTTTGTCCGCGCTCGCAGGGCTGGCTTGATCCGCTCAGCAGGGTTTGAGGCATCGTCTATCGGTGATGACTTTCTGAATTCCCCTGCCGGTCGTGAAGCGCTGGAGGCGTCCAATGGATAAGCTGACGGACTTGGAACTGAGTATTCTCAGCATGATGGACGGAGGCCCGCCCGTACCTTGGGGCGCTGCCATGTCGGCCGCCTTGGAATTTCTTGTCGGTTACGGCCTCGCTGACCAGGATGGAACGAGCTACTTCATCACCAAGGCCGGCCGTCGCGCCCTCCAGGCGAAAGGGGGTGAGTGATGAGGAAGCGCCGAGGTGCAAAAATATGCCCCTACTGCGGCGAGCCAATGAATGGATCGAAGAAGGGGCGGAAGTCCCCGACAAAGGACCACATCAATCCGCGAGCACTTGGCGGTGGCCCGACAATCATCGTTTGCTTTGAGTGCAACAACGCCAAGGGCAACATGCCGCTCGATGAATGGCTGGACTTCCTAATGGAAAACCGCCCAACGCGCATCCCACACGTCATGCGTGAGTTCAGAGCGATTGCCCACCGTTTGCACGTTCCAAAGGAGGGCCGGCTGCGAGAAGTACTTCGAGCGGCGCAGCAAATTGAAAAGGAACTGTCGCCATGACTGAGCGCAAGGAGGCGGTGCGGGCCGATGATCCGAAAAAACGCGATTGGCTCGATGTTTCAACGCTGCCGCAGATACAGGGTTCGCGTGTCATCGCTCTTGTCGAAACAGAAATCGCATTAGACGAGTACATTCCGGCGTTGCTCATTGGAGGATGGCGGCGCGTCGGTTCTCATGACAGGATTGTTGGCTGGCGCCCCTCTGGAGAAGGGAAGCAGGAGGTGCCCAATGAAGGCTGAGCCGGCAAATGACAATTACCCCCCGATCCTGAAACGCGCCGAAGCCGCCACCCTATGCCGCTTGACGCCCGCCGGATTTGACGTTTGGGTTCGCAAAGGCATAGTGCCGCCGGCGATAACGGGAACTCGCCGATGGAGCCGGGACGCAATTTTGAGGGCGCTGAATGGCGACGTAGCGCGAGCAGACTTGAGCCCGTTTGAGCAGTGGGAAATGGACAATGCGCGTTCGGCTTAAAGGCATCAATACCGTCAAGGCCAAGCTCGCGTCCGGGAAGACGGAAACGTATTACTACCACCGTGCAAGCGGCAAGCGCCTTGCTGGAAAACCTGGCACGGCCGCGTTCATTGCGTCCATTGCGGAGGCCGAGCAATCCATCGCCGGTCGCAGCGCCGGAACGCTCGCCGGTATCCTTCGTGATTTCCAGCAAACGGCAAAGTGGCGGAAACTGGCGCCGAGCACACAGAAAGAGTACGCGCGCGTCTTCAAATTTTGGGAGGATAAATACGGCACAGTTGGCGCAAAGGCGCTTGCAGACAAAAACTTCCGCAAGCGCGTCCTTGCCTGGCATGACGAGTTCTCGGCGGAAAAGGCGCGCGAGGCCGACAACCGCGTGACTGTATTGGCGCGCGTCCTTTCGTGGGCGGCCAAAGACGGCGATCTGTCCAAGAACATACTGGATGGTTTCGAACGCGCTTACACTAGCGATCGGTCAGACAAAATTTGGCTTCCCGAGCATGTCGACGCTTTTATGTCGGTTGCCGATTCGGAAATGCAACTCGCGATGGTTCTTGCGCTGCACACCGGCCAGCGGCAGGCCGACATCCGCAAACTGGCATGGTCGCAATACGACGGCCAGACGATAACGCTGAGGCAAGGCAAGACCGGTGCGCATGTCCGAGTGCCGTGTACGAAGGCCCTCAAGGCAACCCTTGACGCGATCCCCCGGCGCGGGGCGCTCATTCTGCTTACCAAAACCGAAAAGGCGTTTCAGAAGAGGTATTTCGCGGAGTGCTGGGATGTCACGTATCGGCTGGCCGGGTTGAAAATCAACGTGGACGAAAAGACGGGACGCGAGGAGCACGACCTGCACTTCCACGATATTCGCGGCACGACCGTCACCATGCTGTTTGAGGCTGGCTGCACCGTCGCCGAAGTTGCTTCTATCACGGGCCACACGCTGCGTCGTGCGCAGGAGATTCTGGACCGCTACCTGTCTCGCACGAGTACGATGGCGGTTAATGCAATTGCGAAATTGGAAGGCACTCTTGCGGCGCAGAAACAGCCTTGATACAGACTCCAAAAGTGCGGTTTTCGTTTTGCAAACGTAATAAAAAGTGTTGCATAAACAACATGACGTTTTTTATTCTTTTGCTGGAAAACTAAACAATTTCAACAACTGACACCAGACTACGAATCTGGGGGTCAGAGGTTCGAATCCTTTCGGGCGCGCCATTTTCTTCAATCAGTATTGACTAACCTGTGGCGCGTACCGCGTGTCGCGGCGCTATTCAGGAACGGGCCGTTACCTGGGTGTCTTCCTGCAAGCAAAAGTCTGCTACACTGGAGAGGATGCAAGTCGCGAACCCGGGCGCCCGCCGAGTGCGGTTGGTTGCCATTGCCCGCAATAAGCTTTAATCATGCGCGATACCCAGCCACCCTCGATTATGAGATACCGATGAGCGACGCGCCGGACAATAACGATGGCTTTCTGGAACTGACCGCGGACATCGTCTCTGCGTATGTTTCCAACAACCCGGTTCCGGCAGCGGAACTGCCTTCGCTCATCGCCAGCATCAGCGCCGCGATCTCGGGGCTGGCAAGTCCGGTCAAGGCCGAAGTCGAGGTGCAGGCCCCGGCCGTCAACCCGAAGCGCTCCGTGCGGGACGACCACATCGTCTGCCTGGAGGATGGCCTGCAGTTCAAGTCGCTCAAGCGCCACCTGATGACCCATCACGGCCTGACGCCGGAGGATTATCGCGCGAAGTGGAACCTCCCGGCCGACTATCCGATGGTCGCTCCCGGCTATGCCGCGGCCCGCTCGGAACTGGCGAAGAAGATGGGACTTGGCCGCAAGCCGAAGGCCGAACCCGCAGCAGCTCCCGCTAAGCGCGCCAGGAAGCCGAAGGCCGGCTGAAACGCGACAGCGCCACAGCCGCGCGGCAAGCGGACGGCCGCCATTGAAGGCATTCCATCGCCCGTGACGGGGCGAGGAAGGACGAGACAGCCATCACCCGGTTCGATCTAAAACGCCTAGCGGAATTCGTCGGCAGTTGCGGCCGCGGGTTCTGGCTGGCGTTTCTGGCCCTCGCCCTGCTGACAGTCTCGGTTCCGACCACGACCGGACTGACTCTCGACAGGTCGCCGACGGTCACGTCGAAGCGAGGCGACAGCCTGGCGATCCCCCGCCAGGATGTCCCGCTCAACCTCCTGTCCGACTACGGCTCCAAGGCGGGATGGTCGCGCACGACGGAGCGAAACGGGCCCGCCCAGCCGTCCGGCGACTACGGCACCGTTCCCGCCGCGGTGCGGATAGCCGCCGCGCGGCCGTATCCGGGCGTGTCGTACACCCCCCATGTCACGGTCGAGGCGCCCCGGTTCCGTCCCTTCGACGCGCAGGCTCCGCCCGCTTAACCGGCAGTAGCCGCAACCCGCTCTCTCCCACATTCACGCAACGCTCAGACCGCCTTTCCTCACGGGGAGGGCGCTTCTGCCGCATGGAACATCCGCATGGCTTCACCGCAAGCCATCAAGCCGGGGTAACCCAATGAAAGACCACCACGACGAATATATCTACACACGCGACCACAGGACGCCGCAGGAAGTCTGGGCGGCGCGGCGCGAGGCCGCCTTCGGATGGCTGGCGCTGATCGTCTTCACCGCCGCCGTCTTCATCGCCGCCGACATTTTCCTGGTAGGCTGCACGAGCCTGATGGCCACGACTTTCGGCTGGGAATGCAAGGCGGCCTTCGGAGGCTGACGCTCGAAAGGAAAAGCCCGGCCGGCCGAAAGCCGGGCGGGCGAACTACCTGCACCGGGAGACGCCTGGCCGTGGGATTCACTCCGCGTGCAGAATGAACTCGAGATAGAGATTGCGCTGGAGGATCGAATTGTTGTCGTCCGAAACCAGCGACACCATCAGCGCGCCGTCGCCGCGCCGCCACACGTCGAGCCCCTCCATATTGTCGATCTGGTAGCCCATGTCGGCTTCCATCAAAACCGGCCCGTCGGCGACACCGCCGCCGACGATGCCCGCGCCATCGAGGCGGCGCAGCCGCATCTTGACGCCGGCCATCATGGAAAAGCTCCGTTCCAGGATTAGCAGGTCGCCACCCGGAAGGAACGCGCCGTCGGTGATGTCGAACGCCGTGCCGTCCCGCCTGACCGTGAAAACGCCCTTGTGCGGGCCGGACAGCACCGCCGCGAAATTATTGCCGGCAGGATCGAGGCTCTTTTCCGAAACGACGACCAGCGCCCCTTTCAGGGGCCCCGCGGGATCGGAAGCGGCAACGGTTTCGAAACCGCGATTCTGCCGCAGTTCCCTCCTCGGCACCAGGAAGTCAAGTTGCCGGAGCGGCGACGCCATCGCGACCGGATCGATCCTGAACTGGGCGGCACGATGGTTGCGCTCGAAACCGACCGTGGCGATGCCGTCTTGTACGCCCAGGCCCTCGGCGTCGGCCTCTCCCTTGGTGTCGAGCGGCCGGCCGGCCGCATCGACCATCCGTATCATGCGGAAGTTTTCCATGCCGGTCGGGCGCAGGCCGGCATCGCGCGTGAGCGTGCCGAAGAACCAGAAGCCGGTATCGGCGACGCCGATGAAATCGCTGCCCGGTTCCAGGAAGCGGAAAGCCGACAGGCCGCCGAAGTGGCGGCTGTAAGAGGTCAGCTCCAGTCCGCCGACGAATTCCAACGGCCCGAATTGCTTCTCGTCGCTGCCGATGCGGAACTGCGTGATCGGCCGCGCGGAAATTTCCATTGCCTCGACCGGCGCGGTGCTGCCGGCGAAGGCAGGCGGAACGAGCGCCAGGAAGAGCGCCATGCAAAGGGATGTGACGAGCCGCGAAAACGGCCGGTTTTTCATCCGGCTCGCCGCAAACCGCCGCGGCGTCCGTGCGCGGCTTCCTCCTCGAACAGCGAGGCAAGCTGCTCGGTCATGGCGCCGGCCAGTTCCTCGGCGTCGACGATGGTGACAGCGCGGCGATAGTAGCGGGTGACGTCGTGGCCGATGCCGATCGCCAGCAGTTCGACCGGCGAGCGCGTCTCGATCAGGTCGATGACCGCGCGCAGATGGCGTTCAAGATAATTGCCGGGATTGACCGACAGCGTAGAATCGTCGACCGGCGCGCCGTCCGAGATCATCATCAGGATCTTGCGTTGCTCGGGCCGGCCGATCAGGCGCTGATGCGCCCACAAAAGCGCCTCGCCGTCGATATTTTCCTTGAGCAGACCTTCGCGCATCATCAGGCCGAGGTTGCGGCGCGAGCGCCGCCATGGCGCGTCGGCGGACTTGTAGATGATGTGGCGCAGGTCGTTGAGGCGGCCGGGGTTGGCCGGCTTGCCGTCCTTCAGCCATTTCTCGCGCGCCTGCCCACCCTTCCAGGCACGGGTGGTGAAGCCGAGAATTTCGACCGAAACGCCGCAGCGCTCCAGCGTGCGCGCCAATATGTCGGCGCAGGTGGCCGCGACCGTGATCGGCCGGCCGCGCATGGAGCCCGAATTGTCGAGCACCAGCGTCACCACCGTGTCGCGGAACTTGGTGTCGCGCTCCTGCTTGAACGACAGCGGCTGCATGGGGTCGAGCACGACGCGCACCAGCCGCGCGGGGTCGAGATAACCTTCTTCGAGGTCGAAGTCCCACGACCGGTTCTGCTGCGCCATCAGGCGGCGCTGCAGGCGGTTGGCAAGGCGGCCGACGACGCCGGAGAGATTGGCGAGCTGCTTATCGAGGAAGGCGCGCAGCCGGTCGAGTTCGTCCTCGTCGCAAAGCTCTTCCGCGCCCACCGTCTCGTCGAAGGTGGTGGTGAAGACCTTGTAGTCGATATCCTTCGTCAGGTTGGCGAAGGGATTGTCGTTGCGCTTGGCCTCGCCGGGGGTTTCGGCATCAGGATCGTCGTCGTCGGAAATGTCGTCGGCCGTCGCGTCGGAAGCTTCCGATTCCGCCGGCTGCTCTTCCTCGGTCGAAGCCTCTGCCTCCTCGGACTGCGATTCCTCGGAGCCGGAATCGTCCTCGCCGCCGTCCTCGCTCTGCTCCTCGCCCTGCGGCTGGTTGTCCTCGTCGTCCTCGCTTTCCTCGGTCTCCTGGTCGTCGCTCAGTTCCTCGGCCATCTGCATGGAGGCGAGCATGTCGCGCACGACACGCGCGAAAGCCTGCTGGTCGCCGAGCTTGTCGGCGAGGCCTTCGAGATCGGCGCCGGCCTTTTCCTCCACCCATGGCCGCCACAGCTCGACCACCTTCTCGGCGCTGCTGGGCGCCGCCCGGCCGGTCAGCTTCTCGCGCACCATGAGCGCCAGCGCTTCCTCGATCGGCGCATCGGCCCGGTCCGAAACCCCGGCGAGGTTGGCCTTGGCGTATTTGTCTTCCAGCATCGAGCCGATATTGTCGGCGACGCCGGCCATCATGCGCGAGCCGATCGCCTCGACGCGCGCCTGCTCGACGGCATCGAAGACGGCGCGGGCCTGCTTGCCCTCGGGCGCCAGCCTGGTGTGGATGCGCTGGTCATGGCAGGCGCGTTTCAGCGCCATCGAATCGCCGAGGCCACGGGTGACGGCGATGTCGTTCGCCGAGGGCTTCTTGGCCAGTTCCGGCAGCCGCGCCCGGTTGCCGGCCAGGGCCGGCTTGTCCTTGGCGAAGGCGACTTCCATCTCGCCGTCGCCTGAAATGGCGCGCATGCAAACCGTTATCGCGCGCTTGAAGCTGTCCGCTTCGGAGCCCGTCTTCGGTTTGCCTCGCGTATTGTCTCCCGGACCCGCCATCTGCCTGCCTGTCAGCGCGCCCGCCCGTCATACGGTTGCGGCTTGAGCGAATCGAGGTCGACCCCGTCGAGGCAGCGCACGTTCACCGCCACCATTTCGGTGCCGTCCGGCCCCTTGCCGCGGCCGAAGGATTCCATGCCGCACGCCGCGCAGAACAGATGCGCGATGGTCCTGGTATTGAAGCGGTATTCGGTGAGGTCGTCGGCGCCCTTCTCCAGCGAGAAATTCGACGCGGGAGTGAACGCCAGGATGCTGCCGCGCTTGGAGCAGTACGAGCAGTTGCAGGTGATCGGGTGCGAAAGGTCGACGTCGACGCTGAAACGCACCTTCCCGCAGTGGCATCCACCCTGATAGGCCATGTCCTTGGTCCTTTCCCTAGGCGAGAACGACGTTGACCGCGCTCTCCGGCAGGTCCTCGCCAAAGGCGCGCTGGTAGAACTCGGCCACCACCGACCGCTCCAGTTCGTCGCACTTGTTGAGGAAGGTGAGCCGGAAGGCCATGCCGACCGAACCGAAGATCTCGGCGTTCTCGGCCCAGGTGATGACCGTGCGCGGGCTCATGACGGTGGAGAGGTCGCCGTTGACGAAGGCCGAGCGCGTCATGTCGGCGACGCGCACCATCTTGCCGACGATGTCGCGGCCCTTGGCGTCGCGATAATGCTTGGCCTTGGCCAGCACGATGTTCACCTCGTTCTCGTGCGGCAGGTAGTTCAGCGTGGTGACGATCGACCAGCGGTCCATCTGCGCCTGGTTGATCTGCTGCGTGCCATGGTAGAGGCCGGTGGTGTCGCCGAGGCCGACCGTGTTGGCCGTGGCGAACAGGCGGAAGGCCGGGTGCGGGCGGATGACCCGGCTCTGGTCGAGCAGGGTCAGGCGGCCGGAGGCTTCCAGCACGCGCTGGATGACGAACATCACGTCGGGACGGCCGGCATCGTACTCGTCGAAGCACAGCGCGACATTGTGCTGGTAGGCCCAGGGCAGGATGCCGTCTCGGAACTCGGTCACCTGCTTGCCGTCCTTGAGCACGATGGCGTCCTTGCCGACGAGGTCGATGCGCGAGACATGGCTGTCGAGGTTGACGCGCACGCACGGCCAGTTGAGGCGGGCGGCGACCTGCTCGATATGGGTGGACTTGCCGGTGCCGTGATAGCCCGACACCATGACGCGGCGGTTATAGGCGAAGCCGGCGAGGATGGCCGAGGTCGTCTGCGGGTCGAACAGATAGTCGGGGTCGAGGTCCGGCACGTGCTCGCTGGTCGCCGAATAGGCCGGCACGACCATCTTGGAATCGAAACCGAATTTTTCCTTCACCGAAACCGTGGTGTCCGGCAGGTTAGCGATATCGCGATCGACCTTGTTCATAACGTCTCAACGTCTCCAGGGGCGAAGCCGTCGTGCTTGCCCGGCAATCGGTTTTGTTCGGGGGCGTCTTAAAGCCTTTTCCAGCCGGATGAAAGTTGGAAAAAGGCATGGACTGCGGACACGCTCAGCACAGGCCCGCCTGCTTGAGCACACGATAGGCCTGGAGCACATCGCGGAACCGGTCTTCCGAACCTCTGTCGCCACCATTCGCATCCGGATGATGGCGCTTCACCAGTTCCTTATAGCGCGCCTTGATGTCCTTGCCAGTCGCCTTTGTATCAAGGCCAAGCGTTTCCAGCGCCTTGGCCTCAAGCGGCTTGGCCTTGCGCTCGCGCGGCGGCTGGCCGGCCTGCTGCCCGTCGAACAGGTTGAAGGGGTCGCGCATGCGGTTGTAGTAGCCGGCGCGCCCCGAGCGGGCCTGCGCGAAATCGGGCGAAGAGCGCGTCGCAGCGCCGTTGACGCCCATCTTCCAGGTCGGCCGGTTGCCGGTCAGCGCTTCCTTCTGGAAGCGCGCGACCTCGCTGTCGGGCACGCCGGAGAAGTAGTTGAAGCTCTTGTTGTATTCGCGCACATGGTCGATGCAGAAGCGGAAATACTCGCCCTCGCGCATGCGCCCGACCGGCGCGCGATGCGTCCCGGCCTGGTCGCAACCGTCCCACTGGCAGATCGGCGTCTGCGGCTTCGCCGCCGCTTCCTTTTCGGGGCGGATGCGAATCTTGTCGAAATATTTAGGGTACGGCTTCATTTGGCTGCATCTATGATCGGTTCGCGCCGCAAAACAAGAATTGACTTTGAGGCGACGGTCGCCCTAACCGCTGAATCGTGGCCAAAAGCGGACGTCCGGCTTATTTTGTCGCGGCCGCAGCCCGTAAACCCACTGGACGGACGAAACACCGCTATGGCCTGATGGCGCGCTGGCGCACGGCCCGACTCGACGGAAAATCCCGGCCGGGCACGCGCTGGTCACATATGGGGAAAGGAACCGAAATGTCCATGCAGTCGACGCTGGAAGACAGGCTGAAGGCGGCGTTTGTGCCGCAGCGGCTCCACGTCATCAACGAAAGCCATCTCCACGCCGGCCACCACCATGTGATGAACGGCCAGGTCGCCGAATTCGACGGCAAGGGCGAGACGCATTTCCGCATCCGCATCATGGCCGAAAAGTTCGCCGGCATGAGCCGCCTGGAGCGTCACCGCGCGGTCAACGCGCTGTTCGAAGAGGAACTGCGGGGCGACCTGCACGCGCTGGCGATCGAAACCGCCGCCCCCGGCGAGACCGTGCGCTGGTAAGGAGCCGCGATGGACCAATCCCTTGTCCGGCGACTTGCCGCCGAAGCGCTCGGCTCGGCCTTCCTTCTTGCCACCGTCGTCGGCTCGACGGTGATGGACACCGGGCTTGCCGGCGGCTCGGCCGCCCTTGCCCTCTTCGTCACCTCGACTTCGACCGGCGCCATGCTGGTCGTGCTGATCTGGCTGTTCGGCCCGGTTTCCGGAGGCCACCTCAATCCCGTCGTCAGCCTCGCCTTCGCCGCCACCGGCGTACTGAAATGGCGCGACGTCGCGCCCTACACCGCCGCCCAGCTCGCCGGCTTCGCGCTCGGCATGGGGGCTGCGCATGCCATGTTCGACCTGCCCGTCCTGCAATGGGCCGACATGGCGCGCACCGGCTCCGGCATCTGGCTCGCCGAAGGGATCGCCACCTTCGGCCTCATCCTCGTCATCATCGGCTGCGCCGCCCGCACGCCCACGGTCGTCCCGGCCGCCGTCGGGCTGTTCATCGCCGCCGCCTACTGGTTCACCGCCTCTACCGCCTTCGCCAATCCGGCGATGACGATCGTGCGCGCCTTTTCCGCCACCCCGGCCGGCATCCTGCCCGCGCATGTCCCCGGCTTCGTCGCCGCGCAACTCGCCGGCGCCGGGCTTGCGATCGCGGCCGGGCGATATTTCTGGCCGCGCGCTACTTCGGCGCGGCAGGCGGAGGGGCGACCTCGACGGATACCGGCTTGATCCGGATGCGCGCGATGCGGTTCTTGTCGCGCTTCATGACGATGAAGCGCTTGTCGTGGAAGGTGAAGGCCTGCTTTTCCTCGGGGATCGAGCGGGCCTCGTGAATGACGAGGCCGGCGACCGTCGTCGCCTCGTCGTCCGGCAGGTTCCAGTCGAGTGCGCGGTTGAGGTCGCGGATCGGCACCGTGCCGTCGACCACGACGGAGCCGTCGGCCTCGCGCTTGACGCCCTGCATGTCGATGTCGCGTTCGTCGGCGATCTCGCCGACGATCTCCTCGATGATGTCTTCCAGCGTCACCAGCCCCTCGACCTCGCCATATTCGTCGACGACGATGGCGAAATGCGCCTTGCGCCGCAAAAAGGCGTTGAGCTGCTCCTGAAGCGTGGTGGTGTCGGGCACGAACCACGGTTTCGCGGCCACCTTCATCACGTCGATGCGGGAGAAATCGTTCTCGACTTCGTTCAGCGCCCGCAGCAGGTCCTTGGCGTGCAGCACGCCGACGATGTTGTCGAGCGAGCCGCGCCACAGCGGCATGCGCGTATGCGGGCTTTGCAGGATTTCGCGCACCACCGCTTCCGGCGCGTTGTCGGCATTGACCGAGCGCATGTTGGTGCGGTGGACCATGACGTCGGAGACTTCGAGCTCGTTGAGCTCGAAGCGGTCGTCCAGCCGGTTGCGCGCCAGGCCGGCCGGCTGGCCGTTGCGCTCGCCCGCCCCGCCGCTGCGCGGCTCGTCGTGGCCGGCCATCGCCTTCAGTTCGAGCCCGAACGCGGCCAGCAGGCGCGAGCGCAGGACAAAGGCGGCGATGCAAAGCGCCAGGACGGCGCCGGCAACGATCCAGCCCGCCCCGTTCATCCCCTTGCGCGTCCCTCGGCACCGGGATGGTTCTCCTTGAGGAAGGAAAGAACCTCGGAGGCCGGCACGTCCCTGGCGATGAAGGACTGCCCCACGCCATGGGTGAGGATGAAGGTGAGCGTGCCGCGCGACACCTTCTTGTCCTGTGCGATGAAGGAAAGCAGCGTCTCAGCATCCGGCAGCTCGCCCGGGATGTCGGCCATGCGCCACGGCAAGCCGACGGCTTTCAGATGCGCCTCGACGCGGGTCGCGTCGTCGATGCTGGCGAGGTTCATGCGCGTGGAGAAGCGGTGCGCCAGCGCCATGCCGATTGCGACGCCCTCGCCATGCACCAGCCGCTCGCTGTCGTAGCGGGTGGCCGCTTCCAGGGCATGGCCGAAAGTGTGGCCGAGATTGAGCAAGGCGCGGTCGCCCTGCTCGAACTCGTCGCGGGCGACGACGTCGGCCTTGGCGCGGCAGGCTTCGGCGATCGCGGTGATGCGCGCCGGGCCGCCGGAAAACACCGCCGGCCAGTTCTTCTCCAGCCAGGTAAACAGGTCGGGCCGGTCGATCAGCCCGTATTTGGCGAGCTCGGCATAGCCCGCCCTGAACTCGCGGATCGGCAGCGTGTCGAGCACGTCGGTATCGGCCAGCACCAGCTTCGGCTGGTGGAACGCGCCGACCAGGTTCTTGCCGCGCGGCGAGTTTATGCCGGTCTTGCCGCCGACCGAGGAATCGACCTGCGCCAGCAGCGAGGTCGGCATCTGCACGAAATTCATGCCGCGTCGGGTAATCGCGGCGGCAAAGCCGGCAAGGTCGCCGATGACGCCGCCGCCGAAGGCGACGACGGTGTCGCGGCGCTCCAGCCTTGCCGCGAGCACGGCGTCCACGACTTCCTGCAGGTGGTCGAAGCTCTTGGTCTTTTCGCCAGGCGGCAGCGTGACGATCGCGGCATCCACGCCGCCCTGCCCGAGCCCGGCCTTCAGCGCCTCGAGATGGGCGCCGGCCACGTTCTCGTCGGTGACCACGGCGACCCGCGTGCCGGGCAGCCGGGTCGCGATCTCCTCGCCGGCACGCTCGATCAGGCCGGGACCGATGACGATGTCGTAGGCGCGCTCGCCGAGGCCTACGGTGACGGTAACCGGATCGCTCATGGGGTCACCTGCCCCGCGACGGGCGGTGCCGCCGCAAAATGCCTCTGCAGCGCTTCGATCACCTCCGCGGCGATGACTTCCTTGCGCTCGTCGCGGGTCTGCACGGTGATGTCCGCCGTCGCGTAGACCGGATAGCGCTCGCCCATCAGCCGCTCCAGCACGCCGCGCGGGTCGGGGTTCTTCAGCAGCGGCCGGTTCTGCTTCTTCGACACGCGCTCCATCAACAGGTCGAGTTCCGCCTTGAGCCAGACGGTGACGCCGTGCGACGCGATCTCGCCGCGCGTCTGCGCGTTCATGAACGCCCCGCCGCCGGTGGACAGCACCTGCGGCCCGCCTTCGAGAAGGCGCAGGATGACGCGCTGTTCCAGCGCCCGGAACTCGGCCTCGCCATAGTGCTCGAACAGTTCCGGAATGGTCATGCGCGAAACGGTTTCGATCTCATGATCGCTATCGATGAACGGCAGCGACAGCATGGTTGCGACCTTGCGGCCGATCGCCGTCTTGCCGGCTCCCATCAGCCCGACGAAGACGACGGACTGCCCGCCCAGCCGTTCGAGCAGGGCGGCATGGTCGCCAACCGGGTGATCCTTGAGTTGAGCGTTCATTCAGACCTCCGCAGCCGTATCGACATGAAAAGGCCGTTTGCGTCAAGCACGGCGTGAACGCGGCCTGACGCTTGAAATGCAAAAGCCGGCGTCCCATAACGGCACGCACCTGCGCGCAAAGGCCCGGAGTCCGGGGCAGAAAAGAGATCGATGCCGACACTGTTTCGCTTTGTCGTGACGCTGCTGATCCTGGCGGGCATCGCCTATGGCATCATGTTCGCGCTGGTCATGTTCGTCGAGCCGCGCACGACCGAGATCAGCGTGCGGATCACGCCGGCCAAGCTCGAGCCGGCCAAATGAACAGCGCCGCCCGCATCGAAGCCTTCCTTGAAATGATGAGCGCCGAGCGCGGCGCTGCCGAAAACACGCTCGCCAGCTATCGCCGCGACCTGGAGGACGCTTCCGAGCAGATAAAGGGCGGGCTGGCCGCAGCCCAAACCGCCGATCTCAGAAGCTACCTGGACGACATCGCCGCGCGCGGCTTCGCCGCCACTTCGCAGGCACGAAAGCTCTCGGCGCTGCGCCAGTTCTACAAGTTCCTCTACGCCGAAGGGCTGCGCGGCGACGATCCCACCGGCACGCTGGACAGCCCGCGCAAGGACCGGCCGCTGCCCAAGACCATGAGCGAGGCCGATACCGGCCGCCTGCTCGACCGCGCCGCTTGGGAAGCGAACAACCCGGCCGAGGGCGATAACGATCCGCTCGGCGCGAGGCGCATGCATGCGCTGGTCGAAGTGCTCTACGCCACGGGGCTACGCGTTTCGGAACTTGTCGGCCTGCCGGTGACGGTGGCGCAGCGCGACGACCGCTTCTTCATGGTGCGCGGCAAGGGCGGCAAGGAACGCATGGTGCCGCTTTCGGGGAAGGCGAAGGCGGCGATGAAGGCCTGGCTTGCCGCGCGAAAGACGGTTCCCGCCTGGGAGGAAAACCCGTTCCTGTTTCCGGCGGCCTCCGAGAGCGGCGCGCTGTCGCGGCAGGTGTTCGCGCGCGACCTCAAGGGCCTCGCCGCGCGCGCCGGCATCGCCTCGGCGAAAATATCGCCGCACGTGCTGCGCCATGCCTTCGCCAGCCACCTGCTGCAGAACGGCGCCGATCTCAGGGCGGTGCAGCAGCTGCTCGGCCACGCCGACATTTCCACCACCCAGATCTACACCCACGTCCTGGAAGAACGGCTGGTCCGGCTGGTCAACGAGCATCACCCGCTTGCCGACTAGGCCTCATCCAGCTATGTGAAAGCGACATTCCGCGGCGCGCAGCCCTGCATTTCCGGCTTTGCGCGCATCCTTTCTGGCGTATCGGTCCGCTCACGCATGTACAATTACCTCGACTTCGAAAAGCCTGTCGCCGACCTCGAAGGCAAGATCATCGAACTGAAGAAACTCGCCGAAAGCGGCGAGGCGGTCGATGTCGCCGACGAGATCGCGCGGCTGGAAAAGCGCGCCAAGGACGCGCTGCGCGACGCCTACAAGGCGCTGACGCCGTGGCAGAAGGTGCAGGTGGCGCGCCATCCGGACCGGCCGCACTGCCTCGACTACATCAACGGCCTGCTGACCGACTTCACGCCGCTGGCCGGCGACCGCAATTTCGGCGAGGACCAGGCGATCGTCTGCGGCTTCGCGCGCTTCCAGGGCGAATCGGTGGCGGTCATCGGCCAGGAGAAGGGCTCCGACACCGCCAGCCGCCTGAAGCACAATTTCGGCTCGGTGCGCCCCGAAGGCTACCGCAAGGCGGTCCGCGTCATGGAAATGGCGGACCATTTCAAGATTCCCGTGCTGACGCTGGTCGACACCGCCGGCGCTTTTCCGGGCGTCACCGCGGAGGAACGCGGCCAGGCCGAAGCCATCGCCCGCTCGACCTCCGCCTGCCTGGCGCTGAAGGTACCGTCGATCTCGGTAGTGATCGGCGAAGGCGGTTCCGGCGGGGCCATCGCCATCGCCACGGCCAACCGCGTCTACATGCTGGAACACTCGATCTACTCGGTGATCTCGCCGGAAGGCGCAGCCTCGATCCTGTGGCGCGACACCACGCGCTCCAAGGACGCGGCTACCAACATGAAGATCACCGCGCAGGATCTGCTGGAGATGAAGATCATCGACGCGATCATTCCCGAGCCGCTGGGCGGCGCCCACCGGGCCCCGCAGGCGGTCATCGCCGCCGCCGGAGACATCATCTCGCGCACGATGAAGGAATTTTCCGCCTCCAACGCCGATTTCCGCGAACAGCGCCGCGAAAAGTACCTGGCCATGGGCCGTACGCTGTAGAGGAAGGCGCCGATTGTGGCCGATGCCGCATCTTCGCCACAAAAATGCCGCTGCATCGGGTAGATTACGGCGCGGTAACGAGCCGGCAATCGCGCTTGCGGTAAGGAATTTTCAAGGTTAACGAACCTATGGTTCGCCGATAGTCAGTGAGCGACGCGGCCATTCGATGCCGCGGCGCAAAACGAGAACAGCAATCGATCCCATGTACGCAAAACTTGCCCGTATCGGACTCGTGCTTGCCGCGCTCGGCGTTGCCGGCTGCACGGATTCGTCCGTGAAGAACCTTTCCGAAGTCGCCAACAAGCAGTTGCCGGACAGCATCCTCGCCGAGATGAAGGCCAAGGGCATGCTGCGCAACTCCTCGGTGATGGCGCGTATCTTCAAGGAAGAAGGCAAGCTCGAGATCTGGAAGGCCAAGACCAACGGCCGCTACGACATGGTCGCCAGCTACGACATCTGCAAATGGTCCGGCAAGCTCGGGCCGAAATTCACCGAGGGCGACCGCCAGGCCCCGGAAGGATTCTATACGGTGCGCCCGTCGCAGATGAATCCGAACTCGAACTATCATCTGGCCTTCAACATCGGCTATCCGAATGCCTTCGACCGCGCCAACGGCCGCACCGGTTCGAACCTGATGGTGCACGGCGCCTGCTCCTCGTCGGGCTGCTATTCGATGACCGACGCGCAGATCGAGCAGATTTATGCCTTTGGCCGCGACGCGTTCCAGGGCGGGCAGACCGAGTTCCAGATCCAGGCGTTTCCGTTCCGCATGACCGCCGCCAACATGGCGCGCTACCGCAACGACCCGAACTACGAATTCTGGAAGATGCTGAAGGTCGGGTACGACCAGTTCGAGATCACCAAGGTGCCGCCGAAGGTCGACGTCTGCGAGAAGCGCTACGTCTTCAACCAGATCCCGGCCGATGGCCAGGCCTTCAATCCGACCGGCGCCTGCCCGGCGACCACGCAGCCCGATTCGCTCAAGACCGCCTATAAATCCTACCAGAGCACCTACGAGGCCGCCTACAACAGCGCCATCAAGGCGAGCACGCCGGCGCCCAAGCCGACGATCGCCGGCATCAAGGAAGCGGCGCTGGTTTCGGACTGGACCAAGAAGCGCGCCCGCGGCGAACGCGTGCCGATCGAGCCGCCGTCGCTGAACGCCGACGGCACCGTCTCCGAAACGACGCGCATGGGCCGCATCGATTCGCCCGCCGGCCGCAAGATGGCCGCGCTCGATGCCGAGAAGGCCGCCAAGGAGAAGGCGGCGCAGGAAAAGGCCGCCGCCATCGCAGCCGCCAAGGCGGCGAAGGAAGCAGCCAAGGCGCAGGCGCTTGCCCAGAAGGAAGCCGCCCAGCAGCAGCAGATGGTCGAGGCCGCCCCGCCGGTCGAAGCGCCGATGCCGCAGTCCGACAGTGCCGCCTCGAAGCTGAAGAAAAGGCTGCTCGGCATGTTCGGCGGCTGATCAGCCTTGGCCGACGATGCGATCGAGATTTACGACCTCAAGGGGCTGAACTGCCCGCTGCCGGTGCTGAAGGCGAAAAAGCGGTTGGCCGGAATGCAGCCGGGCCACCGCATCTGGCTGGAAACCACCGACCCGCTCGCCGTCATCGACATTCCCGCCTTCTGCAACGAGCAAGCCCACCGCCTGATCGAGACGGCGGCCGCGGACGGTTGCCATCGGTTTCTCGTCGAGCGCGGGGCCTGAAGCCCCGAACTGCTAGTCGCTACCGCCCCGGGATCGCCAGCGGGTTTGCCTCCAGCGCGGCTCGGTCCGGTGTGTCGACGGAAGGCTTGTTGGTGAAGGCCGCAAACAGCCGCTGGACATAGTCCTGCGGCATGTCGAGCGTGATCAGCACCAGGCGCGTGCCGCGCCGTTCGTCCGGCCACGCCGGCAGCCGCATCGGCGGATGCAGGGTCTTCTGCACGCCGTGAATGACCAGGGGCCGTGAGCGGTCCTCGGCAAGCTCGATGATGCCCTTCATCCGCAGCAGGTGCTCGCCATGGGTCGAGCGCAGCAGGTCCAGGAACATCTCGATGGCCGAGAACGGCACTGGCCCGTCATGCACCAGCGTGTCCGACCGAACCCGCGCATCGTGGCGATGGGCGTGATCGTGATGGTCGTGTCCGTCGCCATGATGATGATGCCCGTCATGCTCATGGGCTTCGTGATCGTGGGCGGCCTCCTCGCCCAGCCAGCGGCGGACATCGGCGCTCTTGGTGGCCGGGTTGTAGAGCCCGCAGTCGAACAGGGCGGCGGCGCCCGCCTCATGGTCGGCGGCGTCGATCAGCGGCGCCCCGGGGTTGAGGCCGCGAAGGCGCTGGCGCAGCGCGTCGAGGCCGCCTTGATCCTCGACCAGGTCGGTCTTGGTGATGACGATGCGGTCGGCCATCGCCGCCTGCTTCACCGCCTCGACATGGGCATCGAGCGTGGCGTCGCCGTTGACGGCGTCGACCGTGGCGATGACGCCGTCCAGCCGGAAGGCCTGCACCAGCACCGGATGCGCCATGATCGCCTGCAGCACGGGTGCGGGGTCGGCAAGGCCGGTGGTTTCGATCACCACCCGCGCCAGCCGCTTCAGCCGTCCGGTTTGCAGCCGGTCGACGAGATCGGCCAGCGTGTCCACCAGTTCGCCGCGCACGGTGCAGCACAGGCAGCCGTCGGAAAGCTGGATGACGCCGTCCGAGGCCTGCTCGACCAGGAGATGGTCGATCGCCACGTCGCCGAACTCGTTGATGATGACGGCGGTATCGGTCAGCGCCGGATCGCGCAGCAGGCGGTTCAGCAGCGTCGTCTTGCCCGAGCCGAGGAAGCCCGTCAGCACCGAAACGGAAATGGGAAAACCTGTCATCGACATCGCCTGTTGAAGATTGGCCTTTGGGTCGTGGCCTACTGGTCGCCCTCGGCCGTCGCCGTGGTGCCGGCGAACGGCGCCGGCCTGTCCGGCCGCCACGTCGGCACCGGCACGTCGGCATATTCGACACGGCCGATCATCGCCTTCGGCAGCGGCCCGGTAGCGCCGCCGAGACCGACCGCGACCAGCGTCGGGGCGGCAAGCTTCACCTGATAGGGCGACTTCGGCTTGTTCTTGCCTGCTTCGTCCTTGCCGCCTTCCACCGAGGCTTCCGACTGCGCCGGCTTCTTCTCGCAGATTTCGGCCCGCATGCTGTGCGTCATCGTCGGATCGCCATAGCTCGGCAGCGTCGCCACCGTGAGCGGTCCCGGCTGCGTGGCGAAGCCGCGGTCGAGCAGGCTGGCCACCTTTTCCGCCCGCGCCAGGCCGGACGACTCGCCCAGCACCACGGCCACCACCGTGCGTCCGCCGCGCGTCGCCGAACCGATCAGGTTGAAGCCCGATTCGCACACGAAGCCGGTCTTCATGCCGTCGGCACCGGGATAACGGCCGACCAGGAGGTTGTAGTTCGGGATCGAATTCTTGCCGACCGCCAGTCCCTCGATGCGGAACCAGGGCGCATATTGCGGGAACTCCTTGCGGATCGCCGTCACCAGCAAGGCGAGGTCGCGCGCGGTGGTGTACTGCTGCGGCGAAAATAGCCCGTTGGGATTGACGAAGTGCGAGCCGGTCATGCCCAGGCGCCGCGCTTCCGCGTTCATGCGCTGCGCGAACTCCGCCTGCGAGCCGCCGATATTCTCGCCGATCGCCATGGCGATATCGTTGGCGGACTTCACCAGCATCATCTTCATGGCGTTGTCGAGCCGCAGCACCGAACCCGCCTTGTAGCCCATCTTGGCCGGCGGCTCGGCCGCGGCGTGGCGGCTTATCTTGATCGGCGAATCGAGCTGCACCTCGCCGGCATCGATCGCGCGGAAAGTCACATAAGCCGTCATCAGCTTGGACAGCGAGGCCGGATACCAGCGCTGGAACGCGTCCTGCTGCTCGATGATCCGGCCGGTGTCGAGGTCGAACAGCATGGTCGGATTGGCGCGGGCCGGGGCGTAAAGCAACGGCAGCACGGCGCCGACGGCACAAAGCAATTTCAGGAAGTGTTTAGCAGGCATGATGGTATCCGAAATCGCCTCTTGCCGTCATCGTCGCACTTTCCGTAAGCTTTGCAAACCGGCAGCACCACGGGGCCGGCGGTCCGGTCGATCTGTCCGGCGCTGTTTGGCCCCGGTGCTATTTAGCCTATGTGACGGTAACATGGCAAAGCGCCGAAGGGTCACAATGCGGCGCTCCGGCCCGCGAGGCCGGGGTCGAAGGGAAGTCAACAGCGAGAGTCCGTCATGCCAATCCTGAACCGCGCCGCCGAAATGCAGCAGGAAATCGCCGGCTGGCGCCGGCACCTGCACCAGAATCCGGAGCTCAATTTCGACGTCTTCAAGACGGCGGCCTTCGTCGCCGAGAAGCTGAAGGAGTTCGGCTGCGACGAAGTGGCGACGGGCATCGGCAGGACCGGGGTGGTCGGCGTCATACGCGGCCGGCTGGGGCAGGGGCCGGCCATCGGCCTGCGCGCCGACATGGACGCGCTGCCGATCAACGAAATCACCGGCAAGCCCTACGCCTCGACAACCCCCAACACGATGCACGCCTGCGGCCATGACGGCCACACCGCCATGCTTCTCGGCGCCGCCAAATACCTTGCCGAAACGCGCAATTTCGCCGGCTCGGTCGCCGTCATCTTCCAGCCTGCCGAGGAAGGCGGCGGCGGCGGCAACGAAATGGTCAAGGACGGCATGATGGACCGGTTCGGGATCGAAAAGGTGTTCGGCATGCACAACATGCCGAGCCTGCCCGTCGGCCATTTCGCCATCCGCCCCGGCCCGATCATGGCGGCGACGGCCGAGTTCACCATCCGCGTCAAGGGCCGCGGCGGCCATGCGGCGATGCCGAACACCACCATCGACCCGATCGTGATCGCCAGCCACCTTGTCGCCGCGCTGCAGACCATCCCCTCGCGCAACGCCGATCCGGTCGAGGCGCTGGTGGTATCGGTGACGAAGTTCCACGCGGGCGACGCCTACAACGTCATCCCCGAGGAGGCTGAGATCGCCGGCACCGTGCGCACGCTGAAGAAGGAAGTAGCGAATCTGGCCGAAAAGCGCATGCGCGAAATCTGTGCCGGCCTCGCCGCAACCTACTGCGCCGAAATCGCCGTCGACTACGACGCCAACTACCCGGTGACCTTCAACCACGCCGAAGAGACCGCCTTCGCCAGCGACGTCGCGGCTTCCGTCGCCGGCGAGGCGCAGGTGATCCGCGCCATGCCGCCGGTCATGGGCGGCGAGGATTTCTCCTACATGCTGGAAGCAAGGCCCGGCGCCTTCATCTTCATCGGCAACGGCGAAAGCGCCAGCCTTCACCACCCCGCCTACGACTTCAACGACGAGGTGATCCCGCATGGCATCAGCTACTGGGTGAAGATCGCCGAGACAGCCTTGGCGGCCTGATGCGGCGCGGCCGACCGGCGGCATTTTTCGGATGATTTCTGCCGAGAAGGTTGGTACAGGTCGGCCAAGTCCACGTAGCTCAGTCGGATAGAGCACAGGATTCCTATTGAATTGGGCGCTGCGCGCGGAAACGGCGCAGCGGATCTGCTCAAAGTCGGGGAAAGCTCACGTTGCTTCGGCAGCCTGCCAATCCCGAGCCAAGCCCGGTGAGAGCCGGGAAGGTGTAGAGACTGGACGGGCAGCACCTTAAGGCCTTACGGCCCATGGTGAAGGGACAGTCCAGACCACGAACGCCGCCCGACCGGGTGGCGGCGGCGAAAGCCGAAGTGGGATGAATCCTGGGGTCGCAGGTTCGAATCCTGCCGTGGACACCATTTTGGCAACCGCTGCCGGGTCACGGCGTGCGCAGCCTTCAGACAAAACTTCTCGCACCGGCGCAAAGCGTGCGCCCGCGTTTACGCTCCGTAAACCATGACTGGCCGACCTTGCCGGCATGGCACACCTGATTCCCTTCCCCCTTGGTTCCCGCACCGCGCTTGTCCGCTCCATGGTGGACGATCTGGAATGCGTGCATGGTCCGGCCGCGAACGCGTTCTGGCGCGCCCGCATCGCCGAAATCGTCGCCGGCATGCGTGCCGACGGGCTGGAGGACGCCGCGATCCGGGAGGAAATCCTCAACCTCCAGGACGCCATCCAGGCGGAATTGTGCGAGCGCGTCGCGCTGGCCAAGAGCCGGGCATAGGGCGGCATCGCCGCCACCCTGTCAGTGCTTTCGCGACAACTGCCGGGTTGCGGCTTCCAGGCCGGCCAGCGTCAGCCCGAACATGCGGTTGCCGAAGATCTCGCGGATCATGCCGGTGGAATGCGTGTAGCCCCAGTGCTTTTCCGGCACCGGGTTCAGCCACACCGCATGCGGCCACTGCGCCAGCATGCGCGACAGCCAGACGCTGCCGGCTTCCTGGTTCCAGTGCTCCACCGAGCCGCCCGGCTGCACGATCTCATAGGGGCTCATCGCGGCATCGCCGACGAACACCGCCTTGTAGTCCGGTCCGTATTTGTGGATCAGGTCGAAGGTCGGAACGATTTCGAAACGGCGGCGATTGTCCTTCCAGACGCCCTCGTAGACGCAGTTGTGGAAGTAGAAGAAATCGAGCTGGCGAAATTCGGCTTTGGCGGCCGAAAACAGCTCCTCCACCACCCGGATGTGATCATCCATCGAGCCGCCGACATCGAGGAACATCAACAGCTTCACCGCGTTGCGCCGCTCGGGCCGCGTCCTGACGTCGAGATAGCCGTGCTCGGCGGTGGCGTGGATGGTGCCGGAGAGGTCGAACTCTTCCTGCGCGCCCTCGCGTACCCAGCGGCGCAGGCGCTTCAGCGCTACCTTGATGTTGCGGGTGCCGAGTTCGACCGTGTCGTCGAAATTCCTGAACTCGCGCTTGTCCCACACCTTGACCGCGCGGCGGTTGCGGCTTTCATGCTGGCCGATGCGGATGCCTTCCGGGTTATAGCCATAGGCGCCGAAGGGCGAGGTGCCGCCGGTGCCGATCCATTTCGAGCCGCCCTGGTGACGCCCCTTCTGCTCCTCCAGCCGCGCCTTGAGCGTCTCCATCAGCCTGTCGAAGCCGCCGAGCGCCTCGACCAGCTTCTTCTCTTCCTCGCTGAGGTGCTTTTCGGCGAGCCGCCGCAGCCATTCCTCGGGGAGCGCGGCGACATCGACGCCCTCCTGCCCGCCGATCGCCTCCACCCCCTTGAAGACATGGGCGAAGACCTGATCGAAACGGTCGATATGGCGCTCGTCCTTCACCAGCGCCGCGCGGGCGAGGTAGTAAAAACCCTCGATGTCGTAGTCGACCAGCCCGGTTTGCAGCCCTTCCAGCAGCGACAGGTATTCGCGCAGCGAAACCGGAATCTTCGCCGCTTTCAATTCGAGGAAGAACGGGATGAACATCAGCGGGCGGTGGCGAGCTTCGCCACGAGCACGCCCGCGCCCATGGCGGGAATGAACAGCAGCGTGCCGGCCTCGCCCAGCCCCAGCGCGGTCAGGGCAGGGCCTGGGCAGAATCCGCCAAGGCCCCAGCCGATGCCGAACAGCGCAGCGCCTGCGAGAAGCCGACCGTCGATCCCGCGCCGTACCGGCAGCTGGAATTTGTCGGACAGGACGGGCCGCGGCTTTCTCAGCACGAACCGGTAGCCGATGAAGGTGGTCACTGCCGCTCCGCCCATGACGAACAGCAGCGAAGGGTCCCACGTGCCAGCAACATCGAGGAAGTTCAGGATTTTCGCCGGATCGGCCATGCCCGAAACGACGAGGCCGATCCCGAACAGCAGGCCGAGCAGCAGATTGACGACAAGGGACATGATGCGCGCCTCACAGCATATGGCGAATAACGAAGACGGTGGCGATGGCCGTGGCCATGAACGTCGCCGTGGCGGCCAGCGAGCGGCCCGAAAGGCGCGCCAGCCCGCAGACGCCATGGCCGCTGGTGCAGCCGCTGCCGAGCACGCTGCCGAAGCCGACCAGCAACCCGGCCGCCAGCATGACCGCGACATTGGACGAAACCGTCTGCAACACCGGCGTCCCGGAAACCAGCATCACGACGAACGGGGCGGCGACCAGTCCGGTCACGAACGCCAGCCGTGGCGGCACGCCGCCCGAATAGGGCGGCAGCAGCCGGGAGACGATGCCGCTGATGCCGGCGATGCGGCCCTCCAGGGCCATCAGCAGCACCGCGCTGATCCCGATGAGAATGCCCCCTATCAGGGAGGCGACGGGCGTGAATTCAGTCATCCAAGTTCTCTGCCGTCACAAGAGATCGTATTCGATGAAGCCGGTCCGCCGCGCCACGCGGTCGTAGAGCTTTCGGGCGGCGGCGTTGGTCTCGTGCGTCATCCAATAGACGTTGGTGACGCCGATTTTCGCCGCCTCCTGCCGCACCGCCTCGATGAGGGCAGCACCCACGCCCTTGCCGCGCGCCTCGGGGTCGGCGAACAGGTCCTGCAAATAGCAGTTGTTGACCAGCGACCAGCCGGAGCGGTGATAGAGATAGTGCGTCAGGCCGACCGCCTTGCCGTCCAGATGCGCGATAAAGCCCTTCGGCTCGAACTCGCCGCCGCTGAACAGCCGCTCCCAGGTGGCCGCATAGACCTCTTCCGGCAGCTTCGTCTTGTAGAAGTCGAGATAGGCGCTCCACAGGCGCCGCCAGTCGGCGTGGTCGACCTGTTCGAGAGGACGGATGGCGATGGCGGTCATGGCAACGAATGCTCCCGGTGGACGGTAAGCGCAATGTCGCGATGCAGCCACGTTGCGCAAGGGCCAGGCTGTAAAAAGAATTGATGCCTGCGGCGGCGCTACGCGCCGCTGCTCCAAACCCGTCGGAAGGCGAAGCCGGACAGCCCCGAAGCGCGGATGGCGGCCACGGCATCGCCGGTCAGATAGACATCGCCGCGGGGCATCTGCCTCAGCTTGAAGATCGGGCCGGCTTGCGCGATGGAGGGCAGGAATTCGTGCCGCGTTATATCCAGTATGTCCGGCCCCGGCGAAAAGCGCACGATCCCGGACCGTGCTTCGTCCAGCACGTCGGCGAGATGGTGGACGTGAGCGTAGTATAGCCGCCGATAGGGCGTGCCACTGACCGGCACGTATTGGACGGCGTCACCGAACAGAGCCCGTAGCCGGTCGCGGGCCACAGGTTTGAGGACAAGGCCGTGGCTTCCCATCCACGGAGCGTCCACCTGCTCGCGCAGTTCATGGTCGTCCTCGGTGATATGGGTGGCGCGGATCGGTCGTTGCCACCACGGGATACGACGGGGTCCCGCTCCGAGCATCTTTTCCAGTTCGCGGGAGTGCCCCGCGACGACCCATTCGCCACCACCGGGGGGAATTGGCACGAAGACGTCCATTGGCGCCGAATTTTATCCCTGCCGCCGCGCCATGAAGGCGAGGCGTTCAAACAGATGCACGTCCTGCTCGTTCTTCAACAGCGCGCCATGCAGCTTCGGCAGCGCGCTCTTGGCATCGGCGCGCAGATCCTCCGGCGCGATGTCGTCGGCGACCAGCAGCCGGATCCAGTCGAGCGCTTCCGAGGTCGACGGCTTCTTCTTCAGGCCGGGAACTTCCCGGATTTCGTAGAACCGGGTCAGCGCCGCGCGCACGAGATTCTGCTTGATGTCCGGATAATGCACCTCGACGATGCGGTGCAGCGTCTCCACGTCGGGAAAGCGGATGTAGTGGAAGAAGCAGCGGCGCAGGAAAGCGTCGGGCAGTTCCTTCTCGTTGTTGGAGGTGATGATGACGATGGGCCGCACGGCGGCGCGGATCGTCTCGCCGGTCTCGTAGACGAAGAACTCCATTTTATCGAGTTCCTGCAACAAGTCGTTGGGAAACTCGATATCGGCCTTGTCGATCTCGTCGATCAGCAGAACGACCTTCCTGCCGGCCGCGAAGGCCTCCCACAATTTGCCGCGCTTGATGTAGTTGCCGATGTCGTTGAAGCGCTCGTCGCCGAGCTGGCTGTCGCGCAAGCGCGACACCGCGTCGTATTCATAGAGCCCCTGCTGCGCCTTGGTGGTGGACTTGATGTTCCATTCGATGAGGTCGAGCCCGAGCGCCATCGCCACCTGCCTCGCAAGCTCCGTCTTGCCGGTGCCCGGCTCGCCCTTGACCAGCAGCGGCCGCTCCAGCGCGATCGCCGCATTCACCGCCACCATCAGATCCTTGTCGGCGACATAGGCCGCCGTGCCTTCGAAGCGCATTCTTTTCTTCCCGTTTGTCGAGCGAACCTATGAAGGCCGGGCAGCCGGCGCAAGGGCCGGAAACCTCTGCGCCATGAAGCCACGGAAGCGATCGCCATCTGGCGCAACCGCCGCGACAGGCCTATATTGGCGGCGACGGTCTGTGCCTCGCGGCAGGAGTTCATATTCCCCGGGGCCTTATTGATCCCTAGGGAGCTGTCCCTGTCCAGACCCGTGGGTTTGGGCACACGGCGCCCACCTACTTTGTAGGTTCCCGGGATCGCTTCTCCACCGGTTGCATGGATCGTCACTCCTCCCGATTTTCGTGACGGCGGCACGCGGGCAATCCCGCGGCGACATTTCCGACGTCGCTTCCGGACCTTCCCTTCGCGCCAATCCTTGCTACCTTTGCGCGCATGACCTCGCCTAAGGAACTGAAGCAGCATTTCCGCAAAGAGGCGCTGGCGCGCCGCGACAAACTCGACCCGGTATGGCGCATCGAGCAGGCGCTGCATATCGCCGAGACCCTGTCGGCGGGCATCGCCGTCGAGCCCGGCCAGGTGGTGTCCGGCTACTGGCCGATGCGCTCGGAGGTCGACGTGCGCCCGCTGCTTTATTCCCTGGCCGAGCGGCGCGCGCGGCTCTGCCTGCCGGCCATCCTCGACAAGACCACGATGGTGTTTCGCGAACTGGTGCGCGGCGCGCCGCTGGTCGCGATGGGATTCGGCACCTTCGGTCCCGATGCGACGGCGGAAGTCCTCGACCCCGCCGTCATGCTGGTGCCGCTCGCCGCCTTCGACGCGCGCGGCCACCGCATCGGCTATGGCGGCGGCTTCTACGACCGGGCCATCGAGCGGCTCCTCGATGCCGGCAAGCCGCCCCACCTGATCGGCATCGCCTTCGACTGCCAGGAGGTCGAGCGCGTCCCGGAAGAGCCGCACGACGTCATGCTGGCGGAGATCCTGACCGAAAGCGGCTTGCGCCGCTTCCCGCCACGGCCTTAGATACCTTTCTTTGTCACGCATGATCTTTGGCGAAAAGTCATGCAGCTTTTCGGGATCATGGCATGCGACTTCTCTTCCTCGGCGATATGGTGGGCAGGACCGGGCGCACGGCGGTGCAGGAGCAGCTGCCGGGGCTGATTTCCGACTTCAAGCTGGATTTCGTCATCGTCAACGGCGAGAACGCGGCCGGCGGCTTCGGCATCACGGAAGAGATTTTCCAGGCGACGATCGGCGCCGGCGCCGATGTCGTCACCACCGGCAACCATGTCTGGGACAATCGTGATGCCCTGAACTTCGCCCCGCGCGAGCAGCGCTTCCTGCGCCCCTCCAATTTCCCGAAGGGCACGCCGGGCAAGGGCTCGGGCGTCTACATGGCCAGGAACGGGGCCCGCGTGCTGGTCGCCAACATCATGGGCCGGGTGTTCATGCATCCCGAACTGGACGATCCGTTCCAGGCCGGCGAACGGGAGCTTGCAGCCTGCCCGCTCGGCGAGCAGGCCGATGCCGCCGTCGTCGATTTCCACGCCGAGGCGACCTCGGAAAAGATGTGCTTCGCGCATTTCGTCGACGGCCGCGTGTCGCTCGTCGTCGGCACGCACACGCACCAGCCGACCGCCGACCACCAGATCCTCAACGGCGGCACCGCCTATATCTCGGACGCCGGTATGTGCGGCGACTACGATTCCTCGCTCGGCATGGACAAGGACGAGCCGCTCAACCGCTTCCTCTCGAAAGTGCCGAAAGGCCGCTTCGAGGCGGCCAACGGACCCGCCACCCTGTGCGGCGTCGGCGTCGACATTTCCGACCGCACCGGCCTGGCCGAACGGATCGCGCCGTTCCGTCGCGGGCCGAGGCTCGAGGAGACGGCTCCCTCCTTCTGGTAGCGCCGCCTGAAAATTTCGGCGCCCGGTGGTTGAAGAAGAAAAAAGCGCGCCTATTTCGGTTGAAATTCCAGGACCCGCCGCAGCAGGAACGCCGCCATGATGCCGATGATCGACTTTCTGGCGCCGCACTTCGCCTTTGTCGGCGATCCGACCGCCTGGGTGGCGCTGGCGACGCTGGTCGTGCTCGAAATCGTTCTCGGCATCGACAACCTGATCTTCATCTCGATCCTGACCAACAAGCTGCCGGAAGCGCAGCGCAAGCCGGCCCGCCGGCTCGGCATCTCGGCGGCGCTCATCATGCGCCTGGTCCTGCTCGCCACCATCTCCTTCATCGTGCAGCTGACCGAACCGGTGTTCTCCGCCTTCGGCCACGGCTTTTCATGGCGCGACATGATCCTCGTCGCGGGCGGCCTGTTTCTGGTCTGGAAGGCGACCAAGGAAATCCATCACACCGTCGATCCGGCCGATCATGAGGGGCCGCTTCTCGGCAAGACGCTGCAATTGTCGCTCGGCGGCGCCATCTTCCAGATATTGCTGCTCGATCTCGTCTTCTCGATCGATTCCATCATCACCGCCGTCGGCATGACCGACGAGATCGCCATCATGTACATCGCCGTCATCGTCGCGGTGTCGGTGATGATGCTGGCGGCCACCCCGCTGGCCGACTTCATCGCCAGGAACCCCAGCATCGTCATGCTGGCGCTCGGCTTCCTGCTGATGATCGGCATGACGCTGATCGCCGACGGCATGGGCTTCCACGTGCCGAAAGGCTACATCTACGCCGCGATGGGTTTCTCGGCGCTGGTGGAAGCGCTCAACATGCTGGCGCGCAACCGCAAGGCGAAGCGCGGCTGACGCCGGCGAGAGCCGTCCCGCCGCGACGCGCGGTCATTTCCGGTCGGGATCGGTCGGCAGTTCGCCGCGCATCTCGCTCGGATAGAAGCCTTCGCGCAGGTTGATGCCGTATTCGACATAGGCCTTCATGCAGGACAGCATCTGCGCCCAGCCCTCGCAGTTCATGTAGGAGTTCTTGCGGCCGGTCTCATCCTCACGCCAGCCGGACTCGGCGATGGTGACGAAGGTGCCGCCATAGTCCAGCGCCTCGAAATCCATCTCGATGCGGGTCTTGTAGGCGGGCTTGCCGGCCTCGTCGGTGGCGTCCCAGCGCAGCACGATGCGCTTTTGCGGCACCACCTCGTCGACCTCGACCGGAACCGCGCCCCACCAGGTCACCGTGGTGCCCGCCACCAGCGGCGCGCTGGCCCCCTTGATGGTGGTGAAGTAGCCGGAAAGCTTCTTCGGGTTGACGACGGCGTCGAACACATCCGCGACCGGCCTGCCGATACGGCCGGAAACCCTGATCCCGATAGTCATATCCACAGCCTCCTTGCTTGATTTGCGCAAACCTTATGTTATAAAAACATAACATGTCAAGCGAAACCCAGGACGACCGTGTTTTCAAGGCCTTGGCCCATCCGCGCCGGCGCGCGATGCTGGACGAATTGAAGGACGGCCCGAAGACGACCGGCGCATTGTGCGAGACCTTCTCCGACATGGACCGCTGCACGGTGATGCAGCATCTCAAGGTGCTGGAGGAAGCCGCGCTCGTGGTCGCCAGGCGCGAGGGGCGGGAGCGCTGGAACCATCTCGACGCGCTGCCCATCAAGCGCATCCACGACCGATGGATCGGCGAATACGCCGCCCATGCCGTCAGCATCCTCGATCGGCTGAAGGCCGACCTCGAAGGTTGATCGCCCCTGGCCCCTCGACCTGCTGGACGAATTGAGCCGATTTATCTATAAGCCACGCCATTATCGAAACACCTCGGAATGTCCCTGTGCGCCCTTCCGCCGGCGCCCGACAGCCCGACCGCCGCGAAGACGACAGGAGTCCCATGGCCGGCCATTCACAGTTCAAGAACATCATGCACCGCAAGGGCCGTCAGGACGCGGTGAAGTCGAAGCTGTTTTCCAAGCTGGCGCGCGAAATCACTGTCGCCGCCAAGATGGGAACGCCCGACCCGGCGATGAACCCGCGCCTCAGGCTCGCCGTGCAGGCAGCCAAGGCGGAATCGATGCCGAAGGACAACATCCAGCGCGCCATCAACAAGGCCGCCGGCGGCGATACCGAGAACTACGAGGAAGTGCGCTACGAGGGCTACGGCCCCGGCGGCGTCGCGCTGATCGTGGAAGCGCTGACCGACAACCGCAACCGCTCCGCCTCCAACGTGCGCGCCGCCTTCACCAAGGCGGGCGGGGCGCTCGGCGAAACCGGCTCGGTGTCGTTCATGTGGGACCGCGTCGGCGAGATCTACTATCCGGCCTCCGCCGGCAGCGCCGACAAGCTGATGGATGCGGCCATCGAGGCCGGCGCCGACGACGTCGAGTCCGACGAGGAAGGCCACACCGTCTACTGTGCCTTCGAGGCGCTCGGCGAGGTGTCGAAGGCGCTGGAGACAGCCCTTGGCGAGGCCGAAACCGTCAAGACCATCTGGAAGCCGAAGAACAACGTGCCGGTGGACGAGGAGCGCGCGCAATCGCTGATGAAGCTGGTCGCCACGCTGGAGGACGACGACGACGTGCAGAACGTCTACGCCAATTTCGAAGTCGACGACGAAACGCTGGCCAAGCTCAGCGCCGCATGAGTGGCGCAGCCACCATCACCGCCTCGCCGGACGGCGGCTAGCCGACGCATGGCCGCCCTTGGCGAGACGCCCGCGGCCGAGCGCTATGCGGCCTTCCGGCACCGGCCGTTCCTGAGCTACTGGGCGGCCCGCTTCCTCGGCAATTTCTCCACCCAGATCGTCTCGGTCGCCGTCGGCTGGCAGATGTACGATCTGACCCGGGACCCGTTCGATCTCGGCCTGGTCGGTATCGTCCAGTTCCTGCCTTCCCTGCTCCTGGTGCTGGTCACTGGCGTCACCGCCGACCGCTTCGGCCGCCGCCTGATCATGGCCAGCGCGCTCGGGGTGGAAGCGGCCTGCGCCGCCGCCCTGCTCGCGCTCACCTTGCATGGCGGCATGGGGCCGCTGCCAATCTTCGCGGTGCTCGCCCTGTTCGGGGTCGCCCGCGCCTTCTACGGCCCCGCCTCCTCCTCGCTGTTCGCCAACCTGGTGCCGCCGGAGGACTTCGCCAACGCCATCGCCTGGAACTCGTCGGCGTGGCAGATGGCGACCATCATCGGGCCGGTGGCCGGCGGGCTGCTCTACGGCCTGTCGGCCGAGGCCGCCTATGCGACGGCGGCCATCCTGATGGTGATCGCCGCCGGACTGATCTTCACCATCCCGAAGCCGGCGCAGCGCGGCGAAACTTCCCGCCCGACGCTGCAAACCCTGTTCGCCGGCTTCAGCTACATCCGCGGCGAGAAGGTCGTGCTCGGCGCCATCTCGCTCGATCTGTTCGCGGTGCTCCTGTCCGGCGCGACGGCGCTGCTACCGGTCTATGCGCGCGACATCCTCGAACTCGGCCCATGGGGCCTCGGCCTGCTGCGCTCGGCTCCCGGCATCGGCGCCATCTGCGTGGCGGTCTGGCTCGCCGGCCATCCGATCCGCAACCACGCCGGAGCGACCATGCTCGGCTTCGTCGGCCTGTTCGGCGTCGTCACCGTGGTATTCGGCCTCTCCACCGTCACCTGGCTGTCGATCCTGGCGCTGACGCTGCTCGGCGCAACCGACATGTTCAGCGTCTATGTGCGCGAAACCCTGATCCAGCTATGGACGCCGGATGCGGTGCGCGGGCGCGTCAACGCGGTGAACCAGGTGTTCGTCGGCGCCTCCAACGAACTGGGCGAATTCCGCGCCGGCGCCATGGCCGCCCTCATCGGCACGGTGCCCGCGGTAGTGGTCGGCGGGATCGGAGCGGTCGCGGTCGCCGGCCTGTGGGCCTGGCTGTTCCCGGCGCTGCGCAAGGTGCAACACCTGGACGGCCGCCACTGAATTACCCTCAGCGCGGCATCGGCCTGCCGAAGACGGTCGTCAGGAACTCGCCCAGCCAGCGCTTGAGCTGCATGTCCCAGACCAGCCGCCCGCCCAGATGCTCGCGGCCGAGCTGGGCGCCGGGCAGCACGAAGCGATGCGCGCCGTGCACCACCCAGCGATGCATCATCATGCGCGTCAGTTCGGCATGGAACTGGATGCCCCAGGCGTTCTGGCCGTAGCGGAACGCCTGGTTCGGATAGGCCTGCGACCTGGCCAGAAGAACGGCGTCGCGCGGCAGCGAAAAGCCCTCGCGATGGAACTGGTAGACATGCTGCGGCCACGTCATCAGCCTGGCGCCCTCGTCGGTCGCCTCGAGCGGATACCAGCCGATCTCCACCAGGCCGTCGCCATGGCCCGCGACCTTGCCGCCAAGATGATTGACCAGCATCTGCGCGCCGAGGCAGATGCCGAGGAAGGGCCGGTTTTCCTTCAGCGGGACCGCCAGCCAGTCCGTCTCGCGGCGGACGAACTCGTCGCTGTCGTTGGCGCTCATCGGGCCGCCGAACATCACCGCGCCGGCATGATTCTCCAGCGTGCCGGGCAGCGGATCGCCAAGCGGCGGCCTTCGGATATCGAGATCGAACCCCGCCTCGACGAGCATCTGGCCGACACGCCCCGGGCTCGACGTTTCCTGATGCAGCACGATCAGAATCTGCGGCCGGTCAGTCGATATTGGCATGTTCCTGAAAAAGCCCCGAAATTCCTGCGCCCGGCCTAGTCGTCGCCGGCCACGTCCCCGCCCGCAGCCTTCTGCCGCGCCTCTATCCGGTCGCGCCGCTCGACATCGAGCAGTTCGGCGACGCGCCACACCACATTGTCTTCCAGTTCATGCAGTTCGCCGTCGGCGTAGACGATCTCCCACATCAGGCCGATGAAGGCCTTGCGCGCGTCGGCGTCGAGATGGCGCTTGAGCACGCTGGTGAAGGCATAGAGGTCGATCGCCTCATTGTCGGCCGCCTCGCCGGCCTTGGCCAAAGCATCGAGTTCATTTCCCACGACGCCGTAGGTCTTGGAAAGCACCGCCTTGAAGCGCGCCCACTCGACGTCCTGGCGAACGCCGTCGGCATCCATGACATGGTAGAGCAGGGCCGAGGCGGCCACGCGCGGGTCTTCCTCGCGCGCATCGTCATGCCCGCGCCCGCCGGGCAAGTCTCTCAGGAAGGACAATACGCGTTCGAACATCCGCTTCATCCCGATTCGCTACAGGATTTAGCGAATAAACGGATCACGATCAAAACAAACGAAAGCGATTGGCCGCTTTCTCCTGCATTTCCGCTTCGTCCGGGTCGATGCCGGGGTCGTCCGGAAGCCGCGTCGGCAGGCCCGGCGCTTCCTCCGCCTCCTCGGCCTCGGCGGGAGCGGCGGCACGTTCGGCCGCCGTCACCGGCGCCATGACCCCTGCGCCCTCGTCCTCGCCGGCATCCACCGTCGCGAGCGACGGTTTCGGCGCCGCCGGCCTCACCGGCGCGGCGAGCACCGGCGCGCCGGCTTCCGCTTCATCGCTTTCGATCAACTGGCCGAGCCGTTCCACCGGCGCCCGCCACTCGAAGGCATCGAGGCGGCCGGTGACCGGCGAAACCGGCGCCCAGCGTTCCGAAACCAGGCCATCGGCCACCCATGCCGGATCGCGCGGCGCGCGCACGGCCTTGGCCAGCAACTGCCGCACCTTGCCCTGGTCGCCGGTCTCGGCTTCCTCGATATCGGCCAGGAGCAGATAGGCGCCCTCGCGCCGGTCGATGCGGATCGCCGCTTCCGCCGAGCGGCGGGCCTCGTCGAACTCCTGCGCATCGAGCGCGGCACGCGCCACGGCCATCGCCGATTCGGCGTTGTTCTTCCTCAAATCCTGCAGTTTGCGGGCGCGGTGCAGGCGATCCAGCGCGGCATCGCCGGGGCGGGCGTGAAGATAGAGGTCGGCGATCTCGGGATGCGGCTCGGCCTTCCACGCCGCTTCGAGGATTTTCGAGCCCTTGCGCACATCGTTGTTGCGAAACAGCGCCCTGGCCGCCATCGCCGCCGCCGGCACGAAACCGGGCCGCAACCGGTTGGCCTCCAGCGCTGCCGCCCGCGCCGCGTCGGGATCGCTGTCGAACAACGACTGCGCCTTGGCGGCAAGCAGCACCGAGCGCCGGTTGTTGGCGGTTTCGTGGTCGATCTGGCGCGTCGACTTCTGCGCGCCGACCAGCTTCAGCGCACCGTCCCAGTCGCCGGCGCGCGCCAGGTCCTCCAGCGTCGATTCGGCCGCCCAGCCGAGTTGCGGCGCCGCCTGCGCCGCGCGCCCGGCATAATGGCGGGCGGCATTGCGGTCGCCCAGCCGCTCCGCCTCCAGGTAGAGGCCGCGCAGGCCGAGAAGCCGCATTTCGGGATCGTCGAGCATCGCCTCGAAGCGGTTGCGCGCCGCCTCATGGTCGCCTTCGAGCAGGGAAGCCTGCGCCTCCAGCAGATGGATCAGCGGCTCCTGGTCGGCGTTGATCAGCTTGGCCGCTTCCTTGGCCTTGCGGCGCGCCAGCACGCCGTCGCCGGCGCCGGCGGCGATCATGCCGGTCGACAGCGCCTGGTAGCCGCGATCGCGGCGGCGCACGCGGAAGTGCCGGGCAAGCGCATAGGGGCTGTTCCAGATCGACCGGACCAACCACCACACGATCATCACCGCCGCGACGACCGCAACCACGGCCACCGCCGCCACCATCAGGCTCAGTTCGTAGCGATAGCCGTTGAAGGTAACCACCATGTCGCCCGGCCGGTCCGCCAGCCAGGCGAAGCCGAGACCGAGGGCAAAGACCACGGCGAGGAAGGTAAGAATGCGGATCATCGGCGTCACGCTTTCATGGCATCGGCGACGAGCGCATCGATGGCGGCCTCGACGTCGAGCCGCGCCTTCAACTGGCCGGCGAAATCGGCCCCGGCCGCTTTCACCGCATCGGGCAGGCTGTCATATTCGGCGATCGCCCGGGCATAGTCGCCCTCCTCGACCGCCGCTTCGAGCCGAGCCACCGTCTCGGGCACGCCCGACCCGGAAACCGCGCCGACCGGGCGCACCTTCACCAGTTTCTCGGCGCTCGCCATCAGGCTCTGGAAAAAGCCGGCGTTCTCGTCTACCGGCGTGGCGGCGTCGATCATGGCGGAGGCGGCCGCCGCCACGCCCGAAGCGATCGCGGCGCGGATCGGCACGCCCTTTTCCGCATAGGGCCGCAACACGGCGAGCTGCGGCGCATCCGGCGCGACCGCGGCAAAGGTTTCGAGCTCGGAGGAGAACGGGCCGCCGCGATCCAGCGCCGCCTTCAGCGCCGCGGCGGCGATGGAAAGCGCGATTTTCGGTTGCGAGGCCTGCGCCTCGACCTTGGCCGAAAGGCTCGACACCGACTGTTCGAGCGCGCCGAGACGGGCCTGCCGCTCGTCGGCGGCATCGGCCACGCCCTTGATCTGGCCATCGAGCGCGGCAAGCTTGTCGTTGAGCGGCGCCAAGTCGGCCGCGCTCGGGCCGCCGTCCTTTTGCAATCCGGAAACGCCGGTTTCCACCGCCGCCATCTTGTCGCGCAGCTCGCCGAGCGCCTGCGCGGCGTCGGCCTGCCCGGTCTTCAGCGCCCCGACATCGGTCTTGACCTGCTCCAGCGCGTCGGAGAGCATTTTCACCCGCGCCATCGCTTCGCCGCCCTTTTCGGTATTCGACAGCGTGTCCATCTGCGTCTTCAGCGCCGAGATCCGGCTGTTGACGCTATCGAGCGAAGCCGTGGAGCCGCCGAGGAAGCCGGCATAATGCAGGCCGGCAGCGCCCGCCAGAACGATGAGACCGCCGGCAAGGCCGGCCGCGATCGGGCCGAGACCCCCGCGTTCCGGCCGGGGAAGATCGGCCGGCGCGCGGCCGTCCTCGTCGCCGTCGGCCGCCGGCCTGGGCGGCAAATCGTCGAAAGCGGAACTTGCGGCAGGTGGTTCCTGCGCGGGTGCGGCGGTCTCTTCGCTTTTCTCCGCTTCGGCGCGCGCCTCGTCGGCTGCGGGCGTCTCTTCGCCCTGCACAACCGCCTCGGGGCTCTCGGACGCGGCGGCCTCCGCCTCGTCGGCCTGCGGATCGGTCACGCGCGATACCTCGCCGGGCCCAAGTTCGATGGTCACCGGCTCGCGCTGGCTCTTCGAGTGTCGCGTCTTCGGTGTCTTGACCATGCCTGGCTCCGCTTTTTTCGCTTCGTCTCGACCGCTCCGGCTCGTGACCGGTCTACCATACCTCTGTCGGGTGAAAAGGGGCGGCGTATTGGCGCGCCCGTGGCTCAGGGCGACAGAAGACGGAACAAGGCTTCTTCGTTCGGTTCCCGGCTGACACGAATCCGATCTCCTGCAACGGTAGCGAGGGCGCCTGCGACGCGACTGGACAGGCAGGCAAATGTAGCGTTCCCGAGCAGGGGGACAAGCGCCGGCCGGCCGGCGAACGCCGCCATCGCCTCGGCCGCCTTGGCGGAATAGAGCAGCACCGCATCCACGGGTCGTCCGTCAAGGCACGCCGCCACCGCTTTGTCGTCATGCGGCAGCACCACCGTATCGTAGGTTTCGACCGGGAAAACCCGCACGCCGGCAGCCCGCAACTTCTGCTCGAAACCGGAAAACCTTACCCGCCCGCACAGATAAACGAGGCCTTGCCCGGTAAGCGCAACCGCGATCTCGCCGGCCAGCGCTTCCGCATTGCCCGGCCCTGCCCGTACAGCCGAAAAACCCGCCCTGCGCGCCGCCTGCGCGGTCTTTTCGCCCACCGCATGGCAGGGCAGGTGCGCCAGCGCCGCCACCAGTTCCGGCGGCGCATGAAGGATCGCGTTGGCGCTCGTCACGGCAACCGCCAACGCCGTACCCCCACCCCTAACCCCTCCCCACAAGGGGGAGGGGGATTCTGCGGGTGTATCACGGCGGTCTGCACCGGCGATCTTAGGGAAAATTGGGGTGCCCGTGTTCCCCTCCCCCTTGTGGGGAGGGGTTAGGGGTGGGGGTCTTCCAGCACCCGGCAAAACCAGACGGTCCATCGCAACCGGCAGCGCAATGGTGTGCGTCAGCGGCAAAAGCACCGGCTCGAATCCCAGCGTCGCCAGACGTTTCGCCGTGCGTGCGGCACCCGGTTCCGGCCTCGTCACCAGAACACGGCGTGCCATTCATTGCCACCAGTCGAAGAAGTTCTCGCCGGCCCGCGCCCGCACCTCCGCGCCGGCCTCCGCGCCGATGCGGGCGGCATCCGCCGCCGGACCTTGCGCCGCCACCGTATGCGACTGCGTTCCGTCCGGCGTGATGATCAGGCCGTTGAACGACAGCTCGTCGCCGGCAAGCGTGGCATAGCCCGCGATCGGCGTCCGGCAGGAGCCGTCCAGCGCGGCGAGGAAAGCACGCTCGCAAGCCAGCGCCCGCCCGGTCGGTTCATGGTGGATGGCGGCCAGCAGCGCCCCGACCGCCTCGTCGCCGATACGGCTTTCGATGCAGATCGCGCCCTGCCCCGGCGCCGGCGGAAACGCCTCCACCGGCATGATTTCGGTGGCGACATGCGAAAGCCCCAACCGGTTGAGGCCGGCCAGCGCCAGCATGGTGCCCTCGGCGACGCCTTCTTCCAGCTTGCGCAGCCGCGTCTGCACGTTGCCGCGAAACAGCACCACGTCGAGGTCCGGCCGCATGCGGCGGATCAGCGCCTGCCGGCGCAGCGAAGACGAGCCGAGCCTGACCCCCTGCGGCAGGTCCATGATCGACTTCACCGTCCTGCCAATGAAGGCGTCGCGCACGTCCTCGCGCGGCAGGAAGGCGGAAAGCTCCAACCCGTCCGGCAATTGCGTCGGCATGTCCTTGGAGGAATGCACGGCGATGTCGATGCGGCCATCGAACAGGGCGTCCTCCAGTTCCTTGGTGAACAGCCCCTTGCCGCCGGCTTCCGCCAGCGCACGGTCCTGGATATTGTCGCCGGTGGTGGCGATCGGCACGATCGCAAAAGCTTCTTCCGGCAGGCCATGGGCCGCCATCAGCCTCGAGCGCGCCTCCTGCGCCTGCGCCATCGCCAGCAGGCTGGCGCGAGTCCCGATTTTCAATGGTGTTTGCATAGCGCTCGGTCCGTGATACCCCCCGGTCAGCAGGGCGTGCTATTCCTACCGGGGATCGGACCCCCGCACAATCTTGAAGGCCAGCGACCAATTGATCCGCGTTCTGGGCATTGAAACGAGTTGCGACGAGACGGCGGCCAGCGTGGTCGCGCTCGACGCCGATTCGGCGCCGGAAATCCTGGCGAACGTCGTGTTCAGCCAGATCGAGGAACATGCGGTCTTCGGCGGTGTCGTGCCCGAGATCGCCGCGCGCGCCCATGTCGAGGCGCTGGACGGCATCATCGAGGCGGCCCTCGCCGATTCCGGCACGTCGCTCGACGACATCGACGCCGTCGCCGCCACCGCCGGCCCGGGTCTTGTCGGCGGGCTGATCGTCGGGCTGATGACGGCCAAGGCGATCGCCGCCGCCGCCGGCAAGACGCTGATCGCGGTCAACCATCTGGAAGGCCACGCGCTGACGGCGCGGCTGACCGACAATGTCGCTTTCCCCTATCTGTTGCTGCTGGTGTCGGGCGGCCATACCCAGATCGTGCTGGTGCGCGGCGTCGGCGACTACCAGCGCTGGGCGACGACGATCGACGACGCGCTGGGCGAAGCCTTCGACAAGACGGCGAAGATGCTCGGCCTGCCCTATCCCGGCGGCCCCAACGTGGAAAAGGCGGCCAGAAACGGCGACGCCACCCATTTCGCCTTTCCCCGCCCGATGAAGGGCTCGGCGCAGCCGGACTTCTCCTTCTCCGGCCTGAAAACCGCCGTGCGGCAGGCGGCCAGCGCCATCGCGCCGCTCGGCGAGCAGGACGTGGCCGACATCTGCGCCTCGTTCCAGGCCGCCGTCTCCGACGCGCTGGCCGACCGGGTTTCCCGCGCGCTGAAGCGGTTTCGCGAAACCTTCCCGGACGAGGCACAGCCGACGCTGGTGGTGGCGGGCGGGGTCGCGGCCAATGCCGAGATCAAGGCGACACTGCACACGCTGTGCGCCCGACACGGCTTCGCCTTCGTCGCGCCGCCGCTCAAACTGTGCTCCGACAATGCCGCGATGATCGCCTGGGCCGGCATCGAGCGGTTGCGCGCCGATCTCGGCCACGAGGACGCCTTCGATTTCGCGCCGCGTTCGCGCTGGCCGCTGGACGGCGTGTCGGCGCCCGTGGTCGGCTCCGGAAGGCGGGGGGCCAAGGCATGACGCAGGACAGGCAGTGGCAGGTCGCCGTGCTCGGCGCCGGCGCCTGGGGCACGGCGCTGGCGCTGGCCATGCTGCGGGCCGGCCACGCCGTGCGGCTGTGGGCGCGCGAGGAAAAATCCGTCGCCGCCCTCAATCGCGGCGAAAATCCGGCCTATCTGCCCGGCATCGCGCTGGCCCCCGGCATCGCGGCGACCACCGACATGGCGGCGGCGCTGGCCGGCGCGGATTGCGTGCTGGCGGTGACGCCGGCGCAATCGCTGCGCAGTGTGCTTGCCTCGGCGCGGCCGCTCATGCCGAAAGGCGTTCCGCTGGTGCTGTGCGCCAAGGGCATCGAGCGCGACACCGGCGCGCTGCTTTCCACCATCGCGGCCGAGGCGCTGCCGGAGAACCCGATCGCCACGCTTTCCGGGCCGAGTTTCGCCACCGATGTCGCCAAGGGCCTGCCGACGGCAGTTGTGGTCGCAGCCCGCAGCGAGGAACTGGCGGCCGACCTCGCGGCCCGCTTTTCCGCCGAGAACCTGCGCTGCTATTCGAGCGACGACCTCGTCGGCGTCGAGATCGGCGGCGCGTTGAAGAACGTCTTCGCCATCGCCGCCGGCGCGGTGACGGGCGCGGGGCTTGGGGCCAGCGCCCAGGCGGCCATGGTGACGCGCGGCTTCGTCGAACTTCGGCGCATAGGCGCAGCCCTCGGCGCGAAGCCGGAAACGCTGATGGGCCTGTCGGGGCTGGGCGACCTCCTGCTCACCTGCTCGTCCGCCCAGTCGCGCAATTTCGCCTATGGGCTGGCGCTCGGACGCCACGAGGAACTGGCCGGCCGGCCGCTCGCCGAAGGCGTGCCGACGGCGGCGATCGCCGCGCGCATCGCGGCCGATCACGCGATCGACGCACCGATCATCGCCGCCGTCGCCGCGATCCTCGACGGCACGCTCACCATCCGCGAAGCGGTGGCGGCGCTGATGACGCGGCCGCTCAAGACCGAAAACGAAATCTGAAAATCGACTGGAGAACGAATTGCTGTTTGCCCTGATCTGCACCGACAAGCCCGGAAAACTGCAGTTGCGCGCCGATACCCGGCCCGAGCACCTGGCCCATCTGCAGGCGCTGAACGACGACAACAAGCTGGCCTTCGCCGGGCCGTTCCTGTGCGCCGAGGGCAAGCCGAACGGCAGCATGGTGGTGCTCGATGCGCCCGACATGGAAGCCGCCCGGGCTTTGGCCGACGCCGACCCCTATGCCAAGGCCGGGCTGTTCGAAAAGGTCGAGATCCGGCAGTGGAACTGGGGCATCAACAACCCGGCCAACGGCTGAGACGAAGGACGGCGGGGCGTAAAATGAATTACTGGCTGTTCAAGTCCGAACCGGACGTCTTTTCCTTCGACATGCTCAAGGCCAAGGGCAAAGCCGGCGAGCAGTGGGACGGCGTGCGCAACTACCAGGCGCGCAACAACATGCGCGCCATGAAGATCGGTGACCTCGGCTTCTTCTACCACTCCAATATCGGCCTCGAGGCGGTCGGCATCGTCGAGGTCTGTGCGCTCGCCCACCACGACACCACCACCGACGACCCGCGCTGGGAATGCGTCGACATCCGCGCCGTGCGCGACCTGCCGAAGCCGGTAAAACTCTCCGACGTGAAGGCCAACCCGAAACTCGCCAAGATGTCGCTGGTCACCTCGATGCGGCTTTCCGTGCAGCCGGTTCTGGAGGACGAGTGGCGGGAAGTCTGCCGCATGGCCGGCCTCCACCCCGCGCCCTGATGGCCCTGTCGCCGGCCACGGCGGAAAAGTTCATAGCGGACAACACCGCGCTGGTGAGGCCGCCGCACGTGCCGGAAATCCGCCTGCACCTGGCTCACGAGGCGCACGAACTGTGGCTGCGCACCGAGGAGGAACTGGCCGAGATCGGCCTGCCGCCGCCCTTCTGGGCCTTCGCCTGGGCCGGCGGGCAGGGACTTGCCCGCTACGTGCTGGACCATCCGGAAACGGTCCGGGACAGGCACGTCCTCGATTTCGCCTCCGGTTCCGGCCTCGTCGCCATCGCGGCGGCGATGGCCGGCGCGGCGGGCACGGTCGCGGCCGACATCGACCCGTTCTGCGAGGCCGCCATCCGGCTGAACACGAACGCCAACGGCGTGTCCGTGACCTTCACCGGCAACGACCTGATCGGCAGCGACCAGGGCTGGGACGTGGTGCTGGCCGGCGATGTCTTTTACGACGCCTCGTTTGCCGGACGGCTGGTTCCCTGGTTCGAGACGCTGGCCGCGCGCGGGGCAACGATCCTGGTCGGCGACCCCGGCCGCTCCTACCTTCCTCGGACCGGGCTGGAAAAGCTGGCGGTCTACGAGGTGCCGGTCACCCGTGCGCTGGAGGATTCCGACGTGAAGCGCACCACCGTCTGGCGCTTCGGCTGACGGCCGCCGCAGGTCAGGTCTGCGTCTTCGCCGCTTCCGCCAAAATCCAGTCGCGAAAGGCAACGATGCGCGGATCGGCGGCGGCTCCCTGCGGATAGACGAGGAAATAAGCGAACTCCGGCGCGATCCTGAGGCTGAGTTCGAGCGGCCGCACCAGGCGGCCTTCCGCCAGGTCGCCGGCGACCATGGCGAATTCCGCCAGCACGACGGCGCTGCCTTCGAGCGCGGCCTGCACCAGTTCGGAAGAAGTGCCGAAGACGACGGTACGACCGTCATCGAAATCGTCGACGCCGGCGGCGGCCATCCACATGCGCCAGTTCGGCCAGACGATGCCCTGCTGCTCCCATTCGATATGCGCCAGCGTATAGCGGAGTAGGTCACGCGGCTCCCTGACCGGCGAATCCGGCCGCAGCAGCGCCGGGCTGCATACGGGACCGATCTCGTTGTCGAACAGCCGGTGCGCGGCAAGGCCGGCATATTTGCCGCCGCCGAAACGCACCCCGACATCGACGTCGTCCTGCTCGAAGTCGCGCAGGTCGGACGAGATGTCGAAGCGCAATTCGATATCAGGATGGGCCTCGCGGAAGGATTCGACCCGCCGCATCAGCCACTTGGCGGCGAACTGCGCGTCGGCGCTGACCCGCAGCTGGCTGGTGCCGCGCTCCATCCTGCGTGCGCGGGCGACCGCCCGGCCGAGCATGTCGAGCGCCTCGGCCGTGGCTTCCAGCACGAGTTCGCCCGCTTTCGTCGGCCGGATCGAGCGGCTGGTGCGGATGAACAGGACCAGCCCGAGCTGGTCCTCGATTTCCTTGATCTGGTAGCTGACCGCCGCCGGCGTCAGTCCAAGCTCGTCCGCCGCACGAGTGAAGTTGAGGTGGCGGCCCGCCGCTTCCAGCGTTCTCAGCGCACGTGTTCCGGGTGTCGGGTGCATTCTCATTCTTCAAGGGATACTTGATGATCCGGCAAGGATTACTCGTTTCCCCCTTTCCTTTCAATGGCTCATAGTTCCTTCACCACACAAACGGAAAGCCAGGCTTGATGCCTGGCATGAAAGGAACAAACCCATGGCCAGCTATATCCTGACCCCTTCGGTCCCAGTCTGGAAAAGGCTGCTCGATGTCCTCGTCGACCGCCGACCCGCCGCCCGAAACGCGCCTGCGGTGCCGCTTCGGGAGATCGAAGGATTGAGCGACAGCCTTCTCGAGGACATCGGCATCGACCCGCGCAGCGTGCCACGTCCCTCGCTCGAGGAAGCCGTCAGCCTCGGGCTGACCGAGCGCGGCTGGATACCGCCGAGGCGGCCCTACCGGCGCTGAGGTTCAGCGCACCACCTTCACGACCGTCCGGTCCGACAGGCGCGGCAGCAGCCACGCCATGGTCCGGGCGCTCACCGCCACGCAGCCCAGCGTCGGCGTATAGCCCGGCCGCGCCAGGTGGAAGAAGATGGCGCTGCCGCATCCCCTGCGGCGCGGGCGGATGTTCCAGTCCAGCACCAGGCAGACGTCGTAGAGGCGATCGTCGCGCCGCATGCGCTCGTGGCTGGCGCCGTAGGGGATCCTTACCGGCCGGTTGTAGTTGCGGTCGCCCGGCACCTCGCACCAGCCGAGATCGGCGCCGATCGGCGTCATCGCCAGCCGTGTGCGCCGGGCGCCGGCGAACTGGTCGTCGCGAAAATAGCCCTCCAAAATCCGCATCCCGGCCAGCGGCGTCGCGCCGTCGCCTTCGCGCTTGATGGCCGAGATTCCGCCGCGCCCGAGTGCGCAGGAAAACACCCGGTTGCCGGCCTGCAGCAGCCCTTGCGTGGGGTGCCCCGGCCGCGCGCGCACGGTGACGACGCCAAGACCTGTTGGCAAAATTGCACCGGAAGCATTGCAAGGCCGTTTTTTCAGGTATGATCGCGCCAAGGAACAAATCACCGTGATGGGCTGTTGTCCCAGTCAGCTTCCGCATAAACAGGCAGCGGTCAATTGAAATTCATTGAAAAACAACGGATTGATCCATGACATCACGCACAATTCTGATTGTCGACGACGATGAGGACCTGCGCGCGACGCTGGTCGAGCAGCTCTCGCTTTACGAGGAATTCGATATCGCGCAGGAAGCGAACGCCGCCAAGGGCATCGCCGCCGCGCGTGCCGGGCTGGTCGACCTGCTCATCATGGATGTCGGCCTGCCCGACATGGACGGCCGCGAGGCGGTGAAAATCCTGCGCAAGGGCGGCTACAAGGCCCCCATCATCATGCTGACCGGCCACGACACCGATTCCGACACCATCCTCGGGCTGGAAGCCGGCGCCAACGACTATGTCACCAAGCCGTTCCGCTTCGCCGTGCTGCTCGCCCGCATCCGCGCGCAACTGCGCCAGCACGAGCAGAGCGAGGACGCCACCTTCTCGGTCGGCCCCTACACCTTCAAGCCCAGCCAGAAGCTTCTGATCGACCAGCACGGCGCCAAGGTGCGGCTGACCGAAAAGGAGGCCTCCATCATCAAATATCTGTACCGCGCCGAGCAGAAGGTGGTAACGCGCGACGTGCTTCTGGAAGAAGTGTGGGGCTACAACTCGGGCGTCACCACGCACACGCTGGAAACCCACGTCTACCGCTTGCGCCAGAAAATCGAACGCGATCCCTCCAACGCCGAAATTCTCGTCACCGAAAGCGGCGGCTACAAACTGATTCCCTGATCGGGTAACCGCCGGGTAACCACGTTTGCTTCATATTTTATCCAAACGCGGTTCGGGGCGGGGCCGCATCGCACGACTAGCATGATCCGGCTCGGGACCATGGCACGGAAAGGGGACTGGCCTGACGGTTCGGGGACATTATGGCGCTGGATGACGATATCCGCACCCTTTCCGTGGTGGGGCTTTTCGAAAGCTTCACGCAGGAACAACTGCGTCTGCTCGCCTTCGGCGCGGAGGCGACGACGCTTGCCGCCGGCAAGAAACTCTATCGCGAGGACGACACCGCCGATTCGGCCTATGTCGTGGTTTCGGGAAGCTTCGTGCTCTACCGCGAGGGCGAGGAGCAGCGCATCATCGGCCGCGCCGGCCCCGGCGCCATCATGGGCGAACTGGCGCTGATCGCCGACACGAGGCGGCTGACCAGCGCTTCGGCCGAGACCGATTCGCAGGTGCTGCGGCTCAACCGCCAGATGTTTCGCCGCATCCTCGAAGAATATCCCGAACTGGCCGTCCAGCTTCACCATCGCATTTCCGAGGAATTCCAGTCGATGATCCGGCGCATCGAAGGTCTCGCGCCGCGCTTTTCGCGTTAGCGGCATGGCCGGACCGGCCCTCACCGTCAGCCGCGCCAGCGAAGGCGACCTCGGCTTCATCATGGCCACCGAGCGCCGCCCCGGCTACGAGGCGCTGGTCGGGCACTGGGAGGAAGCGCGCCACCGGGCCGCGCTCGCCGACGGCAGCCATGCCTGCTTCATCGGCCGCAGCGGCGGCATGCCCATCGGCTTCGTCCTGCTGCGCTTCTGGAACGCGCCGGAACGGGTGACGCTGGTGCGGCGCGTGGCGGTGACGACCCCCGGCCATGGCGACGGCAGGCGGCTCCTGTCGGCGGTCGTGGCGCACGCCTTTCGCGAAACCGAGGTCCATCGCCTCCAGATCGGACTGTTTCCCGACAATCTGCGCGCCCGCCGCGCCTATGAGGCGGTCGGCTTCGTCGCGGAAGGCATCTCGCGCGGCAGCGCCTTCTTCGGCGGTGTCTTCCGCGACGAACTGGTCATGAGCCTGCTGCGGCCGGAGTGGAAAGCGCTCAATCGAGGTTGAAGCGGGCGATCACCGGCACATGGTCGGACGGCCTGTCCCAGCCGCGTGCCTCGCGCAAAATCTCATAGTCGAGGAACAGCGACGTCAGGTTGGGCGAGGACCAGACGTGGTCGAGGCGCCGCCCGCGGTCGGAAGCCGCCCAGTCCTGCGCCCGGTAGCTCCACCAGGTGTAGATCTTCTGGTCGAGCGGAATGCCGTGGCGCATGAGGTCGACCCAGCCGCCGGCCGCCCGCATCGCCTCGAAATTCGTCGTCTCGACCGGCGTGTGGCTGACCACCTTGAGAAGCTGCTTGTGCGACCAGACATCGTGCTCCAGCGGCGCGATATTGAGGTCGCCGACCAGGATCGAGCCCGAGACGTCGTCGTGGTCGGCACGGATCGCGTTCATTTCGGCGACGAAATCAAGCTTGTGCCGGAACTTGACGTTGATCTCGGGGTCAGGCTCGTCGCCGCCTGCCGGCACATAAAAGTTATGCAGGAGCAGCGCCTTGCCGCCGGCCTTCACCCGCACCGAAAGATGGCGGCTGTCCTCGATGCCGCAGAAGCGCCGCTTCTCGACGATCTCGATCGGCCGGCGCGCCACCGTCGCGACGCCGTGATAGCCCTTCTGGCCATGGAAGGCGATATGCTCATAGCCGAGCTTGCGGAACGCGGCCGTGGGGAACAGATCGTCCGGGCACTTGGTCTCCTGCAGGCACAGGACGTCGGGCGCCCTCTCCTCCAGGAGGCGCTGCACCAGCGGCATGCGCAGGCGAACGGAATTGATGTTCCAGGTGGCAATCGAAAAAGGCATGGGTGGCAGGTCCGTCCGGAAATTGCCCGGAACCTGCCAGCCTCGCTTGTCAAAGACAAGCCGGACGCCGCCCCGTGGGGCGGTGGCGCTGGCTTTCCACAGCTATCAGCCGCTGCCGGAAGCCGCCGCGGTCAGCGCGACGACTTCTTGGTGTTGAGAACGCGGTTGGCGGCGTAGTCGATGGCGAAGGTGTTGGCGGCGAAGCTGACGCCTTCCTTGACGTTGAAGATCATCACCGTCGTGTCCTTGCCCTGCGCGTCGGTGATCGTCCACTGGCGCAGCTCGTAGGTTTTCGGGTCGAACATCATGGTGATGGTCGAGTTGCCGAACACCGACTTGTCGGCCAGCTTGATGGTGGTGAGGTCGTCCTCTTCCTTGACGGCGCGCACCTTGTCGCCGGAAAGGTCGATGCGGTCGGCAAGCAGCAGTTTGAGCGGCGTCTTCGACAGCGGGTAGAGGTCGGAGGTACGCATCTTCTTGTTGAGGATGACCACCGACTGGCCGTCCGAAATCACCTGGAAGTTCGACGAGCCGTCATAGTTGAAGCGGATCTTGCCTGGCCGCTCCAGGTAGAATTTGCCGCCGGTCTGCTCGCCTCTCGGCCCGAACTGCACGAATTCGCCGGTCATCGACTTCACCGACGAGAAATGGTCGGCGATCTTCTGGGCCGTGGGCGGCACGGCGGCCTGTGCCTGGGCGAGCAGGCGGAAGCCGGGGACCACGTTCATCGCCGCGGCACCGGCAAGAGCCAGGCCGAGGCCGAGGGCCTGGCGGCGGGTCGGGGCAAAGGATGATTTGGACATGCCGTTCACTTTCGTCTGGTTCACTGGACGTCTTGGTGGCCTTCCAGTTGGGCGTTAATTTGACGCCCTTCCTGAAACTCGGTCGCGGGCGTCAGGTTCCGACAAGGGAGCTCAGAACTTGTCTTCCTCCGTCGGCACCAGGATTTCGCGCTTGCCCGCATGGTTGGCGGGGCCGACGACGCCTTCCTGCTCCATCCGCTCGATGATCGAGGCGGCCTTGTTGTAGCCGATGCCGAGACGGCGCTGGATGTAGCTGGTCGAGGCCTTGCCGTCGCGCAGCACCACCGCCACCGCCTGGTCGTAGGGGTCGTCCGAATCCTCGAAGTTGCCGCCCCCACCGGAGCCACCCTTGCCCGACGCCTCCTCCTCGTCCTCGTCGTTGCTCTCGGTGATGGCGTCGAGATATTCGGGCACGCCCTGCAGCTTCAGGTGCGCGACCACCTTTTCCACTTCGTCGTCGGAGACGAACGGGCCGTGGACGCGCTGGATGCGGCCGCCGCCGGCCATGTAGAGCATGTCGCCCATGCCGAGCAGTTGCTCGGCGCCCTGCTCGCCCAGGATGGTGCGGCTGTCGATCTTCGACGTCACCTGGAAGGAGATGCGGGTAGGGAAGTTGGCCTTGATGGTACCGGTGATGACGTCGACCGAGGGGCGCTGCGTCGCCATGATGACGTGGATGCCGGCGGCGCGCGCCATCTGCGCCAGCCGCTGCACCGCGCCTTCGATATCCTTGCCGGCGACCATCATCAGGTCGGCCATCTCGTCGATGATGACGACGATGTAGGGCATCGGCGCGAGATCGAACTCCTCCGTCTCGTAGATCGCCTCGCCGGTGTCGCGGTCGAAGCCGGTCTGCACGGTGCGGGTGATCTTTTCGCCCTTCTTGCCGGCCTGGGTGACGCGGGCGTTGAAGCCGTCGATGTTGCGCACGCCGACCTTGGACATCTTGCGGTAGCGGTCTTCCATTTCCCGCACCGTCCACTTCAGCGCCACCACCGCCTTCTTCGGATCGGTGACCACCGGCGTCAGGAGATGCGGGATGCCGTCATAGACCGAAAGTTCCAGCATCTTCGGATCGATCATGATCAGGCGGCACTGCTCGGGCGTCATCTTGTAGAGCAGCGACAGGATCATGGTGTTGATGGCAACCGACTTGCCCGAGCCGGTGGTGCCGGCGACCAGCACGTGCGGCATCTTGGCGATGTCGACGATCACGGCCTCGCCGTTGATGGTCTTGCCGAGCGCCAGGCCGAGCTTGGCCTTGGTCTGCTCGAAATCGCGGCTGGCGAGGATTTCGCGCAGGTAGACGGTCTCGCGCTTGGTGTTCGGCAGTTCGATGCCGATGGCGTTGCGGCCCGGCACCACGGCGACGCGCGCGGCGATCGCGCTCATCGAGCGGGCGATGTCGTCGGCCAGGCCGATGACGCGGCTGGACTTGATGCCCGGCGCGGGCTCCAGCTCGTAGAGGGTGACCACGGGGCCCGGCCGGACATGGATGATCTCGCCCTTGACGCCGAAATCCTCCAGCACGCCTTCCAGCATGCGGGCATTGTGTTCCAGCGCCTCGGGCGAAAGGCTGGCGTCGCGCACCACGTTCGGCGGCTGCGACAGGAAGTGCAGCGTCGGCATCTCGAAATGGTCGTGGCCGATCAGCGAGGCCTGCGCCTCCCGCTGGACGCGACCGCCCTGCACCGGCCGCGCGGCCGGCGCCTCGATCTTGGTTCCCGCCGGCGAGCGAAACGCCTGGACGCTGGCCTGCGGCGCGGCGCGGCGGCGCTCCACCGGCTCCGGCACGAAATCCACGCCCTGGCCGTCGTCGTGCTCCTCATCGTCGAGGAAGTCGTCTTCGTGCGCGGCTGCGGGCGCACCCCGTTCATGGACCATTGCGGCGAAGAATTCGGGCTCGACCCGCGCGCGGCCATGCGGGCTCATCCGCGCTTCCTCGATCTCGGCTACCTCGACCCGTTCGGCCGCGCGACGCCATGCGCTCTCGCGCGGCACGGCGTCGAAGCCAAGGCCGTCGTCCTCGCGTTCGCGCCGGCGCGCCCTGTGGCGGCGGATATAGGCGCGCAGCGACAGCCACCAATGGGTGATCGCCCCCAGCGCCAGCATGCCTTCGCTGTCGTCGTCCTCGTCCTTCTCGAACAATGCCTGCTCGGGCTCGACCCGCGGCTCGGCGACCTCCGGCTCCATCACCGCGAAGCCGTTCTTGCGCGCCGTCAATGCCGAGCCATAGGCGAAGAACCACAAGGCCGGCGCCACGAACAGGACGGCGAGCACGCTGGCGATCGTGCCGGTCGGATAGCCGCCGACGAAAAGCCCCGGCACATGAAGCACCATGTCGCCGAAAACGCCGCCGAGCCCGGTGGGCAGCGGCCAGGTCTTGGGCGGAACCACGCAGCCGGCGATCGCCGCCGCCAGAAGGGCAAAGCCGAACCAGGCCAGGCCCCGCTTCGCCATCTTGTCGACGCCGCGCGCCGAAAACAGCAGGAAACCCCAGATCACCGCCGGGACCAGCGCCGCCACCGCCGACAGGCCGAAGAACTGCATGGCGAGGTCGGAAAACACCGCGCCCGGATAGCCCATCGCATTAGTGACGATATTATCGGTGGCGTGCGAAAAACTCGGATCGGCGACGTTCCACGTCGCCAGGCTGGCAACGCCGAAGGCGACCACCGCGAACAGCGCCACCCCGACGAGCCGCCCGACCTGGCGCCGGGCGAACGCCTGGATGCCATGTCCTACCGTGTCGGTCAGCGCCATCTGTGCTGAAGCCCCTGAACGCATCGTCGTTCCCCGTCTGTCATTGCCTGGTCGGGCGCAACGCGTCCGGCAGATTCGGCCACCAGACTATCGGGGCGAAGGTTAAGACTGCTTTAACCATGAAAATTTTGGGCCGCTGGCGATGCGCGAGGCTCCGGGACGATTTTTCACGGTGCCGTGGCGTGCCGGCGTTCCTATCTTCTGGGAGGCAAGGAAAGGCACAAGGCCATGATGAACGGATATGACGGCATGATGGAGGGCATGGGCATGATGATGTGGGGCATGGGCCTGGTCTGGGTCCTTCTCGCGCTCGTGCTCATCCTCGCCGCGGCGGCGCTCGCCCGGTATGTTTTCTTCGGCGGCCATAAAGGCTGAGGGCGGAGCCAGCGCGGCCAGCCTTGTCGGCAAGCAAGGGAACCGAACACCTCGTCGCTCATTTCTGTGCGCACCCGGTCACGGGAGCGTCTCAGGCGACGGGGCCCGCATGTCCGCGGATGTGCGGGCCTCAGCCGCCGAAGTGCCCGAAGAACTGGCGAAAAGCCGGGGTTGCACCGGCGCCGAACATGGCCTCGGGCGCGCCGCTGCTCTCGATCTGCCCTTCCTTCATGAAGATGACGCGGTTGGAGACGTTGCGGGCAAAGCTCATTTCGTGCGTGACCACCAGCATGGTCATGCCCTCCTCGGCCAGCGCCCGCATGACGCGCAGCACCTCGCCCACCAGTTCCGGGTCGAGCGCCGAGGTGGGTTCGTCGAACAGCATCACCTTGGGTTTCATGGCCAGCGCCCGCGCGATCGCCGCGCGCTGCTGCTGGCCGCCCGAAAGATGCGCCGGGTAGCTGTCGGCCTTGTCGGCGATGCCCACCTTCCTCAGCAGTGCATGCGCCTCCTCGACACAGGCGGCGCGCGGCCGTTTCAGGACATGCACCGGGCCCTCGATGACATTCTGCAGGATCGTCATGTGCGACCACAGGTTGAACGACTGGAACACCATCCCGAGTTCGGAGCGGATATGGTCGACCTGCCTCTGGCTGGCCGGGTGGTTCCTGCCGCCTTTCTGCGCCATGCGGATCTGTTCGCCATCCACCCAGATCTCCCCGGCATCGGCGATCTCGAGCAGGTTGATGCAGCGCAGGAACGTGGATTTGCCCGATCCGCTGGCCCCCAGCACCGAAATCACGTCGCCGTCCCGCGCCTCCAGCGAGATGCCGCGCAGCACCTCATGCGCGCCGAAGCTCTTGCGGATGTCGCGAACCGAGAGGCGGGCGGTATCGGCCATGGGCGGGCTCTCCTTCATGCCTCAGGCCTTGCGCGCTGCCGGGGCGCGCAAATGGCGTGAAAGCGAATATTCGAGCAGGGCCATGGCCTGCAGCACGATGAAATTGAGGACGAGGTAGATCGCCGCCGCGCACAGGAACACTTCCATGGTGCGATAGGAGTGCGAAATCAGCCGCTGGGCGACACCGGTGACCTCCCACACGGTGACGAGGCTTGCCAGCGAGGTCGACTTCATCATCAGCACCACCTCGGTCGAATAGGCCGGCAGCGAGTAGCGCAGAGCGATCGGCGCGATGATGCGGCGAACCAGCAGGAAGCCGGACATGCCGATGGAGCGGGCCGCCTCGATCTCGCGCGGCGGCACCGAGCGCAGCCCACCGCGAAAGATTTCCGCCGAATAGGCGGCCGTGCACAGCGCCAGCGACAGCACCGCGCACACGAAGGGCTCGCGCAGCAACGGCCACAGCGGGCCGTTGCGGATGAAGGAGAACTGCGCCAGCCCGTAGAACACCAGGAACATCTGGATCAGAAGCGGCGAGCCGCGGAATACGAAGACATAGGCCTTGGCGAAGGCCGACAGATAGCGGTTGCCGCCGACGCGCATCCATAGAATGAGCAGCGCCAGCACGCAGCCGATGCTGACCGAAAGCGCGAACAGCGCCAGCGTCACCGGCAAGGCCTTGATCAGCGTCACCATGGTCGAGGAGAGAAAGTCGAAATCCATGGCGCTCAGACCTGCCCCATGGCCGACGGCATCGAGCGGTTGGCGCGCCGTTCGGCCCGGTCGAACACCTGGTCGGACAGGCTGGTCAGCACCAGATAGAGCGCGCCGCCGACCACGAAGAACAGGAAATACTGCCGCGTCGAGCCGGCCGCGACCTGGCTGGTGCGCATCAATTCGGCCAGCCCCGTCACCGAGACCAGCGCCGAATCCTTGAGGCTGAGCTGCCACACATTGCCCATGCCCGGCAGCGCATAGCGCATCACCTGCGGCATGATGATGCGCCGGAAGCGCAGCGCCCGGTTCATGCCGATGGCGGACGCCGCCTCCAGTTCGCCCTTGGCCACGGCCAGATAGGCGCCGCGAAACACTTCCGCCTGGTACGACCCCGAGATGATGCCCACGGCGAGTGCGCCGGCGATGAAGGACGGCAGGCCGAGGAAGCCCTCATAGCCCATCGCCTGGCCGATCGCGGTGACGGCGGACGAGCCGCCGAAATAGATGAGGTAGATGATCAGGAGTTCGGGAATGCCACGAAACACCGTGGTGTAGGCGCTGCCGAGCGCCCTCGCCACTACGCTGCCGGACAATTTGGCAGCCGCGACGATGGCGCCGAGCACCGCGCCGATCGCCAGCGCCGCCGCCGTCACCGCCAGCGTGATGCCGGCGCCGGCCAGAAGCAGCGCGCCCCACCCGGTCGAGCCGAAGCCGAGCAGTTCCAGTGTCGACATCGCGAAGCCTCCCCTTCACGCAACGCCCTCGCGGCGGGGACAATAGCATGGGCTTCCCGTCGCGAAAGCGGCAAACCGGGCCTGCCCTCCCGGCCAGCGGCCGGGAGGGCATGCGTGCGGCCGTTTATTTCGGGGAAACGTCGGTCTTGAACCACTTTTCCGACAGCGTCTTGACGGTGCCGTCGTCGAGAGCCGACTTGATCGCCGCGCTGAACATGTCGCGCAAGTCGGTGTCAGCCTTGCGCACGCCGAGCCCTTCGCCTTCGCCCCAGATCGGGCCGACGATCTGCGGGCCGGTGAAGGCAAGTTCGCCCTTGGCCGCGTCGAACGCGCTCTGGAAATAGACGCTGTCGTCGAAGCCGAGGTCGATGCGGCCGTTCTGCAGGTCGAGATCGCGGTCGGCGCCGGTCTTGTATTCGCGGATCGTGGCCGTATCGCCGAAATTGTCATAGATGAACTTGGCGTAGACGGTCGAGGCCTGGATGCCGATGGTCTTGCCCTTGAAGGCTTCCTTCAGCGCGTCGACTTCCTTCACGCCGGTCTGGCCGACATCCATCTTCACTTCCGTGCCGCTGCCGGCGGCGTTGGCGAGCGCGCTGTCCTTGACGGTGGCGAAGGCGGCCGGCGTCTGGGCGTAGGGGATGGTGAAATCGATCACCTGCTTGCGCTCGCCGGTGATCGACAGCGCGTCCATGATGATGTCGAACTTGCCGGCGTTGAGCGCCGGGATCATGCCGTCCCAGTCGGAGGCGACCAGCTTGCATTCGACCTTCGCCCGCTCGCACAGCACCTTGGCCAGTTCCGGCTCGAAGCCGCCCAGCGTGCCGTCCGGATTGGTCATGTTCCACGGCGCATAGGCGCCTTCCAGCGTGATGGTGACCGTCTTCCAGTCCTTGGCCATGGCCGGGCCGGCCAGGCCGGAAAGCGCGACCGCGCCCGCCAGCAGCATTGCATGTATCTTCATTCAGTTTTCCTCCCAGTCGCGACGGGTCTTGCCGGAACAAACGTCCGGCCCGGCGTCTCCTTGCTTCACCCGGAAATCTATCTGCCTATCGAGGCCGTTTGTCTATCTGCAAGCGCCGTCTCGCCACCACCCGCCCGTTCTACAGCTTCGGCATGCCCGGCGGCGGGTTGCCGCTTTCGGCGCGGTCGCGATAGAAGGCCGCGCGCGCCAGGAGCATCAGGGTAACCGGCGTGGTGACGGTCACGAACACCGCGATCAGGATCTCGTGCAGCACCGGACGCGACTGGGCGACCGAGAAGAAGATCATCGAGGCGATCAGGATGGCGCCGACCCCCCAGGTGGTGCCGAGCGTCGGGGCATGGACACGCTGGTAGAAGGTTTCGAACCGCACCAGCCCGATGGCGCCGAGCAGCGTCAGTACCGACCCCAGGACCAGGAAGAAGGCGACGAGCAGCGCCACCCACAGCGGAATTTCGGCGAACTGGTTCATTCGATCACCTCGCCGCGCATCAGGAACTTGGCCAGCGCCGCCGTGGAAACGAAGCCGAGCAGCGCGATCACCAGGGCCATCTCGAAATAGATCGTGAAGCCCGAGCGGATGCCGAGCGTCAAGAGCAGCATCATGCCGGCGGCGTACAGCGCGTCCAGCCCCAGCACCCGGTCCTGCGCGCGCGGCCCGCGCACCATGCGGTAGACCGCGCAGCCCATCGCCACCACCAGCAGGAACTGCGACAGCGACAAGGCGAGGATGAGGACGATCGCGCTCATTGGAAAATCTCCATCAGCCGGCGCTCGTAGCGCTGCTTGATCTCACGAGTGAGACCCTCGGGATCGCGCAGGTCGAGCACGTGGATCACCAGTTCGTTGCGCCCGGAATGATAGTCCACCCAGGCCGTACCCGGCGTGCTGGTGATGATGCAGGCAAGGATCGCCAGGCCGGTCTTGTCGCGCAGGTCGAGCGGGATGACGAGGAAACCGGAATCCCTGAGCCCGCGCCGGCCCCTGAGCACGATACCGGCGACCGCGATGTTGGAGCGCAATATGTCCACCAGCACGTCGGCGGCCAGCGCCGGTATGCTGCTCCAGCGCCCTATTCTCGGCTTGGCCGGCTCCAGCGCCGTCATCGCCTTGGCCGCCGCCAGCGCGATGACCGCGCCGAGGATGACATGGCCGGGCGACAGGCCGTTGAGCAGCAGCCACATGGCAAGCAGGGCGGCCGACAGCAGCGGATAGGGCAGGATGCGCCTCATCAGTGCCCTCCCGCCTTCACGCCCGGAACGGGGGCTGCCGACAGCACGTCGTGCAGATAGGCCGACGGCTGGTGCAGCGACAAAGCGGTCGCCTCCATGTAGCGCATCGCCGCGCCCGCCTGCACGGTCAGCGCCAGGCAAAGCAGCAGCAGGAAGGCGACCGGGGCGATTTCCATGACCAGCACGCGCGGCACCACCCCCTCGACCGGCGCCCAGAAGGTGCGGATGCCGGCGCGCATCATCGCCAGCATGGCCGACAGACCCGAAAAGATGACCAGCGAAAAGAACGTCCACGTCGCCACTCGCATGGCGGGACTGGCATCGGCCGGCTGGATCGCGGCGGCAAGCAGCGCGAACTTGCCGATGAAGCCGGACAGCGGCGGCATGCCGGCCAGTAGGATGGCGCAGGAGGCGAAGCAGACGCCGAGCACCGCCAGCGTGGCCGGGACGGCGACGCCGACCTCCTCCTCTTGTTCCTCCTCGTCCAAGTCGTCGCCATAGGCCTCCATGGTGACGGCCAGGACGTTGGCGGCTGGGTCCTGCGCGCGCTCGACCAGTTCGATCAGCAGGAAGAAGGCGCTGATGGCGAGCGTCGAGGAGACCATGTAGTAGAGCGCGCCGGCGGTGACGCCCGCATTCTCCATGCCGATGGCCGTAAGCAGCGTGCCGGAGGACACCAGCACGTAGAAGCCGGCCAGGCGGCCCATCGCCTGCGAAGCGAGCACGCCGATGGCGCCGAAGGCGATCGTCGCCAGCCCGCCGGCCAGCAGCCACGAACTGCCGAAACTGGCCGACGCGCCGGCATCGGCGCCGAACAGCACGATCGACAGGCGCAGGATCACATAGATGCCGACCTTGCTCAAAATGGCGAAGATGGCGGCAACCGGGGCGGCCGCGGCGGTATAGGCATTGGGCAGCCACAGGCCGAGCGGCCACATGCCGGCCTTGATGAGGAAGGCGACGCCGAGGATGGCCGCGCCGCCCTCCAGAAGCGTGCGGTCCGTTGCGCCGAGTTCGGGAATCCTGGCCGCCAGGTCGGCCATGTTGAGCGTGCCCGACGCACCGTAGACCAGGCTTACGCCAACCAGGAACAAGGCCGCGCCGGCAAGGTTGACGGCGATGTAATGCATGCCCGCCCTGACCCGGAACGGACCCGAACTGTGCAGGATGAGCCCGTAGGAGGCGGCGAGCAGTACCTCGAAGAAGACGAACAGGTTGAACAGATCGCCGGTGAGGAACGCACCGTTCAGCCCCATCAGCAGCAACTGGAACAGGGTATGGAAATGCGGGCCGCTGCGGTGCCAGCGCGCCAGCGAGAACACCAGCGCGGCAAGTGCCAGCATGGAGGTAAGCACCAGCATCAGCGCCGACAGCCGGTCGAGCACCAGCACGATGCCGAAGGGCGCCGGCCAGTTGCCGAGAAGGTACACGCGGCTCGCCGCCTCTCCCGTTTCACCGGCCATCGTCAACAGCCGGATCGCGATCGCCGCCAGAAGCAGCGTGGAGGCGACGTTGATCAGCGCCTTCAGCGCGTGCCGGCGCTCGTCCAGCAACAGAAGCAGCGCCCCCGTCACCAGCGGCAGGATGATCGGCGCGATCAGCAGATGGTCGCTCCAACCCATCATCGCGGCTCCCGCCCGTCGACATGGTCGCTGCCGGTAAGCCCGCGCGCGGCCAAAAGCACCACCAGGAACAGCGCCGTGGTGGCGAAGCCGATGACGATGGCCGTCAGCACCAGCGCCTGCGGGATGGGATCGGCGAAGGCGGCGGCCTCGGCCACCTTGTCCGAGCCCAGAAGCGGCGGCGACCCGGTCCTGAGCCGCCCCATCGAGAAGATGAACAGGTTGACGCCATAGGAGATCAGCGACAGGCCGATGACCAGCTGGTAGGTGCGCGGGCGCAGGAGCAGCCACACACCCGAGCCGACCAGGCCGCCGATGGCGAGCGCGAGGACGAGTTCCATCAGGCGGCCTCCTGCTCTGCCGCGGCGGCGGTTTTGGAGGCGCGCAGCCGGCGCACCGACTGGTGGGCGATGGCCACCAGCATCAGCACCGTCGCGCCGATGACCAGCAGGAAGACGCCGAGGTCGAACAGCGCGCCGGTCGGCGCCGGCACCGCGCCGATCAGCGGCAGGTCGACATATTGGGAGTGCGAGGTCAGGAACGGATAGCCGACCAGCCAGGAGCCGGCGCCGGTGCCGGCGGCCGTGAGCAGGCCGAGCCCCATCCAGCGCACCGGCAATACCCTGAGCCGCGCCTCCACCCAGGCCGTTCCGGCCGCCAGATATTGCAGGATGAAGGCGGCCGCCATGGCGACGCCGGCGGCAAAGCCGCCGCCCGGCAGGTCATGGCCGCGCAGGAACAGGTATACGGCCAACACGATGATGACCGGGAACAGCCATTGCATGATGACGGCCGGCACCAGCAGGTAGTCGCCCACCGTGTCGCCGGGATTGCGATCGGGCCGCGCCTCGTCGTTGGCGGCCTGGATGCGCTGCTGCTCGGGCGAGCCGACGCTGTCGGGCGCCGGCCGGAAGCGGCGCAGCAACGCGAACACCGTCAGCGCCACGATGGCCAGCACCGTGATTTCGCCGAACGTATCGAAGCCGCGGAAATCGACGAGGATGACGTTGACGACGTTCTTGCCGCCGCCTTCCGCATAGGCGTTCTTCAGGAAATAGGCGGCGATGCCTTCCGGCGCGTCGCCCATCATCACGGCATAGGCGAGCAGCGTCATGCCGCCTCCCGCGCCGACGGCCAGGGCGAGGTCGCGATAGCGACGCAGCCGCGCGCCGAGCGTGCTGCGCTCGAGCGACGGGTCGGCGAAGCGCTTCGGCAGCCAGCGCAGGCCGAGAAGGATGAGCACCGTGGTGACCACCTCGACCAGCAACTGCGTCAGGGCGAGGTCCGGCGCGGAGAGCCAGGCGAAGGTGATACAGGTTGCGAGCCCCGCGCCGCTCATCAGGATGAGGGCGGCCAGCCGATGGAACTTGGCCTGCCAGGCAGCAGTGACGGCGCAGACGATGCCGATGGCCCAGAGTGCCGCGAACGCCGGATCGACGCCGGAGAAGGAGAAGCGCCCCGGATCGAAGCCCGCCCGGTAGAGCGGCAGCAACGCAGCCAGGAACGCCACCCCGACCAGAAGCCTGAGTTGCGGCTGCAGCCGGCGCGTGCCCAGCAAGGCTTCGAGCGAGCGCGCCCAGCGCCAAGATACCGTCACCATCGCCTGGTCGAAGATCCACTGCCCCCTGATGTTGCGGAAGACCGGCGGCCCTTCCGCGCAATGCGCGAGATAGTTCTTGAGGGCGAAGAACAGCGCGGCGCCGCCGGCAAGCGCGGCGAAGCTCATCGCCAGCGGCAGCGTGAAGCCATGCCAGACGGCGAGGCTGTATTCCGGGGTGGACGACCCCAGCACCGAGGCGACGGCGACATGCAGGAACGGGCCGATGGTGAGGCCCGGGACGATGCCGACGACCAGGCAGGCCAGCACCAGCAACTGCATGGGAAAGCGCATCAGGAACGGCGCTTCGTGCGGCGTGCGCGGCAGGTCATGCGGCGGCGGCCCGAAGAAGACGCCGTGGATGAAGCGGATCGAATAGGCGACGGCAAAGGCGCTGCCGAGCACGGCCGCATAGGGCGCGGCGGTATCGAGGATGGAAACCTGATGGGTCGCGGCCGCCTCGGCAAAGAACATCTCCTTGGAGATGAAGCCGTTGAGCAGCGGCACACCGGCCATCGCCGCACTTGCCACCATGGCCAGCGTCGCGGTTATCGGCATGAAGCGGAACAGCCCGCTCAACCGTCGGATGTCGCGCGTGCCGCTCTCGTGGTCGATGATGCCGGCCGCCATGAACAGCGACGCCTTGAAGGTCGCGTGGTTCATCATGTGGAAGATGGCGGCGACGGCACCCAGCGGGCTGCCGAGGCTGAGCAGCATGGTGATCAGGCCGAGATGGCTGATGGTGGAATAGGCCAAAAGCCCCTTTATGTCCTGCTGGAAGATGGCGAAATAGGCGCCGAGCACGAACGACATCATGCCGGCGAGACCGACGATCCAGAACCATTCCTCGGTGCCGGCCAGTACCGGCCACAGCCGCGCCATCAGGAAGACGCCGGCCTTCACCATGGTCGCCGAATGCAGGAAGGCCGACACCGGCGTCGGCGCGGCCATGGCGTTGGGCAACCAGAAATGGAACGGGAACTGCGCGCTCTTGGTCAGCGCGCCGCCGAGGACGAGCACCAGGATCGGCACGTAGAGGTCGCTGGTGCGCACCAGATTGCCGGAATCGAGCACCCGGTCGAGATCGTAGCTGCCGACGACCTGGCCAAGGATGAGCACACCGGCCAGCAGCGACAGGCCGCCGATGCCGGTCACCGTCAGCGCCATGCGCGCGCCGTCGCGGGCATTGGCGTTCTGGTGCCAGTAGCCGACCAGCAGGAAGGAGAAGATGCTGGTCAGTTCCCAGAAAATGACGAGCAGGATCAGGTTGCCGGCAAGCACGACGCCGAGCATCGCGCCCATGAAGGACAGGAAGTAGGAATAGAAACGCGGCACCGGATCGTCCGGCGACATGTAGTAGCGCGCGTAAAGGACGACGAGGAAGCCGATGGCGCTGATCAGCATGGAAAACAGCCAGGCGAAGCCGTCCATGCGCAGCGTGAAATCGAGGCCGAGGCTCGGCACCCACTCGAAATGCGCCCGCACCACCGAGCCGGCCGAAATCGCCGGATAGCAGGCCGAAGCGAGGAGAAGGACGGCAAGGGCCACCGAACCGGCCAGCCAGAATTCGCGATTGCGGGTGTTCGAGGGTATGACTGCGGCGAAGACGCTGCCCACGAAGGGCAGCACGATCATCAGCACCAGCGATGTTTCGTTCGCCATTTCCTACCGTTGTTCAGACCAGAGGAGATTGGGCCAGAAGGAAATCGGGCCGTCTTGCCTAATCTCGCCCATTATGGTTGAGTCCGGCCGGATTCGGCAAGGGCCTTGTTCAAGGATTTTATCGATGAAGCTGTTTCCGGAGCAATGTCGCGCCGCGCGCGGGCTGCTCAACTGGACGCAGGGACACCTGGCGGCGCTCGCCGGGGTGTCGCGCAGCACGATCAAGGATTTCGAGTGCAACCGCCACGCGCTGCATCGCGCGACGGAAGGGTTGCTAATCCGGGCGCTGGAAAACGGCGGCGTGCATCTGCTCGCGGCCGGCACGGAAGGGCCGGGCGTACGACTGAAAGCCCGGCCTGTGCCGTGAAGTTTCCCGGCGGCGCCGAACACCGGTCCCCCGTCGCTGGCCGCCCGAAAAACCCGGCCTGACTAAAATATCGGCGCGGCCGACGGATTATCGCCGCCGGCACGGTGTTCTCCTTTCAAGTCCGTTCCTTGCGGTCATGGAAGGATAGTCCGATGCCCAGGACATTGCCCGCACTTGGCCTTCTCGCGCTGATGGCCGTCGCTCCGGCCCATGCAGACACGCTGTCGGCCCTTCACGGCCGCTACGTCATCGAGCCGTCTTCCAGGATTGCGTTCTCGGTCGCGCAGGTCGGCGGCGGCGGTATCGACGGCGCCTTTTCGCGCTTTTCCGGCAGCTTCGACCTGCGCCCCGACGATATCGCGCGCTCGAGCGTGACCTTTTCCCTCGACCCGGGCAGCGTCATGACCGGGCAGCCCCGGGTCGAGAACTTCCTGCGCTCCTCCGCCGTCTTCGACGCGGCCGCCTATCCGGTCATCAGCTTCCGTTCGACCGCCGTGCGCCAGGAGGGTTCCAACCGCGCGCTCATCCAGGGTATGCTGACGGCCCGTGGCATCACCCACCGCGAGACATTCGAGGCCACGCTGGTCAAGCGGCAGGGGCGCACCATCGCGTTCCACGTGGTGGGCGACCTGATGCGCTCGCCTTACGGCATGGATGTCGGGACGCCGATCTATTCCAACGTCGCCCGCTTCGACATGATCCTCAACGGCCGGCGCAAATAATGCTGCGGTCCGGGATTATTCGAGGCCGCGCGGTGTTCTCATGAATACGGGCGCATAATCGCCCGCCGAAAACCGCAAAGAGAGGATTCAACCATGCGCTCCCTGCTGTTGGCCGCCGCCGTGATGGCGGCCTCGATGCCGCTTGCCCAAGCCGACGACTATGCCTCCGGCGCCATCAAGTCGATGGACACCGCCAAGGGCGAGGTTCTCACCGACGCCAAGGGCATGACGCTCTATACGTTCGACAAGGATACGGCCGGCACCTCGAACTGCTACGATGCCTGCGCGAAAAAATGGCCGCCGCTGGCGGCAGCGGCAGATGCCGCGGCGGACGGGAAATACACCCTTATCGAACGCAAGGACGGCGCCAAGCAATGGGCCTATGATGGCAAGCCGCTCTATCTGTGGCAGAACGACAAGAAGCCGGGAGACGTGAGCGGCGATGGGGTCGGCGGCGTCTGGCACGTCGCCAAGGAGTAGCCTCGAGAGGCCACCGATGTCACAGGTCCTGGATGAGATCGAAGGGTGCGTGCCGGCGCTGCGACGCTATGCGCGCGCGCTGACCCACGATCCCGATCGCGCCGACGATCTCGTCCAGGATTGCCTGGAGCGGGCCATCCGCAAACGCGGCCTCTGGCGCCCATCGGGCTCCGTCCGCTCATGGGTGTTCCGCATCCTGCTCAATGTCCACCGCAACGACCTGCGCCGGGCGCGGCGGGCGCCCATGCCGCTGTCGCTCGACGATGCCATGCCGGGAAACGAGCCGGCCGGCCCCGACGTGCAGCCGGGCCGGCTGGCGCTTGCCGAAACGGCGCGGGCCATGCAGGCGCTGCCGGACGAGCAGCGCGAGGTGCTGCTGCTCGTCGCCGTCGAGGAGATGAGCTATGCCGAGGCGGCGGCGGTGCTTTCCATTCCTGTCGGCACGCTCATGTCGCGCCTGGCGCGGGCGCGCGCCGCACTGCGCGGCCTGACGGAAACGGGAGCGCCGAAACTGAGGTCCGTAAAATGAACCGCGAGGAACACAAGATTCCCGAGCACGACCTGCACGCCTATGTCGACGGCGCGCTGGACGGTCCGGCGCGCGCGGCGGTCGAAGCCTATCTCGCGGACAACCCCGCCATTGCCGACGAAGTCGAAGGCTGGAAGCGGCAGAACGAAACGCTGCGTGCGCTTTACGGCCACCGCGCCGCGGAACCCGTGCCGCCGCGCCTGAACGTCCACCGCCTCGAGCGCGAGAATCGGATCGCAACCACCCGCTGGAGCCGGATGGCCGCCGCTGCCGTGCTGCTGCTTGGCGTTGGAATAGCCGCCGGCTGGTACGGACGCGACCTTCTCGCCTCGGCGGGACCGGTGCAGGCCGCGCTGGGCGACGAGACGCTGGTGGACGAGGCGATGCAGGCACACCGGGTCTATTCCGGCGAAGTCGTCCACCCCGTGGAGGTGTGGGCGGGGGAGAAGGACCATCTTCGCGCCTGGCTGTCCAAGCGCCTGGCCCGCCCGCTCAACGTGCCCGACCTCAGGGCCGGCGGGTTCACGCTCGTCGGCGGCCGGCTGTTGCCGGCGGCGAACGGCCCGGCGGCCCAGTTCATGTACGAGGACAATACCGGACGCCGGGTGACGCTCTATATCATCCCGGCGAAGGAAGGCCGGGAAACCTCCTTCCGCTACGCCTCGCTCGACCGGCTCGAAGCGTTCTTCTGGACCGACGAGGCGATCAGCTGCGCCCTTGTCGGCGACCTGCCGCGCGACAAGCTGCAGGAGATCGCCACCCAGGCGTACAAGCAACTGGGGTAGCACCGATGCTGCGCAACAGCCGCGCATCCTATGGAACGGTGGCGATTGCCCTGCACTGGGCCATCGCGCTCTTGTTTTTCGGGCAGATCGCGCTCGGCTATCTCATGCAGGCGGTGGCCGACCGCCCGCGGCTGCAGTTCAACCTTTTCCAGTGGCACAAATCGTTCGGCTTCCTGGTGCTGGGCCTGGCGCTGGCGCGGCTCGCCTGGAGTTTTTCCGGCACCCGGCCCCAACCGGTCCCCGGCATGCCGCGCTGGGAAGCGGCGGCGGCGCGGGCCGTCCATTTCCTGCTTCTGGCGCTGACGATCGCCGTGCCGCTCGCGGGCTGGGCGATCGCGTCGACCTCGCCCTTGAAAATCCCGAGCTATGCCTTCGACCTCGTGGTCGTCCCCGACCTGCCGCTGGCACGCTCGGATGCCATGGAGGCGTTCTGGTCGCAGGCGCATGCGCTGCTGGCCTACGGCGCCGGGCTGCTCGCGCTCGCCCATGCCGGCGCGGCGCTCCACCATCACGCGGCGCGCAGGGACGCCACGCTGACGCGGATGCTCGGCTTGCGACGGCGATAGGATTTCGCCGCGGCGCGCCTCAGCGCACCGAGGCCTTCGACGAGATGCGCGACAGCGCGATCAGCATGATTAGCGTTGCGGTGCCGAGGATCATGGCCAGCGTCGCCGCATCGAAGATCGCGCCACGGTCGGACAGCGTGAAGATGCGGACCGGCAGCGTGATCCAGCCCGGCGGGTAGATCATGACGGTGGCGCCGAGTTCGCCCATCGACAGCGCGAAGGACAGGCTGAAGGCCGCGATCAGATAGGGCAAAAGCAGCGGCAGGGTCACGCGCCGCAGCCGGTAGAACGGACGCGCGCCGAGGCTTTCGGCCACCTGCTCGCAATCCACCGGCATGCGGCTGAGGCCGGCGGTGACATTGCCGTAGGTGAAGGCCGAGATCAGCACGAAATGCGCGATCATGACGATCATCGTCGTGCCGTTGAGCAGGAAAGGCGGCTGGCTGAAGGCGACCAGCATGGCAAGGCCGATCGAGACCGAAGGCACCGCACTAGGGATGAAGAAGCAGATGTCCAGCACCCGCTTGGGCACGCCCTTCATGTTGCGCAGCGCCAGCGCCGCCCATGTGCCGCTGACGAGCGCGGCCAGGCTCGCCGCGATGCCGGTGACGAAGCTCGCCTTCAGGCTGTCGAAGGAGGCGTTGCGGAAGGCCTCGGTATAATTCGACAAGGTGTAGTGGGAAGGCAGGAAATCGTTCCACTGGGCGCTGAAGCTCGCCAGCGCGATGACGCCGATCGGCAGGCCGTAGACGATCAGGAACAGCGGGACGATGAACGCCCAGGTCAGCAGGCGACCGGACTTAGACCACACCAGCACGTGCGCCTCCAAAATATCCGATGGCCGTGCGATAGAACCCGTAGAGCCCGAGCGACAGCACGATGTTGACGACGGCGATGACGCAGGCGGTGGTGTAGTCGAATTCCTGGATCGCCTTGCTGTAGACGAGCAGCGGCAGGGTGATGACGTCCTTGGCGCCGATGAACAGCACGATGCCGAACTCATTGACGGTCAAGAGGAGGCACAGGCTGCCCCCGGCCAGCAGCGCCGGCAGCGACGCCGGCAGGATGATCTGGCGCACGATGCGCAGCGGCTTTGCGCCGAGGCTGCTCGCCACCTCGATCTGCGCCTGGTCGATCTGCGAGAACGTCGCCAGAAGCGGGCGCATGACGAACGGCGTGAACACCGTGATCTCGGCCAGGATGACGCCCCAGCGCGAATAGAGGAAGTCGACCGGCGGCAGTTCGAAGCCGAAGAAATGCATCAGCGAGCCGTTGAGCATGCCGGCCGAGCCGTAGATGAAGGTGAAGGCGAGCGTGACCAGGAAGGTCGGGAAGGCGATGATGGTGTCGATCAGCCGCGCCGCCATTTTCGCCCCCGGAAACGGGACGAAGGCGATGGTGAGCGACAGCACGAAGCCGAGCACAAGGCAGCCGATCGTCGCGCTGACCGCGATGACGAGGGTGTAGTAGAGCCCGTCGAGGAACTGCCGCGACGACAGCACTTCCTGGAAGTGCTGCAGCGACAGGACGCCGCTGTCGCCCAGCGATTGCCGCACGATGAGCGACAACGGGTAGAAGAAGATGACGGCCAGGATGAGCAGCGGCGGCGCCACCCACAGTCCGGTCGGCCCGGCCTTCGGCGCCGGCCGTGCCAGCGCGGTCGCGGCAGCCTCAGCCATCTACCTTGTCCTCCGGCACCAGGGTAACGTCGGCGGGGTTGAAATGCACCGTGATCGACGCGCCCGGCTCGGGCGGGTTGCTCATCGGCGCGGAGGTCATGCGCAGCACCTGCTCGGCGACCTCGAAGGTGATGTTGTGGACGTCGCCCTGCCACTGCACGCTCTGCACCACGCCGGTCAGGGAGTTGGTGTCGTTCTCGCCCTTCTGCAGCTTGAAGTCGTGCGGCCGCACGCACAGCAGGCAATCGCTGCCCTTCGCCAGGCGGTGGTGGTTCTGTGCGCTGAGCGCTTGGGCTCCGAATTTCACGCCGGCGCGCGCGCCGTCGGCGCCGTCGAGCCCGGTAACCGGAATGAGGTTGGCGCGCCCGAGGAACTCCGCCGCGAAACGGTTCGGCGGGTGGCGAAACAGCGACTGCGCGCTGCCGAACGCCTTGAGCTTGCCACCGCGCATGATGCCGATGTGGTTGGCGAGCGTCAGCGCCTCGGTCTGGTCGTGCGTCACGTAAAGCACGGTGAGGTTGGGCAGGTCGCGGTGCAGCTTGGCCAGTTCGTCCAGCATCGAGCGGCGGATCTGCGCGTCCAGCGCCGAAAGCGGCTCGTCCAGCAACAGCACCTGCGGGCGGATCGCCAGCGCGCGGGCAATGGCGACGCGCTGCTGCTGGCCGCCGGAAAGCTCGCGCGGGTAGCGCTTGGTGTAGGGCGCCATGCCGACCATGGCGAGCGATTCCGGCACGCGGGCGCGGATGATGTCTTCCGAGGCGCCCTTGGCGCGCAGGCCGAAGGCGACGTTCTCCTCGACCCGCATATGCGGGAACAGCGCGTAGTTCTGCACCACCATGCCGATGTTGCGCTCATAGGGCGGCAGGTGGGTGACGTCGCGGTCGCCGATGGTGATGCGCCCGGCGGACGGGCGCACGAAACCGGCGACGGCCCTGAGTGCCGTCGTCTTGCCGGAGCCGGACGGGCCGATCAGGGCGACGATTTCGCCGGGGTTGACGGTGAGGTTCAGGGATTCAAGGACGACCAGGCTGCCATAGGCGACCGATACGTTTTCGAAACCGATCCGGCTGCCGGTGTTTCCCGCAACCGCTCCCTGTGCGGCAGAAGCCGAACCATGCACCTTTTCACTCACCGTCATGACCCCGGACATCAGTTGCTCGAGATTGCTTCGTTATAAGCGGCTACGTCATCCTTCAGGGTTTCGAGCACCTTGTTCCAATCGGGCGTCCAGATTTCGACACCGTCAAGCGCTTCGTGCAGCTTCTTGTAGTTTTCGTCGTCGGGATGGATGTCGCCGCGCGAGGGAAGACCCTTGGCGACCACGCTGACCTGCTTCTGGGCTTCCTCGGAAAGCAGGAAGTCGATGAGCTTCTTGCCGTTCTCCGCTTGCGGCGCGCCGTTCACCAGCCCGATATAGTAGGGCAGCGAGAAGACGCTCTTCTTGCCGTCCGGCCCTTCGGGAATGAAGATCTTGATGTTCGGATTGGCCTCGGACTGCGCGAGGTTCATCTGCATGTCGCCGTTGGCGACATAGATTTCGCCCTTGTTGACCAGCGCCGTCAGCTTGCCGGTCGAGGCGGACGGGCCGAGATTGTTGACCTGAAGCCGCTTCAGGTAGTCGAGACCCGCTTCCTTGCTGCCGAAGGCGTGGAACGTCTGCAGCATCAGCGCCGTGCCGTCGCCGGCCTGGCCGGGCGTCGAATACTGGATCTTCTGCTTGAACTTCGGGTCGAGCAGGTCGTCGTAGGTCTTCGGCGCTTCCTTCAGGACGGCGGTGTTGTAGATGAAATTCGGGTAGTTGTTGACCAGCGCATAGAACATGCCGCCGGCGTCCTTGCTGCCGGCGTCGATCTGGTCGGCGCCTGCCGGCGTGTAGGCCTGCAGCGAGCCGTCGGCCGCCGCCTTCTGCATGAAGGGCGGCAGGGTGATAAGCACGTCGGCCTGGGTGTTGGACTTCTCCTTGGCGATGCGGTCGGCGACGCCGCTCGAGCCCGCCTCGACGAACTGCACCTTGATGCCGGTCGCTTCCGTGAACGCATCGAACTGGCTGCCGAGCCAGCTCGGCTCGCCGTCATGCAGGCCGTCGGCGCTGTAGATGGTGACGACGCCTTCGGCAAAAGCCGGCAAGGCGGTCGCGGCGAGCAGGCAAGCCGCCGCGGCGGCCAACGTAAACCTCGATTTCATGATATCTCCCTTTGTTTGAGCACACCCAGGCGACCCGATGGCTTCGTGCTTGCTGCGGTCCGTTCTCGTGCGGCCAAGCCATCCTCGACTGGATAGTGTTGTCGGTACAAGGATAAGTAAAATCTATTTAATTTATGAAGCCGAAAGCTTGGCTTATAGATTCCGGGATAGCAACCCGCCGTCGCCACACCTCAGGCGAAGGCCACGCCGGCCTGCTGCGCCCTCAGCCGGGGATCGCGCGAGCGAACCGTGACCGGGCGGCCGTCAAGAGCCTCGAAGCACCGCGCCAGCGTGTCTTCCTCCAGGCGCTGCATGGCCTCGGCGGTGAAGAAGGTGAGGTGCGGAAACAGGATGACGTCGTCGCGGCCGAACAGCGGACTCATCGGATGGCCGGCGGTCGCCAGCGGCTCCTGCGAGTAGACGTCGAGCCCGACGCCGCCGAGGCGTCCGGCCAGCACCGCCTCGACCAGGGCGGCTTCATCGATCAGCGCGCCGCGCGAGACGTTGACCAGGATGGCGTCGGGCTTCATGCAGGCAAGCTCGGCCCGCCCGATCAGCCCGCGCGTTCGCTCGTTCAGCACACAGTGGACGGAGACGAAATCGCAGGCTGAAAGCATCGCTCGAAGGTCGTCGACCTTCTCGATGCCGAGCGCCGCAAGGGCAACCGGATCGGCATTCGGATCATAGGCCAGCACCCGGGCACGAAACCCCTGCCCGGTCATGCGCGCCATCGAGCGGCCGATCTTGCCGCAGCCGACGAGGCCGACGGTCGCGCCCGAAATATCGCGGCCGAGCCAGCGCCGCTGCGGCCAGACCCAGCCGTCGCGCTGCACGGCGCCGCCGATGGCTGGCAGCCGCTTGGCCAGCGCAATCATCAGCGCGAAGGCGCCCTCGGCCACGGTCTCCTCGGCATATTCCGGCACGTTGACCACCGGGACGCCCCGCCGGATCGCCGCCGGTATGTCGATGGCATCGACCCCGACGCCGTATTTGACGATTGCCCTCAGCTTCGGCGCCGCCTCGATGACCCGCGCCGTGATCGGCGTGTAGCACATCAGCAGGAGATCGGCGTCGGCGACCGCGCGCATCAGCTCGGCCTCGGGGATGCCGTCGGGCAGCGTCACCAGTTCGACACCCCGGGTCCTCAAGGCGGCATCGATGCCGGGGCATTCCAGTTCCTGGTCGGTGCGTACGGCTTTCATCAAATCCCCCATTTGCTGCCGTGCCCCGCTCCACCTCTCCGTGCGCGACGGAAAGGTCTTGTAATCACCCCTACCCCGCCAGCACGGCGGCTTCGGCGATGTCGAGCGCGCGGTCGAGATCCTGCCGCGAAATCACCAACGGCGGCGACAGGGTCAGCACGTTGCCGAGGCTGATCTTGAAGGAAAGCCCCTCGTCCAGGCAGCGGTAGTAGACCTTTTCGGCAAGCGCGTTGTTGGGCGCGAGCGTCTGCTTGTCCTCGACCAGTTCGACGCCGAACATCAGGCCGCGGCCGCGCACGTCGCCGACGAAGGGGGAGCGCGCCATCAGGTCGCGCATGCGGTTCATCGCATACTCGCCCAGTTCGGCGGAACGCTCGACCAGTCCTTCCTCGCGAATGATGGCGATGGTGGTCAGCGCCGCGCGCGTCGTCACCGGGTTCTTTTCGTGCGTGTAGTGGCCGATGGCGTAGTCGCCGGCGACGTCGAGGTCATGACGGGCGATGACGCCGGCGATCGGCAGGATGCCGCCGCCGAGCGATTTTCCCAGCACCAGGATGTCGGGCGTGACGCCGTCATGCTCGGACGAGAAGAACTTTCCGGTCTTGCCGAGGCCAGTCGGGATTTCGTCGAAGATCAGCAGCGTGCCGTGGCGGTCGCAGGCCTCGCGCACCGCCTTCCAGAAGCCGGGGGCCGGCACCAGCGGGGTGGCGCGCATCGGCTCGGCGACGAAGGCCGCGAAATCGCCCTCGCGCGCGAGAACATAGGAAATCATGCTGGCGCAGGCGCGCGCGGATTCCTCGAGCGAATTGGTGCCGTAAGGACAGTTGTGGCTGGCCCAGGGGGCGACATGCTCGGTGCCGGTCATCAGCGGGCCGGCGATGCCGGAGCGGAACGTCGCCTCGCCGCCGACGCTGGCCGCCCCGAAGCCGGCGCCGTGGAAGGCGTCCCAGAACGACAGCGTCTTGAAGCGGCCGGTTGCCGCGCGCGCCACCTTCAGCGCCACCTCGATGGCGTCGGAACCGCCGGTGGTGAACAGCACCTTGTCGAGCGTTCCGGGCGCAAGCCGCCCCAGCGTCTCGGCCAGTTCCACCGCCGGCTCGCAGGTGAAGCGGCGCGGCGCGAAGGGCAACTCATCGAGCTGCTTCCTGATCGCTTCCTTCAGGCGCGGATGGCCGTAGCCGATATGGTGGACGCTGTTGCCATGGAAATCCATGTAGCGGCGGCCCGTCGTGTCCTCGATCCAGATGCCTTCGGCCTTGGCGATGGCCGACACGCAGGGGGACGACAGGCTCTGGTGCAGGAAGGCGTCGGCGTCGCGGGCAAGCAGGCGCCGGGTGGCCGGGTCGTCCTGCTTGGCCGACCAGGTGCTGCGTGCCGCGGACTTGTTGGATTCGCCCTCGGTGTGAACCAGTGTTGCCTGCATGCGCGCCATGGTCTCTTCCCTGAAAATGCAAAAATCCGGACGTCTGGCTTCCGGAACAGATCGATCGCTTCAAAAAAGAACCGGAGGCGGGACGCGGCCCGCCGCCAGCAGTCAAGTCGCCCGGTTCCGGCCAGCGCCGGTCACCAGGGCAGGGAGAAAGTCTTGACGTTGGTATAGGACTTCATCGCCTCGATGACGCCCTCCTTGTAGCCGTTGCCCGAATCCTTGATGCCGCCGAAGGGGCTCATCTCGATGCGGTAGCCCGGCACTTCCCAGATGTTGACCGTGCCTACTTTCAGGCCGGCGATGTATTTCTGCATGCGGCGATAGTCGTTGGTGCACACGCCCGACGACAGGCCGAAGGCGGTCGAGTTCGACAGGGCGATCAGCGCATCGTCGTCGTCGGGCGCGCGCACGATCGGCACGATCGGCCCAAACGTCTCCTCCATCACCAGTTCCGACTTGTGCGGCACGCGATCGACCACGATCGGCGGCAACAGCGCGCCCTGCCGGCCGGGATTGTAGAGCACGTCGGCCCCCGCCTCCGCCGCCATGTGGACTCTTGCTTCGAACAGCGTCGCAGCCTTCTCGTGGACGACGGTGCCGAGGTCGGTCGAGCGGTCCATCGGGTCGCCGAAGCGCAGCTTCTTCGCCCGCTCCAGCACCAGCGGCACGAAGCGGTCGGCGACGCTTTCCTGGACGAGGATGCGCTTGACCGCCGTGCAGCGCTGGCCGGAGTTCTTCGTCGCGCCGGCCACCGCCAGATCGGCCGCTTTGGCGAGATCGTCGTCGGACAAATCGTTGAGGATGATCAGCGGGTCGTTGCCGCCGAGCTCCAGCACCTGGCGCTTGTAGCCGGCCTTCGACGCGATCATCTTGCCGACCGGCACGCCGCCGGTGAAGGTGATGAGGTCGATGTTCGGATTGGTGATCATCTCCTCGCCGATGTCCTTCGGCCAGCCGGTGACCACCGACAGCATTTCCGGCGGCAGCCCCGCCTCGTAGAGGATGTCGGCCAGCACCAGTGCCGTCATCGGCGTCAGCTCGGTCGGCTTCACCACGATGCAGTTGTTGGTGGCGATCGCCGGCGCCACCTTGTGCGAGACCATGTTGAGCGGATGGTTGAACGGCGTGATCGCCGAGATCGCGGTCAGCGGCTCGCGGGTGGTGAAGATCTTGCGCTGCTTGCCGTGCGGGGTGAGGTCGCAGGAAAAGATCTCACCGTCGTCGATGAGGCACATCTGCCCGGTCAGCGTGAACACGTCGAAGGCGCGGCCGACCTCGTAGAGCGAATCCTGCTTGGAGATGCCGAGTTCCAGCGTCACCAGGTCGGAAATCTCCTCCTTGCGGGAATTGAGGATTTCCGCCGTCCGAAGCAGGATCTTCTGCCGCTCGTAGCGCGTCAGCTTCGGCTGGTAGCTTGCGGCGATGCGGAACGCCTCGCGGGCGTGCTCGGCGCCGCCCGCCGGCACGGTGCCGATCACCGTGTCGTTCCACGGATAGCGCACCTCGACGACGCCGTCGGCATCGACTTTCCTGCCGGCGATGCGCATCGGCTCGTGGCGCACTGTTATCGAGGTTTCTGCCTTGGTCATCGCCCTGTCCTCAGTTCGGCTGCGCCGCCGCCATCACGGCGTAGTAGAAGGCGTCGAAGTTGCGCAAGCTCGGCGCGTCGGGCAGGTCGGGCATCACCCGGTTGACGATGAACGGCACCCGCTGCTCGGTCAGGCCGCCATGCGAGCGCAGCGGCTCGTTCAGCGCCGCGAGGTTGTGGCGGTGCTCGCTGGTGCCGATGGTCTTGTTCTCGGTGGAGATCATGACGATGTCGCCGATGCGGTCGGACGGCAGTTCGAAGCGCTCGCAGGCGGTGGCGTTGTCGACCACCAGCATGATGCCGGGCACCTTGGCGAGCCGGGCCATGATATCGGCCTGGTCGGCGCCCTTCGGCAGGTAGGCGGTGGCGAACGAACCCAGCGCGCCGTGATGCACGACATAGGGGTCGGTGATCGGCAGGATGACGCGGGCGGCATCCTTGCCGAGCCACTCGTCGAGAATGTCCTGCACATAGACCACGTTCGGCGAGCCGTCCTCGTGATGCTTGGGCTTCATGCCGTGGTCGGCGGTGACCACAACGGCCGCGCCAAGCGCGTCGAGCTGGGCGAGATATTTGTCGAACATCTCGTAGAAGGCGTTGGCCTGGGGCACGCCCGGCGCGTATTTGTGCTGCACATAGTCGGTCGTGGTCAGGTACATGACGTCGGGCTTGAACTCCTTCAAGAGCTGCACGCCGGCGGCGAACACGAATTCCGACAGTTCGGCCGAATAGACTTCCGGCACGGCCAGGCCGAAATGCTTCGAGGCGTTGTCGATGCCGTGCTCGGCCTTGGTCGTGGTGTCGGACTTCTCCGCCGAGAAGCACAGCGCCCGCCCGTCGTGGAACTTCAGGCCCTTGCCGAGCAGGGCGCGCAGCTTGTCCTTGGCGGTGACGACGGCCACCTTCGCGCCGGCGTCGTAAAAGCCCTGGAACACGGTCGGCGCGCGCAGGAAACGCGGGTCGTTCATCATCACCTCTTCGCCGGTCTCGCGGTCGTAGAGGTAGTTGCCGCAGATGCCGTGCACGGCCGGGGGCCGGCCGGTAGCGATCGACAGGTTGTTGGGGTTGGTGAAGGACGGGATCACCGAATGGGCGAAGCGCACCGTACCCTTCTCCCTGATCTTCACCAGCGCCGGCATCAGCCCCGCTTTGATCGCCTCGTCGAGATAGGCCGGCTCGCAGCCGTCCAGGCAGATCGCGATCGCCGACACCCGCGGCCAGGCATAGTCGCGTCCATTGACGGAAACGGTGACGGGAGACATCTGGTTCATGGCTGGTGGGTCCTTTGGTTGACTGGTCCGCCTCAGGCGGCGAGCTTTGCGCGTTCGGCGATCGCCGAGGCGGGCGGGGCGGCGGTGTCGACCCCCATTTCGGCGAGCGAGGCGGCGGCGGCCTCCACCACGCGGCGCATGACATGCTCGTCCATGCGGCCGATGCAGCCGACGCGGAAACTATCCACCACGGTGAGCTTGCCCGGATAGATGATGAAGCCCTTGTCCTTCATCAGCTCGTAGAAGCGGGAGAACACGAATTTCTCGTGCGCCGGGCAGAAGAAGGTGACGATGATCGGCGACAGCCAGCGGTCGGACAACAGCGTCTCGAAGCCGAGCTTGCGCATGCCGTCCACCATGACGTCGCGGTTCTTCGCGTAGCGTGCTCCACGGGCAGGCACGCCGCCTTCGGCCGCATGCATCTTCAGCGCCGCCAGGAAGGCGGCCACCACATGCGTGGGCGGCGTGAAGCGCCACTGGCCGGTCTTTTCCATCGTTGCCCACTGCGCATGCACGTCGAGGGCGAGCGAATGGCTGTTGCCCTTGGCGGCTTCCAGCTCGCTCTTCTTGGCGATGACGAAGCCGAAGCCCGGCACGCCCTCGATGCATTTGTTGGCCGAGGAAACCATCGCCTCGTAGCGGATCTGGCCGACTTCCAGCGGCACCGCGCCGAAAGCGCTCATGGAATCGACCAGGAGCTTGCGCCCGCGCGCATAGGTCGCCTGCGAAATCTCGGCGACCGGGTTGAGGATGCCCGAACTCGTCTCGCAATGAATGGCGAGCACATGGGTGATCGACGGATCGGCGTCGAGCGCAGCACCCACCTCGTCGCCGCGCGGCGGCAGGTAGTCGCCCTTGTCGATCAGCGTGTGGGCGCGGCCGAGATATTTCATCGTCTGCGCGGCGCGCAGGCCATAGGCGCCGTTGGCCAGCACCAGCACCTTGCCGTCCCTGGGCACGAACGAGCCCAGCATCGCCTCGACGCAATAGGAACCGCTGCCCTGCAGCGGCACGCAGTCATATTCGCCCCTGGCATCGCCGATGAGGGCGAGCAGCCCGCGGCGCAGGTCGGCCGTCATGGTGCGGAAATCCGCGTCCCAGGAACCCCAGTCGCGCAGCATGGCCTGCTTGACGGAATAGGCGGTGGTGAGCGGGCCCGGCGTCAGCAGATAGGGCTCGCCGAGGGCCGGCGGTTCAAAACCTTCCGAAGCTGAGGTCGACATATCGCCCGCCATGATCCGTTCTCCGCGTGAAACCGTTGCCTGTCCTTATCGCTCCGGCAAATGTATTCGTGAAATCGTTATTTTGTATCCATCGATAGATTTTCCAGATACATGAATTCCCTGAGCCGCCGGAATGCCCTGGCGGCGCAAGCAACCATGCCTGTCCCGCCCTCGGCGGGCCGGGCCAACCGGCGGAGGAACGCCCATGCGCTACGTGCAGCTTCGGGCTTTTCACTATGTCGCTATCTCGGGCGGCTTTTCCCGCGCGGCCGAAGAACTGTTCCTGACCCAGCCGGCGATTTCCGACCAGGTGCGCAAGCTGGAGGAAGAATATGACATTCTCTTATTCAACCGGCAGCGCAAGCAGGTGACGCTGACGCCGGCCGGCGAAAAGCTGCTGGCGATCACGCTGCGCATGTTCGACACCGAGAGCCAGGCGCTGGAACTGCTTTCCGAATCGCGGGCGCTGCGCGCCGGCACGCTGCGCATCATCGCCGACGCCGCCCACCACGTGCTGCACATCATGGGCGAGTTCCGGCAGAAATATCCCGGCGTGAAGGTGTCCATCCGCGCCGGCAACACCGAGACGGTGGTGGAAAGCCTGTACAGCTACGACGCCGACATCGGCGTGCTGGGCGACGTGCCCACGAGCCGCGATTTCGACGTGATCCGGCTGAACTCCTCGCCCATCATCGCCTTTTCCGCCGCCGACCATCCGGTGGCCCGGCGCAAGCTGCTCTCCTTCGCCGACCTCGCCGAACTGCCGCTGGTGATGCGCGAGCGCGGGTCGCGGACCCGCAAGAAGCTGGAAGAGGGGGCGGCCGCCGCCGGCATCGAACTGAAGCCGGCGATCGAGGCGGAGGGGCGCGAGGCGGTGCGCGAGATCGTCGCCGCCGGCGCCGGCATCGGCTTCGTCTCGGAGGCCGAGTTCGGCAACGATTCGCGCCTGGCCAAGATCGCCATCGACGGCCCGCCCATGCTGATGGACGAGGCGCTGGTGTGCCTGGCTGAGCGCAGCCACGGCAAGACCATGCACGCCTTCCTCGACATCGCGCGCCGGTTCTCTGAGCAGCACTAAGACCATCAAGTACAAAGGCCGGAACCCGTTTCCGGGTCCCGGCCTTCGGGCGGTCGCTAGCCCTGCCTTTACTCAGGCATCTCGCTGGCCGGCCCGGAATGCATGACGTTGTCGTTTTCCGGGCCGTCGACGACGAGGTAGCCGGCAAGGCCACGCTCGGCGCGCGACAGGGCGTGGTCGACCAGCACGTAGCTGCCGCCGCGATCGACCTTGAAGTCGACGATGGTCGCGCCGCCGGGAGGCACCGTCACCGTCTGCACGCCGTTGACCGGCGGCGAAATCACGCTGCCCATCGAGTAGACGCTGTCGAAAATCTCGCCGATGACATGGACGGACGAGGTGAAGTTCGGGCCGCCGACGCCGAAGAAGATGCGTACCGTCTCGCCGGCATTGGCGTAGAGCGGGTGCGACTTGGTCAGCGAGCCGACCGCGCCGTTGAACACGAAGTATTCCGGCCGCTCCGAGATCAGCTTGTCGTAGTCCATCTCCATCTCGCCCTGCGAGCCGAACGGTTCGACCGTGTAGAGCTCGCCCTGCATGACGTAGAACTCGCGGTCGACTTGCGGCAGGCCGCCTTCCGGCTCGACCAGGATGAGGCCGTACATGCCGCTGGTGATGTGGTGGGCCACGCTCGGCGTCGCGCAGTGATAGACATAGATGCCGGGCTTCAGCGCCTTGAAGGTGACCACCGTCGCGTTCCCCGGATCGGTCTGCGTGGCATGCGCGCCGCCGCCGGGGCCGGTCGCCGCATGAAAATCCACCGAATGCGCCATGACGCTGTCGGAGGCGTTCTTCAGGTGCACCTCGACGGTATCGCCGACGCGCACGCGCACCAACGGCCCCGGCACCTTGGAGTTGAACGTCCAGTAGGTGTAGGTGCTGCCGTCGTCGAGCTTGCCGACCAGTTCCACCGTCTCGAGGTCGACGCGGACCACCTGCGGCATGCGCTGGCCGATCGGGCCGGGTAGGTCGGCGGGATCGCGCACGATGTCGGCGCCTTCGCTCGACATCGTTTCGCGCGGGCCGGCCATCACCTGGATCAACCCTTCCATGCCCGCCTGCCGATGCCCGGCGATGGAGCAGAAATAGGCGAACTCGCCGACCTTGGAAGCGGTGAAGGAGAACGTCGACGAAGCGTTCTTGCCGACCACGATCGAGGAGCGCGCGGCATATTGGTCGATGACGACGTCATGCTCGGCGCCCTCGCCGTTGATCAGGTTGACCTGCACCAGTTCACCCTCATGCACCATGAGGGTGGGATTGACCTTGCCGTCGATGTCGCCGCCGACGCCGATATAGACCATGCGCCCGCCGGCGATGCCCGTGCGCAGCGTGAACGTGGTGGGGGTATGGTAGCTGGTGGACGGCGCCGCCTTGGCCGCCTCTTTGTCGGCCGGCGTCTCCGCCGTGGCGTTGTCCGCCTGCGCGACGGTCGCCTCGGCCTGCGCGGGCTGCGCCGCAGCCCCGTGCTGGTGGTGCTCCTGCGCGAATGCCGGGGCCACAAACAGCCCCAGCACCGCCGCCAGCGCCACGACCCACGAGCCGCGCCTCACCTTGCCGGCTGTCGGTTCCTCCGCGAACCGCGAGAGGCCTGATCCCTCCCGCCAACCTGCTTTGCTTGTGCCTCTGTCGAACATCGAGATCTCCTTGTCACGGCATGGGGCTTTGGCGGAACGCTTAGGCCATTTGCCGAAACGGCTCTTTGTCGAAAGGCAACGAGGGGAAGCGCTGGGATGGGCGCGGGGCAGGCGGCCACAACAGCGCCAACGCCAGCCAGTGGATAGTGCTGCTTACGTGCGATAATCGGCGATATCTCTGGCATATTGATGCCAGCCGATCGAAAGGCGAAGCATCTCACGCAAGGCCAGCTTACCGAGAAGGTCGAACGTCTTCGGAAATGATCAGCAAGATCGAACGCGGGATCGCCGCACCATCCTTTGCCACGGTGGAGAAATCGTCCGAGGTGCTTGAAGTGCCTGAGGTGGCATTCTTCGGCGTCGGCTTGGTAGTGACCAGCGACAACGCGCGGACGCGTCAGCTCTCGAAAATTCAGACGCAGCTATCCCGATAAATGAGGATCAGTCGGCTCGCGCCTGCAAACTGCTCAGTGCGCTGGTGGATTGAGGTGCAAAGCAGGCACTCTTGAAGTTTAAATTCAGCTGACGCGTTTTTGTGCGCGGCCGACATTCAGCCTCATCTGCGCGTCACGCCTCAAGGCAGAGTACGATGAAGTCGGCGAGCGTCGCCCAGAGCATCTTCAAATGGTCGGGGGACACGCTGAAGTTGGGCGAGTGGACATAGCGATTGAGGGTGTCGAGCGAGACGATTTCCTCGCCTTGCTTGAGTTTGGTAATCGCGCCGAGATACTTCTTGTCGATCTTACCCGTGGCATGGAGATCGGCGGCGACCTTGCCAGCCTTGACTGCCAGCTTGTCGATTTCCAACGCCCCTGTGAGCTGACGGCGCTTCACATAATTGTCGATCGATAGCTCAAGCAGCACACGCAGCAGCACCGATACTGCGTTGGGTGTCTCGCCGAGTTCGAGCTTGTACTGCAGTTCCTCCCAGATCGCCCGATGCCGCTGAAGATGAGCCGGCCAAGTGACGCCGTAGCTAACGTCGGGGATCAGATGCGGCCAAGCCGGTGGACGCGGCGGCGCCGGGCGAGATTGAGGCGGCGCGGGAGCAGGCGCGGCCAGCGTCTTTGGCTGCGGTTTGCGCGCGGCCTTCGGCAGCATGCCTTCGGCCTCAAGTGCGTCGATATAGGCAAGCTTGGATTCGGTATCCCAGATATTGTCCAGGGTAATGATGCGGTCCGCAAGATCGTTCGCCACCCGCTGCAGCGCGGCCAGCGTTCCCGCCTCGTCACGTATGATTTCGAGCTTGCCCTTTCGTACCGAGATGCCGAGCCGATTTCGCAGCGACTCCGCTGAGAGTAAGCGGTTGAGATTGGAGCGCGGTATCTTACGCACCGGCAGCAGCTTCGCCTCCTTCAGCCGCTTCTCGATCTCGTCGGCGACGTTGAGGCCGCTGCTCTTGCCGGTGCGGATGACGAAGTTGGCCTTCATCCGGTCGTTCCAAGTGCTCTGGCCAATGCCGCCCTGCACACCGGTGTGGCGCCGAAACAGAATGTCGTCGACTCGATCACGGTTGCTCTCTATCCGGCATTCGATCTTGTCGGGAAAGGTGCCTTGCCAGTTCTTGCGGCAGTCGGCAAAGAATTTCTGAAGCTCGACTGTCGGCGCACGGCGCGGCGCGGCCAGCAACTTGAGGCAGGTGGTGCGGCGATTGCCGTCGGCGACAATATATTTGTCGCCTGAGGGAAAGACGAGCGGCGGCTCGAAGATCTCGCCCTTTGAGACAAGGTCCTTGGCAAGATTGCGCATATGCTGCTCTTGCGCGGCAAAGAGCTGCGCGATCGCGGCCGTTTCGTTCTCAAGCTCACCATGTCGATCATTAGCTGGATTTACGATCAACGATGCTAGCGGCAGCTTCCTGTAGGCCATATTTGCTCCCCCAGCTTGGAAAGCGAACACAGCTTCGTGGTTTCGTCAATCGAATCGATGGTGAGCGTGACGAACTTCGCTGAACCGCCGCGCACCCCGCCGCCGCCGCGATTTCACGCTCCGTCGATTCCGTAAAATGGTAACGCGCGTGTAACCGGGCCTTTCCGGCCCGCTTGCGCGCCTTGCGATTTCAACTGGCCAGAAAACACGAAAGCCGCGGTTTCCCGCGGCTTTTCGGTGAGGTTACTTGGAGCGGGCGAAGGGATTCGAACCCTCGACCCCAACCTTGGCAAGGTTGTGCTCTACCCCTGAGCTACACCCGCTCGCGCGGCTCTCGCCGCAAGCCGCGCCTATATGGCTGAAGAGTTTTACGATTGCAACAGGGAAATCGCACCGGCGAAACAATCGTGACGACGAATCCGTTTTCCCCGCCCGAAGCCGCCTGCCGGCATTGCCGAAATCGTTCCAGCGCGCCTGGCGCAAGGCGCCGGCCCTTGTCACGGCCGCCGGTTCGGCCATAAACAGCATGCCAAAACTTGAAATGACAGGTGCCCCTTGCCCAGGACCGAGACGGAACTTTTCGCTTTTCTCGCCGATCTCGGCATCAGCGTGGAGACGCGGCGCCACCCGCCGCTGTTCACGGTCGCCGATTCGCAGGCGCTGCGCGGCGAGATCGCCGGCGGTCACACCAAGAACCTGTTCCTCAAGGACAAGAAGGACCGCTTCTTTCTGGTCACCGTCGACGAGGAGGCGGTCGTCGACCTCAAGCAGATCCATCACCTGATCGGCGCCTCCAGCCGCGTCTCCTTCGGCAAGCCGGAGATGCTGATGGAGTTTTTGGGCGTCGTGCCGGGCGCGGTCACCGTCTTCGGCCTGATCAACGACACCGCCCATCGGGTTACCCTCGTCCTCGACGCCGCCCTGATGGAGAACGAGGTCATCAACGCCCACCCGCTGACCAACGAGGCGACGACCTCGATCGCGGCCGCCGATCTCGTTCGTTTCGCCAGGGCGACGGGGCACGAGCCTGTTATCTTGAAAGTATCGGCCTGATCGCCACATGGTGGTGCAAACCGCAGAACAGGCCAAATCGGGGCGAAGGCAAATCGCGACCGCCGCGTGAGCGAAAGGACAAGACATGAGCAACGACAACCCGTTCGGCGGAATGAGCGGCCAGTACGCCACCAGCGTCAGCTACGGAGCTGCCGACGCCGCCGGTACGAAGGCGGCCCCGGCCGATCTCATCAAGGACACGACCACGGCGGGCTTTGCCGCCGACGTGATCCAGGAATCGCGCCGCCAGCCGGTGCTGGTGGATTTCTGGGCGCCGTGGTGCGGGCCCTGCAAGCAGCTCGGCCCGGTGCTTGAAAAGGCCGTCCAGGCCGCGGGCGGGCGGGTCAAGTTGGTCAAGATGAACATCGACGAGCATCCCTCGATCGCCGGCCAGCTCGGCATCCAGTCCATCCCCGCTGTCATCGCCTTCAAGGACGGCCAACCGGTCGACGGCTTCATGGGCGCGATCCCCGAAAGCCAGATCAACGCCTTCCTGGACAAGATCGGCGGCGGCCAGGAGGACGGCCAGGCGCAGGTCGCGGAGGCGCTGGCGGCAGCCGCCGAGGCGCTTGGCGCCGGCGACACGCAGACGGCCGCAGACATCTATCACGCCATATTGGAACGGGCCCCGGAAACGGTGGAGGCCCTGGTCGCGCTGGCCGGCATGGCCTTCGACGAAGGCGATGTCGAGGGCGCGGAAGCCCTGCTGGGGCAGGTGCCCGAAACCGGCAAGGACGCGCCGGCGCTTGCCGCCCTGCGGGCCAGGATGGCGCTGGCGGCCCAGGCCGCCGATCTCGGCAATCCCGAGGAATTCGAGCGCCGGCTGGCCGCCGATCCCAAGGACCATGAGGCCCGCTTCGACCTTGCCATGATCCAGAGCGCACGCGGCGAACGCATGGCGGCGGCCGACAACCTGCTGGCCATCATCAAGGCCGACCGCAGCTGGCGCGACGACGCCGCGCGCACGCAGTTGCTGCAGTTCTTCGAGGCATGGGGCATGGCGGACGAGGCGACGCTTTCGGCGCGGCGCAAATTGTCGTCGCTGCTGTTTTCATAGGGCGGAACACGGCGCGAGGGCTTGCTGGCGGGCGCCGCCACGCCAGATAAAGGGGCAGCGCCGCTGCACGGCAGCGCGGCGCGAACGATCTCAGGAGGCAACGGGAGATACGCCATGCAGGCGGGGAACGCGCATTATCGCCGCAAGAGGGACCTGCCTTCCGTGCTGCCTGTGTTTCCGCTTCCGGCGGTGCTGTTGCTGCCCGGCACCCGGCTGCCGCTCAACATTTTCGAGCCGCGCTACCTGGAGATGCTGGACGACGCGATCGCCGGCACGCGCCTGATCGGCATGATCCAGCCCAGTCTCGACGGATCGGCCGACGACAACGGCGTGCCGGCGCTCTGCGACGTCGGCTGCATCGGCCGGGTGACCTCTTTTGCCGAAACCGGCGACGGCCGCTACCTGATCTCGCTTCAGGGCGTCTGCCGCTTCCGCGTCGCCCATGAGCTTTCCGTCAAGACACCGTTCCGGCAATGCCAGATCGTGCCGTTTTTGGCCGACCTCGACGAGGAACTCGGGGAGGACGTCGACCGGCCGGCCTTGCTCAAGGCGCTGCGGGCCTATCTCAAGGCCAACGAACTGGAAGCGGACTGGGAAGGCATCAGCCGTGCCGACAACGCGATGCTGGTCAATGCGCTGTCGATGATGGCGCCCTTCGGGCCGGCGGAAAAGCAGGCCCTGCTGGAAGCCGCCGACCTCAAGGCCCGCGCCGAGACGCTGATCGCCATTACCGAAATGGCGATGGTGCGCAGCAACGACGACTCCGGATCGAGCCTTCAATAGGGGCCGGCTTCGCCGCGACCCGTACAGGGAGAACGACCGATGGCGATGGACGAACGCAGCGGCAGGAAAACGCCGGTGGACCCGAAGCTGCTGGAGTTGCTGGCCTGCCCGCTGACCAAAGGGCCGCTTTCCTGGGACCCGGAGCGGGGCGAACTGGTATCGCGCCTGGCCAAGCTCGCCTATCCGGTGCGCGACGGCATCCCGATCATGCTGCCCTCGGAAGCGCGCGCCATCGCCATCGACGATCCTTCGCCACAGAAGGGTCCGGGCCGGTAGGCGCCATCCGCCGCGCCATCCGGAAGCCGCAGCCCTTTATTGGAAATTGCGGCCCTTGGGCATGACCTTGCGCGTTTCTTCCGCCAGCACGGCGCTATCGCGCGGCGGCAAGGGCTCGCCTGCGTCCTGGTCAGCCGACCCGGCCTCCTCGCGCAGCGCCGCCAGCCACGGCGTCAGATCTTCGATCGTGTCGGCAACGATGTGGATGACATCCGATTCCGATTGCAGCTTGCCGGAAACGCAGACCAGTCTCGCCCCCATGACGACCGGCCGGAAGCGCTCGAACACACGCGGCCAGAAAATGACGTTGGCGATCGCCTTCTCGTCCTCCAGCGTGAGAAAGATGGCGTTGCCCTTGCCGGGGCGCTGGCGCACCAGCACCAGGCCGGCGACGCGCACGCGCCGGCCGTCCTTCACCGACGGCAAGTGGGCGTTCGGTATGACGCCATGGCGATCGAGCCGGGCGCGCAGGAAGCCGACCGGATGTGCCTTGAGCGACAGGCCGAGCGAACGATAGTCGTGGACGACATGCTCGCCGAGCGGCATCGACGGCAGCACCGCTGCCGGTTCCAGGTCGCGAAGGCGAATGCCCGGCCGGTCGAACAAGGGCAGTTTTTCGGCCGCGCTCCTGCCGCCGAGCGCCCGCACAGCCCACAGAGCCTGACGGCGGTCGAGGCCGAGCGAGCGAAAGGCGTCCGCCTCGGCCAGTTTCTCGATCTCCCCGGCATCGAGGCCGGAGCGCAGCCACACATCGCGCACCGACACGTAGCCGTCCCCGCGTCTTTCCACGAAAAGGGCGATGCGGTCTTCCGACAGCCCCTTAACCTGGCGAAAGCCCAGGCGCACGGCATGGCGGCTTTTGATCACGCCGCGCATGGAGGCATGGCGCCCGATGATCCTGCCTGGGTCGAAGGGAGCCGCCTCCAGCGTGCAATCCCACACCGAGACATTCACGTCGACCTCGCGGATTTCGATGCCGTGGTCGCGGGCATCGCGCACCAGTTGCGCGGGGGCGTAAAAGCCCATCGGCTGGGAATTGAGGATCGCGGCACAGAAGACATCGGGATAAAACGTCTTGAACCAGCACGACGCATAGACCAGCAGCGCGAAGGAGGCGGCGTGGCTTTCGGGAAAGCCGTAATCGCCAAAACCCTCGATCTGCCGGAAGCAGCGTTCGGCGAAATCCCGCTCATAGCCGTTCTTGACCATGCCCTCGATGAAATCCTGCCGGTGGCCGTCAATCGTGCCGTTGCGCCGGAACGTGGCCATCGAGCGGCGTAACTGGTCGGCCTTGCCGGGCGGGAAGCCGGCGGCCTCGATGGCGATCTTCATCGCCTGTTCCTGAAACAGGGGGATGCCGAGCGTCTTGTAAAGAATCTGTTCCAATACCGGGCTCTGATAGTCGAGCTTCTCCTTGCCCATTCGCCGCCGCAGGTAGGGATGCACCATGTCGCCCTGGATCGGGCCGGGCCGCACGATCGCCACCTCGATGACGAGGTCGTAGAATTTTTCTGGCCGCAGGCGCGGCAGCATCGACATCTGTGCGCGCGATTCGATCTGGAACACGCCAAGCGTATCGGCCCGGCAGATCATGGCGTAGACTTCGAGCCGCTCCTCCGGCAGGGTGGCAAGGGTGTAGGGCCGGCCGTGAGCATCGCGCGCCTCGGGATAATGCCGCTCGAGCAGACCGAAGGCGCGGCGAATGCACGACAGCATGCCGAGCGCCAGCACGTCCACCTTGAGCAGGCCGACGGCGTCCAGGTCGTCCTTGTCCCACTCGACCATCTTGCGCTCGTCCATCGCCGTCTTGATGATGGGCACGATCTCGTCCAGCCGGTCCCGGGTGATGACGAAGCCGCCGACATGCTGCGTGAGGTGGCGCGGAAACCCCAGTATCTCGTTGGAAAGATCGATCACCCGCCTCGCCAGGGGGTCGGCTTCATCGAGGCCGCCGGCGCTCGCTTCCTTCTTGCCGAGTTTCGACGACCACCAGCCCCAGATGGAGCCGGAAAGCGCGCTGCGCACGTCCTCCGACAGGCCCATCGCCTTGGCCACCTCGCGCAAGGCGGAGCGCCCCCGGTAGCTGGTGACGGCCGCGGCCAGCGCCGTGTGCTTTTGCTGGTATTTTTCGTAGATATATTCGATGACCTCGTCGCGTCTGTCATGTTCGAAGTCGACATCGATATCGGGAGGCTCGTTGCGCTCGACCGAGATGAAGCGCTCGAACAGCGTGTCTATCTTGTCCGGCCCGACAGGCGTGATGCCGATGCAGAAGCAGACCACGGAATTGGCCGCCGAGCCGCGTCCCTGGCACAAGATGCCCCGGCTGCGCGCGAAGCGGACGATGTCGTGGACCGTGAGGAAGTAGCGCGCATAGCCCATGCGGTCGATGAGCGCCAATTCTTCCCGGATACGCTGCGACACCGACGCCGGCACGCCCCCGGGATATTTTTCCGCCGCCCCTTCCTGCGCCAGGCGCTCGAGTTCCTGCTGCGGGGTAGCGCCGTCCCGCGTCGGCTCATCCGGATAATTGTGCTTCAGTTGCGAGAGCGAGAAGGAAAGCTCCTCTGCGAAACGCGTCGTTTCCGCGATCGCCTGCGGATAAGCGCGAAACAGCCGTGCCATCTCCGCCGGCGGCTTCAGATGGCGCTCGGCATTGGCGGCAAGCCGGAACCCGGCCTCGGCCACCGGCACGTTGAGGCGGATCGCCGTCAGCACGTCCTGAAGCGGCCGGCGGTCGGCGGCATGGTAGAGAACGTCGTTGCTCGCCATCAGCGGCAGGCGGAGCACTTCCGCCATGGCCGCCGCCTGCTCGATGCGGAAGCGGTCGTCGCCCTGATAAAGCGGCGCCACGGCCAGCCGCAGCGCGCTGCCGAAACGGTCCTTGAACCGGCGAAGCAGGTCCATCTGGTCTGGCGCGTTCGGCGACACATCCGGCAGGACCGCCAGCGACAGCCGATCGCCCCATTCGAGGAGATCGGCCTGGCGCAGCAGGGTGGCGCCTTTTTCCGTCTCCTCGCGCAGATTGGCCTGCGTCAGCAGGCGGCACAGATGCCCCCAACCCTCGCGGTCGCGCGGATAGGCGAGCACATCCGGCGTGCCGTCGCCGAAGACGAGGCGGCAGCCCGGATGATAGGGCAGGTGGACAGGACCGAAGGATTTCTCCGGCTCTTCCTCGTTCTCGACGCGAATGTGCCCCGACTGGCTCCAGGCGCGGACCACGCCGGCCACGCTGTTGCGGTCGGCAAGACCCATGCCGGCATGGCCGAGCGCGCAGGCGGCCACCACCAGTTCCTCCGGGCGCGAGGCGCCGCGCAGGAAGGAGAAATTCGACTGCACCCCGAACTCGATATAGCGCGGTTCCTCCGGCGTGTTGCAGGGCGGTTCGGGTGTCATGCGAAGAACCCGTGCATGAACCAGCGCGGCGGCACTTTCGCGGCCCCGTAAAGCCCCTGCCGGTAAAGCCAGTAGCGGCGCCCCTCGCTGTCCTCGACGCGGAAATAGTCACGGGCTGAAGAGACCGTCCTCTCCGCGATGAGTCTCAGACGGCGGCTTTCGTAGGCCTCCTCCTTCTCGTTCTCCTTTCTGGGAATGAAGTGATTTTCCTGCCACCACTCGCAGCCGATGCGCTCCGGCCCTTCGGCCCGCCTGACGCTGTAGACGGCGCGCCGCCAGCGGAAGCGCAGGGGCGGCCCCTCCGGCAATTCGGTCACCGGCACCTCGACGGGCTCGGGCGGGCGCAAAAGGCGGATCGGCCGCTCGGAAAGGGCAAGGGACGAAGCGGCCTTCAGACGTTCCCGCGCAGCCTGCGCGAAGGGCACCAGGCGGGCGGCGCGTTCCGGCAGGTGGCTTGCCACGGGGAGGGACCTCAGCACGGCACTTTCCCCCAACCGCGCCCGCACGCGGTCCGCAAACTGCTCCAGATCCGCGCCTTCCCCGCCCGTATCCCCGGCCAGGTCGGTCTGCTGCAGGGAAAAAGGCGCTGCGGCCAGCACCGACAGGCGCACGAGATCGAAGCCGAAACCGGCATCTAACTCCTGCCTGATGGCGACAAGGCGCTCATGGAACAGTTTCTGGATCAGCACCGGGTCGCGCAACGGCCGCGACGTGCCGACGGCAATGCGGCTGACGGCGCCGTCGACGCGAAACAGCACGAGATGGAGCGAGCGGGCGCCCTCGCCGCGCCGTTCGAGATCCGGTCTCAACGCCTGCGCCAGGCTTTTCGTAAGGTGCTCGACATCGTCGGCCCGCGCTACCGGTTCGGGCAGATGCCGCTCGACCGACAGCGCCGCCGCCGGCCGGCGTGGCGAGACCGCTTCGTCGAAACGGCCGAGCGCCTGGTCGAGGCGGGCAAGCAGCGGCGCGCCGAAGCGGCGGGCAAGCGGCGCGCGCGGCATCGCCATGACGGCACCCATGGTGCGCAGGCCGACGCTCTCCAGGCGGTCGCGCACGCCGGGTTCCAGGCGAAGGGCCGCCAGCGGCAATGGCGCAAGAAATTCTTCCTCCCCGCCGGCGGCGACGGAGCGGCCGCTGTAAAACCGCGCCGCCGCCCAGGCCGCCCCGACCGTGGAGGCAATGCCGGCGCGCGCGCAAAAACCCTGGTGGAGAAACCGCGTTACCATCTCGGCCAGTATTGCCTCCTCCCCGCCGAAAAGATGGACGCAACCGGTGATGTCGAGGAAAAGGCCGTCGGCGCCATCCAGCGCCACCAGCGGCGTATAGCGGTCGCACCAGTCGGCAAGCCCTTCGAGCAGCCGCCGCTCGGCCTGGGGATCGGCTTCGACGACGTCGATCGCCGGATACATGGCGCGCGCATCGGCAACGCCCATGCCGCGCTTGAGGCCGAGCGCCTCAGCCCGCTCGTCGAGGGCCGCGATCAAGCGGCTGTTCCTGTCGAGCCGGCTGATCACCAGCGGCGCGCGATCCGCGGCCCCGTCCGAACGCCAGCACCTTCCCAGGCGCTGCCGCAATATCCGCTCCGTGGCGAGGTACGGAAACCACAGGGAGAGGATTCTTTGCCCGCTCGTCCCGTCGCTGTTCTTCGAATCTGCGTTCATCGCGGTTCCACTCCAGTGTGAATTGTCGAGGTCCTGCATGGCTGCCCTTGTCGACAGCCACCGTGAAAGCGGGGCGGCCGATCGATCCCGCGAGCGGCCCGGCCATCGTCTCGCGCAGTGCCGACGGCGACGGGCTGACGACGAGGCGCACCGGTGCGGCCGTCGGTTCAGCCACCGCCGCCTGCCGCAGCAAAAGCAGCGGCCGGCCGCTATCGCGCGCCCGCGTGTGCAGCCGCCGGGTGGCGGTGAGATCGAGTTGCCGCGGATTGCCGCGCATTTCCACAACGACCGCCGCCGGCGTCGCCAGCCGCGCCGCCTCCTCGGCGATCCACAGCGCATCGGCGGTCTTGTTCGTCGTGCAGAGCAGCAGGGCCTGCGGCTCGATCCCGAAAGTCTTCCAAAGCCCCGCCGCATCGGGAAAGCCGGCTTCGTGGAAAAGCTCCGCCGTGCCGACCCACAGGACCGGAGCCCCCGCCGAGCCCGAATCCGCAGCCAGGAGAGCGGCGAGCGCCAGCCCGAACCCCGTGACCGCGCCGGCATCGCGGGTTCCGGCGCCGTGAATCTCGATCAGCGCCGCCTTGGGCAGGCCGCCGCCCAGCGCCGCGTCGAGACCATCGATCCCGGTCGCCAGCGCATCGCTGCCCTGCCGGCGGCCTGCGCCAGCGGCAAGGGGATTTTCCAGGCGCTCGGGCAGCGTCCCTTCGATCCGTGCGATCTGGTGGCGCAAGGCAAAAACAGTTGCCCGCGCCACGGCGCCTTTAGCCATGACGGTTCGGTTTCCAGCAAAGTTGTTCCTGTTATGTTCTTATGGATTCCAGAGCCCGGCCCGAGAGTCAAGCGGAACAGAAAAGAATTTATTCCTCTCCCGCTTCCGGCGCAGGTGCTCACGCCGTCGCCATTTGCCGATTCCGGCGCAAAAGCCTATATGCGCCCGACAAAGGAAACCGAATGGCCCGCATCTATAAGACCCGCACCTGGCACGACGAACTCTCACCCTCGCTGGAGGAGATCGAGTTCCTGGCCATGGAGACCTATGCGCATCTGCCGGACGAATTCCGCAAGCTGACCGGCGAGATCGTCATCCAGGTCGCGGAATTTCCCACCGATGAGATCATGGACGACCTGTCGCTGGAGACGCCCTTCGACCTGCTCGGCCTGTTCGAGGGGCGTGGCATCGCCGAGCGCTGGAATCCGCAGACCGGCGAGGGGCCGAACCGCATCACGCTCTATCGCCGCGCGATGCTGGACTACTGGGCCGAGAACGAGGAAACGCTGGGCGATATCGTCACCCATGTGCTGATCCACGAGATCGGCCACCATTTCGGCCTGTCGGACGACGACATGGAAAAGCTCGAGGAGGAGGCCGAATAAGGCCGGACCGCCCTACCAGTCGCTGAGCTTGGTCTTGCCGGCTTCGTATTCCTCGCCTTCGACATCCTTCACCACGGCCTGGCCGCAGCGCATGATCTTTTCGTTCTCGTCATACGCATAGGTCGGCGAGCCGTAGAGATGCCAGCCCTTGTTCAGCGCCGCCGTCACCTTGTGGCAGAAGGTGGCGTCGTCGATGGCGGTGAGGAAACGGTAAAGGCGCATGGGTCTGCCCCGTGATGAAGGTGGGCCATCATGCCCCGACGACGGTCGCCTTCGCCAGCAATTTTTTCGCCTGCTCCAGGTGCAGCCGTTCGACCATTTTTCCGTTGAGCGCGATCACGCCCTTGCCGGCATTCTCGGCAAGGGCGAAGGCATCGCGGATGGCCCGCGCCTCGGCAAGGGCTGCCGCCGACGGCGAGAACGCCGCATTGGCCGCCTCGATCTGCGCCGGATGGATCAGCGTCTTGCCGTCGAAGCCCATCGCGGCCGCCTCGGCGCATTCATGGGCGAAGCCTTCCGCATCGCGGAAATCGTTGTAGACGCCGTCGAGCAGGTCGAGCCCTCCGGCTCGCGCCGCCAGCACCATCTGCATCAGCCAGGGCATCAGGTAGCGTCGGTCGGGCGTCGCCAGAACGCCGGTTTCCTTGACCAAATCGTTCGTTCCGGCCACGAAACAGGCAAGCCGCGAGGCGGGATCGCGCCCCAGTTCGGCGATCGCGCCGAGATTGAGCATCGCCTTCGGCGTCTCCACCATCGCCCACAGCTTCAGCACCTCCGGCGCGGCGGCCTCGTCCAGCGCGTCGCCCGCTTCCAGCACGTCGCGCGCCGTATCGACCTTGGGCAGAAGGATGCCGTCGGGCTCGCATGCCGCTGCCGCCAGAAGATCGTCGCGCCCCCATTCGCTGGACAGCGCATTGATGCGCACCACCATCTCGATCGCGCGCCCGGGGCGGTTGGCGAGGATATTCCTGAGCTTTGCGCGACCGGCGACCTTTTCGGTAGGGGCGACCGAGTCCTCCAGGTCGATGACGACGGCGTCGCAGGCAAGCGAGGCGATCTTGGCCAGCGCCTTGTCGTTGACGGCGGGCACATAGAGCACCGAGCGGCGCGGACGATAGGATGTTTCGCTCATCTGGTCTTCTTGCCCGGCAACGCTGGCCCTTGCAAGACCTTGCGGCAGGGCGGCGAAAGCTGTCATCTCTACGAATCAAGCCACGGAACGAACGACATGCCACACTACGACATCGTGATCATCGGCGGGGCGATCGTCGGCTCCTCGCTCGCCTATCACCTGCGCAAGGAGGGCTTTGCCGGCTCCATCGCGCTCGTCGAACGCGACCCGCAATTCACCCACTCGGCCACCACGTTGTCGGCCGCCTCGATCCGCCAGCAATTCTCCATTCCCGAGAACATCCGCCTGTCGCAATATACGCTGGGCCTGTTCCGCCGGCTGAAGGATGAATTCGGCGCCGATGCCGACATCGGCTTCCGCGAAGGCGGCTACCTGATCCTGGCCAGCGACGAGGGGCTGCCGGTGCTTGCGGCCAACCACGCGGCGCAGGTCGCCGAGGGCGCCGACATCGTGCTGGAGGATGCCGCCACGCTCGCCCGCCGCTTTGCCTGGCTGTCGACCGAAGGCCTCACTGCCGGCACCTATGGGCGCAGCGGCGAAGGCTGGTTCGACGCCCACGCCTATCTGCACCTGTTCCGCAAGGCGCTGCGTACGATGGCCGTCGACCTGATCACCGCCTCGGTCGCGGACATAAGGCGCGAGGGCAACCGCGTCACCGGGGTCATGCTCGACAATGGCGAGACGCTGGAAACCGGCCTTGTCGTCAACGCGGCCGGACCGAATGCCGGCGTTGTGGCGAAAATGGCGAGATTGGCGCTGCCGGTCGAGCCGCGCAAGCGCACCGTCTTCGTGTTCGAATCGCGCGACCGCTTCGACGACATGCCGCTGACCGTCGATCCGGGCGGCGTCTGGTGGCGGCCGGAAGGGTCGGTCTACATCACCGGCGGCGCCGAGATCGAGGACGGCGAGCAGGCCGCCGATCCGGCCGATTTCGAGCCGCAGTGGGGCCTGTTCGAAAACGACATCTGGCCGGTGCTGGCCACCCGCGTCCCCGCCTTCGAGGCGATCAAGATGACGCGCGCCTGGGCCGGGCACTACGACTACAACACGCTCGACCAGAACGCGGTGATCGGCCCGCACCCGGAGGTGGAAAACTTCATCTTCGCCAACGGTTTTTCCGGCCACGGCCTGCAACAGGCGCCGGCGGTCGGCAAGGCGCTGTCGGAACTCATCGTCCACGGAGCTTACCGGACCATCGACTGCACGGCCTTCGATTATAGCCGCGTCGCCGAAGGGCGCGCGTTCCGCGAACTGAACGTTATCTGAGGCAAGCCTGCCACAGCCGGGCGTCAGACGCCCGGCAGCCCATTGACCTTGCCCTCGCGGCCCCCTATCTGGCGGCGGCAAGGGCGGGAAGCCCCTGCCGCCCGCAGCCGCAAGGCCCGGTGAAGCTTCCCATGAGCGTTCGTTCCTGTCGACGCGACGGCCGAAACGGCAATGCGGGCACCCGTTCGACAAAAGCCGTTCGTCATTCGCAAGGAGCGAAGCCATGGCCATCGGTCACACTATCCCTACGAAAACCACTGCGCCCGGCACCCGGGAGAGCGCTACCCACAGAACCAGCGCCCACAAGACCAGCGCAAAGCGGCTGCGCGCGGCGCTCGCCGCCGACGGCATCGCCATCAGCCACGCCAAGGCGCTGGAACTGGTGGCCCGGCAGAACGGCGTCCGCGACTGGAACACGCTCGTCGCGCGGCCCGCCGAAGACACCCCGGCCGAGACGGCGGACACCGGCATCGCCGCGCCTTTCGGCGTCGGCGAGACGGTCTCCGGCACGTTCAACGGCCGCGAGGCGCGGGGCCGGGTCATCGGGCTCGAAGAGACGATCAAGCCCGATCTGTGGCGCGTCACCATCGCCTTCGACCCGCCGGTCGACGTGGCGACCTCGAAGCTGTTTTCGGCCGAGCGCCGGCGGGTACAGATGGTGGTCGGCGCCGATGGCCGCTCGCGCCGGCTGACCGGCACGCAAACCGGCGTCATGGCGCTGGCGAGGGCCTGAGGGTCTCGGCAACAAGGACGGCAAGGCGGCTGCGGCGACCTTGCCGTCTTTTATTTGGCGGCGACCTTGTGTAAACCGTCTCCAGCAATCTGCCGCAACCGAGATATGGGGCAACCGTCATGGACAAGTTCACCAAGCTCACCGGCGTCGCCGCGCCCCTGCCGATCGTCAATGTCGACACCGACATGATCATCCCCAAGGACTACCTGAAGACGATCAAGCGCACCGGGCTCGGCACGGGCCTGTTCGCCGAGATGCGCTACAACGAGGACGGCTCGGAGAACCCGGATTTCGTGCTCAACAAGCCGGCCTACCGCAACGCGCAGATCCTGGTCGCGGGCGACAATTTCGGCTGCGGCTCGAGCCGCGAGCACGCGCCGTGGGCGCTGCTCGACTTCGGCATCCGCTGCGTGATCTCCACCTCGTTCGCCGACATTTTCTACAACAACTGCTTCAAGAACGGCGTCCTGCCGATCACCGTCAGCCACGAGGACCTCGACAAGCTGATGGACGACGCCTCGCGCGGCTCCAACGCCACGCTCTCGGTCGACCTCGAGGCCATGGAAATCCGCGGCCCGGACGGCGGCGTAATCAAGTTCGACCTCGACGCCTTCCGCCGCCACTGCCTGCTGAACGGCCTCGACGACATCGGCCTGACCATGGAAAAGGCACCGGCCATCGCCAGCTTCGAGGCCAAAAACGCCGCCAGCCGCCCCTGGGCCTGATCTTTCCACCGCCTGCGACGGAGGAGCGAAATGCGCTTGGGTTCACGGCTGGCTGGTCTGGCGGTGCTGTCGGCTGTCCTGTGCGGCGCGGCCGTCGCCCAGGAAGAGGACAAGCAGGAGCCGATCCCCTTCGCTGGCGGCCAGCTCACCGTCACGCAGACGGAAGAATACGGCGAAAAGACCCTGTCCTTTGACGGCAAGGCGCTGGCCAGCAACTTCGTCGTCTATTTCGACCGCATCGCCAAGGTCGGCGGAACCGATGTCGCGCTGCTCGACGTCGGCGACGGCGGCAACGCCTGCGGTCCGGCCAAGGTCATGGTGTGGAAGCCGGAGAACGGCGACGTCGAGAGCGCCAGCATCGGCGCGGACGATTGCGGCGCGCCGCCGGCCGCCCTCACCGACGACATGATCTACTTCGTGCCGTGGCTGCAGCCGGGCGGCTCGGCACAGGTGAAGACATGGTCGCCGCAGCAGGGATTCGCGCTCGCCGGCGAGCTGACCTACATGGCTGATCCGGGAACCGGATGGGCGGATATCGATCCGTCGAAATACGACAACATCATCGACGCCTTCCACAACGAAGCCGTCTACCAGGCGGCGCAGAAGCTGCTGGGCGACAAGCTCGGCGACGTGACGACGGCGCTTCTGGTCGGCGGCGGCACCGAAAAGACGGCGTCCGGCATCGTTTACGCCTCCGGCTGCGTACCGCACGCCTGCGGCGTCAGCGATGGCTTCATGGCCATCGATGCGGCGGAAAAGAAGCTCTATTTCGCGCAGCAGAAGGACGAGCAGGGCGCCGGCGGCGCCGATGCCTGGCCAGACCTGAAGGAATGGCCGGCGGAACTGCGCGATGCGATGGAAAAGGCGCTGGCGCCGCCCCAATAAATTTCCGACGGCGAAAGGCACGCGATGCGAAGACTGATCTCGACCGGTTCGCCCTTTGAAAAGGTCGCGGGCTACTCGCGCGCCGTGGTCCAGGGCGACTGGTGTTTCGTGGCGGGCACGACCGGCTACGACTACGCCACCATGACGATGCCGGAGACGGTGGAGGCGCAGGCTCGCAATTGCATGGCGACGATCGCCAGGGCGCTGGCGGACGGCGGCTTCGACCTGCGCGACGTGGTGCGCGTACACTATTACGTGACCGACGACGCCTTCGTGGATCAGGTCTTCCCGATCGTCGGCGAATATTTCGCCGACATCCGCCCGGCCGCCACCATGATCGTCTGCGGCCTTGCCAGGCCCGGGATGAAGATCGAGATCGAGGTGACGGCGCTTCGGCGTACCGCTGCGGCGCCATCGCCCCGCGACTGATGCGGGCACAGCCGGCCGTTCCCTTTGCGGCGAAGCGGCGTATATTCCCCTGACGATCTTGGACAGCGGCCCGCGAATAACCATCTTAGGGCAGCAAACCAATTCCGCATGGAGGATGTGATGCCTGACTATCGCAAGTCGGCGGAAGCCATTGCCGCCCTGACGCCCGAGCAATACCGCGTCACCCAGCAAAGCGGCACCGAGCGGCCCGGCACCGGCGAATATCTCCACAACAAGGAACCCGGCATCTATGTCGATGTCGTTTCCGGCGAGCCGCTGTTCGCCTCCGCCGACAAGTTCGATTCGCATTGCGGCTGGCCGAGCTTCACCCGGCCGATCGAGCCCGCCCATATCAACGAACTCAGGGACACCACCTTCGGCATGGTCCGCACCGAGGTGCGTTCGGCCCATGGCGACAGCCATCTCGGCCACGTCTTTCCCGATGGACCGCCGGATCGCGGCGGCCTGCGCTATTGCATCAACTCGGCCTCGCTGCGCTTCATTCCCCGCGCCGACATGGAAAAGGAAGGCTACGGGGCCTATCTCGACCAGGTGGAGGCAGTATCATAAGCGAACAACGCGCCATTCTTGCCGGTGGCTGTTTCTGGGGCATGCAGGATCTGATCCGCCGCTTTCCCGGCGTGATTTCGACCCGCGTCGGCTATAGCGGGGGCGACGTGCCGAACGCCACCTACCGCAACCACGGCACCCATGCCGAGGCGATCGAGATCGTCTTCGACCCGCAGAAGACCAGCTACCGCACCCTTCTGGAATTCTTCTTCCAGATCCACGATCCGACCACGCCGAACCGCCAGGGCAACGACCGCGGCACCAGCTACCGCTCGGCGATCTTCTATGCCGACGACGAGCAGAAGAAGATTGCCGAGGAGACCATCGCCGATGTCGACGCCTCTGGCCTGTGGCCGGGCAAGGTGGTGACGGAAGTCGCGCCCGCCGGCGATTTCTGGGAAGCCGAGCCGGAGCACCAGGACTATCTGGAGCGCATTCCCGACGGCTACACCTGCCACTTCGTGCGGCCCGGCTGGAAACTGCCGCGCCGCGCCGCGCCGAGGCGGCCGCCTGAGCCGCCGGGCATAAACCGAACGAGCGGGCACCCCGATCGGCGCCCGCTCCCATCAAGGAGGCCCCTGCCATGAGCATCGTGGGCAATCAGGCACCCGAACTGCGGGTGCCGACCTGGATAGATCCCGACGGAAACCCGCTGTCGCCGCTCAAGCTTGCCGACCTCGGTCCCGGCTACAAGATTCTTTTCTGCTTCCAGCACTGGTGCTCCGGCTGCCATTCGAGCGGCTTCCCGACGCTTCAGCGCCTGGTCGATGCGCTGGGCGACAAGGGTTTCGGCTTCGCCGTCATCCAGACGGTATTCGAGGGCGCCGAGGAGAACACGGTCGAGCGCCTGCGCGAGGAGCAGCAACGCTACGGTCTGAAGCTGCCCTTCGGCCATGACCCGCTGCGCGAAGACGGCGGCTATCCGACCCTGATGGAGGATTATGGCACCGGCGGCACGCCGTGGTTCATCCTCATCGATCCGAAGGGCTCGGTGCTGTTCAGCAATTTCCACTTCGACGCCGATCACTTCCTGCGCGCCCTCGGACTGGAAGCCACGGCAACCACCTGAGCCGTTTTTCGCGAGAAATTCGCTCCCGCCCCGCCGGTTTGGCCGCTTGGCTCTACCGATCCATCTTGCACGCCGCCTGCCCGACGTTTAGCAAGGCCGCGGATCGAGACATTTTCCCAAGGGTGATTTCATGGCTGCGAAGAAGCTTTTCCTCCTGCCCGGCGACGGCATCGGCCCGGAGGCGATGGGCGAGGTGAAAAAAATCATCGCCGCCATGAACGAGAAATGGAACAGCGACTTCGCCACCGACGAAGGGCTGGTCGGCGGCTCGGCCTATGACGCCCACGGCCAGGCCGTTTCGGAAGCCGACATGCAGAAGGCGCTGGCGGCAGACGCGGTGCTGTTCGGGGCGGTCGGCGGCCCGAAGTGGGACGGCGTGCCCTATGAGGTGCGTCCCGAGGCCGGCCTGCTCAGGCTGCGCAAGGACCTCGAACTGTTCGCCAACCTGCGCCCCGCCATCTGCTATCCGGCGCTCGCCGCTTCCTCCTCGCTGAAGCCGGAAGTCGTCGAAGGGCTCGACATCCTGATCGTGCGCGAGCTGACCGGCGGCGTCTATTTCGGCGAGCCCAAGCAGATCATCGACCTCGGCAACGGCCAGAAGCGCGCCATCGACACGCAGGTCTACGACACTTTCGAGATCGAGCGCATCTCGGGCGTCGCCTTCGAGCTGGCGCGCACGCGCGCCAACAAAGTCTGCTCGATGGAAAAGAACAACGTCATGAAGTCGGGCGTGCTGTGGAAAGAAGTGGTGGCGCAGACCCACAAGGCCAAATACTCCGACGTGGAGCTGACCCACATGCTGGCCGACGCCGGCGGCATGCAGCTCGTGCGCTGGCCCAAGCAGTTCGATGTCATCGTCACCGACAACCTGTTCGGCGACATGCTTTCCGACGTGGCGGCGATGCTGACCGGCTCGCTCGGCATGCTGCCTTCGGCGTCGCTGGCCGCTCCCGACGCCAAGACCGGCAAGCGCCGCGCCCTCTACGAGCCGGTGCATGGTTCGGCTCCCGACATCGCTGGCAAGGGCATCGCCAACCCGATCGCCATGATCGCTTCCTTCGCCATGTGCCTGCGCTATTCCTTCAACATGGTGGCGGAGGCCGACCGGCTGGAGAAGGCCATTGCCGACACGCTGGAAGCCGGCCTGCGCACCAGGGACATCATGTCGCCCGGCATGACCGAGGTCGGCACCACGGCGATGGGTGAGGCGATCCGCGAGCGTTTCCTGGCCTGATTGATTCCCTCCGGTGGCTGCCGGATCGCGACAGCCGCCGGATCCAGCCGAAACCTCGCCGCCGACGGCGGGCAAGACAGGCCGGACCATGAACCAGCAATCCTCCTCTCCCCTGCTCGGCATCGCGCTGATGGCGGCCGCGATGCTGCTGGTGCCCGGCGTCGACGGCATCGCCAAGACGCTGAGCGCGGCGCATTCGCCGCTCTACATAAGCTGGGCGCGCTACGCTTTCGCCTCGGTCTTCGTCCTGCCCTGGGTGCTGGCGCAACGCGGCGTCCACTTTCTTCCGCGCGAGGAACTTCCGGCGCACGCCATGCGCACCTTCTTCGCGGCGGCCTCGATGTGCTTCTTTTTCGCCGCCATCGCCGTCTCGCCGATCGCCGACGTGACCAGCGCCTATTTCGTCGGCCCGATCGTCGCCGCCGTCCTGTCGGTGCTGCTTCTGGGCGAAGCCCTGACAACCCGCAAGATCGCCGCCCTTGCCCTCGGCTTCGTCGGCGCCATCATCATCGTCAATCCGGCCGGCGGCATCGATGCCGGCCTGTTGCTGGGCGTCGTCGCCGGCGTCTTCTTCGCCCTCTACATGATCGCGACGCGCAAGACCCGCGCCAGCGACCCGGTCAGCACGCTGGCCTTCCAATGCCTGTTCGGCGCCGCCATCCTGTCGCCGCTGGCGATCTGGAACTGGTCGCTGCCGTCGATGGGCGAACTCGGCCTGCTGTTCCTGATGGGCCTGATCTCGGCGGCATGCCATTTCATGACCATCTCCGCTTTCCGCCACGCGGAAGCCTCCCTGCTCGCACCGCTGTCCTACCTGGAACTGATCGGCGCGACCGTGATCGGCTATCTGGTGTTCAGCGACCTGCCCGGCATCCGCATCCTCATCGGCGCGGTCCTCATCGTGGCGGGCGGGCTGATCCTCGTCCAGCGGCGGCGCGCCGGCGCAAAGGTCGCAAGCGCGGTGCATTGACTCTTGCGCGCGTTCGCGCCATATGCCGCGCGTTACGGAGCTTCGCATGCGCGCCCTGTTGATGGCATTTCTGGCGATGAACGCTTCCGGCCTTGTGTCGGGGCAGGATCGCACGCGCGCCCGTTCCACCAAAACCACGGCCAAAAAAACGACCGCTACCACGGTCTGATCTCCCTTGGCCTCTCCGCCCTCTCCCCGGGTCTGGCCCGAGGGAGGCGGGACCCGCAACGGCCGGCGGGTTTCTCCAGAAGAACAAGCGGAGAGCGACAGGAGAATTTTCAATGGGTTTCAAGGTTGCGGTAGTCGGTGCCACGGGCAATGTGGGCCGCGAAATGCTCAATATCCTCGAAGAGCGCGGCTTCCCCGTCAGCGAGGTCGTGCCGCTGGCTTCGCGCCGCTCGCTCGGCACGGAAGTGTCCTTCGGCGACAAGACGCTGAAGACCAGGGTGCTCGACAGCTACGACTTTTCCGATACCGACATCGTCCTGATGTCGGCGGGCGGCAACGTTTCCAAGGAATGGTCGCCGAAGATCGGCAAGCAGGGCTGCATCGTCATCGATAACTCGTCGGCCTTCCGCTACGATCCGGACGTACCGCTGATCGTGCCGGAAGTGAACCCGGATGCCGTCACCGGCTTCTCGAAGAAGAACATCATCGCCAATCCGAACTGCTCGACCGCGCAGATGCTGGTGGCGCTCAAGCCGCTGCATGACGCCGCCACCATCAAGCGCGTCGTCGTCTCGACCTACCAGTCGGTGTCGGGCGCCGGCAAGGAAGGCATGGACGAGCTGTTCACGCAGACCCGCGCCGTGTTCGTGGCCGACCCGGTCGAGGCCAAGAAGTTCACCAAGCGAATCGCCTTCAACGTCATTCCGCACATCGACGTCTTCATGGAGGACGGCACCACCAAGGAAGAGTGGAAGATGGTGGCCGAGACCAAGAAGATGCTCGACCCGAAGATCAAGGTGACCGCCACCTGCGTGCGCGTGCCGGTGTTCATCGGCCATTCGGAAGCCGTCAACCTCGAGTTCGAGAAGCCGATCACGGCCGACGAGGCGCGCGCGATCCTGAGCGAGGCGCCGGGCTGCCTGGTCATCGACAAGCGCGAGGACGGCGGTTACATCACCCCGATCGAGAGCGCCGGCGAGGACGCCACCTACATCTCGCGCATCCGCGAGGACGCGACCATCGACAACGGCCTGAACCTGTGGATCGTCTCCGACAACCTGCGCAAGGGCGCGGCGCTCAACACCGTGCAGATCGCCGAACTGCTGGTGGCGCGCGGGCTGATCCAGCCGAAGCAGAAGGCGGCCTGATCCGCTCCCTGCACCGCCTTGCAGTGCGACCGGACGGCCTGCCGTCCGTCTCGCCTGCGGGCCGGGCGATGACCGTCGACCATCCTGAAACGATCGCGTTGCGCCGGGCGGCAGCGCCCGACGCGGCGGCCATCGCGCAGGTGCTGCGCCGGTCGCTGGACTCCCTCCAGGAACAGCCATGCCGCAGCGCGGAAGAGGACCTTGCCTTCGTTCGCGAAGCGGTGCTTGCCCACCGGACCGTCACGGTGGCGCAAGCGTCCGGAAGCATCGTGGGATTCATCGCCACGCATGGCGCCTGGATCGACCTGCTCTACGTCGACCCCAAATGGACCGGGCGCGGCATCGGCAGTCGGCTGCTGGCGGCAGCGAACCTGCCGCAGGCCAAGCTCTACTGCTTCCGGTCGAACCGGCGCGCCTGCCGTTTCTATGAGCGGCACGGCTTCCGCGCGCAGGCTCATTCCGGCGGTGCCGGCGCAAGGCAAGGGCTGCCGGATGTCCTCTATGTCCGCACCAGCCGATAGGACAGTTCCCCCCGTCGGCATCGTAACGGTTTGATTCACCACGTTTGACAAAGTGCGCGCCAGCGGCGGTCCTCGATCGGCCCGATTGGGATCGAATCCTTCGATCGCGCGTTTAATCGCCGTCCAAGGCCGCAAATCGTTAGGGAGAACCGTGATGAAAAAGATTCTGGTGCTTGCGGCACTGCTGTTGCCGATAGCCGCCTGTTCACAGACCGAGCGAGGGGCCGCGATCGGCGGTCTTGGCGGCGCCGCCATCGGCAGCGCGGTCGCGAACGATCCTGTCGAGGGTGCGGTTATCGGTGGTGCGATCGGCGCCGTCGGCGGCGCATTGATCGGCAATGCCAGCGAACGCGGCCAGTGCCGCTACCGCGGCCGCTACGGCCGGGTCTACATCGCCCGCTGCCCGTCCAACTATCGCTACGACAACCGCCGCTACTACCCGCGCCGGCATTATTACGGCGGCTACTGAGAGATACACCCGCCGATAGAGAAAAGGCCGCGCGGCTGACATCAGCCACGCGGCCTTTTCTAGTCTGGCAGATAGGCGCTGCTTACTCGGAAGCGGCCTCTTCCGGGGCGGCGGCAGCAGCAGCGATCGCGGCGGCGGCGTCTTCCTGCGCCTTCTTCAGCAGGGCTGCGCGCTCCTGCGCCTTCTTGCCCGGTTCGGCCTTCTTCGGGTTGGAGCGGGCCGGGCGCTTGGCAATGCCTGCCTCATCGAGGAAGCGCAGCACGCGGTCGGTCGGCTGCGCGCCCTGCGACAGCCAGTGCTTGACGCGGTCGGCATCGACCTTGACGCGCTCGCCATCCCGCGGCAGCAGCGGGTTCCACGAGCCGAGCGTCTCGATGAAACGGCCGTCGCGCGGGCTGCGCGCATCGGCGACGACGACGTGGTAGTAGGGGCGCTTCTTGGAACCGGCGCGGGACAGTCTGATCTTCAACGACATTTTTGGTCTCCTGGATTTCCGTGTTTGGGGGTTGGTTGTACCGGCCACCGAATGGCGTGACCGGCATTTTCGTCATCCGCCGTTCTTGTCGGCGGCAATTTGTTCGTGGTGGCGAATGACTTCGCGCACGACGAAGTTGAGGAATTTTTCCGCAAAGTCCGGATCGAGCTGCGACTCGTCGGCCAGCCGGCGCAGGCGGGCGATCTGCTCGGCCTCGCGGCTGGGGTCGGCCGGCGGCAATCCATGCGTCGCCTTGAGCACGCCGACCGCCTGGGTGCAGCGAAAACGTTCGGCCAGCATGTAGATTAGGGCGGCATCGATGTTGTCGATGGAAGCGCGGTAATCCGCCAGGATCTTCCGCGCCCGCGTCACGCTGTCATCGTCGTTCATGACACCCCTCACTTCTTCTTGCCCAGGCCCGGCAAGCCGCCGCCCGGAAGACCCGGCAGCTTCAGGCCGCCCGGCAAGCCGGGAAGCCCGCCACCCGGCAACCCGCCCGGCAAACCTTTGGGCAGGCCCGCGCCCAGACCGGCGGCTTCGGCCTGCTTCTGCAGGGCTTCAAGCTGTTTCGGATCCATCTTGGACAGGTCGGGCAGGCCGCCCATGCCCGGCACCATGCCGCCCATGCCCATCTTCGAGGCCAGGCCGCCCATCAGGCCCCGCATCATGCCGCCGCCTTTGCCCTTGCCGCCCATCGCCTTCATCATGTCGGCCATGCCGCGATGCATCTTGAGGAGCTTGTTGATCTCGGCGGCGTCGGTGCCGGAACCGGCGGCAATGCGCTTCTTGCGCGAATGCTTGAGCAGGTCGGGATTGGCGCGCTCGGCCCTGGTCATCGAGGAGATGATGGCGAGCTGGCGCTTGAACATGCGGTCGTCGAGGCCGGCGGCGGCAAGCTGGTCCTTCATCTTGCCCATGCCGGGCATCATGCCCATCAGCCCGCCCATGCCGCCCATCTTCGACATCTGCTGCAACTGCTGGGCAAGGTCGTTGAGGTCGAACTTGCCCGACTGCATCTTCTTGGCCATCGCCGCCGCCTGTTCGGCGTCGATGGTTTCGGCGGCTTTCTCGACCAGGCTGACGATGTCGCCCATGCCGAGGATGCGGTCGGCGATGCGCTTGGGGTGGAATTCCTCCAGCGCATCCATCTTTTCGCCGGTGCCGATCAGCTTGATCGGCTTGCCGGTGACGGCGCGCATGGAAAGGGCGGCGCCGCCGCGGCCGTCGCCGTCCATGCGGGTCAATACCAGGCCGGTGATGCCGACGCGCTCGTCGAAGCTGCGGGCGAGGTTGACGGCGTCCTGGCCGGTCAGCGAGTCCGCGACCAGCAGGATTTCGTGCGGCGCCGATACCTTGCGGATATCGGCCATCTCCACCATCAGCGGCTCGTCGATATGGGTGCGGCCGGCCGTGTCGAGGATGACGACGTCATGGCCGCCGAGCTTTGCCGCCTGCACCGCGCGCCCGGCGATATCGACCGGCGACTGGCCGGCGATGATCGGCAGCGTCGCCACCTTCACCTGCTCGCCCAGCTGGCGCAGCTGCTCCTGTGCCGCCGGCCGACGCGTGTCGAGCGAGGCCATCAGCACCTTCTTGCCCTGGCGTTCGCCGAGGCGGCGGGCGATCTTGGCGGTGGTGGTGGTCTTGCCGGAGCCTTGCAGGCCGACCATCATGATGACGACCGGCGCCGGCGCGTTGAGGTCGATGGCGACGCCTTCCTCGCCCAGCATGGCGACCAGCTCGTCATGGACGATCTTGACCACCATCTGGCCGGGCTTGATCGACTTCAGCACCGCCGCGCCGACGGCCTTCTCGCGCACCTTGTCGGTAAACGAGCGCACGACTTCCAGCGCCACGTCGGCTTCCAGCAGCGCGCGGCGCACCTCGCGCAGCGCGGCCGAGACATCGGCCTCCGACAGCGCACCGCGGCCGGTAAGGCCGTTCAGGATGGAACCAAGGCGTTCCTGAAGCGATTCAAACATTCCATTTCCTCATTCTCGGGCACCCGGGTGAAGCCCAAGAGGTAATGCCTCCGCGCCGATTACCCAAACGAAGCCCAAAGCCAAAAAGCACCCGGGGGCGCACAGCGCTGCCGGGTGTTGACCTCCGGGATCGATTTATGGCCTGGCCTCGAAAGGTCGGGCGTCCCGGTCGGCGTGCTCGGAGAGGGTCTCGTCGCGGAATTTGCGCGCTGTAGACAGGAAAAACGGCCAAGAGTCAAGGATGGTGCGCGGCGGCCAGGAAGCGTACGCTGCCATTCGCCCGAAACCGGCCCCCGCTTTTCGGGAGATTTGCACCGGTCGCATCAGGGCGAGGCGCTACGACAATGGCAGACGACAAGCAGAAGGTACAGTCGCCGCCCTGCCCGAAACCCATGGCCAGGCCGTCACCGCGGCCGTCCACTACTATCGCGCCGAACTCGCCCGCATGGCCGGCTGGCGCGACCGCATCGACCGCACCACCAACTGGGCCATCACCGTGGTCGCCGCCCTGCTTTCCGTGTCGCTTTCGACGGCTTCCGCCCATCACGGCGTTCTGCTGTTCGCCATGCTGCTCGTCTACCTGCTTCTGATGATCGAGGCCCGGCGCTATCGCTTTTTCGATGTCTATCGCTTCCGGGTACGCCAGATGGAGCGGTATTACTTCGCGCAGGTCTTTTCGCCGATGGAGCACTTTTCGGCGAACTGGACGCAGATTCTGGGCCAGAGCCTGCGTGAGCCGAAATTCTTCATTTCCTATGGCGATGCGCTGTCGCGCCGCCTGCGCCGCAACTACATCTGGATGTTCCTGATCCTGCTTTTAGCCTGGGTGCTGAAAATCTCGACCCCACGCCTACAGGACCAGGCCGCCGGCTTCCGGCTGGCCCATTCGGTATGGGAGGTGCTGGCCAACGCCGCCTTCGGTTCCATTCCCGGCTGGCTGGTGGTCGGTGGCGTGGCGACGTTCTTCCTGTGGTTGCTCTATGCCTGCCTGCGTTCTCCCGGCGACACCGGCGAAGGCGATTTCGGCGAAGTGCATGTCTGATGTCCGCCCCGCAGACGGCAAAAAATCCCCGCTCGCCACAATTATCCCGATATCTTGGGCAAGTTCGCCCAACGGCCGAGGGCGCAAACGGCGGTGACAAACCGGAATTTCGCTGGCAAGTTCAACTCAGGGACGTAATTCAGGCAATCAGGAGACAAGCATGGCATTTTTTGCCAAAGGTAGGTTTTTGGTGGCGGTGGGCGCTGCCGCCGTATTCGGCCTGCTGAGCGGCGCCGCCCAGGCTGCAAGCTGCGGCAAGAGCGCGGCCGGATTCGAACAGTGGAAAGCGGAGTTCGCCCAGGAGGCGAAGGCCGCCGGCGTCCAGGGCAAGGGGCTTTCGGCTCTGGCCGGGGCCAGCTACGCCACTGCGACCATCAAGGCGGATCGCGCCATCCACAAGGCCTTCAGCGGCTCGGTCGAGGATTTCATGCGCCGCCGTGGCGCCGCCACGATCATCTCCAAGGGAAAGTCGCTGAAGAGATCCAACGCCGCCCTCTTCAACAAGATCGAAAGCAACTACGGCGTTTCGCCCGGCGTGCTGCTTGCCATCTGGGGCATGGAAACCGGTTTCGGCGCCGTCATGGGCAAGCAGAACACGGTTTCGGCCATCGTGACGCTCGCCTATGACTGCCGGCGTCCCGACTTCTTCACGCCCCACGCCATCGCGGCGCTGAAGCTGGTCGATCGCGGTGCGTTGAGCTCCACCTCCGTCGGCGCCATGCATGGCGAGATCGGCCACACGCAGTTCCTGCCCGGAAACGTCCTCAAATACGGCGTCGGCGGCGCCAACCTGCGCGACAAGGGCACGGCGCTCGCTTCCACCGCCAATTTCCTCAAGGGCCATGGCTGGCGTCCCGGCGTCGGGGCCGAGGGCAACATGGGCGCCATCGCCGGCTGGAACTCCGCCAGCGTCTATCAGCAGGCCATTGCCCGCATCGCCACGGCCATCGACAACGACTGACCGCACCAGCGGCAGCGACCGACAAAAAAGCCCGGCAAAAGCCGGGCTTTTTCGTAGGAAGAGCGGACTTCTCAGGACTTGCGGTTGCGCGCCGCCAGGGTGCGGAGCCGCAGGGCATTGAGGCGGATGAACCCTTCCGCATCCTTCTGGTCGTAGGCGCCCCGGTCGTCCTCGAAGGTGACGAGGTCGTTGCGATAGAGCGACTTCGAGGACTTGCGGCCGGAAACGATGACGTTGCCCTTGTAGAGTTGCAGGCGCACCGTGCCTTCGACATCTTCCTGGCTCTTGTCGATCGCCGCCTGCAGCATATGCCGCTCGGGCGAGAACCAGAAGCCGTTATAGACCAGCTCGGCATAGCGCGGCATCAGCTCGTCCTTGAGATGCGCCGCACCCCGGTCGAGCGTGATCGACTCGATGCCGCGATGCGCCGCAAGCAGGATGGTGCCGCCGGGGGTCTCGTAGACGCCGCGCGACTTCATGCCGACGAAGCGGTTCTCCACCAGGTCGAGGCGGCCGATGCCGTTGTCGCAGCCGAGGTCGTTGAGCGCGGCCAGCATCGCCGCCGGCGACAGCGCCTTGCCGTTGAGGGCGATCGGATCGCCCTTCGAGAAGTCGATCTCGATCTCCGTCACCTGGTCCGGCGCATCCATCGGCGAGATGGTGCGCTGATGCACGAATTCCGGCGGGGCCATCCACGGATCTTCCAGCACCTTGCCCTCGGACGAGGAGTGCAGAAGGTTGGCGTCGACCGAAAAGGGCGCGTCGCCGCGCTTGTCCTTGGCGATCGGGATCTGGTGCTTTTCGGCGAAGTCCAGCAGGTCGGTGCGCGACTTGAACGACCAGTCGCGCCACGGCGCGATCACCTTGATGTCGGGATTGAGCGCATAGGCCGACAGTTCGAAGCGCACCTGGTCGTTGCCCTTGCCGGTGGCGCCGTGGGCGACCGCGTCGGCGCCGGTCTCGCGGGCGATCTCCACCAGCCGCTTGGAGATCAGCGGACGGGCGATCGAGGTGCCGAGCAGGTAGAGGCCTTCATATTGGGCGTTGGCACGGAACATCGGAAACACGAAGTCGCGCACGAACTCCTCGCGCACGTCCTCGATGTAGATTTGCTTGGCGCCCATCATCTCGGCCTTCTTGCGCGCCGGCTCGAGGTCGCTGTCGCCCTGGCCGAGGTCGGCGGTGAAAGTGACGACTTCCGCGCCGAGTTCGGTCTGGAGCCATTTCAGGATGATGGAAGTGTCGAGGCCGCCGGAATAGGCGAGCACGACCTTCTTGACGTCTTTCAGCTTGGACATTGTTTCCGCCATTCCAGATAGGTTTAGGGCCACGATTGAGGATTGGGGGCGAGGTATCACGCCGCTTCCGGTTCCTGCAAGGGCATCGGACGACGAGGCGTTGTGTCAGCGCCTCAGCGATCGATCCGCGTGGAAAGGATAATGGAGGAAAGCGTGCGTTCCACCCCCTCCATCGCACCGATCCGGTCGATCAGCGCATCGAGGTCGCCGATCGAGGGGGATTCGACGATGACGATCATGTCGAAATTGCCGCTGACCGAGTGCAGCGTCTCGACGGACGGCAGCGCTCGCAGTCCGCGCACCACCCGGTCGGCAAGCTTCGGCGTCACGGTCAGCAGCACATGCGCGCGCACCAGGCCCTTTTCGTAGTCGCGCGAAAGCCGCACGCCATAGCCGGCGATCACGCCGCGCGCCTCCAGCCGCTCGATCCGGCTTTGCACCGTGGTGCGGGAAACGCCCAGCCGCCGCGCCAGCTCGGCCGTCGACGCCCGCGCGTTCTCGCGCAGCAGGGCAAGCAGGGCCTGTTCGGCAGCGGTTAGCATAATGACGACCTTCGTCGGCGTTTTGCACAATACGGCACTTTGTTTCGACGCATCGCACGCTTCCATTCGTCAGGCAAGGTGCGATGCTCAGGCAAACACCATCCGGAGGGCATCATGAAGGAAATCGTCATCATCGGCGCCGGCAAGATCGGCTCGACCATCGCCGCCATGCTGGCCGAAACCGGCGACTACCACGTCACCATCGTCGACCGCGCGGCTGCCCAGTTGAGCGCGCTCGACCTGCCAGGGAACGTGACCGCGCTGGAACTGGACATCATGGCCGAGGGCGCATTGGAAAAGGCGCTGGCCGGCAAGTTCGCGGTCATGAGCGCCGCGCCCTACCACCTCACGACCCGCATCGCCGAGGCTGCCGCGAGCGCCGGCGTGCACTATCTCGACCTCACCGAGGATGTCGCCTCGACGCGCCGCGTCAAGGAACTGGCAAAGGACGCCAAGGCCGCCTTCATCCCGCAATGCGGGCTGGCGCCGGGCTTCATCTCCATCGTCGCCGCCGACCTCGCCGGCCGCTTCGACACGCTGGACAGCGTGCGCATGCGCGTCGGCGCGCTGCCGCAATACCCGTCGAACGCGCTGAACTACAACCTGACCTGGAGCACGGACGGCGTCATCAACGAATATTGCGAGCCGTGCGAGGCGATCGTCGAGGGCAAGCTGGTGGAAGTGCCGCCGCTGGAGGAACGCGAGGAATTCTCGCTGGACGGCGTCACCTACGAGGCCTTCAACACTTCCGGCGGGCTCGGCACGCTGGCCGAGACGCTGAAGGGCAAGGTGCGCACGCTGAACTACCGCACCATCCGCTACCCCGGCCACGCCGCGATCATGAAGGCGCTGCTGAACGACCTCGGCCTGCGCCATCGCCGCGACCTGATCAAGGACATTTTCGAGAACGCCCTGCCGGCGACGATGCAGGACGTGGTCATCGTCTTCGTCACCGTTTCCGGCCGCAGACAAGGCCGGCTGATGCAGGAAACCTACGCCAACAAGGTCTACAGCCAGCGTATCGGCGGCACGACCCGCAGCGCCATCCAGATCACGACGGCTTCCGGCATCTGCGCCGTGCTCGACATGCTGGCCGACGGCAGCCTGCCGGCGAAGGGCTTTGTCCGCCAGGAGGACATCAAGCTCGACGCCTTCCTCGCCAACCGCTTCGGCCGCGCCTACGTCCAGCATGAAGCCCTGATGCGCCTGGCAAGCTAAGCCCCGCAGAGCCTATAACGAGGGGGAGAAAGAAAGGCTCGTTCCGAGTGCGGAGCGAGCCTTTCTCGTTGCGGCGGAAACCGACGCTGCCGATTGTGCGAAGCTGGCCCCTTGCCTCAGATATGCAGCGCCTGGCCGAGAGCTTTGAGCGACGCTTCGGCAAAAGCCTCGCTTTGAGTCGGATGGGCGTGGACGGTGCCGGCGATATCTTCCAGCCGCGCGCCCATCTCGATGGCCAGCGAGAAGGCCGCCGACAGTTCCGAGATGCCCTGCCCGACCGCCTGGATGCCCAGCACCAGATGGTTGTCGGCCCGCGCCACCACGCGCACGAAACCTTCCTCGCCCTGCCGGGTCATGGCGCGGCCGTTGGCGGAAAACGGAAACTGGCCGATCTTGACTTCCCGTCCCTGCTTTCGGGCTTCCTCGGGGGACAGGCCGGCGGTGACGACCTCCGGGTCGGTGAAGCAGACGGCGGGAATCGCCCGCTTGTCGAAGCTGCGCCGGCGGCCCGCGACGATCTCGGCCACCATCTCCCCTTGCGCCATGGCGCGGTGGGCCAGCATCGGCTCGCCGGTCACGTCGCCGATGGCGAACACGCCGCGCATCGAAGTGCGGCACTGGTCGTTGATGCGGATGAACCGGCCGCTCATGGCGAGGTCGATCTCCTCGAGGCCCCAGCCTTCGATGGCCGGCTTGCGGCCGACCGTGACCAGAACCTTGTCGGCCTCGATCTTCTTTTCCTTGCCATCGGCGGTCTCGACCAGCAGCGCATTGCCTTTCGAGTAAAGCGCCCTGGCCTTGGCGCCTACCAGCACCTCGATGCCGATTTCAGCGAGCCTCTTACTCACCGGCCGGGTCAATTCCGCATCGTATTGCGCCAGGATACGCGGCAGCGCCTCCACCACCGTCACCTTCGCACCGAGCTTGGCGAAGGCGGTTCCCAGTTCGAGCCCGATATAGCCGCCGCCGACCACGACGAGGCGCTTGGGCAGATCGGTCAGCGCCAGCGCCTCGGTAGACGAGATCACCGGCCCGCCAAACGGCAGGAACGGCAGTTCCACCGGCACCGAGCCGGTGGCGATGACGATGGTTTCGGCCCGGATCACCTGCACGCCGGTTTCCGTTTCGACCTCCACCGTCTTGCCGTCCCGGAATTTCGCCCATCCCGGCACGGTCTTCACGCCGGCCTTCTTGAGCAGGCCGGCGACGCCGCTGTTAAGTCGGCTAACGATCGTGTCTTTCCAGCCGACAGTTCGGCCAAGATCGATCGCAGGCGTGCTGATCGAAATGCCGAGCGGGCTGCCGCCCTTGGCGAAATGCGAGACCTTGTCGAACTCTTCCGCCGCATGGATCAGCGCCTTGGAAGGGATGCAGCCGACATTGAGGCAGGTGCCGCCCGGCTTGCCGGCCTCGACGATGACGGTGTCCAGCCCGAGCTGCCCGGCGCGGATGGCGCAGACATAGCCGCCCGGACCCGCGCCGATGACGAGAAGCTTGCAGGAAATGTCCTTCATGTCCTCACCCCTCGACGAAAATCAGCGCCGGCGTTTCCAGCAGCGTCTTGATGCGCTGGACGAAGACGGCGGCGTCCCAGCCGTCGATCACGCGGTGGTCGAAGCTGGACGACAGGTTCATCATCTTGCGTGGGATGAACTGCGTCCCGTCCCACACCGGCCGCACCATGATCTTGTTGACGCCGACGATGGCCACTTCCGGATGGTTGATGACCGGCGTCGTCGCCACGCCGCCCATGGCGCCGAGCGAGGTGATGGTGATGGTCGAGCCGGAAAGCTCCTCGCGCGTCGCCGTGCCGGATTTGGCGGCCTCCGCGAGGCGCGAGACTTCCGCGCCGCACTCCCACAGGTCGCGTGCCTCGGCATGGCGCACCACCGGCACCATCAGCCCGGTGGGCGTCTGCGCAGCGATACCGATATGGACGCCGCCATACTGGCGCACGATGCCGGCCTCGTCGTCGAACAGCGCATTGACCTGCGGCTGCTCGGCGATCGCCTTGACCATGGCCCGCATCAGGAACGGCAGCAGCGTCAGCTTCGCCCGGTCAGCGCGCTTTTCCTTGTTGAGGGCGGCCCGCAAATCCTCCAGCGCGGTGACGTCGATTTCCTCGACATAGGTGATGTGCGGAATGCGCGACGCCGACAGCGCCATCTTCTCGGCGATCTTGCGACGCAGGCCGACGATCTTCACCTCTTCGACCGCCTCGTTACGGGCGAGTCCGTGACCCGTCGCTTTGGCCGGCTGCGCGCCGCGCGCAAGAAACGCGTCGAGGTCCTCATGACCGATACGGCCGGCCGGACCGCTGCCCGCAACCTGCCTCAGGTCGACGCCCGCCTCCCTGGCCCGCAGGCGAACGGCGGGCGAGGCCAGCGGCTTTTCGCCCTCGGGACGGGGGGCGCCCCTGCCTGCGGAGAGGGTGTTACCCCCACCCCTGACCCCTCCCCTCAGGGGAGAGGAGGATTCAGTCGTTGCCGGCTGCAAACTTTTCGCTTCAGCCGAGGTCAACGTGTTGGAAGCGGGATCGGCTTTGACGGCCGGGGCCGGTTCCCCTCCCCCTTGCGGGGAGGGGTCAGGGGTGGGGGTATCTTTCTTCCCCACCTCAACTGTCGCCGCATTCCCCTCGCCAGCGACCCCCAGCCGTACCAGCGGCGAGCCGACGGCCACCGTGTCGCCGATCTCGGCGCCGAGCCACAGGATCTCGCCCTCCACCGGCGAGGGAATCTCGACGGTCGCCTTGTCGGTCATGACCGCGGCGAGCAGCGCGTCTTCGCGCACCAGGTCGCCGACCTTCACGTGCCACTCGACCAGTTCGGCTTCCGCCACGCCCTCGCCCACGTCGGGCAGCTTGACGACATGCTCGTCCATGCCTCAGGCCTCCATCGTTTCGATCAGCGCGCGGCCGACACGCGCCGGCCCCGGAAAATAATCCCACTCCTGCGCGTGCGGATAAGGCGTGTCCCAGCCGGCGACCCGTTTGACCGGCGCCTCCAGGTGGTAGAAGCAGTTTTCCTGCACCAGCGCGGCCAGTTCCGCGCCGAAGCCGGAAGTCAGCGTCGCTTCGTGCACGACCACGCAGCGCCCGGTTTTTTGCACCGAGGCGACGATGGCGTCGAGGTCGAGCGGCAGCAGCGTGCGCAGGTCGATGATTTCGGCGTCGATGCCGGTTTCCTCGGCGGCGGCTTCCGCGACATAGACCATGGTGCCATAGGCGAGCACCGTCAGAGCCGAGCCGGCCCGGCGGATCGCCGCCTTGCCGAGCGGCGTCGAAAAATGGCCGTCCGGCACCTCGCCCAGCTTGTGCTTGGACCACGGCGTCACCGGCCGCTCGTGATGGCCGTCGAACGGACCGTTATAGAGCCGCTTCGGCTCCAGGAAGATCACCGGATCAGGGTCCTCGATCGCAGCCACCAGAAGGCCCTTGGCGTCGTGCGGGTTGGAAGGGACCACCACCTTCAACCCGGAAACATGCGTGAACAGCGCTTCCGGGCTCTGGCTGTGCGTCTGGCCGCCGAAAATGCCGCCGCCGGCCGGCATGCGCACCACGATCGGGCAGGTGAAGTCGCCGTTGGAGCGGTAACGCAATCGTGCCGCTTCCGAAACGATCTGGTCGTAGGCTGGGTAGACATAGTCCGCGAACTGCACCTCGACGCAAGGCCGCAGGCCGTAGGCGGCCATGCCGATGGCGGCGCCGACAATGCCGCTTTCGTTGATCGGCGCGTCGAAGCAGCGGCTGGTGCCGTATTTCGCCTGCAGCCCCTGCGTACAGCGGAACACGCCACCGAAGAAGCCGACATCCTCGCCGAACACGACGACTTTCTCGTCGCGCTCCATCGACACGTCCATGGCGTCGCGGATCGCCTCGATCATGGTCTTGCGCGGCATCTCCTACACCCCCGCCTGCTGGCGCTGGCGCCGCAGATGCGGCGGCATTTCCTCATAGACGCCTTCGAACATGTCGCGCATCGAGGGCTTGTTGCCGGAATGCAGCGTGCCGTGGCTCTCGGCTTCCTTCTGCGCGGTGATCACGGTGTCGAGGATTTCGGCCTCGGCCTGGCTGTGGCGCTCCTCAGACCACGCGCCGAGATGGATGAGATGGTTCTTCAGCCGGATGATCGGGTCGCCGAGCGGCCAGGCATCGGATTCGGCCTTCGGCCGATAGGCGGAAGGGTCGTCCGAGGTGGAATGCGCACCGGCGCGATAGGTCACATATTCGACCAGCGTCGGCCCGAAATTGCGCCGCGCCCGCTCCGCCGCCCATTTCGCCACCGCATGGACGGCGAGGTAATCGTTGCCGTCCACCCGCAGAGCCGGAATGCCGAAGCCGAGGCCGCGCGCCGCGAACGTGCCGGAGCCGCCGCGCGCGATGCCCTGGAAGGTCGAAATCGCCCACTGGTTGTTGACGACGTTGAGGACGACCGGCGCCTTGTAGGTGGATGCAAACGCCAGCGCCGCATGAAAATCCGATTCCGCCGTCGAGCCGTCGCCGATCCAGCCGGCCGCGATGCGCGAATCCTTGCTGATCGCCGAGGCCATCGCCCAGCCCACCGCCTGGATGTACTGCGTCGCCAAGTTGCCGGAGATCGAAAAGAATCCATGTTCCTTGGAGGAATACATGATCGGCAGTTGCCGGCCCTTGAGCGGATCCTTCTCGTTGGAATAGATCTGGTTCATCATCGTGACCATCGGATAGCCGGACGCGATGAGCAGGCCGGCCTGGCGATAGGTCGGGAAATTCATGTCGCCCGGTTCGAGCGCCTTGCGGAAGGCGCAACTCACCGCCTCCTCGCCGAGATGCTGCATGTAGAACGAGGTCTTGCCCTGGCGCTGCGCCATCTGCATGCGTGCGTCGAACGTCCTCAGCGTCATCATATCGCGCAGGCCGGCGCGCAGTTCGTCTTCGGAAAGCAGGCCGGCCCACGGACCGGTCGCCTCGCCGCTGCGGTTCAGCACGCGGATGATGGAAAAGGCCAGGTCGCGGATGCTGCGCGGATCGACATCGATCTCAGGGCGCGGCACCGAGCCGGCCTTGGGGATGGGCACGTTGGAAAAGTCCGGCGTCCCCCCCGGCCGGACTTCCGGCTCGGGAACGTGGAAACGCAGCATTCCGGCGTCGGCCATAACCGTCACTCCGATATCGCGGCAGGATGCTCGCACATCCACGCCCATGCCGGCACCAACGGCAGCCGGCTCGCTAAAGTGATCACTACCAGCCTAGTATGCCCGCAGTTTCGCGCAAGTTCCGTTTTTTCAATATGCTCCGCCGGCAACAAAGCGACGGCGAAACGAGCCCGCGATGAACGATTGCTGCGCGGCGCCCCGAAATTCCGACAGCCGGCAAGGCCGTTCTCTCCACCGACGGATGATGCTAATGCTTCGTTTTCGGGAAGCAGCGGAACAGGCATGCAGAAGAAGGCGTACGAAGTCGACACCTGGCTGGCGCGACCGGACCCGGCCGTGGCCATCGTCCTGCTCTATGGCCCGGACCGCGGCCTGGTCGCTGAACGGGCCCGCACCTTCGCCGGCAAGACGGGATTGGCCCTGGACGATCCGTTTTCCGTAGTGCGGCTGGACGCAGCCGAGATCGATCGGGAGGAAAGCCGGCTGATCGACGAGGCGCGAACCGTATCGATGTTCTCGGACCGCCGGCTCTTGTGGGTCCGCAACGCCGGTGCACAGAAGCGGCTGGCCGACGACATCAAGCTGCTGACGGCCGAGCCTCCGCGCGATGCCATCATCCTGATCGAGGCCGGAGAGCTGAAGAAAGGGACCGGCCTGCGCGCCGTCGTCGAAGGCGCGCGCTCGGCGATAGCGCTGCCCTGCTACGCCGACGAAGACAGGGACATCGCCACCGTCATCGACGAGGAACTCGGCAAGGCGGGAATGACGATGACGCTGGAAGCGCGCCAGGCGCTGCGTCGAAACCTGGGCGGCGACCGTCTGGCTTCCCGCGGCGAGATCGAGAAGATCGTGCTCTACGCGCATGGTTCCAGCGAAATAACGCTGGACGATATCGCGGCCCTGACGGGCGACGTTTCCGGGCAATCGCTCGACGATGCGGTCGATGCGCTACTTGAAGGCAGGATCGGAGCCTTCGATACGATTTTCACCCGCTGCTGCCAGAACGGGACGGGACAGGCGTACCAGGCACTTGCCGCGGCGCTGCGGCAGTTCCAGGCGCTTCATGCCATGCGCGGGACGGTCGAAACCGGCCGGCAGAACCCGGCCGGCGCCGTTGCCACCCAGCGCCCCCCGGTCTTTTTCGCGCGCCGCAAGCTTGTCGAAAAGGCCGTCGAACATTGGAACAGCGGCGCGCTGGAACGCGCATTGAATCGGCTGCAAACGGCGATCCTGCAGACACGCCGGCGTCCGGAATTGGCGATTGCCGTGGCCCGCCAGGCGCTGCTTGGCTTGGCGGTGGAAAGCGCTCGCCTCAACCGGCGTTAGCCGGGATTAGCCGGCTAATCGTGACCCGCTGGCCCGTTCGTCGAAAGGCTGCCCGTCCTCTATCAGGGCTCCTGCTTGAGCCGCCGGCACAGATCGTCGAGTTGTTCGAGGGTCCGATAGGCGACGCGAACCTCGCCGCCCCCGCCCTTGTGGGCAATGGAAACGCTCATGCCGATGGCGTCCGACAAGAGCTTTTCGAGCGCCAGCGTGTCGGCATCCTTCTCCGCCGGCTTGGCTGGCTGCCGGGTTGCCGTGGCACCGGCCGGCATCTGCGCAAGCGCTTCCGCCTGGCGCACCGAAAGCCCGCCCTCGACGATGCGCTTGGCAAGCCCGGCCGGATCCTCGGCGGTCACCAGCGTGCGCGCATGGCCGGCCGAAAGCGTGCCGTCCACCAGCATGTCGCGGATGACTTCCGGCAAGCGCAGCAGCCGCAGCGTATTGGCGACATGGCTGCGGCTCTTGCCGATGACCTGGCCGAGGTCCGCCTGCGTATAGCCGTGCTCGTCCATGAGGTTCTGATAGCCGAGCGCTTCTTCGACCGCGTTGAGATCGGTACGCTGGACGTTTTCGATGATCGCGAGCTCGAGCGCGGTCCGGTCGGAAACGTCGCGGAGGATGATCGGGATCTCGGTCAGGCCTGCGCGCTGTGCGGCCCGCCAGCGCCGCTCGCCGGCGATGATCTCGTAACGCCCCGCCTCGGTCGGCGACGGGCGGGCGACCACCGGCTGCACGACGCCATGCTCGCGGATGGACTGGGCGAGATCGGTGAGATCGGCGTCCCCGAACTGGCGGCGCGGGTTGCGCGGATTGGGCGACAGGAACTCGATCGGCACCTTTCCATCGGCGGCCATGGCCTGGCGCTCAGGCTGCGCCGGGCGATCCATCTCGCCGATCAGGGCAGCCAGGCCCCGGCCCAGCCGCTTTCTCGATTGGTCTTCGCTCATGATCTATCCAATTTCGTTTCGTATCCGAACGGAATTACGCGGCCCGCAACCGGCGCTCGCGCCGGATCACCTCGGACGCCAGCTGCAGATAGGCCTGGCTGCCGGTGCATTTGAGATCGTACAGGATCGCCGGCTTGCCATAGGAAGGCGCCTCGGAAACCCGGACATTCCGCGGAATGACGGTTTCATAGACCTTGTCGCCCATATGCTCGCGTACGTCCTGCACCACCTGGTTGGCCAGATTGTTGCGACCGTCATACATCGTCAGGACAATGCCCTGGATCGACAGGTCTGGATTGATGGTCCGTCGGACCTCCTCGACCGTTTCCAGCAGCTGGCTGAGCCCCTCGAGCGCGAAAAACTCGCATTGCAGCGGCACGAGGACGGAATCCGCCGCCGCCATCGAATTCAGCGTCAGCAGGTTCAGCGACGGCGGGCAATCGATCAGCACGTAGCTGAACGGCGCCGAGCGCTCGAAAGCGGTGCGAATGGCGGAACGCAGCCGCAGCACGCGATCGGGCGCAGCCGACAGCTCCATTTCTACACCGAGCAGATCAAGGGTCGACGGCACGATCGACAGGCCGGGCACGGCGGTCGGCATCGCCGATTCCTCGATCCCCAGCGAACCGGTCAGCACGTCATAGGACGAGACCGACCGATCGCGCCGTTCGATGCCAAGACCGGTGCTGGCATTGCCTTGCGGGTCGAGGTCGATGATCAGCACCTGCTCGCCGATGGCGGCCAGCGCCGTCGCCAGGTTGATGGCGGTGGTTGTCTTGCCCACGCCGCCCTTCTGGTTTGCCACGGTGATGATGCGTGGAGTGCTCATGATCATTCGTGCGCCGCGCCTCGAATTATTCCAACCGGCTCAGACCGCCCGCAGCGTGCGAATCTCCAGCACGACGCTTTGCGGATCGATCGAGCTTCGATGTTCTACCAGATCGAACGACCAGCGGTGAGCACTTTCTGCCACCTCGCTCTGGTAATCCCGTCCTTTATGGAACAGGCCGGCGGCTTGATTGCCGAGCCATGGCGCCACTAAGGTCAGTAAAATCGGCAGGGGGGCGACAGCCCTGGCCGTCACCACTTCCGGATCGACCACGAGGGAATAGCAATCTTCCACCCGCTTTGCATGCACCTTGGCAGGAAGTTGGAGTTGCCCGGTCACGGTCTGCAGGAAAGATGCCTTTTTCCGGTTGCTCTCGATTAGATGGATTTCGCCACCTTCGCGTTCGTGCAGCAGAATGGCGAGAATCAATCCCGGAAAGCCGCCGCCGGAGCCGATATCGACCCAGCGGGTGGCCGATGGCGACAGCCTGAACAACTGCGCGCTGTCGAGAATATGGCGTTCCCAGGCCTCGGCCAGCGTCGAAGGCGCCACCAGGTTGATGCTCGCATTCCACTTATGGAAAAGGCGTTCGAAGGCTTCCAGCCTCGCGAATGTTTCACGTGAAACCGGCCCCGCGACCTCGCATAGCCGTCGATAACGATCGCTCACGCCGCACCTTTCTGCCGGCTGTGCGCTCCATGCGCCAAGTGCGCGACGAGCAGCGCCAAGGCCGCTGGTGTCATTCCTTCCATGCGCTGGGCGTCGGCAACCGACCGCGGCCGGCGTGCCGAAAGCTTCTGCTTCAGCTCGTTCGACAGACCAATAATTCCCCCGAATTCGAACTCGGCAGGGATAAGTCGGCTCTCTTCATGACGAATTTGCTCGACATCGGCCTGCTGGCGGTCCAGGTAAACGGAATATTTCGCTTCCGTTTCAAGTTTCTCTGCCGTTTTTCCATCAATCTGCGCGAACGCCGGATCCACCCTCGCCAACCATGCCACGTCGACCTCCGGGTGCGTCAGAAGTTCATAGGCAGAGCGCCTGACCCCATCCTGGTTGATGGTCAGGCCGAGCCGCGCCGCGGCCGACGGCGTGATCGTGATCTCCTTCGCGAGCCGACGAGCCGACTCGAGTCGCTGCATCTGCTGGTCGAAACGCGCCGACCGCTCTGCGGACACCATCCCGAGGTGGTCTGCCAGCGGCGTCAACCGCTCGTCGGCATTGTCCGCGCGCAAGGACAGTCGAAACTCCGCACGGGATGTGAACATCCGATAAGGCTCGCTGATACCTCGGCTGGTAAGGTCGTCGATCATCACGCCGATATAGGCTTCAGTGCGGCTAAGAACGACCAGCGATCCGGCTCCGGCCACGCGGGCTGCGTTGGCGCCCGCCAGCAGGCCCTGCGCGGCGGCCTCTTCATATCCCGTGGTTCCGTTGATCTGGCCGGCCAGGAACAGTCCGCGCACCCGCCGGGTTTCCAGCGTCGGTTCCAGTTCCCGCGGATCGATATGGTCGTACTCGATGGCGTAGCCCGGCTGCAGCATTCGGGCACGTTCCAATCCCGGAATGGTGGTCAACAATTCGAGCTGAACTTCTTCCGGCAGCGAAGTCGAAATACCGTTCGGATAGACCGTGTCGTTATCCAGCCCCTCCGGCTCCAGGAAAATCTGGTGGCCGTCGCGGTCGCCGAATTTGACGATCTTGTCTTCGACAGACGGGCAATAGCGCGGGCCAACCCCCTTGATCGACCCCGAATACATCGCAGAGCGGCCGATATTGGCGCGGATAACGTCATGCGTGCGCGGGGTCGTACGGGTTATGCCGCAGGAGATTTGCGGATTGCCGATATGATCCGTCATCAGGGAAAACGGCACCGGCTCCTCGTCCGCCGCCTGGCTTTCCAGCGATTGCCAATCGATCGTCCGCCCGTCCAGACGCGGCGGAGTTCCGGTTTTCAGCCGCCCAAGCTGGAATCCGGCGCGCGCCATCGTCTCCGAAAGGCCCACCGATGCCTGCTCGTGCATGCGTCCGGCAACGATCTTTCGCTCGCCAATGTGGATCAGGCCGCGCAGGAAGGTGCCAGTCGTCAGCACTACCGCGCTGCATCTCAGCCTGCGCCCGCCCGACAACAGAACGCCGGTGACGCGGCCATCGGCTAGGTCGAAATCCAGGACTTCGCCTTCTATAATGTCCAGGTCGCGCTGCTCCCGCAGCCCCGCCTGCATGGCGAGCCGGTAAAGCTTCCGGTCCGCCTGCGCGCGTGGGCCGCGAACGGCGGGACCCTTCTTGCGGTTGAGCATCCGGAACTGGATCCCCGCTGCGTCGGCGACGCGGCCCATCAGGCCGTCCATCGCATCGATCTCGCGAACGAGCTGGCCCTTGCCAAGCCCGCCGATGGCCGGATTGCAGGACATCACGCCGATCGTGTCGAACCGCAGCGTCACCAGGGCCGTCGAGGCACCGGCGCGTGCAGCCGCACTTGCGGCCTCGCAACCTGCGTGGCCGCCACCGACAACGATCACATCATATTTTTCCAGCATCTCGTGCTCCAGGGAACAGCGGGTGTACTCGCCACGAGCGCGGTGTCAAGCCGGGACTCGTTTCACGTGAAACACGGACCGTGTTTGTCCAAGCTCATGTTTCACGTGAATCACAAGCCCCAGGGCGTGTTTCACGTGAGTCACTTCCCGATACAGAACTGGGAGAAGATCACGTCGAGAAGATGTTCCGTCTCGACGTCACCGGCGATGCGGCCCAGCGAGCGAGTGGCCAGCCGCAGCATTTCGCTGCGCAGTTCAAGCGGTAAATTTCCAGCGGCCACGGCTTCAGCCAGATGCGATACCGTTTCCCTCAACAGGTCGACATGTCGGAGCCTCGACGGCAGTACCTCCCCCATTGTTCCGATGGCCAGTTCCGCGCGCCGTCCAATCTCGCCAAGCAGAGCCTGTATACCGGTATCGTCCTCCACCGAGATGACAAGATCATAGGAAGAACTACGATCGGCGTCGGCAATCAGGTCAACCTTGGTTCCGATCGAAAGGCGCGGAACCACCGATTGACCGGGATCGAAGCTCACGGGTGTCTGCATGTCTTCCAGGATCAGCAGCAGGTCGGCCGTCTCGGCTCGTGCCAACGCTCGAGAAATTCCGATAGCTTCAACCGTACCGGCTTCTTCCCGTATTCCCGCGGTGTCGGTTATACGTACCCGGATACCGCCCAGGTCGAGCGCCACTTCGAGCAGGTCGCGGGTGGTGCCGGCTTCGCCGGTCACGATCGCCGCCTCGCGCTTCACCAGTGCGTTGAACAGGCTCGACTTTCCCGAATTCGGCGCGCCCAGGATCACGACATCGAAGCCGTCACGGATGATCTCCGCCGAACGATATCCCTCGATATGAGCCTCGATCTCGCACCGAATTGCTTCGACATCCGTCCAGACCATCTCGGCGACCGAAGCGGGAACGTCTTCCTCGTCGGAAAAATCGATATCGGCTTCGATCATCGCCCTTGCCTCGACCAGCCGCTGTCGCCAACCGGCGTAGAGGTCGGCCTGGGCGCCCGAGGCGTTGAGAACGGCAAAGCGCCGCTGCGCCTCGGTCTCGGCATTGACCAGATCGGCGAGCGCTTCGGTTTCGGTAAGATCGAGTTTCCCGTTAAGAAAGGCCCGTTTCGTGAACTCGCCGGGCTCCGCGGCGCGCACACCGGGAATCGACGTCAGTTCATCCAGAACCGCGGACACCACCGCCCTGCCGCCATGCACCTGTAGCTCGGCAACATCCTCGCCGGTAAAGCTATGAGGACCCGGAAAGAACAGGACGAGCCCCTTATCCAGAACCTCCCCGTCCCGTCGCCGCAAAGCCCTGTAAACTGCCTGGCGCGGTTCCGGCACCGCGCCGGCGATCGTTTCGAGGACGAATCGAACATGCGGGCCGGACAAGCGGACAACGGCAACGCCAGCAGGCAACCGGCCGCTCGACAGAGCGATTATGCTGTCAGCAAACGACATGTTTTTTGTCCGGAGTCATCCGCCAACTCCATCAAACAAGCCTGGATTCCGGATATCGTTCCGCCGCCGAATCAAACTCTTAACATTCAGCGTCCAGCACTTCGTAACGGGAACGAATCGAGAGGCCGTGGCCTCGAGCCAGCTCAGGTATTCATCGAATCGAAGAAGTCGGCGTTCGACTTGGTCTGCTTGAGCTTGTCGATCAGGAACTCGATGGCATCGGTGGTGCCCATCGGCGCCAGGATGCGGCGCAGGACGAAAATCTTCTGCAGGTCGGAACGCGGCACCAGCAGGTCTTCCTTGCGCGTACCCGACTTCAGGATATCCATGGCCGGATAGATGCGCTTGTCGGCGACCTTGCGGTCAAGCACGATTTCCGAGTTGCCCGTTCCCTTGAATTCCTCGAAGATCACTTCGTCCATGCGGCTGCCGGTATCGATCAGCGCCGTCGCGATGATGGTCAGCGACCCACCTTCCTCGATGTTGCGGGCGGCGCCGAAGAAGCGCTTGGGGCGCTGCAGGGCGTTGGCGTCGACACCGCCGGTCAGCACCTTGCCCGAGGACGGCACTACGGTGTTGTAGGCGCGGCCGAGGCGGGTGATCGAATCGAGCAGGATGACCACGTCGCGGCCGTGTTCGACCAGGCGCTTGGCCTTCTCGATCACCATTTCGGCCACCTGGACGTGACGCGCCGCGGGTTCGTCGAAGGTCGAGGAAACCACCTCGCCCTTGACCGAGCGCTGCATGTCGGTGACTTCTTCCGGCCGCTCGTCGATCAACAGCACGATCAGATAGCATTCGGGATGGTTGGTGGTGATCGAATGGGCGATGTTCTGCAGCAGCACCGTCTTGCCGGTACGCGGCTGCGCGACGATCAGCGCGCGCTGACCCTTGCCGAGCGGCGCCACCAGGTCGATGACGCGCGGCGAGATATCCTTGGAAGTCGGTACTTCCAATTCCATCTTCAGCCGCGAGGTCGGATAAAGCGGCGTCAGATTGTCGAAGTGGATCTTGTGGCGGATCTTTTCGGGATCGTCGAAATTGATCGTATTGACCTTCAGCAGCGCGAAATAGCGCTCGCCTTCCTTGGGGCTGCGGATCGGTCCCTCGACCGTGTCGCCGGTCTTAAGCGAAAACCGCCTGATCTGCGAGGGCGAGATATAGATGTCGTCCGGGCCCGGCAGGTAGTTGGCGTTGGCCGACCGCAGGAAGCCGAAGCCATCCTGCAGCACTTCGACGACACCGTCGCCGATGATCTCGACATCCTGCGTGGCCAGCTTCTTCAGGATCGCGAACATCAGCTCCTGCTTGCGCATGACGCTGGCGTTCTCCACCTCGAGCGATTCCGCGTAGGCGATCAGCTCCGGCGGCTTCTTGTTCTTGAACTCGGTGAGCTTCATTTCCTGCATGGACGGACTCTGAATGGCAACGGGAGAGAATGATCGGCGAAAGCGAGGATAGCCGGCGCGGCCGTAAGGGAACGAAGGCGGCGCATGGCGGGAAGGAAGACCCGCCTTTTATCGCCGCGCCGGCGAAAGAGCAAGCGGGCTTTTCAAGAAGCCGGCCCCACGCCTTCGCGACGAATTCCCGACCGGAAGATCTTCAGAACGGCTTCACGATCACCAGGATCACGATGACGATCATCAGCAATGTAGGGATTTCGTTGACGACACGCCAGTGCCGCGCCGACTTTTCGTTGCGGTCGGCGGCAAACTTGCGGACCGCGCCCGAAAGATAGCCATGCACGGCCGACATCGCGATCACCAGCGCGATCTTGGCATGCAGCCATCCGCCCTGGAAGGCGAAGCCGTTCCAGGCAAGCCACAGGCCGAAAGCCCAGGTCAGCACCATCGCCGGATTGATGATGCCGCGCAGCAGGCGCCGCTCCATGGTCTTGAAGGTCTCGGACTGCACGGAGCCTTTCTCGGCATCGACATGATAGACGAACAGCCGCGGCAGATAGAGCATGCCGGCCATCCAGGAGATGACGGCGATGACATGCACGGCCTTCGCCCATGGATAGAGCGACACCGGCCACAGCCAGAACAGCAGGCCGATGAGCGCCGCGGCGATCACGACCGACACCGCGGCGCGCTTCAGCGCATGGGCGCCGCTGTTTTCCCGAGCATCCATTGCCATCAGCCCAGCGCGCTCCGTACCGTTTTCACCATCGTCTCGACATGGCCGACCGGCGTCTCCGGCGTGACGCCGTGGCCGAGATTGAACACCAGCGGCCCCTTGCCCAGACTCTCGAGAATGGCACCGACTCCATCGGTAAGCGCTTTTCCGCCGGCCGTCAGCCGCAGCGGATCGAGATTTCCCTGCACCGCACCCTTGCGCTGGAGGTCGCGTGCGGCCTCCAACGGCACCGTCCAGTCGAGCCCGAGCGCCGTAACCCCCGTTTTTTCCCGGTACCCGTGATAATTGGCGCCGGCCCCCTTCGGAAAGCCGATGATCGGAACCGTCGGATGGACCTCGCGCACCTGCCGCACGATCTCGGCTACCGGGGCGACGCAGAACGCCTCGAAACAGGACTGATCGAGAACGCCCGACCAGGAATCGAAAATCTGCACCACGTCGGCACCGGCCTCGATCTGGCGGATGAGATAGGCAGCCGAGTGATCGGTCAGCGTCTTCAGCAACCGGGCGAAGGCTTCCGGCTCGCGATAGGCGAACAGCCGTGTCGGCGCCTGGTCCGGCGTCCCGTGCCCCGCGATCATATAGGTCGCGACCGTCCACGGCGCCCCGCAAAAGCCGATCAGCGTCGTCTCCTGCGGCAGCTTCGCCCGCAGCCGCCGCACCGTCTCGTAGACGGGCTCGAGATTCACGTGAAACATCGCGCCGTCCAGCGCCGCGATCTCGGCGTCATCAATCGGCGTCATCATCGGTCCCCGCCCTTCCTCGAAGCGAAGGTCGCGCCCCAGCGCATGCGGCACCACGAGGATATCCGAGAACAGGATCGAGGCGTCGAAGCCGAAGCGCTCGATCGGCTGCAACGTCACCTCGACGGCGAAGTCCGGATTATAGCAAAGGTCGAGGAACGATCCGGCGCGGCGGCGCGTTTCCCGATATTCCGGCAGATAGCGGCCAGCCTGTCGCATCATCCAGATCGGTGGCGGAAACACCGTTTCGCCGCTCAGCACCTTCAGTACGCTACGCTTCGCTGCCATCACGTCCCTCATGCACAGGCCACTCTAAACTAAAAAACCTATTGAAAGAGAGTCTTCTGATTCTACGACTCTGTTGGTTGTGGTGATTTGCTTCTGTCCAGAATCCGAGTCCGGAATGCTAGGCATCATATTGTCGCGCGGTGTTTTCCTCCTCGCTGGAAAACTGGGTGATGAAATCGAAATTCTCCACTTGAATCAAACTGTTGCCTGGATATCTGGAATCAGGCGGCTTGTGGATAATCCAGGAAGTGCTAAATCCTTCCCCGGAATTTTCCCCAGCGGCCGGGCAATCCACACGGTGGCCGAATTGTGGACAAGTCCGCGTCTGATACAGTCGCTCCGAATTTGCGTTTCCCGGCAGTCCGATCTGTCCACAACAACCCACAATCCGCCGATGAACCTTGTGAACAAACCCCAGAGTTTCTTTCACCTGCATCTGATCTCCGACGCGACCGGCGAGACGCTGCTGGCGGCCGGGCGGGCGGCGGCGGCGCAGTACAAGGATGCGCGCGCCATCGAGCACATCTATCCGCTGATCCGCACCGAGAAGCAGCTGATGAAAGTGTTCGAGGACATCGAGGAAGAGCCGGGCATTGTCCTTTATACGCTGGTCGACCAGAACCTCGCCCGGGGCATCGACGAGCGCTGCGCCGCCATGGGGCTGCCCTGCGTCTCGGTACTGGAACCGGTGATCAGCGTCTTCCAGTCCTATCTCGGCACGCCGGCCGGTCGCCGCGTCGGTGCCCAGCACGTGCTTGATGCCGACTATTTCCAGCGCATCGACGCGCTCAATTTCACCATGGACCATGACGACGGCCAGTTGCCGCCCGACATGGAAGACGCCGACATCGTCCTCATCGGCATTTCGCGCACGTCCAAGACGCCGACCAGCATCTATCTCGCCAACCGCGGCATCAAGACCGCCAATATCCCGATCGTGCTCGGTGTGCCGATGCCGCAAAGCCTGATCGAAGCGAAAAAGCCGCTCGTCGTCGGCCTTGTGGCCACGGCCGAACGCATTTCCCATGTACGACAGAGCCGGACGCTCGGCACCACCGCCGACTACGAGCCGAACGATTATGTCGACCGAGCGACGATCAACGAGGAACTGGCCTATGCGCGCCAGATCTGCACGCGTCACGGCTGGCCGATGATCGATGTCAGCCGCCGTTCCATCGAGGAAACGGCGGCCGCCATCTTGGCACTGCGCGGTAAACGGCAGGGATTTTAGGCATTTCGGCGAACCTGGACTGGTTTATCGCTGGGAAATGCAGTCAGAACAAAGAGATAGGCTGGTTTTGCCAATTTAGTGAGGCCAGCGTTCTCGCAACGGAATACTCGGACCGGAGAATGCCATGGCTGAAAAAACCATCCTCGCTTCGTCGAGTCCCTTCCGCAAGGCGCTGTTGGTCAATGCCGGCGTCGATGTCGAGGCGATCGCGGCCGATGTCGACGAACGGGCGCTGGAAGCGCCGTTGCAGGACAGCGGCGTCTCGCCAGAAGATGTCGCGCTGGTGCTGGCCGAGGCGAAGGCCACCGATGTCAGCGAAAAACACCCCGGCGCGCTGATACTCGGCTGCGACCAGACGCTGTCGCTCGGCGACGAGGTGTTCCACAAGCCGGCCGACATGGAAGGCGCCCGCCAACATCTGCTTGCCCTGTCGGGAAAGACGCATCAATTGAACAGCGCCGCCGTGCTGGCGCGGGATGGAAACGTCCTGTGGCGCCATGTCGGCATCGCCAACCTGACCATGCGTCCGTTGTCGCCGGCCTTCATCGGCCGCCATCTGGCGCGGGTCGGCCATAAGGCGCTGGGCAGCGTCGGCGCTTACCAGATCGAGGGCGAGGGGGTACAATTGTTCGAGAAGATCGAGGGCGACTATTTCACCATCGTCGGCCTGCCGCTGCTGGCCGTCCTGGCCGAACTTCGCCAGCTTGGAGCGATCGATGCCTGATCCGGCCATGAAGGCGTTCGTCACCGGCCATCCGATCGCGCATTCGCGCTCGCCGAAGATCCATAACTATTGGCTGGAGCATTATGGGATCGGCGGCAGCTATGAGGCCGTCGATATCGCGCCGGCCGACTTCGCCGCTTTCCTGGCCGGCCTGGCGGCTGGAGGATTTCGCGGCGGCAACGTCACCATTCCGCACAAGGAAGCCGCCTTCGAACTGGTCGGTCGGCGCGATGAGGCGGCCGAGCAGATCGGCGCGGTCAACACGCTGTGGCTCGAAGACGGCGTGGTGTGCGGCGGCAACACCGATGCCCATGGGTTTGCCGCCAACCTGGACGAGCACGCGCCCGGCTGGGACCGCAATGGCGCGGCGCTCGTGCTCGGGGCCGGCGGCGCGGCACGCGCCGTCGTCCATGCGCTGAGAACCAGGGGCGTCGGCGATATCCGCATCGTCAACCGCACCCCGGCCCGGGCCAAGGAACTGGCGCATCGTTTCGGTGTCGGCGTTTCCGCGCATGAGGTCGCGGCGACCGAGGCGCTGATGGCGGATGCCGGCCTGCTGGTCAACACCACTTCGCTCGGCTTGCAAGGCCATGAAGGGCAGGGGCTTCCGGCCGATCCGAGCCGCCTGCCAGCACATGCCATCGTCACCGACATCGTCTATGTACCGCTGGAAACGCCGCTGCTGGCCGCTGCCCGGCAACGCGGGCTGGCGACGGTGGATGGGCTCGGCATGCTGCTGCACCAGGCCGCGCCGGGTTTCGAGCGCTGGTTCGGCGTGCGCCCGCAGGTGACGCCGGCGCTGCGCGCGTTGATCGTCGCCGACCTCGGAGGCAAGACGGCATGATCGTGCTGGGGCTGACCGGCTCGATCGGCATGGGCAAATCCACCGCGGCAAGGATGTTTGCCGACGAGGGCGTCGCGGTACACGATTCCGACGAGGCCGTGCACCGGCTTTATGCGGGCGCCGCCGCGCCGCTGGTGGAGGCGGCGTTTCCCGGAACCGTCGTCGCCGGGGCCGTCGACCGTGGCCGGCTGGCGCAAAAGGTGCTGGGCGATGCGGCCGCGCTGAAACGGCTCGAAGCCATCGTCCATCCACTGGTGCGCGCCGATGCCGATGTGTTCGTCGAGCGCCACCGGGCTGCCGGTGCCGCGCTCGTCGTCCTCGACATTCCCCTGTTGTTCGAGACCGGCGGCCGCGACCGGGTTGACAAGGTCGTCGTCGTCAGCGCCCCGGCAGCGATCCAGCGCGAGCGCGTGCTGCGCAGGCCGGGCATGAGCGAGGAAAAGCTTGCGTCGATCCTGGCGCGGCAGGTTCCCGATGAAGAGAAGCGGCGGCAGGCTGATTTCGTCATCGATACCGGCGACGGTTTCGACCGTACCCGTGCGGCGGTGAAGAAGATCGTCGCCGAACTTGCGGGGGATAAGGGAAGCACGCGGCCGGCCTGACCTTGCCGGGCCCGGAACGAATCGCCATTTTGACCTGTCGGCAGGTATTCAGCGGAATCAGTCTTTTGCGGGAAATCATCTTCGATACGGAAACTACCGGCCTCGATTCGCGGGAAGACCGCGTCATCGAGCTGGGCGGCATCGAAATGATCAACCGTTTCCCGACCGGCCGCACCTTCCACAAATACATCAACCCCCAGGGCCGCGCGATCCATCCGGATGCGCAGGCGGTACATGGCATCAGCGCCGCCGACCTCGCCGACAAGCCGGGTTTCCATGAGATCGTCGAGGAGTTCCTCGCCTTCATCGACGGCGCCAAGCTGGTCGCGCACAATGCCGGCTTCGATATCGGCTTTCTCAATGTCGAGTTCGGCCGGCTCGGCCATCCGGCGATCGCAGCCGAGCGCGTCATCGACACGCTGGCGCTGGCCAAGCGAAAGCACCCGATGGGGCCGAACTCGCTCGATGCACTGTGCCGGCGCTACGGCATCGACAACACCCACCGCACCAAGCACGGCGCCCTGCTCGATTCGGAATTGCTGGCCGAGGTCTATATCGAGCTGATCGGCGGCAAGCAGGCGGCGCTCGGCCTGGACAGCGCGGCGGCGCCTGAGGCGGCACGGCGGCCGGAGATCGGGCAACTCGTCGTTACGATCCGTCCGCGCCCGGCCGCGCTGGCGCCGCGCCTGACCGAGCAGGACCGCGCCGCCCACGCCCTCATGGTGGAAACGCTGGGCGAAAAGGCCGTCTGGCTCAAGACCGCGCAGCCACAATGAAAAAAACCCGGCGCGAGGCCGGGTTTTGTCTGTTCGTGCAGGATCGAGCCCGAGGCTTAGCTGGCCTTGACCTTCGCTGCCGCCTGGTTCTCCGCCATCCGCTGCTGGAACATCTGCGCGAAATCGATCGGGTCGAGCATCAGCGGCGGGAAGCCGCCGTTGCGCGTCGCGTCGGCAATGATCTGGCGGGCGAACGGGAACAAAAGCCGCGGGCATTCGATGAACAGGATCGGCAGCATGTGCTCCTGCGGGAAGCCGCTGATGGCGAACACGCCGCCATAGACGAGTTCCACGTTGAACAGCACTTCCTTGTCGAAGGAGGCCTTGGCGTTCAGCGTCAGGTTGACGTCGAACTGGTCATCCGACAGCGGGTTGGCGTTGACATTGACGTTGATGGCGATGCCGGGGGCCTTGTCGCGGCCGCGCAGCGAGTTGGGCGCGCCGGGGCTCTCGAACGACAGGTCCTTGATGTACTGGGCAAGTACGCTCAGCGAAGACGGCGTGCCGTTTCCGTTGGTTGCCGCGTTGGCGGGCGCTTCGTTATCTTCGGCCATCAGCCCTGTCCTTTTGCCTGGACCGTTCAGGCCCGGATTAAAATCGGGCGTTGGCTACCATGGCCAGCAGGACAAGACAAGGTTTTCCGCTGCTGGCGGCGCCTGCCGGTTCACTCGTCGTCGAGACGGCGCCAGGGCGAATTGGGATCGGGCTTCGAGCCGGTGCGCGAAAAATCGTCTTCGTCGAGCTCGATGGTCGTGCCGCGCCGCCGCTCGCCGAAATCGCCTTTGCCGAATCCGCGAACATGGCTGAAAACCGCGATGCGCCGGCCGATGGCGCGCCACGCGAAGTCGCGCACCGGAGCCAGCAGCAGCAGGAGTGCGGCGATATCCGTGATGAAGCCCGGGATGATGAGCAGCAGCGCGGCCAGCACGATCATCGCGCCATGCGCCAGTTGCCGGCTCGGGTCGTGGCCGGCGTCCAGTTCGGCCTGGACGCGGCGCATGACGCCGAACCCCTGGCGGCGCAGCAGCAGCGATCCGGCGACGCTCGAGGCGAGCACCAGCCCCACCGTCGCCAGCGCGCCGATCTGCCGGCCCACGATGACGAAACCGGCGATTTCCAGCAGCGGAAGCGCAAGCAGCAGCAGGGGAAGGGGGAAGATGCGCACCTTAAACCCGATCGGTTCGAATTGGCCGGCCTGCGGGCGTTCGCGGCTGGCATTGAGGCCATTAGATAGGTATGGCTGCCCGTGATTTGAATGATTGCACCGCGCGTTCTATATGCTTTGATAGTGGAACGCCATGCTGCGGCGTGAACGGCCCGCGGGGCCGCAACAGGGATTGATGGCGCAAGACATGGGATTTTTCGACTTCGGCACGATTTTCTTTTTGGTCGCGGCGGTCGTGATCTTTTTCCAGTTGCGCAACGTCCTGGGTCGTCGGACGGGCAACGAGCGTCCGCCTTTCGATCCCTATTCTCCCGCCGATCCAGCCAAGAACGCCGCCAACACGTCGGAAAACGTGATCTCGCTGCCGCGCAAGCGCGCGCCGGGCGATCCGGCGGTCGATCCCTATGCGGCGATCGACGCCTTCGCCAAGCCGGATACGGACCTCAACAAGGGCCTGCGCGCCATCAAGGACGCCGATGCGTCCTTCGACCCCAAGACCTTCGTCGACGGTGCGAAAATGGCCTATGAGATGATCGTCATGGCCTATGCCGACGGCGACCGCAAGACGCTGAAGAACCTGCTCTCCAAGGAGGTCTATGACGGCTTCGTCGCGGCGATCGGCGAGCGCGAGTCCAAGTCGGAAAAGATCCAGTCCTCCTTCGTCGGCATCGACAAGGCCGACATCGTATCGGCCGAGATGAAGGGCAGCGAGGCCCATGTGACGTTGCGCATCGTCAGCGAACTGATTTCGGCTACCCGCGACAAGGCCGGCACCGTCATCGACGGCGATCCGGAAACCGTGGCCGAGGTCAAGGACGTGTGGACCTTCGCCCGCGACACGCGCTCGCGCGATCCGAACTGGAAGCTGGTGGCGACCGAAGAGGAAGACTGATCCCTGGCGGCGGCGAGGCTCCCGTGTCGCTTTCCCCTCTTTTTCAACCCGGAACCTTTGCCGCATTGCCCGGCTGGCGCGAGGACGACCAGCTTGCGGCCTTCGAGGCCTTTCGGCGTTGCGCCTTTCAGGGGCTGAAAAAACCATATCGAAGCGGCTCGCTCGGCGTCGTTTTCGATGCCTTTTCCGAGTGTCATGAGGCGGCGCGCAACGTTTCGCCGGCGAATCGACGGCAGGCGCGGGCCTTTTTCGAGGAATTTTTTGTCCCGGCGCGGGTTGGCGCGGAGCCGGGTCTTGTCACCGGGTTTTACGAACCGGAGGTCGAGGCCTCGCCGGTGCCGACCAGCCGGCATCGCGTGCCGCTGTTGGCGCGGCCGTCGGACCTCGTCGACGTCGACGATAGCAATCGACCGCAAGGAATGGATTCCTACCTCGCTTTCGCCCGTGCGACGCCGGACGGCCTGGTCGATTATTTCGACCGCGAATCGATCGAGCGCGGCGCGCTGGCGGGCCGGGGGCTGGAGATCGCCTGGCTGGCCGACAGGGTCGATGCCTTTTTCATTCACGTGCAGGGCGCGGCAAGGCTGGCAATGACCGACGGCCGGCTGCTGCGCGTCACCTATGTCGCCAAAACCGGCCAGCGCTTCACCGGGCCGGGCAGGGTGCTGGCCGATCTTGGCGAGATTCCGCTGGAGGAGGTGACGATGCAGTCGATCCGCGCCTGGTTCAAGGCGCATCCGGACCGGGTCGACGAAATCCTGTGGCGCAACCGCTCCTACGTCTTCTTTCGCGAGGCGCCGGTGGACGATCCGGCGCTGGGCCCGATCGCGGCGGCGAAAGTGCCGCTGGTGCCCGGCCGCTCGATCGCCGTGGACCGGCTTCTGCATACCTTCGGCACCCCGTTCCACATCGATGCGCCGGCGCTCACGGCCTTTGGCGGCGAAAAATTCCAGCGGTTGATGATCGCGCAGGATACCGGGTCGGCGATCACCGGTCCGGCGCGCGGCGACCTGTTCGCCGGCAGCGGCGATGCGGCCGGCGAGATCGCCGGCGTGGTGCGTCATGCCGCGACCTTTCATGCGCTGCTGCCGAAAAGCCTCGTTTCGGGGGCGAATCGATGACTCGCGGCGCTTTGAAGGACGAGGACCGGGTTCTCTGGTCACTCGTGGCGAAAACAGCCACGCCGCTCAAGGGCAAGGTGGCGGTCGCGGTGCCCGAGCCGGTGCCGTCGGCACCCGAGCCGCCCGTTGCCGCGACAAGACCTGTGCCCGGCACTGCCGCGCCCACCCCGAAGGCAAAGGCCCCGCGCGTCTCGCACAACTTGGATGAGCCGACGCTGGAAAAACTGTCCAGGGGGCGGCTGCCGATCGAGGGCCGCGTCGACCTGCATGGCTTGACGCAGCAGGAGGCCTATTCGCTCCTGTTTTCGTTCCTCTACCGCGCCCATGCCGGCGGAGCCCGCTACGTGCTGGTCATCACCGGCAAGGGCTCGTCGTCGGGCGGCGACGGCGTGCTGCGCCGGTCCGTTCCGGCCTGGTTGTCGACGCCGGCCTTCCGCCACCTGGTTTCCAGCCACGACCATGCGTCGCGCCAGCATGGCGGCTCGGGCGCGCTTTATGTGCGGCTGCGGCGGACGCGGCCATGAGGGAGCGGCCGTGACCCCGCTCGGCGAGCGGATTCGCGCGCTGCGGCGCGAGCGCGGCGTCAGCCAGAAGGACATGGCGGCGGCTCTTGGCGTGAGCGCGGCCTATCTGTCGGCCCTCGAACACGGCCACCGCGGTGCCCCGAACTGGACGATGATCCAGAAGATCATCGGCTATTTCAACATCATCTGGGACGACGCGGAGGAGCTCCAGCGACTGGCCGAAACCTCGCAGCCGCGAGTCGTGATCGACACCTCCGGCCTGACGCCGGCCGCGACCGAACTCGCCAACCTGCTGGCCAGCGAGATCGGCAAGCTTGGCGAAGAGGACTTGCTTCGCCTGACCTCGTCGGTCCGCGAGGCGCTGGCGAAACGCCGCCGTCAGGCCGCGTCGCGCACCTGATAGTCCTTCACGTCGGTGAAGCGGATCTGTGGCCAGCGCTCGGCCTCGTAGTTCAGCGAGAAGGCGTGCTGCGCCAGGAACACCGGGTCCTCGTCGAGGTCGCGGGCGATGTCGCCGCGATGCGCCTCGATGAAGCGGTGGACCTCCGCCTTGTCGTCGGCGGCAATCCAGCGGCAGACGGAAAAGCGCGACATCTCGAAATCGACCGGCAGCGAATATTCGATGTTCAGCCGTTCCTTGAGCACGTCGAGCTGTAGCGCGCCGACGACGCCGACGATCGCCGGCGAGCCGTCCTCGGGCGAGAACAACTGCACCACGCCCTCTTCCGCCATCTGGTGCAGCGCTTCCTTGAGCTTCTTTGCCTTCATGGCGTCGCCGAGGCGCACGCGGCGCAGGATTTCCGGCGCGAAATTCGGCACGCCCCGGAACAGGAGCTCCTCGCCCTCGGTGAGCGTGTCGCCGATGCGCAGCGTGCCGTGGTTGGGGATGCCGACCACGTCACCGGCGAAGGCCTCGTCGGCGGTGATGCGGGAGCGAGCGAAGAAGAACTGCGGCGCCGACAGGCTCATCGGCTTGCCGGTGCGCACCAGCTTGGCCTTCATGCCGCGCTCCAGCTTGCCCGAGCAGACGCGCACAAAAGCGATGCGGTCGCGGTGGTTGGGGTCCATATTGGCCTGGATCTTGAAGACGAAGGAGGTCATCCTGTCTTCCATCGCCTCGACCGTGCGGATGTCGGCTTCCTGCGCGCGCGGCGGCGGCCCGTAGCTGCCCAGCGCCTCGATCAGGTCGCGCACGCCGAAATTACGCAGCGCCGAGCCGAAATAGACCGGCGTCATGTGACCCTGGCGGAAGGCCTCGAGGTCGAACGGCCGGCACGCCTCGCGCGCCAGTTCCACTTCCTCGATGAAGGCGGGGCGGTCGTTCTCGGGCAGGAGACCGGCGGCGCGGTTGGAATCGGGACCATTGACCGGCGTGCGGTCCTTTTCGGCGTCGCCGCGCCGCACGGCGTTCTCGGCCAGGTGATAGGTGCCGGCGAAGGTCTTGCCCTGCCCGATCGGCCAGGTGATGGGCGCAGTGTCCAGCGCCAGCTTCTGCTCGATCTCGTCCAGGATCTCGTAGGTGTCGCGCGCTTCGCGGTCCATCTTGTTGACGAAGGTGACGATCGGGATGTCGCGTAGCCGGCAGACCTCGAAAAGCTTCAGCGTGCGCGGCTCGATGCCCCTGGCCGCGTCGATGACCATCACCGCGCTGTCGACCGCCGAAAGCGTGCGATAGGTATCGTCGGCGAAGTCCTCGTGGCCGGGCGTGTCGAGCAGGTTGAAGACGTTGTCGCCATATTCGAAGGTCATCACCGAGGTGACGACCGAGATGCCGCGCTCGCGCTCGATCTTCATCCAGTCGGAGCGCGTCTGGATGCGGTCCTTCTTCGCCTTCACTTCGCCGGCAAGCTGGATGGCGCCGCCGAACAGCAGCAGCTTTTCGGTGAGCGTCGTCTTGCCGGCGTCCGGGTGCGCGATGATCGCGAAGGTACGGCGGCGCGGCACGGCGGCTGTTATCGTCTCGGTCATTTTCGGGAATCCGTTGTCGCGGCGGCTTTTACCAGCCCCCTTCCGCCGTGTCGAACGGAAATCAAGTTGTTGCCATGGTGTGGCCGGAAACAAAGCCGTTGATGGCGCGGCGCGGCGATTGACCCCGACGCCGCTCCGTCCGATAGGTTCGCCATGTCTGCTTCCCTGAAATCCTCCGTCATCGGCCCCGCCGTCGGCATCGTTCGCCTGCCACACGGCGCCGACCTGCCGCTTCCCGCCTATGAGAGCGCCGGTGCCGCCGGCATGGACCTGCGCGCCGCCGTGGCGGAAGACAGGCCGCTCCTGATCCTGCCGGGCCGGCGCGCGCTGGTGCCGACCGGGCTGGTGATGGAAATCCCGGAGGGAATGGAAGGGCAGGTCCGGCCGCGCTCGGGACTGGCCTTCAAGCACGGCATCACCTGCCTGAACACGCCCGGCACCGTCGACAGCGACTATCGCGGCGAGGTCAAGGTGCTGCTGGTCAATCTCGGCGACGAGGACTTTCTGGTGACGCGCGGCATGCGCATCGCCCAGGTCGTCTTTGCCCCGGTGACGCAGGTTGAGGTCGAGGAGCGCGACGCCGCCGGCGGCACGGCGCGCGGAGCCGGCGGCTTCGGCTCGACCGGTATCGCCTGAATGGCCCCGCCGAAGCTCGTCATCTTCGATTGCGACGGCGTGCTCGTCGACACCGAGACGCTCGCCAACCGCCGGCTGGCGCGACTGATCTGCGAGGCCGGCCTTCCGATCACCTACGAGGAATGCAGGCTGCGGTTTTGCGGCCGCAGCCTGGCCTCGGTGCGCGACGAATTGAAGGCCGCCGGCACAGATGTCGGCGACGATTTCGTCGGGCGCTGGTACCGCGAACTGCCGCAGACTTTTGGCAGCGGCGTCGAGATGATTCCTCACGTCGAGATTTTCATCGAAGCGGTGAAGGCGGCGGGCATCGCCCACTGCGTCGCTTCCTCCGCCCGTACCGAAAAGATGCTGATGACGCTCGGCCAGACCGGCCTCCTGGCGCATTTCCGCGACGTGCTGTTCAGCGCCTCGATGGTCGAGCGCGGCAAGCCCGCCCCCGATCTCTTCCTCCACGCGGCCGGCAGGATGGGCTTTGAGCCGGCCGACTGCATCGTGATCGAGGACAGCGTGCCGGGAACGCAGGCCGGGATCGCGGCCGGCATGCGCGTGTTTTCCTATCATGGCGACCCGCATTCCGACCGGGAAGGGCTCGCCCGGGCCGGCGGCATCCTGTTCGACGACATGCGCAATCTTGCGGCCCTGGTGCCGCTGGCATGAGCGTGCTGCCGTCGTCCTGTCAGCACGCGGCAAGAAGTCGGCCTTGAGCCAATCACATCCATTTGCCCGGCGCCCGCTGAGAGACTAGGTTCTGCGCCTGTATCGCTCGGACAAGGATGGACTTCCATGGACAAGGGCAGGATTTTCCGCGACCTTCACGCTTCTACATTCATCATTCCCAATCCCTGGGACGCCGGCACGGCGAAGCTTCTGGCAGCCTTCGGTTTCAAGGCGCTGGCCACCACCAGCGCCGGCTACGCCTTCTCGCGCGGCCTGCCGGACGGCGGCGTCGGCTTCGAGGCGATGATCGCCCATTGCAAGGAACTGGTGGCCGCGACCGGCCTTCCGGTGTCGGCAGACCTGGAGAAGGGCAAGGGCGACAGCGCCGAGCGCGCCGCCGAGACGATTTTCGCCGCCGACGCGGCGGGCCTCGCCGGCTGCTCGATCGAGGATTTTTCCGGCGACGGCGACAAGCCGATCTACGAGTTCTCGCATGCCGTGGAACGGGTCGCGGCAGCGGCGGAGGCGGCGCGCGCGCTGAAGAACGACTTCGTCTTCACCGCGCGGGCGGAGAATTTCCTGCACGGGCGCCCCGACCTCGACGACACCATCAAGCGCCTGCAGGCTTTCGAGAAGGCCGGCGCCGACGTTCTCTATGCGCCGGGCATCACCGACATCGAAATCGTGCGCACGATCTGCTCGGCAGTGTCGAAGCCGGTGAACGTGCTTGCCGTGCCCGGCTTTTCGCGGGCGGCGCTGGCCGAGGCCGGGGCGAAGCGCATTTCGGTCGGCTCCAAGCTGACCAACTTCGCCTTCGGCATGCTCGAACGGGCCGCCAACGAGATGCTGCAGGACGGCACGTTCGAATTCAGCTGCGACGCCATGCCGTTCGCGCGGCTGCAGCAGATGTTTTCGGGTCAGGCGTGATGCAGACATTGACGGTAACCGACATGCACACCGGCGGCGAGCCGGTGCGCATCGTCACCGGCGGCTATCCCGCCGTGCCTGCCGGCACGATCCTTGAGAAGCGCGCCTATGTGCGCGACCATCTCGACCACCTGCGCAAGGTGCTGATGTTCGAGCCGCGCGGCCACTACGATATGTACGGAGTGCTGCCGGTGGAACCGGACCTGCCGGGCGCGGACCTCGCGGTGCTGTTCATGCACAACGAAGGCTATTCCACCATGTGCGGCCACGCCACCATCGCGCTCGGGCGCTATGCCGTGGACCAGGGCCTGGTTGAGAAAAAGGAGCCGGTGACGGTCGTCAACATCGAGGCGCCGTGCGGCCTCGTCGTCGCCTCGGTCGAGGTGCGCGACGGCAAGGCCGGCGCGGTGTCGTTCGAAAGCGTGCCGGCTTTCCTCTATGCCCGCGACCGGGAAGTCACGCTGCCCGGCGTTGGCAAGGTCGGCTTCGACGTGGCTTATGGCGGCGCCTTTTACGCTCTGGCCGATTGCCGGCAGTTCGGGCTGGAGTTCGGAAGGAGCCGTGTGCGCGATTTCGTCGATGCCGCGACCGCGCTGACCGACAAGCTGAAGGCCGAGTTCCCGCTTTCGCATCCCGCCCATGCCGATCTCGGCTTTCTCTACGGGACCATCCTTACCGATGGAAAGGACGCGTTTTCCAGCGAGCCGACGAAGAACGTCTGCGTCTTCGCCGAGGCCGAGGTCGACCGTTCGCCGACCGGCTCCGGCGTCACCGCCCGGCTGGCCGCCATGTACGCCAAGGGCCAGATCGGCCTCGGCCAGACGCGGCTGTTCGAGAGCATCACCGGCTCGCGGTTTTCCGGCGCGGTGGAACGCACCACGACCGAAGGCGGCCACGATGCTATCGTCGCGCGCGTCGGCGGGCGGGCGTTCTACAGCGGCAAGGCCGAGTTCAGCGTCGAGCCGCAGGACGAGCTGGGGCGCGGCTTCCTGCTGCGCTGAGCGCCGGGGGCGGGTTTGCAAAGCGCGGCCGATGCGATAGACCGCACGCGGTCCGCGTGGCACGCAGCCGCCGGCTTCGGGGCTTCTTCGGAGATATTGATGGCCGACTTTGACGTGCTTTGCATCGGCAACGCGATCGTGGACATCATCGCGCAATGCGACGATGCCTTTCTGGAAACCAACGGCATCGTCAAGGGCGCGATGAACCTCATCGACGCGCGGCGTGCCGAACTGCTCTATTCCCGCATGGGGCCGGCGGTCGAAGCGTCGGGCGGCAGCGCCGGCAACACAGCGGCCGGCATCGCCTCCTTCGGGGGCCGCGCCGCCTATTTCGGCAAGGTGTCCAAGGATCATCTTGGCGGCATCTTCACCCACGACATCCACGCCCAGGGGGTCGCCTTCGATACGAAGCCGTTGCAGGGCACGCCGCCGACGGCGCGCTCGATGATCTTCGTCACGCCGGACGGCGAGCGCTCCATGAACACCTATCTCGGCGCCTGCGTCGAGCTTGGCCCGGACGACGTGGAAGCAGACAAGGCGAAAGGCGCCAGCGTTACCTATTTCGAAGGCTACCTGTGGGATCCGCCGAAGGCCAAGGAGGCGATCCGCCAGACGGCGCGGCTGGCGCATGAGGCGGGCCGCGAGGTCGCCATGACGCTGTCGGACTCCTTCTGCGTCGACCGCTACCGCGACGAGTTCCTCGACCTCATGCGCTCCGGCACCGTCGACATCGTCTTTGCCAACAGCCAGGAAATCCGCTCGCTCTACCAGACGGAATCGTTCGACGGGGCGGTGGAACTGATCCGCAAGGATTGCAGGCTCGCCGCCGTCACCCGTTCGGAGGAAGGCTCGGTGATCGTGCGCGGCAACGAGACGGTGACGATAAAGGCCGCGCCGATCCGCGAACTGGTCGACACCACCGGGGCGGGCGATCTCTATGCCGCCGGCTTCCTGCACGGCTACACCCAGGGGCGCGACCTCAAGGCCTGCGGCGACCTCGGCTCGCTGGCCGCCGGGCTGGTCATCCAGCAGATCGGCCCGCGCCCGCGCCAGAACCTGCGCGAGGAAGCGAAGGCGGCCGGGCTGCTGTAGCCGCGGCCTTCCCACGACGCTCTCCTGGTCGGATACGCTTCGTTCACCTCGTTTCCATAGGCTGCGCCCGCGGTCGCGCCCGCATGGTACAAAGGCAGACGATACAATGGGGGTGCTCGTGTCATTCGATCCCGACACGCTGTTTTTCGCTGCGGGAATCTGCTCGGCCGCATTGGCCATGACCATGCTCGGCGTGTGGTTCCAGAACCGCATGGATCGCTTCCTCATCGGCTGGATGGCCGGCATGGCGCTGATCGGAGCCGGCGTCATCCTCTACGCGACCGTTCCGCCCAAATATGTCGAGGCGGCAGCGCTCGCCTTCACGCTGGAGATCGTCGGTTTCGTCGCGGTCTTCGTCGCCGCCGGGCAATTCTGCGGCAAAACCGTAGATTGGACTGGCGTGGCGACGCTGGGTTTCGCGGTTGCCCTCCCCGTCGCCGTGCCGATCGCCTTCGGCTTCGACGGCTTCGGCATCATGGTCTACAATTTCCTCGTGGCGGGCCTGCTTAGCGCGACGGCGTGGCGATACTGGTCGGTCCGCTCTGAGGCTCCCGCTTCCATTGCCGGCGTCACCGTCCTCTATTTGTTGGCTGCGTCTTCGTTCCTGGCCTGCGGAGCCGTGTTGCTGCATGAGCGCGCCTGGGTGCTGGACGGCCGTCCCGACAACTGGGCCGAGCATTTCAACGCCATCATGTCGATCGTCGGCATCACCGGTATCGGCGCGCTGTCGCTCGGGCTCAACCAGTCGCGGGCCGCCCGTCGGCACCTGCATGAAGCGCGGACCGACGCGCTGACCGGGCTGCTCAACCGGCGCGCGCTGTTCGACGACCTGTCCGACGGCCGGCTTCGGCAGGGCGATGCCGTCGTCTGCCTCGACCTCGACAGCTTCAAGGCCATCAACGACCGTTACGGGCATTTCGGCGGGGACCAGGTCCTGTGCCGCTTCGCTGACGTCCTGCGCCAGCATGTTCGGCCGGACGATCTGGCGGCGCGAACCGGGGGCGAGGAGTTCGTGCTCGTCGTCCGCGACACAACCTTCTCCGCCGCGATCGACGTCGCCGAGCGCATCCGGACCTCTTTCGCGACGCTCGATATCGAAACCGACAAGGGCCGGATTCAGGGAACCGCCAGCGCCGGGGTCGCGATGGCGCAATTCGCCGGCGAGAGTTTCGACGCCATTTTGAGCCGCGCCGATACCGCGCTCTACCGGGCCAAGAACACTGGGCGCAACCGCGTGTCCGCCGCCTTGCAGATGGTGGCGTGAGCGCAAGCTGCCTGCCTCAGGCGAAAAGCTATGGCTAGTGAGAGGCAAGGTAGCCCGGAAGCCGCGCCGTAGCGAAGCTTTCGGGGACCTGCCGTATCGCCGATAAGGTTGCTCTTTTACGTCCCCGCATAGGCCGCGAGCGCGGCCATGTTGACGATGTCGGAATCCTTGGCGTTGAGGTTGACGATCTGCACCGGCTTGTTGAGGCCGACCAGCAGCGGGCCGATCACCGTCGAGCCGCCCAGTTCCTGCAACAGCTTGGTCGAGATCGAGGCCGAGTGGAAGGCGGGCATCACCAGCACGTTGGCCGGCCCGGTCAGCCGGCAGAACGGATACTGCGCCATGGCGCGCGGGTTGAGCGCCACGTCGGCGGACATCTCGCCGTCATATTCGAAGTCGACGCGCCGCTTGTCGAGGATCTGCACCGCCTCCTGGATACGCTCGGAGCGCTCGCCCTGCGGATGGCCGAAGGTGGAGTAGGCGAGCATGGCGACACGCGGTTCGTAGCCCATGCGGCGCGCGAAGTTGGCCGCTTCCTCGGCGATGTCGGCGATCTGCACCGCATCCGGCATGTCGTGCACGGCGGTATCGGCGACGATGACGGTGCGCCCGCGCGCGAGCACGATCGAGGCGCCGATGACGCGGTGGCCCGGACGTGCGTCGATGACGCGGCGGATGTCCTCCAGCGCCGTCGAATAGTTGCGGGTGACGCCGGTGACGATGCCGTCGGCGTCGCCCAGCGCCACCATGCAGGCGGCGAAATGGTTGCGGTCGTTGTTGATGAGGCGCTGGCAGTCGCGGAACAGGAAGCCCTTGCGCTGCATGCGCTCGTACAGATAGTCGGTGTAGAGGCCGTTGCGGCGCGAAAGCCTGGCGTTGATGATCTCGATGCCCGGCTTGTCGATATCGACGCCGGCGTTCTTCGCGTTCTCCTTGATGACGTCGTCGCGACCGAGCAGGATGGCGGTGCCGAGCCGCTGGTTCACGTAGGAGACGGCGGCGCGCATCACCTGCTCCTCCTCGCCCTCGGCGAAGACGATACGCTTGGGCTGGCGGCGCACGCGGTCGTAGATGCGCGACAGCGTCGAGGCGATCGGATCGCGGCGGGCCGACAGTTCCAGCGCGTATTTGTCGAGGTCGAGGATCGGCCGGCGCGCCACGCCGGTTTCCATCGCGGCCTTGGCCACGGCGACCGGAATGGCCGAGATCAGGCGCGGGTCGAACGGCACCGGAATGATGTAGCTGGGGCCGAATTTCGGCCGGTTGCCCTGGTAGGCGGCGGCGACGTCGTCGGGCACGTCCTGGCGGGCGAGTTCGGCCAGCGCCTGGGCGGCGGCGATCTTCATGGCGTCGTTGATGGTGGTGGCCCGCACGTCGAGCGCGCCGCGGAAGATATAGGGAAAGCCGAGCACGTTGTTGACCTGGTTCGGATAGTCCGAGCGGCCGGTGGCCATGATGGCGTCGGTGCGGATCGCGGCGGCCTCTTCCGGGGTGATTTCCGGGTCCGGGTTGGCCATGGCGAAGATGATCGGGTTCGGCGCCATCGACTTGAGCATGTCGGGGGTCAGCGCGCCCTTGGCCGACAGGCCGAGGAAGACGTCGGCTCCCTCCAGCGCTTCCGCCAGCGTGCGCGCGTCGGTCTTCACCGCATGTGCCGACTTCCACTGGTTCATGCCTTCGGTGCGGCCCTGCCAGACCACGCCCTTGGTGTCGCACAGCGTGATGTTTTCCGGTGCGAAGCCCATCGCCTTCATCAGTTCGATGCAGGCGATGCCGGCGGAGCCGGCGCCGTTGCACACCATCTTCGTCGTCTTCATGTCGCGCCCGGTGATCTCCAGCGCGTTGATGAGGCCGGCGGCCGAGATGATGGCGGTGCCGTGCTGGTCGTCGTGGAAGACGGGGATGTCCATCAGTTCGCGCAGCTTCTGCTCGATGATGAAACATTCCGGCGCCTTGATATCCTCCAGGTTGATGCCGCCGAAGGACGGCCCCAAGTAGCGCACGCAATTGATGAAGGTGTCGGCATCCTCGGTGTCGACCTCGAGATCGATGGCATCGACATCGGCGAAGCGCTTGAACAGCACCGCCTTGCCTTCCATCACCGGCTTGGAGGCGAGCGCGCCGAGGTTGCCCATGCCGAGGATGGCGGTACCGTTGGAAATGACGGCGACCATGTTGCCGCGGCTGGTATAGTCGAAGGCGCGGCTGCCGTCGTCGGCGATCGCCTGTACCGGGACGGCGACGCCGGGCGAATAGGCCAGCGACAGGTCGCGCTGGGTCGCCATCGGCTTGGTCGGTACGATCTCCAGCTTGCCCGGCCGCCCCATGGCGTGGAATTCGAGCGCCTCCTCGGGGCTGACCGATGGACCTTGTTCTGCCTGCCTGTCCTTGCGTGCCATGCTTGCTGGTTCCTCCCGGTGGTACGCGCGATCCACGTTTCTTGTGGACTGTTCGCGGGTAAGGCTACACGTTGCAAATGTAAATCGCCAAACCAATGCGTACGGAAATTTTGGAAACAGTTTCTTGAACGACGACACGCCGATCCGCGCCGGGACGACGGCGCCGCCCGCGGCCGCCGCCACAGGCGGCGTAACCCCAATGCCAGCCGCCGCCGGTGTCACTCCGATGATGGAGCAGTATATCGAGATCAAGGCGGCGAACCCGGATTCGCTTCTGTTCTACCGCATGGGCGATTTCTACGAGCTGTTCTTCGACGATGCGGAGAAGGCGAGTGCGGCGCTCGGCATCGTGCTCACCAAGCGCGGCAAGCACCAGGGTGCGGACATCCCGATGTGCGGCGTGCCGGTGCATGCGGCCGACGACTATCTGCAGAAGCTGATCGCGCTGGGTTTCCGTGTCGCCGTCTGTGAGCAGATCGAGGACCCCGCGGAAGCGAAGAAGCGGGGCTCCAAATCGGTGGTGCGGCGCGACGTGATCCGGCTGGTGACGCCCGGCACCATCACCGAGGACAAGCTTCTGGCGCCGTCGGAGTCGAGCTTCCTGATGGCGCTGGGGCGGGTCAAGGCGAGTTCGGATTCCGCGCTGGCGCTGGCCTGGGTCGACATTTCCACCGGCGCCTTCCGGGTGGCCGAAACCAGTTCCGAGCGGCTGCTGGCCGATATTTTCCGCGTCGATCCGCGTGAGCTGATCGTCGCCGAGCCCGTCTTCTACGATCCCGAGCTGAAGCCGGTCTTCGACCTCCTCGGCCGCGTCGCCAATCCGCAGCCGGCGAGCCTGTTCGATTCGACGTCGGCGCCGGCGCGCATCGCCCGTTTCTTCGAGGTGGCGACGCCGGACAGTTTTGGCAGCTTTTCGCGCGCCGAACTTTCGGCGGTGTCGGGCATCATCGCCTATGTCGAGAAGACGCAGAAGGCCGAGCGGCCGCCGCTGTCGCGGCCCGAGCGCGAGGAGCAGGGCTCGAGCCTGTTCATCGATCCGGCGACGCGCGCCAACCTGGAATTGCTGCGCACGCTGTCCGGCAGCCGTGAGGGCTCGCTGTTCAAGGCCATCGACCGCACCGTGACCGGCGGCGGCGCGCGGCTCTTGGCCGACCGGCTGATGGCGCCGCTGACCGATCCGGCAGCGATCGCGGCGCGGCTGGATTCCGTGTCGTTCTTCCGCACCGAGACGCGGCTGTGCCAGGCGGTGCGGCTGGCCCTGAAGGGTGTCGCCGACATGCCGCGCGCGCTGACGCGGCTCGCGCTAAATCGCGGCGGCCCGCGCGATCTGGGCGCGCTGCGCTCCGGCTTCGAGGCGGCCGTCGCGGTCGCCGACACCTTTGCCGGCGTCCAGCCGCCCCATGAACTGGCGCAGGCACTGGCCGCGATCGCCGGCCTGCCGGCCGCGCTCGGCCGCCATCTCGGCGAGGCGCTGGCCGAGGAACTGCCGCTGCTGAAGCGCGACGGTGGCTTCCTGCGCGCCGGCTACCATGCCGAACTGGACGAGATGCGGGCGCTGGCCAGCGAGTCGCGCAAGGTCATTGCCGGCATGGAGCGCGCGCTGGCCGACGAGACCGGCATCAGGTCGCTGAAAATCCGGCACAACAACGTGCTCGGCTACTATATCGAGGTGACCGCCAACCATGCCGCGATCATGACCGGCACCGACGAGGCGAAGGCGAGGTTCATCCACCGCCAGACCATGGCCAACGCCATGCGCTTCACCACGACGGAACTGGCGGAACTGGAATCCAAGATCGCCAACGCCGCCGACCGCGCGCTGGCGATCGAGCTTGCCGCCTTCGACGCGCTTGTCGGCGAGGCGGTCGGCGAGGCGGAAAAAATCCGCGCGGCGGCGGAGGCGCTGGCCGTGCTCGACGTATCGGCGGCGCTGGCGCTGCTGTCGGAAAGCGAGAACTGGTCGCGGCCGCAGGTCGATTCCAGCCTTGCCTTCGACATCGTCGGCGGTCGCCATCCGGTGGTCGAGCAGGCGCTGCGCCGCGCCGCCGAAGCGCCGTTCGTCGCCAACGACTGCGACCTCTCGCCGGAGGGCGATGCCCAAGGGGGCAAGCAGGCCGGGGCGATCTGGCTTTTGACCGGCCCCAACATGGGCGGCAAGTCGACCTTCCTGCGCCAGAACGCGCTGATCGCCATCCTTGCCCAGACCGGCTCCTACGTGCCGGCCACGAGCGCCCGTATCGGCGTCGTCGACCGGCTGTTTTCGCGCGTCGGCGCCTCCGACGACCTGGCGCGGGGCCGCTCCACCTTCATGGTCGAGATGGTCGAGACGGCGGCGATCCTCAACCAGGCAGGCGAGCGGGCGCTGGTCATCCTCGACGAGATCGGGCGCGGCACCGCCACCTTCGACGGCCTCTCCATCGCCTGGGCGGCGGTGGAATATCTGCACGAGAAGAACCGCTGCCGCGCGATCTTCGCCACGCATTTCCACGAGATGACGGCGCTGGCCGGAAAGCTGTCGCGGCTCCACAACGTCACCATGCGGGTGAAGGAGTGGGAAGGCGACGTGGTGTTCCTGCACGAGGTCGGCAAGGGCGCCGCGGACCGCAGCTATGGCGTGCAGGTGGCGCGGCTGGCCGGCCTGCCTGAGGCTGTGGTGGCGCGCGCCCGCGAGGTGCTGCGCCAGCTCGAGGAAGGCGAAGTCTCGGGCAAGGCCGAGCGGCTGGTGGACGACCTGCCGCTGTTTTCCGTCGCCGCCCGGCGCGAGGCACCGAAGCCGGCGAAGAGCGATGCGGTGGGCGAAGCGCTCGCCGCGCTCAACCTCGACGAGATGACGCCGCGCGAGGCGCTGGAAACGCTCTATCGGCTGAAGGGCCTGGCCGAGCTGTAATCTTATCCCCGGAAAATCATCGAAGAAACCAGGAAGGGACAGTCATCATGGCTGAACGGATCAGGATCGCCATCGCCGGCCACGGCAATCTCGGGCGCGGCGTCGAGGCGGCCGTCGCCAGGAACGCCGACATGGAGCTTGCCGGCATCTACAGCCGGCGGCCCCCGGAGCAGCTCAAGCCGCTGCAGGCCGCCACGCCGGTTTTCGGCATGGAAGCGCTGCCCGGCCATACCGACCGCATCCACGTGCTGATCCTGTGCGGCGGTTCCAAGGAGGACCTGCCCGTGCAGGGGCCGCAACTGGCGGCGCTGTTCAACACCGTGGACAGCTTCGACACGCATGCCCGCATCCCCGAATATTTCGCCGCCGTGGATGCGCCTGCCCGGGAAAACAGCCGCACGGCGCTGATTTCGGCCGGCTGGGACCCCGGCATGTTTTCCATCAACCGGGTCATGAGCGAGGCGCTGCTGCCGGACGGCGCCACCTACACCTTCTGGGGCGACGGGCTCAGCCAGGGGCATTCGGATGCCGTGCGCCGCGTCGACGGCGTTGCCGACGCCGTCCAGTATACGCGCCCGGTCGAGGAAGCGGTGGAACGGGTGCGCCGCGCCGAACGGCCGGTCCTGTCCACGCGCGAGAAGCACACGCGCGAGTGCTTCGTCGTGCTGGAGGAAGGCGCCGACGCCGAGCGGGTGCGCGACGCCATCGTCACCATGCCGCACTATTTCGACGCCTACGACACCACGGTGCATTTCATCAGCGCGGAGGAACTGGCGCGCGACCACCGGGCGATGGGGCATGGCGGCTTCGTCATCCGCAGCGGCAACACTTCGGCCGGCAACGCCCAGGTCGTCGAATATGCGCTGAAGCTCCGCAGCAATCCCGAGTTCACCGCCAGCGTGCTGGTGGCCTATGCCCGCGCCGTCCATCGGCTGCACGCCATGGGGCAGTATGGCGCAAAGACGGTGTTCGACGTGCCGCCGGGCCTGCTTTCCTCCAGGAGCGCCGAGCAGTTGCGCGCCGAAGAGCTGTAGGCGCCGGCGGTCAGATCATTGTTGACGAGGTTTGTACCGAACGGTACAAACCATCCGTCGACCGCGTCGCGGCCATAAATGATGGAGCAACACAATCATGAGCCGCCCGCCGCTTCCGCCCTTCACTCCCGAATCCGCCGCGCAGAAGGCGCGGCTGGCCGAAGACGCCTGGAACGGGCGCGACCCGGAAAAGGTGGCGTCGGGCTATACCGAGGACAGCATCTGGCGCAACCGTGCTGAATTCGTCACCGGCCACGCCGAGATCGTCGCGTTCCTGCGCCGCAAATGGGTGCGCGAGCTCGACTACCGCCTGATCAAGGAAGTGTGGAGTTCGCATGACAATCGCATCGCCATCCGCTTTGCCTATGAATGGCACGACGATGGCGGCCACTGGTTCCGCTCCTACGGCAACGAGAACTGGGAGTTCAATGCGGAGGGGCTGATGTACCGCCGCCATGCCAGCATCAACGACTTGCCGATCAGGGAAAGCGAGCGCAAGTTTTTCTGGCCGCTCGGCCGCCGTCCCGACGATCACCCCGGCCTTTCCGAACTGGACCTGTAGAGCATGATCCCGAAAAGTGCATCGCGGTTTTTGCAAAAAGATAATGCTCCAACAAAGGGATAGAGCGTCCTGACGCTCTAGGAGCGCATGCGCGCAGACACCGCCGAAGCCGAGAAACTGATCGCCCGCATCGCCGAGGTGTTTCGCGAACATGGCTATGAGGGCGCCAGCCTGACGCGGATCGGGCAGGCGACGGGGCTGGGCAAGGGCAGCCTCTACAACTTCTTTCCCGGCGGCAAGGAAGAGATGGCCGCCGCCGTGCTCGCCCACATCGCCGCATGGTTCGAGGAAAACGTGTTCGCGCCCCTGCGGGACGAAGGCCAACCCGCCGCCGGCATCGGCCGCATGCTCGACGCCACCGACCTCTATTTCCAGTCGGGCGGCCGCGTCTGCCTGGTCGGGGCCTTTGCGCTGGATGATTCCAGGAATCGTTTCGTTACCGAGATAAGGGCCTATTTCGGCTCCTGGGTCGCGCATCTCAGCGCAGCACTGCAACGCGGCGGCCGCGACAAGCCTGAAGCCGACCAGCTTGCCGAGGATACGGTCGCGGCCATCCAGGGCGCGCTGACCCTGTCGCGCGCCTTCGACGATACGGCCGTGTTCTCGCGCGCGCTGGGGCAGGCAAGGACAAGGCTTGCGGTCTGAGGGGCCGCCGGCGCCCGGTTCGGTTTCAGACTCGTGTTCAGATCATCTCCAGCGGCTGCCTGCGCGGCGGCGGCGCGAACAGCCGGTCGAGTTCGGCGAGATCTTCAGGCGCGAGCTTGATGTCGAGCGCAGCGACGTTCTGTCGGATATGCTCGGCTCGGACCGCCTTGGGAATGGCGATGACACCCGGCCGGGCCATCGTCCAGGCCAGGGCGATCTGTGCCGCGGTCGCGCCGTGGCGGGCGGCGATGGCGTCCAGCTTGCCGCCGCGCGCCAGCCGCCCCTGTTCCACCGGCGAATAGGCCATGATGGGCATGCCGCGCTGCCGGCACCACGGCAGAAGGTCGAATTCCGGCCCGCGCCGGGTGAGGTTGTAGAGTACCTGGTTGGTCTGGCAGTTCCCGCCGGCGGGCAAGGCCGCCAGTTCTTCCATATCGTCGGTGTCGAAATTGGACACGCCCCAATGACGGATTTTTCCCGCCGCCTTCAACGCCTCGAGCGCTTCCACCGTCTCGCGCAGCGGCACGCCGCCGCGCCAATGCAGCAGGTAGAGGTCGATGCGATCGGTGCCGAGCCGCTTCAGGCTGCGTTCGCAGGCCGCCACCGTGCCCGAGCGCGAGGCGTTGGACGGCAGTACCTTGGAGACGATGAAGGTTGAATCGCGATGGCCGGCGATGGCCTCGCCGACCACGGATTCGGCGTTGCCGTACATTTCCGCCGTGTCGATCAGCGTCAGGCCGAGGTCGAGACCGAGCCGCAGCGCCGCCACTTCCTCGGCGAAGCGGCTCCTGTCCTCGCCCATGTGCCAGGTGCCCTGGCCGAGGACCGGCACGGCCTCGCCGCTGGGCAGGGTGGTGGTTCGGATCGGCATCGGTGGCTCCTTCGTCAGGCGGCAGTGGGATCAAGGATACCGCATGACGGGATTTGAGCCAGTATTGGGAGGATTCTGTGTCCGGCCTGCTTCACCCGGCATTTGCCGCCGGGGGAAGGCAGGCCGTGTGGCCGCCTATTTTCCCGGATGCGCGTCCAGCCAGTCTTCCATTTCCGTTATTTCCTTTTCCTGCGCCGTGATGATGTTTTGCGCCAGCTTGCGCAGGTCCGGATCCTTGCCATGGTCGAGCAGCACCTTGGCCATGTCGATGGCTGCCTGGTGATGCGGGATCATGGCGCGCACGAAGTCGGCGTCGGCGTTTCCGGTGTACTGCATGGCCATCATATCGCGGTGCATCTTGTCCATCGCCGCCTGGTAGCCGGCGGCCGGATCGTCGGTCGCTGCGGCGGCCATGTCATGGTTCATCTGTGCCGATTGCGCCGGCATGCCGGCGAGCTGCGCGCCCAGCAGCGCGACGGCGGCCATCGGCGCGAGCAGGATTTTGCGGGTCATACGCATGGGAATTCTCCTTTGGAGTCTATCTGGAAAAGGCGTTCAGAGTTTCAATGTCCTGAGCCGTAACGCGTTCGCGATGACCGACACCGACGACAGGCTCATCGCCGTGGCCGCCAGCATCGGCGACAGCAGCGTGCCGGTCAGGGGGTAGAGCACGCCGGCGGCCACCGGCACGCCGAGCGCGTTGTAGAGGAAGGCGAAGACGAGGTTCTGGCGAATGTTGCCGATGGTCGCCTGCGCCAGCCGGCGCGCCCGCACGATGCCGGTGAGATCGCCCTTGAGCAGCGTGATGCCGGCGCTTTCCAGCGCCACATCGGCGCCGGTGCCCATGGCGATGCCGACATCGGCAGTGCTGAGCGCCGGGGCGTCGTTGATGCCGTCGCCGGCCATCGCCACCACGGCTCCCTTTGCCTGAAGCTCCTCGATCAGCCGGGCTTTCGATTCCGGCAGCAGCCCGGCCTGCACCCGGTCGATGCCGAGCTTGGCGGCGATCGCCTGCGCCGTGCGCTCGTTGTCGCCGGTCGCCATGATGATGGTGAGGCCCTGTTCGTGCAGCGCCTTGATCGCCTGCGCGGCGGTCGCCTTGATCGGATCGGACACGGCGACGATGCCGGCCGCCTTGCCGTCGATGGCAACCAGCACGGCCGAGCGGCCGTCCGCGCGCAAGGCGTCGGCCTGCCCGGCGAGCCGGGTCGTATCGACGCCCTCCTCTTCGAGGAAGCGCGCATTGCCGAGCAGCACCGCGCGGCCGCCGACCTTGCCGGTCACCCCCTTGCCGTTGACGGCCTCGAAACCGTCGGCGGCAGAAAACGTCAGCTTGCGCTCTCTCGCCCCCTGCACGATGGCGTCGGCTAGCGGATGCTCCGAACCCTGTTCGATGGCGGCGGCGAGCGACAGCACCTCGTCCTCGCCGAAGCCGTCGAGCGCGACCACGTCGGTCAGCGTCGGGCGGCCTTCGGTCAGCGTCCCGGTCTTATCGACGATCAGCGTATCGACGGCGGCGAAGCGTTCCAGCGCCGCCGCTTCCTTGACCAGCACGCCGGCCTGTGCGCCGCGCCCGGTCGCGGTCATGATCGACATCGGCGTCGCCAGCCCGAGCGCACAGGGACAGGCGATGATCAGCACCGACACCGCCGAGACGAGGGCGAAGACCAGCCTCGGCTCCGGTCCGAACAGCGCCCAGGCGATGAACGCCACGATGGCGACCAGCACCACGGCCGGGACGAAGTAGAAGGAAACACGGTCGGCCAGCCCCTGGATCGGCGCCCGGCTGCGCTGCGCCTTGGCGACCAGATCAACGATGCGCGCAAGGGTCGTTTCGGAGCCGACTCGTTCGGCCCGCATCACCAGCGTGCCGTTGCGGTTGAGGGTGCCGCCGGTGACCGGGTCGCCCGCCGCCTTGCCCACCGGCAGCGGCTCGCCGGTGATCATCGATTCGTCCACCGCCGAGCGTCCGTCCGTGACGGTGCCGTCCACCGGCACGGCTTCGCCCGGGCGGATGCGCAGGAGGTCGCCTTCGCGCACGCTGTCCAGCGCGACATCCGTTTCGCTGCCGTCCGATCCTATGCGCCGCGCGGTCTTCGGGGCGAGGTCGAGCAGCGCGCGGATGGCCGAGCCGGTCTTTTCGCGGGCCCTGAGTTCCAGCACCTGGCCGAGGAAGACCAGCGCCACGATGACCGCCGAGGCCTCGAAATAGACCGGGACGGCGCCGCCATGGCCCCGGAACGCATGTGGGAAAAGGCCGGGGAACAGCGTGGCCACCACGCTGTAGAGATAGGCGGCGCCGACGCCGAGCGAGATCAGCGTCCACATGTTCGGGCTGCGGTTGAGGATGGATTGCCAGCCGCGCCGGAAGAACGGGATCGCCGCCCACAGCACCACCGGGCTGGCCAGCGCCAGCTCGATCCAGGTGGCAGCCGGTTCGCCGACCAGATCGCGCACCGGCAGCCCGAGCATCGGCCCCATTGACAGGACGAGCAGCGGGATCGACAGCGCCGCGCTCACCCAGAAGCGGCGCGAAAAATCGACCAGTTCGGGGTTGGGGCCTTCCTCGCCGGTCGGCACCCCCATCGGCTCCAGCGCCATGCCGCAGATCGGGCAGTCGCCGGGACCGTCGCGCACGATTTCGGGGTGCATCGGGCAGGTGTATTTCGTGCCCTTCGGCGCCGGGGTGGGCGCAGGCCGGCCGTTTCGGTATTTTTCCGGGTCGGCCTGGAACTTGTCGAGGCAGCCCTGCGAGCAGAAATAGAATTTTTCGCCCTCGTGCCTGAGGAAATGCCGGGCCGTGGCGCGGTCGACCTTCATGCCGCAGACCGGGTCTTCGGCGGTCAGATAGCTTTCCGGGTGGGCGGTGAATTTGGTCCGGCAGCCTTCGCTGCAGAAATGAAAGACGCGCCCGCCGTGCTCCGCGCTCGGCTTGCCGGCGTTCGGGTCGACGGTCATGCCGCAGACGGGATCGCGGGTCACGGCTTCGTCGGCCGGCGCTGCGGCGCGCGCGGAACAGCAGGAGCCGGTTCCGCCCTGGGCGTGGTGGTGATCATGGTGGTGGTCGTGGTTCGCCATTGCGGTCCTCGAAACGATGCGGAATCTCGATTTCGATCGAAGGTAGGGCTTCCAGCAACTGGAAGGTCAAGAGGCCTTCGGACAAGAAATCTAAGGCGAGCCTCTTCGCCGCCGCTTGGGGCTGGGCCCCATACCCATGGCCCCCAAAACACGCTATAGACGCGCCCGATAAGGCACTTCCCGAAACGGCACCCGCGCGGCCTATGGCGAAACTACCCCTGAAGCTCGACGAACTGATCGACGGCCACGCCCTGCGCGCAGATCTCGCGGCAATGGCCGGCGACGGCGGGCTTACGCAGCCGCAGGCGAGGGCGGCGGCCCTTCACCTGCTCAAGGAGCGCAAGGCGGAAGCCTTCGGCAGGGTGGAGGAATTGCTGAAGGCTGATGGCAGCGGCTCGGCCTGCGCCATCCGCCTTTGCCATGTCATGGATGAGATCATCGGCGCGCTTTACGCCTGCGTCTCCGGCGGGGGCGAAAGCATGGCGGTCGTCGCCGTCGGCGGCTACGGCCGCGGCACGCTGGCGCCGGGTTCCGACATCGACCTCCTGTTCCTGCTCCCGCAGGGCAAGGCCCCGGCGGCGGCCGCTGCCGCCGAAACCATGCTCTATCTGCTGTGGGACATGCGGCTGAAGGTCGGCCACGCCACCCGCACCGTCGAGGAATGCCTGCGGCTGGCGCGCGAGGACATCACCATCCGCACGGCCCTGCTCGAGGCGCGGCTGGTCTGCGGCGACGGCAAGCTTTTCCAGACGCTGGAGCACCGTTTCGACCGCGAACTGGTATCCACGACCGGCCCGGAATATGTGCAGGCCAAGCTTGCCGAGCGCGATACCCGCCACGCCAAGGCCGGCGAGAGCCGCTACCTGGTCGAACCCAACGTCAAGGACGGCAAGGGCGGCCTGCGCGACCTGCATACGCTGTTCTGGATCGGGAAATACTTCTACCGCGTACGCACCGCCGAGGAACTGGTCGGCAAGGGGGTCTTTACGCAGGCTGAATACAACCTGTTCCGCAAGGCCGAGGATTTCCTGTGGGCGGTGCGCTGCCACATGCACTTCCTCACCGGCAAGGCGGAGGAGCGCCTGCATTTCGACATCCAGCGCGATATCGCCGAGCGGCTCGGCTATACCAGCCATCCCGGCCTTTCGGCGGTCGAGCGCTTCATGAAGCATTACTTCCTCGTCGCCAAGAATGTCGGTGACCTGACCCGCATCTTTTGCGCCGCGCTGGAGGAGGAGCAGGCGAAGTACGTGCCCGGCTTCGACCGCATCATCGGCGGCTTCTCGCGCCGCAAGCGCAAGCTTGCCGGCACCAGCGATTTCATCGTCGACAACCATCGCCTCAATGTCGCTGACGACCAGGTGTTCGAGCGCGATCCGGTGAATCTTCTCCGGCTGTTCTGGTTCGCCGACAAGCACGCGATGGAGTTCCACCCGCATGCGCTCAAGCTTCTCACCCGCTCGCTCGGCCTTGTCGACCGGGCGCTGCGGCGCGATCCCGAGGCGAACAGGCTTTTCCTCGATATCCTGACCTCGGACCGCGATCCCGAACTCAACCTGCGCCGCATGAACGAGGCGGGCCTTCTGGGCCGGCTGATCCCCGATTTCGGCAAGATCGTCGCCATGATGCAGTTCTCGATGTACCACCACTACACGGTGGACGAGCACCTGATCCGCTGCATCGGCGTGCTGTCCGAGATCGAGCGCGGCGACGATGCAAAAGTCCATCCGCTGTCGCATTCGCTGATGCCGGGGCTGAAGAAAAGCCGTGACGCGCTCTATGTCGCCGTGCTGCTGCACGACATTGCCAAGGGGCGGCTGGAGGACCATTCGGTGGCCGGCGCCCGCATCGCGCGGCGCATCTGCCCGCATATGGGGCTTTCCGCCGCCGATACCGGGACCGTCGCCTGGCTGATCGAACATCATCTCCTGATGTCGATGACGGCGCAGACGCGCGACCTCAACGACCGCAAGACGATCGAGGATTTCGCCTCGGTGGTGCAGTCGGTCGAGCGGCTGAAGCTGCTCCTGGTTCTCACCGTCTGCGATATTCGTGGTGTCGGACCGGGCGTGTGGAATGGCTGGAAGGGCCAGCTACTGCGCACGCTCTATTTCGAGACCGAGCTGCTTTTGACCGGCGGCTTTTCCGAAATGTCGCGCGCCGACCGCACGACGGCCGCGCGCGATGCGCTGCGCGAGGCACTCGGCCACTGGCCGCAGGCGGAGCGCGACCGCATCGTCGCGCTGCACTACCAGAACTACCTGCTGACCGTGGACCTTGCCGACCAGGTGCGCCACGCCGAGTTCATCCGCCAGGCCGATGCGGCCAGGAGAAGCCTCGACACCATGGTCAGGCCGCACCAGTTCGAGGCGGTCACCGAGATCACCGTGCTGGCGCAGGACCATCCGCGCCTGCTGTCGGTCATCGCCGGCGCCTGTGCCGCCGCCGGCGCCAACATCGTCGATGCGCAGGTCTTTACTACGGCGGACGGCCGCGCGCTCGACACCATCCTGATCAACCGCGAGTTCGAGCTCGACGAGGACGAGCGCCGGCGCTCGACGCGCGTCGGCAAGCTGATCGAGGATGCGCTTTCCGGAAAAAGCTATCTGCCGGAGATCATCGAGAAACGCACCAAGCCCAGGCGCGGCCAGAAGACGTTCCGCATTCCGCCGCGCGCCGAGATTCGCAACGCGCTGTCCAACCGCTTTTCCGTCATCGAGGTCGAGGGGCTGGATCGGCCGGGGCTTCTGTCGGAGATCACCGGCGCGCTGTCGGACCTGTCGCTCGACATCGCCTCGGCCCACATCACCACTTTCGGCGAAAAGGTCATCGATACCTTCTATGTCACCGACCTGACCGGCCAGAAGATCGAGAACCCGGCGCGCGAAAAGGCGATCGTGGAGAAACTCGTCGCCACGCTGGACGGCACGGGCCTGGCCAGGACGAAGGCGGCAGCGGAGTAGAATTGAGATTGCGTCCCTTTCCGATCCTTTTCGGTGCCTTGCCCCCATCCCTGACCCCTGCGCGCAGGGGTAGGGCCGTCGCGTCCGTCACGGACCGCAATCCCCCCACCCCTGACCCCTCCCCACAAGGGGGAGGGGAACGCCGGCACACCCGCTTTTCTCGAAAAATTGCCGGCGCAAGTCGCCGCTATGCTGCTGTAAAATCTCCCTCCCCCTTGTGGGGAGGGGGCGGGGGTGGGGGGCTGCCGCCCCGTAATCCCTCGGAGGTTTCGGCATGAGCCTCATCAAAAAATTCGCGACGGTTGCTTCCGGCACGCTGATGAGCCGCGTGCTCGGCTTCACCCGCGAGATGCTGATGGCGGCGGCGCTCGGCACCGGGCCGGTGGCGGATGCCTTCTACGCCGCCTTCCAGTTTCCCAACACCTTTCGCCGGCTGTTTGCCGAAGGCGCGTTCAACACCGCCTTCGTGCCGCTGTTCGCCAAGGAGATCGAGGCCGGCGGCCATGACGGCGCCCGCCGCTTCTCGGAAGAAGTGTTCGGCGTCCTGTTCACGGTGCTGATCTTCATCACCATCGCCATGGAACTGGCGATGCCGTTCCTGGTCAGCACCATCATCGCCCCCGGATTCACCGGCGATCCGCAGAAATACAACCTGACGGTGGCGCTGGCGGCGATCATGTTCCCCTACCTGATGTGCATGTCGCTGGGCGCCATGATGGCCGGCATGCTGAACTCGCTGCGCCGTTATTTCGCGGCCGCCGTCGCTCCCGTCTTCCTCAACGTCATCCTGATCGGCGTCCTCTATTATGCCTGGCACGCCGGCGCCGACGGTCTCAGCGTCGGCTACTGGATGGCCTGGGGCGTGATGGCGGCGGGCGTGGTGCAACTGGCGATCGTGTGGATCGCGGTACGTCACGCCGGCATTTCCATCGGTTTCCGCCGTCCGCGCATGACGCAGAACGTCAAGCGCCTTTTGTGGCTCGCCTTCCCGGCGGCGATCACCGGCGGCATCACCCAGATCAACCAGCTGATCGGCACCGCCATCGCCTCCACCCAGGCTAGCGCCGTCTCCTCGCTGGCGCTGGCCGACCGCGTCTACCAGCTGCCGCTCGGCGTCGTCGGCATCGCCGTGGCGATGGTGCTCTTGCCGGAACTGTCGCGGGCGCTGAAGGCCGGCCATGCCACCGAGGCGGCCAACCTGCAGAACCGCTCTGTCGAGTTCACCCTGTTCCTGACCCTGCCGGCGGCGGCGGCGCTCACGGTCATTTCCGAGCCGATCGTGCGCCTGCTGTACGAGCGCGGCGCCTTCGCCGCCAGCAACTCGACGCCGACGGTCGCCGCCATCCTGGCCATCTTCGGCCTCGGCCTGCCCGCCTTCGTGCTGATCAAGGCCTTCACGCCAGGTTATTTCGCGCGCGAGGACACCCGCACGCCGATGGTCTTCGCGGCGATTTCGGTGGCGGTGAACGTGGCGCTGGCGCTGGCGCTGTTTCCCTCCATGGGCGCGCCGGGCATCGCCACAGCCTCGAGCGTCGCCGGCTGGGTCAACGCGCTGATGCTGCTGGTGGTCCTGGTGCGGCGCGGCCATTGGGGCAGGGAGGAGGCGCTGATACGGCGCATCCCGCGCCTGGTGCTCGCTTCGGCCCTGATGGGCGCGGCACTCTGGTTCGGCTCACATGCGCTGGCTCCGTACCTTGCCTCCGGTTCCCCGCTGGTGGTCAAGGCGACGGCGCTCGGCCTGCTGTGTCTTGGCGGCATGGTGCTTTATTTCGCGCTCGCCTTCGCCATCGGCGGCGCCGACCTCGGCATGGTCCGGCGCAGCATGCGCCGCCGCGGCGCGCCGGTCCCGTCTGCCTCATCCCCTGTCGACGGCGATCCAGCCTCTTGATCGCGGTCCGCGCCTGATCCATAAGCCCCCTCGAATTTCGCCGCGCGCGAAACGGCCCTCCACAAGCCAGGACACTGATCATGACTGAGCCTTCCCCCTTCAAGCCGCTGGTTTTCTCGGGCGTCCAGCCCACCGGCAACCTGCATCTCGGCAACTATCTCGGCGCGATCCGGAAATTCGTCGCCCTGCAGGAGACGAACGACTGCATCTACTGCGTCGTCGACCTGCACTCGCTGACGGCGCAACTGGTACATGAAGACCTTGCCGAACAGACGCGCGCCATCACCGCCGCGTTCCTGGCCTCCGGCATCGACCCGAAGAAGCACATCGTCTTCAACCAGAGCCGGGTCATGCAGCACGCCGAGCTGGCGTGGATCTTCAACTGCGTGGCGCGCATCGGCTGGATGAATCGCATGACGCAGTTCAAGGACAAGGCCGGCAAGGACCGCGAGAACGCCTCGCTCGGCCTGCTCGCCTATCCGAGCCTGATGGCGGCCGACATCCTCGTCTACCGCGCCACCCATGTGCCGGTCGGCGACGACCAGAAGCAGCACCTGGAGCTGACGCGCGACATCGCCCAGAAGTTCAACAACGATTTTTCCAGCCGCATCGCCGAGCTCGGCCTCGGTGTGGAAATGCAGGTCGGCGACGAGACGGTGAACGGCTATTTCCCGATCACCGAGCCCGTCATCGGCGGCCCGGCGGCGCGCATCATGAGCCTGCGCGACGGCTCCAAGAAGATGTCGAAGTCCGACCCGTCGGACCTGTCGCGCATCAATCTCACCGACGACGCCGAGACCATCGCCAGGAAGATCAAGAAGGCCAAGACCGATCCGGAGGCGCTGCCGTCCGAGGTCGACGGCCTTGCCGGGCGTCCCGAGGCCGAAAACCTCGTCGGCATCTATGCCGGCCTCGCCGAAACGTCGAAGCAGGCGGTGCTGAAGGAATTCGGCGGCCAGCAGTTTTCCGCCTTCAAGACAGCGCTGGCCGACCTGGCGGTGGAAAAACTCGCCCCGATCGCCGTCGAAATGCGCCGCATCTCGGCCGACCGCGCCTATGTCGACGGCGTTTTGAGGGACGGCGGCGAGCGCGCCGGCAAGCTGGCCGAGGCGACCATGAAGGACGTGCGCGACATCATCGGGCTGCTGCAGGGTTGACCTTCGCATCGGCACTGCGTCCGGCGCTTGCTGCCGGGCGCCGCCGGTGGCAGATTACAGCGCGGAAACTCCATCGATAAGGGTGAGCATGGTCTCCAAACGCCTCAGCCGCGAAGCGGGTCATCGCCGCAAGTTTCTGGTGATCATCGACGATACGCCGGAGTGCGAGCGCGCCGCGGCCTATGCCGCGCAGCGCATGAAAAGCACCAACGGCGTGCTGGTCCTGCTCTACGTGATCGAGCCGGACGACTTCCAGCATTGGCTGGGCGTGGAAAAGATCATGCGTGACGAGGCCAACGCCACAGCGCGCACCATGCTCGACGGCTACGCCACCAAAATCCGCGAGAAATTCGGAATCGAGCCGGAACTGGTGGTGCGCGAGGGCAAGACGGTGGAGGAGGTCCACAAGGTCATCGAGGAGGACCAGGACATCGCCATCCTCGTGCTTGGCGCCAGCGCCGCCAAGGAGGGACCCGGCCCGCTGGTGGCCTCGGTGGTCGGCAAGGGCGCCGCCTTCCCGATCCCGGTGACCGTGGTGCCGCAGAACCTGTCGGACGACGAAATCACCAGCCTTGGCTGAATCCGCGCCGCTTCGAACGGTCATCGGCGGTTTTGCTTGAATATCGGGCCTGCAAGGCCTAATTAGAATTATTCCAAACTACTCGCCCGCAGGGTCATTCGGGCACGGAGACAGCCATGTTCATCCAGACGGAAACGACTCCCAATCCGGCGACGCTGAAATTCCTGCCCGGCAAGGAAGTGCTGCGTGAGGGCACCGCCGATTTCCGCGACGCGGCAAGTGCGGCCGAGGCCTCGCCGCTGGCCGGCCGCCTGTTCGCGATCGATGGCGTGACCGGCGTCTTCTTCGGCTACGACTTCATCACCGTTACCAAGGACGGCCCCGACTGGCAGCACCTGAAGCCGGCCATTCTCGGCGCCATCATGGAGCATTTCATGTCGGGCGCCCCGGTGATGGCCCATGCCGGCCCGGCGCTCGAAACCAGCGAGACCAGCGAATTCTACGACAAGGCCGACGAGGAACTGGTGCTCACCATCAAGGAACTGCTCGACACGCGGGTGCGCCCGGCGGTGGCGCAGGACGGCGGCGACATCACCTTCCGTGGCTTCCAGAACGGCACCGTGTTCCTGCACATGAAGGGCTCGTGCGCCGGCTGTCCGTCCTCGACGGCGACGCTGAAGCACGGCATCCAGAACCTGTTGCGCCACTTCGTGCCCGAGGTGGAGCAGGTCGAGCAGGTGGCGTAAGCCTTCGGAGCGCGAACGCGCTCTGGTCGCACAATTATCGAGAAACAAAAAACCGGGCCAAAGAGCCCGGTTTTTCTGTTGGACGTCCTAATGTGTTGCCTGGACGGCCCGCGTATAAAAGCTTTACTGGACGATGACCTTGGCGCCGACCTCGGCACGGTTGTAGAGGTCGATGATGTCCTGGTTCATCAGGCGCACGCAGCCTGACGACATGGCGTGGCCGATCGAGTTCCATTCCGGGCTGCCGTGCAGACGGTACCCCGAATCGCCGCCCTTGTTGAACAGGTAGAGCGCGCGCGCGCCGAGCGGGTTGGTCAGGCCCGGCGGCATGCCGCCGGCCCACTTCTTCAGTTCGGGCTGGCGCTTGATCATGGCGGCCGGCGGCGTCCAGGTCGGCCACTCGCGCTTCAGCGCCACCCGCGCCGTGCCGTGCCACTCGAAGCCTTCGCGGCCGACGCCGATGCCGTAGCGCATCGCCTTGCCTTCAGGCATGACGAAATAGAGGAACTTGTTGGCGGTATCGACGACGATGGTGCCGGGCTTTTCCGCGGTGTCGTAGCGGACCACCTGGCGTCGGTATTTCTGCGGCACCTTTTCGATCGGGATGCGCGGCAGCTGGTAGCCGGCATCGGTCACCGGGCCGTAGTCGTTGGTGAAGACCTGCATCGGGCCGATGCTGGTGCAGCCGGAAAGCATGGCTGCCGCGGCGGCGGCCAGGATAAGGGATTTCATGCGCATTAGACCAACGCTCCACCCGATCGATGGCCCGATTCGAGCCTTGTTTTCGCCGCCATTCATGCGAGCATTTCCGTTGCCTGCCAAGCAGGGGTTGCCTATATGCGCCATGCTGCGCGGCCTAAGAGCGCAACCTGTGGTATTTTGACAACACTCATCACGGGAATGTGAAACGGAATCGATCGTGCGATTCGAGGCGATAACGGGGATCAGAGCCATGAATGTCGGTGAAGCCGCCCGCCGTGCCGGGCTTCCGGCCAAGACCATCCGCTACTACGAGGAGATCGGCCTGATCCGGCCCGAACGGACCGGCAACGGCTATCGCGCCTATACGGTAGACGACATTCATCGCCTTGCCTTCCTGAAGCGCGCCCGCGGGCTCGGCTTTTCCATCGACGATTGCCGGCAACTGATGGCGCTCTACCGCGATCGAAGCCGCGCCAGCGCCGATGTCCGCCAGATCGCCGCCGCCCATGTCGAGGCGATCGAGGAAAAGCTGCGCGAATTGCAGGCCATGCGCGCCACGTTGCAGAAGCTCGTCCATGCCTGCCACGGCGACGAGCGTCCGGACTGCCCGATCCTGGAGGAAATGGCGGGCGAGGCCGACGCGCCGAAGCCCGCTTCCCGCAAGCGGGAGTCGGTGGCGGAAATCGGCTGACCTGAACCGGCACTTCGGCGTCGGACTGCTCCGGGATCAGGTGAAAGCCAGGATGAAAACGGAGAGCGAGAGCGCCAGCAGGCCGCAGAAGAAGGCCACGTCGGCGACGATGTTCTTCCATTTGTTCGCATTGCCGTTGCGGATGGCGATGTAGGAAGCGGTGATGCTGACCAGGAACATCAGCGCCGCCACCCACGCGGTTTCGTCGGCGAAGGACCCGGCATCGGATTTGGTGAATTTCAGGGCGCCGATGATGACGAAGCAGATGCCGAGCAGGTTGGAAGACGCATTCAGGACGTGGGGATGTCGATGCATGGCGACGACCGCTCTTCGATGGGGCGGCAACCAGAAAACAGGCCTTTGGCGAAAATAAAGCGGCTTTCGGGAATCCTTGCGCCCGTTGGCCGCAGGGAAAGCCACCTCTCAATACCCGGTTCAAACCGTGAACAAAATCTGGCATGATCGGCCATGCCCATCGTTTCACCGATTCCCCAGAACCCGCTTCTCGACGGCCGCCAGTCGGAGCGCGCCTTGCTGGTGCGGCGCGGCGTGCAGCGCCTGTTGATGCAGATGGGCGCGCATGTGCTGCCGGAACTGTCGCTGGCCACCGGCCGTCGCGCCGACCTGGTGGCGCTGACGCCCAAGGGCGACATCTGGATCATCGAGATCAAGTCCTCGGTCGAGGATTTTCGCGTCGACCGCAAATGGCCGGATTACCGGCTGCATTCGGACCGCTTCTTCTTCGCCACCCATCCGGGCGTGCCCGCGGAGATATTTCCGTCCGAATGCGGCTTCATCCTTTCCGACGGCTACGGGGCGGAAATTTTACGCGAGGCGCCGGAGCATCGCTTGGCCGCCGCCACCCGCAAGGCGTTGATGCTGCGCATCGCGCGCGCCGGGGCCGCCCGTCTGCTGGCGGCGGAACTGGCCGGGGTTTCGGTGCCAGCGCTCGACGGCGAAAGCGAGTAGGGCATTTCCAGCAAGAGCGTGAAGCGGTTTTGCGTCCGGAAATGCGGGTAACAAAGAGGTAGAGCGGTTCTGCCCGTTCTGGAAAACCAGAACCGCTCCGGGAGGCGGCCGGCAGGCGGCAGGAACGCTCAGCGCGGCGCGCGCTTGGCCAGGATGCGCTGCAAGGTGCGGCGGTGCATGTTGAGGCGGCGTGCCGTTTCCGAGACGTTGCGTTCGCACATCTCGTAGACGCGCTGGATATGCTCCCAGCGCACGCGGTCGGCCGACATCGGGTTTTCCGGCGGCGCGGCGCGTTCGCCGGTGCGGGTCAGCGCCGCGAACACGTCGTCGGCATCGGCGGGCTTCGACAGGTAGTCGACGGCGCCGAGCTTCACCGCCGTCACGGCGGTGGCGATGTTGCCGTAGCCGGTGAGGATGACGGTGCGGGCGTCCGCGCGTTTCTCGCGGATGGCGGCGACCACGTCGAGGCCGTTGCCGTCGCCGAGCCGCATGTCGACGACCGCGTAGGCGGGCGGGTTGGCGCGCGCCTTGCCGACGGCCTCTTCCACGCTTTCGGCCGTGTCGACGACGAAGCCCCGGGTTTCCATCGCGCGGGCGAGCCGGGTCAGGAAGGGTTTGTCGTCCTCGACGATCAGCAGGGAAGTGTCTTCGCCCGTTACCATGCCGTCAGCGGCTTCTTCGCCGTCCATCTCGCATTGTCCTTGTTTGTCAGCTTTATCCGTCAGCTTTTCAAGCAGATATAGTTACGCGCGGCGCTTGTCCAATGCCGCCGCTTCGGGCGCGTCGTCCTATGCGCCTGCAAGCAGGGCCGCGTCCGCCGCCTGCGGATTGGTGAAACTGGCGCGCGCCCAGCTGATCTCGACCACCGCGCCTTCGCCGGGGCCGTTGGAGTTGCTGAAGGACAGGCTGGCGCCGGAGCGTTCGAGCAGGGTCTTGGCGATGAACAGCCCAAGCCCGAGGCCGCCGCCCGGCTCCGCCCCCTGGCGGGTGGACATATAGGGCTCGCCGATGCGGTCGATGATCTCGGCGGGAAAGCCGGGGCCGTCGTCGGCGATGGAAAGGGTGATGCGGCTGTCGTTCCAGCCCCAGCGCATGACGACCTTGGCCTGCGCGAAATCGACGGCGTTTTCAACGAGGTTGCCGAGGCCGTAGAGCACGCCGGGATTGCGCCGCCCGACCGGCTCGGGGCCGGTCCGCTCGCCGGGAACCAGTTCGATCGAAATGCCGAAGTCGCGATGCGGGGCGATCACCTCCTCGATCAGCGAGGTCAGCGGAAGCTGCGAAAGCTGCGGCTCGCCCTCGGAGGACAGGCTGGTCAGCCGCTTGAGGATCTCGCGGCAGCGCTCGCTCTGCGAGCGCAGCAGGGTGACGTCCTCGCGGAATTTCGGTTCGTTGCCGAGCGCCTTTTCCATCTCGCGCGCGACCAGCGTGATGGTGGCGAGCGGCGTGCCGAGTTCGTGCGCGGCTGCGGCCGCCAGCCCGTCGAGCGCCGACAGGTGCTGCTCGCGTTGCAGCACCAGTTCGGTGGCGGCGAGCGCGTTGGCCAGGAGCCTCGCTTCCTCGGCGACGCGGAAGGCATAGATGGCGGTGAAGGAGATCGACGAGAACACCGCCACCCACATGCCGGCGACATAGACGAAGGGCACCACCAGCGTCGCGCCCTCGGTCCAGGGTAGCGGCAAATGGAAGAACACGAGGAACGACGCCGCCGCCATCACCAGCGCGCCCAGTACGGCGGTCAGCGGCAGCGGCAGCGAGGCGGCGGAAATGACGACCGGCACCGTCAGCAGCAGCGAGAACGGGTTGGTGAGGCCGCCCGTCATGTAGAGCAGGCCGGCCAGTTGCAGGCTGTCGAAGATGAGGATGCCCAGCGCCGCCGGAGGCGTCAGCCGGTGGGCGGCCGGATAGCGGAACGCCATCACCAGGTTGAGCCAGGCCGAGGTGGCGATCAGCGCGAAGCAGGGGCCGACCGGCAGCGGGAATTCGAGCCCGTAGGCGACCACCAGGACGGTGATGCTCTGGCCGACGATGGCCAGCCAGCGCAGCCGGATCAGCGTGTTGAGGCGTAGCCGCTGGCTCTGCCGGAAGTCGGGGGCGCGCTGGAAATCACTCATCACGCGGCTTTTATAGGATAGCGCGGAAAATTCTAGCGGCCGCGCGGCTTGGCGCGGCTGGTAGCGGCGGCCTCGAGCGGATTTTCGGGCCAGACATGGCGCGGATAGCGGCCGCGCATGTCGGTGCGCACGTCGGCCCAGGAGCCGCGCCAGAAGCCGGGCAGGTCGCGCGTGGTCTGGATCGGACGGTGCGCCGGCGAGAGTAGTTCCAGCGTCAGCGGCACCATGCCGCCGGCGATCGACGGATGCGTGTCGAGCCCGAACAGTTCCTGCACGCGGATCGCCAGCACCGGCCCTTCCGCGTCATAGCGGATCGGCGCGTGGCTGCCGGAGGGGGCGTCGAAATGGGTCGGGGCCAGCGTGTCGATTCGCCGTTGCAGATCATGCGGCACCAGTGCCGTGAGCCCGGCTGAAAGCGCGCCCGGAGAAATGGCGGCGAAACTCGCCGCGCCGGTCAGGAACGGCGCCAGCCAGTTGTCCAGGCGCTCGGTGAGGGCCGCATCCGAGACATCCGGCCACGGCGCGCCAAGGCCGCGATGCAGCCAGGACAGGCGGGCACGCAGGACTAGCGCGGGCTTGTCCCAAGGCAGGAGGTCGAGCCCGTATTCGCGCAGCGCCTCGAGGATGGCCGCGTCCGCCTCGGCGCCCGAAGGAGCCGGCAGCATGCGCTCGGCCAGCGTGATGGCGCCGAGCTGCTCGATCTCGCGCGTGCGCACCGCACGTCGGTCGCGATCGAACAGGGTCTGCCGGTGCGTTTCGATGCCTTTGCCCAACGCAGCCCTTATCTCCGCTTCGGTCACCGCGGCGGCTGCAGTGATGCGGGCGTTCTGGGCCTTGCCGGTCAGGTCGGCGACGACGAGGAAGGGCTCGCCGGCCAGCGCTTCGGCGGCGTCCAGCGCCGCACCCGAGCCGTTGGCCAGCACGAAGCGGCCGCGCTCTCCTCGCGCCTTGGCGACACGGTCCGGCCAGGCATGGAGCAGCAGCGCCCCGGCCGAGGCGGGGCCGTCGGTCCGGCTGGCGCCCGCCTGTCGCGCCAGCCGCCCGGCCAACTGCCGAGCCGCCTGCGCGCGGGCGGATTTTTCGTCGCGAAAGCGAGACAGCCGCCGGTCGAGATCGACGGCGTCGCCCCCGAGGCCGCGCTCCGTCAGCAGTACCGCGAGGTCGGCGGCCGGCAGCGCCAGCCCGTCTTCGGCGGCCCTTGCCACCATATGCGCGAGCCGCGCCGGCAGCGCCAGCTTGCGCATGCTTTCGCCCTGGCTGGTCAGCCGGCCGGCGGGATCGATCGCGCCCAGCGTGACGAGCAGCGTGCGCGCTTCGGCAAGGGCTGCGGCCGGCGGCGGGTCAAGGAAGGAAAGCGACGCCGGATCGGCGACCCCGAAGGCGGCGCAGTCGAGCACGAGGCCGGAAAGGTCGGCCTCGAGAATTTCGGGCGGCGTGAAGGAAGGCAGCGCCGCCGTCTGCTCGGCGCGCCACAGGCGGATGGCGACGCCGGCTTGCGTGCGCCCGGCGCGGCCGGCACGCTGCGCGGCCGAAGCCTTGCTGACGCGCACGGTTTCCAGCCGCGTCAGCCCGCTCGACGGCTCGAAGCGCGGCAGCCGCGAAAGCCCGCTGTCGATGACGACGCGCACGCCGTCGATGGTGATGGAGGTTTCCGCGATCGAGGTGGCCAGCACCACCTTGCGCCGGCCGGCCGGCGGCGGCTTGATGGCGGCGTCCTGCGCCTTGCCGTCGAGCAACCCGTAGAGCGGCACGATGTCGGTGTCGCCGCCAAGCCGGCCCTCCAGCCGCTCGGCGGTTCGCAGGATTTCGCGCTGGCCGGGCAGGAAGGCAAGCAGGCTGCCTTTCTCCTCGGCAAGGGCGGTTCGGATCGCTCCCGCCATCGTGTCCTCGACCGGCACGCCCGTCGGCCGTTCGACGTAGCGGATATCGACCGGGAAGGCGCGCCCGGCGCTTTCGATGACCGGGGCACCGTGCAGCAGTTCTGCCACCCGCGCGCCGTCGAGAGTGGCCGACATCACCAGCAGGCGCAGGTGGGGGCGCAGCGCGCCCTGCACGTCGAGCGCCAGCGCCAGGCCGAAGTCGCCGTCCAGCGAACGCTCGTGGAATTCGTCGAACAGGACGGCGGCCACCCCCGGCAATTCCGGGTCGTCGAGCAGCATGCGCGAAAACACGCCCTCGGTAACGACGAGGATTTTCGTGCGCGCCGAGGTGCGGTTTTCCATGCGCATGGCATAGCCCACCGTTTGCCCCGGCTCCTCGCCGAGAAGGGCGGCCATGCGGCGGGCGGCGGCGCGGGCGGCAAGCCGCCGCGGCTCCAGCAGCACGATTTTGCCGTCCCCCCGCCACGGCGCGTCGAGCAACGCCAGCGGCACCTGCGTGGTCTTGCCGGCGCCGGGCGGCGCCACCAGCACGGCGGCATTGCCTTCGGCAAGCGCCCGCTTCAGCGCCGGCAGCGCTTCGGTGACCGGCAGGCCGGGCAATTTTTCGAACGTCGGGGCAGTCACGTAGGGCGGTCGCCTGGTTGCGCGGGCAAAACAAGTCTCCGCATAGCAGCGGCGGCGGGCAATGCCTAGAAGCGACGGCTGAGGAAGGGGGAATCCGCCAGCCCGAATCGCCACGGCTGCTCGACGGCTCGCGTGATGCCGATGCGCGGCCCGGTGGCGATGCCGGCCGGCTCTGTCGGCGGCGTCAGCGAGAACGGTGGGCGGTCGAGCGGCAGCCCGTCCATCGAGTTGTCGACGCCGAGCGCCTGCGACAGCCGCCCCGGCCCGGAGCACAGCAGGCGCGGCCGGTCGAGGTTGCGGCGTTCGGCCATCGCCGCCAAGCCGGTGTCCGGCTCCAGCGCGCGGATGAGCACGGCGTGGCCGCGCAGGCAGACGAAGTTCAGGCACCAGTGGATGCCGTAGGAGCGGTAGACATAGGCGTGCGCCGGCGGCCCGAACATCGTGCGGTTGCGGTTCCTGATGCCGCCATAGCTGTGCGAGGCCGGGTCGTCCGGCGCGTAGGCCTCGGTCTCCACGATAATGCCGCCGACGCCGTCGATGGCAAGGCGCGCGCCGATCAGGTCCCTGGCGACGGCAAGCGCGGGGCGGGAGAAGAACGCCGTCAGCGCCTGCGGCCGATCCGTGGGTGGCGGGGAATCGCTCATGGCGCGGTCGCCAGCGTCTTTTCGGCCGGCACGGAGGCCGGAGCCGCCGGCAGCCGCACGCGGAAGACTGCGCCGCCGCCGCGCGCGCCCTCCACCCAGATGCGGCCGCCGTGCTGGGCGACGATGCGTTGCGATATCGCCAGCCCGAGGCCGGCGCCTTTCGGCTTCTCGCTCATCGTGTCGCCGAGCTGGCGGAAGCGCTCGAAGACGATCTCGCGGTCGGCCGCACGGATGCCGGGGCCGTTGTCGGTCACCGATATCTCGAAGTCGCCGCCGATGCGGTAGAGCCGCAGCGTGGCGAGCCCGGCGCGCGTGGGGGAGAACTTCGCCGCATTGCCGAGCAGGTTGATGACCACCTGGACCAGACGGTCGTGGTCGCCCATCACCAGCGCCGGGTCGGCCTCGATGCGCAGCGCAAGCTCCACCTCGCTCGTCGCGAACACCTGGTACATGGCCGAGGTGGATTCCCGGATCACGGCGGCAAGGTCGACGAGGGCGCTCTTGGCCGGAATGGCGCCGCTCGCCTCGATCTTGGAGAGGTCGAGCAACTGGTTGATGAGCCGGGTCAGGCGTTCGGATTCCGTCACCACGATGCGCAGGAACTCGTTGCGCTCGGTGTCGGGCATGTCGGTATGGTCGCGCAAAATCTCGGAAAAGGCGCGGATCGAGGCCAGCGGCGTGCGCAACTCGTGGTTGACGGTGGCGACGAAGTCGTCCTTCATCCGGTCGAGCACCTGCAACTGGGCATTGGCCTCGGTCAGTTCGGCGGTCGCCGTCTCCAGCGCGCGCGACTTCTCCTCCAACTGGCGGTTGGCCTCGATGATCCGCGACGTCTCGTCGAGGATGCGCATCATCTCGTCGACGCCGAGCTGTTCTTCCTCGACGATGGCGCTGACCAGCACGCGCGCCGAGGCGGCGCCGATGACGCCTGCGAGCAGGCGTTCGTAGAACAGCACCGTTTCGGCGTCGGCCTGCACGGCGGTGGCCGGGTCGAGGCCGCGCGCGTGGGCCCAGCCGGCGAAGGCCGCCGCCGCCTTCTCGCGGCCGAGGAAGCGCGACACCAGCGACATCAGGTCGGGCACGCGCGCGGTGCGCCGCCAGATCTGCGCCACCTCGTCGAGGTTTTCGGTATCCACGAACAGGGTGGCGCGCGCCTGCTCGATCGGCGTCTGGCGGCCGGCGAGCGACACGCCGAGAAAGGCGCCGATATTCGCCAGCAGCGACCAGAATGCGCTGTGGGTGACCGGGTCGAGGCCGGCAAGCCCGAACAGCGCGTAGGGTTTCAGCAACGCCAGTCCCAGCGGCCCGTCGGCGACGAAGCCGATCTCGAACGCGCCCGAGCGGGCGAAGGAAGGCAAAAGCAGCGTATAGGCCCATACCAGCACGCCGGCGGAGATGCCGGCAAAGGCGCCGGCCTTGGTGGCGCCGCGCCAGAACAGGCCGCCGACGATGGCCGGCGCGAACTGGGCCACGGCGACGAAAGACATCAGCCCGATCGACACCAGCGCGAACTGGGCGCTGTCGTGGCGCATGTAGAAATAGCCGAGCGCCATCACCGCGATCATGACGATGCGGCGCACCCACAATAACAGGCTGGTCAGGTCGGACTTGCGGGCGAGGCCCAGCGCCTTGACCCGGAGCAGCGCCGGCATCACCACGTCGTTGCAGACCATGACGCTGAGCGCCGTGGTTTCCACCACCACCATCGAGGCCGAGGCCGACAGGCCGCCCAGAAAGGCGATCAGCGCCAGGAAGGGCTGGCCGGTGGACAGCGGCAGGGTGAGCACCAGGTTGTCCGGATCGGTATCGGCCGGCAGCAGCAGCCGGCCGCCGATGGCGATCGGCAGCACGAACAGGTTGATGGCGAGCAGGTAGAGTGGGAACAGCCAGAGCGCGCGGTTGAGATGCCGCTCGTCGACATTCTCCACCACCATCACCTGGAACTGGCGCGGCAGGCAGAACACCGAGACCATGGCCAGGAGCGTCATGGCGATCCAGTTGTAGCCGTAGCGGTTAGGCGCGTATTCGAACAGGGCGCTGATCTCGGGCCGCTCCATCGCCTGCGAGAACAGGTCGCCGAAACCGTGGAACAGGCCATAGCCGACGAACAGGCCGATGGCGGTCAGGCAGACGAATTTGAGGATGGATTCGAGCGCGATGGCGACCATCATGCCGGGGTGGTGTTCGCCCGGATGAATGCTGCGGCTGCCGAACAGCATGGCGAAGATGGTGAGCACGATGGCCGCCCACAGCGCGCCGTCGGCCAGGAGCGGCTGCATCATCGGGTGGGCGGCCTCGCTGCTGCTGCTGAGCGCGGCGAAGCCGATCGAGATGGATTTGAGCTGCAGCGCGATATAGGGCACCAGCCCGATCACGGCGATGACCGTGACAAGCGCCGCCAGCCCGCCGCTGTTGAAGCGCGCGCCGATCAAGTCCGCTATCGAGGTGATGCGGTTGGCCTGGCTGACCCGCAGGATTTTTCGGATGATGACCGGGCCGATGAGGAAGGCGAGCGTCGGCCCGAGGTAGATCGGCAGGAAGTCGAGCCCGGACATGGAGGCGCGGCCGACGCCGCCGTTGAACGTCCAGGAACTGCAATAGACCGCCAGCGACAGCGTGTAGACGAGGCTGGAGCCGGTGAGCCGCGAAAAGCGCCCGGTGCTGTGCTCCGCCAGGTAGGCGACGGCGAACAGCAGCGCCAGGTAGGCGACGGCGGCGATGATGATGACCTGCTGGCTCACGGCTGGTCACCATCCTCGGCGCGCCCGCGGCCGGCCGAGCCGCTGCCGCCCCTCTCGACGATCAGCGCGGTGGCCGCGATCAGGGCGGCCCATACGGCGAACAGGTAGAGATAGAGCGCCGGCCAGCCGAACAGCGTGCCGCCGACCAGGTTGAGGATAGGCGGGTTCAGGAGCACGGCGCCGGCGATGAACAGTCCGACCAGCCGGTCCCGCTTTGCCGTCCGGCGCAGCATCGCGGCGGGCCTAGCCGTCGCAGATGCCGGCGGCGGCCGGCCTCGGCTTGCCGGCAAGCACGCTCGCCACGCAATCGATGACGTCGCCGATGGCGAAAGGCTTGCTGATATAGGCGTCGGCGCCGAGCGCCAGCCCGGCGCGCTGGTCCGCCTCGCGTCCCTTGGCGGTGAGCATGACGATGCGCACCGCGTCATAGGCATGGCTGGCGCGAAGCGTGCGGCAGACATCGTAGCCGTTGGCCTTCGGCATCATCACGTCGAGCAGGACGAGGTCAGGCGCGGCCGCGGCAACCGCGTCCAGCGTCTGCTGGCCGTCGGTCGCGGTACGCACGGCGTGGCCTTCCCGCCGCATGAGATAGCTCAGCGCGAGCAGGATGTTGGGATCGTCGTCGGCGATCAAAATAGAGGCCGACATCGGCATTGTCCTCCTGCAATGGCCTCTGAAGTCAGTAAACCTCTTGTGTTTTATTCACAAGACTAGCACAAATATCGCGCACCGCATCCGGGACAGAGCGACATGATGAATGTTGCGGGCAGAGTGTCCAACGGCACGATGCCCGACGAAAGCGACGAATTTTCCGACGTGCTCCAGGCGCGCATCCTCGTGGTCGACGACGACCGCGACCTGACGGAACTGGTGCGGCGCGAACTGGTGTCGTTGGGCTTCACCGTCGATTCCGTCGAGTTCGCGGAAGATGCGCTGATGGCGGCCCGCGATACCGCCTACGCCCTGATGATCGTCGATCTCGGCCTGCCGGACCGCGACGGGCTGGAACTGGTGCGCGACATGCGCAACCGCATGATCGAGGCGCCGATCCTGGTGCTGACCGCCCGCAACCGGGTCGAGGACAGGGTGACCGGCCTGTCCAACGGCGCCGACGACTATCTGGTCAAGCCCTTCGCGGTGCCCGAACTGCGCGCCCGGGTTGCCGCGCTGCTGCGGCGCCCGTCGCGGCTGAAGGGCAACCACCTGTCCGTCGCCAATATCGTCGTCGATCGCGACTCGCTGGAGGCGATGGTCGCCGGCGGCAGCCTGCCCTTGCCGCTCAAGCAGTTCCAGTTGCTCGAGCTTCTGGTGCGCCGCAAGAACCACGTCACGCCGAAGCGGATGATCGAGGAAGCGCTCTACGGCTACAACGACGAGGTTTCCACCAATTCGATCGAGGCGCAGGTCTACAAGCTGCGGCAGGCGCTGCGCTCGGCCGGCGCCGAGGCGACCATCGAAACGCGCCGGGGCATCGGCTACCGGCTGGTGGAACTGAAGCCCGGCGAAGCCTGATGGCCGCGCCGGTGGATCGCGCGCTGCTCGACCCGGACGGCCTGTTCCCGGCCCGGCTCGCCGGCGACCGGGCGGCGCTCGCCCGCCATGCCGATGCCCTGGGAACGCTCGATACCCAAGCGCAGGCAAGACGCCTGAAAGACATCGCGACGCTCGCGCACCGGCTCGGCGGTGCGGCGGGAACCTTCGGCTATGGGGCGATCAGCAGCGCGGCGCTGGCGCTGGAGGACGTGATTCTCGAACGCCGCCCCGGCGAAAACCGTGCGGCCGCACACGAGCGCGTGCGGCGGGCCATCGACGTGCTCCTGCGGGCCCTGGACGACGGTCTTGCCGGTTCGTGAGGCTGTTTTCGCGAAAAAGTCAGGTTCGCGTCAGGTTCAATTCAGGAAGTCATCAGTTTGAAGGCTTTTACTTCTCCACCTGGATCGGTGGGAGGAGTTGATCCGTTGGGACGGTGCTGGCCCGCGCGCGTTGCGCGGCGGCCTGCCGTCCGCCTCTCCCGTCGCCGTGAAAGAGACAGCCGCGCCCATGCGCGCTGGAACTGCAAGGGAGGAGATGGAATGCCTGATACTACGAAACGATCCGGCCTGTGGACCCGTCGGCAGGCGCTGCTGACGGGTGCCGGCATGGCCGGCGCCGCCATGATGCCGATGGGATTTCCGGTGCTTGCCTTCGCCGAGGATCAGCCGCCGATCGGCACCTGGCCGGCGGGCAGCGAGGGTGACACGGTCTATATCGGCGTCGCCGTGCCGCGCACCGGCACTTATGCGGTGCAGGGCGAGGACGAGCTCAAGGGCGCCGAACTGGCGGCCGAGCACATCAATGAAGGCCATGCGCTGATCAAGGAACTGGCGCCGAAGCTTTCGAAGGGTGTGCTGGGCAAGCAGGTGAAGCTGGTGGTCGCCGACTCCGGCGCCAAGCCGAACGAGGCCGTGCAGGCCGAGCAGCGCTTCATCACCGAGAACAAGGTCGTCCTGATGACCGGCTCGACCTCGTCGGCCGTCGCGGTGGCGCTGAACAAGCTGGCACAGCGCGAGAAGGTCCTCTACGTCTCGATGATCTCCGGCTCCAACGACACCACCGGCAAGGACTGCGTGCGCTACGGCTTCCGCCAGTGCTTCTTCGGCCAGACGGCGGCGGCGGCGATCGCGCCGGTGCTGATCAAGGAGTTCGGCAAGGACCTCAAGGTGGCGTACATGACGCCGGACTACACCTACGGCCACACCGTCACCAAGTCGATGCAGGACATGACGGCTTCGGCCGGCTGGACGACCGTGACCAACCAGGTGTCGCCGCTCGGCGCGCCCGACTTCTCGTCCTACCTGCTCAACATCGCCAACTCCGGCGCCGACATCCTGATCAACGTCAACTGGGGCCACGACGCGGTGCTGTCGATCCAGCAGGCCAAGCAGTTCGGCGTGCTCGACAAGATGAAGCTCGCCGTGCCCTACCAGGTGCCGTTCCTGGCGCGCGAGACCGGCGGCCTGATGCAGGGCGTCTATGCGGCCACCGAGTACTGGTGGACGATGGAAGACAAGTACCCGCTCGCCAAGATGTTCAACGAGGCGTTCAACAAGAAGTACGGCTACATGCCCGAATGGGGTGCCGAGAACTCCTACATCAGCATCGTCCACTGGGCGCGCATGGTGCAGGAAACCGGCAGCTTCTACCCGCCGGACATCATCAAGACCTGGGAAAAGGGCGAGACCATCCCCTCGCTCGTCGGCGACGTCCACTATCGCCCCGAAGACCACCAGTGCGTGCGCCCGGTGATGATCGTGAAGGGCAAGATGGAAGCCGACATGAAGAACAAGGAGGATTTCTACGACATCGTCGAAATCGTCCCCGGCGAGGGCCTGATGCAGAAGCCCGACGCCTTCGGCTGCAACCTCGGGGATTACACCTGAGGAAATCATCGGTCCGGCGCGGGCGGCAAAGCCGTCCGCGCCGGACCGGATCCTGACCCGGCGGCGCCAGGGCAGCGGCCTTCGACCGCGATGACCTCTCGCCTCCGGGCGACACTTCGCGGAACAGGACATGCGTCAAACAAGGACCCGGAGCGGCGCTGGCGCGCCGGCCTTCGGAGGAGGGACTCATTAATCCGCCATGATCAATTGGGCTAATTTCGTCTCGCAACTGTTCAACGGGCTGGCGCTCGGCGCGCTTCTGGCGCTGATCTCGTCGGGCCTGACGATCATCTACGGTACGCTCGGCGTCCTCAACCTGGCGCATGGCGCCATGTTCATGCTCGGCGGCTACGCCGGCTACGTCGCCTTCACCTACACCGATTCCTTCGTTGTCGCGGTGATCGCCGGCTCGCTGTTCGTGATGATCGTGGGCATCCTGATGGAACGCACCGTCATCCGCCATTTCTACGACCGGCCGGACGAAGACCAGCTCCTGGTCACCTTCGGCATCGGCATCGTCTTCGTCGAGCTTGTCCGGCTCATCTTTTCCAGCGACTCCAAGCTGGTGCCGCCGCCGCCCGCCCTGCAGGGCGTGACGCCGCTCGGCTTCATGTTCTATCCGACCTATCGCCTGGCGGTCGTCGGCATCGTCGCGGTGGCGCTGATCGCGCTTTTCTTCGTCCTCTACCGCAGCCGGCTGGGCATGATCGTGCGCGCCGGCATCGAGGATGCGATCATGGTTTCCTCGCTGGGCATCAACGTCCATCGCGTCTTCATGATCGTGTTCGGCATCGGCGCCATGGCGGCGGGCTTTGCCGGTATCATCAACGCTCCGGTGGTTTCGCTCACGCCGGGCATCGGCGACGATATCCTCGTCGAGACGTTCGTCGTCGTGGTCATCGGCGGCGTCGGTTCGTTCCCCGGTGCCGTGCTGGGCGGGCTGATCGCCGGCGAAATCATCAGTATCACCTCCATGTTCAATCCCAGTTACGCCTACGTCATGCTGTTTGCGGTCATGACCCTGGTCCTGGTGCTGCGGCCGCACGGGCTGCTCGGCGCCAAGGGCAGAGAGTGAGAGGAGACCTGCTATGCTGAAAGCACGTCCCTTTCTCATCGAGGCCATCACGGCCGTCGGCCTGCTGCTGGCGCCGTTCATCCTGCCGCATCTCGGCTTCGCGCCGAACACGGTCAACCGCATCCTGGTCTGGGGCCTGTTCGGTATCGGCTTCGATATCCTGTTCGGCTTCACCGGCCTGCTGTCCTTCGGCCAGTCGGCCTTCTACGGCACCGGCGGCTTCTTTGCCGCCTACCTTCTGACCCGGGCCGGCTTCCCCTATGTGATCCCGGCGCTGCTGCTCGGCATGGTCGTCGCGGCGGTCGTCGGCTATCTCGTCGGCCTGATCGCGCTGAGGCGCACCGGCATCTACTTCGCCATGATCACGGTGGCGATCGCCGAAGTGTTCTACTTCGTCGAGTTCAACCCGCTGGCCGACTGGACCGGCGGCGAGAACGGCCTGCCGGGCGTGCCGACGCCGACCCTCAATCTCGGCTTCACGACGCTGAACTTCGATACCGGCTGGTCGCTCTACCAGTTCCTGGCGGTGTGCTACTTCATCGGCATCGTGCTGGCGCTGCGCATCGTGCGCTCGCCGGTGGGCGCGATCTTCCGGGCGATCCGCGAGAACCCGCTGCGCGCCACCGCCATCGGCCACAACATCCATGGCTACAAGCTCGCCGCGTTCGTCATCGCCGCCGCCTATGCCGGCTTTGCCGGCGGCTGCCTCGGCGTGATGCAGGCTTTCATGCCGCCGGACGCCTTCATGTTCGAGACCTCGGGCCAGCTCATCATGCAGTCGGCCATCGGCGGCATCGGCACGCTGTTCGGCCCGCTGCTCGGCGCTGCCGTCTGGTTGTTCCTGCAGGATTTCCTGCAGGCGGCCCTCGGCCTCGGCGCCGCCTGGAAGCTGGTCCTCGGCCTCGTCTTCGTGCTTCTGGTCTGCTTCCTGCGTCGCGGCATCATCGGCGGCATCGAGGACCTTTACCACTACCTCACCGGCAAGCGCACGGCGTCGGAGCCGGAGGAATCCTCGCCGCAACTGGTGGACGAGGTGAAGGTCCACACCCCGCGCGTCCCGGCCAGGGTCGTGCAGATGCCGCATCGGCAGCCGGAAGGCGGCAAGGGCGGGCCGATCCTGCAGGCAAGCGGCCTGACCCGCCGTTTCGGCGGCCTGGTCGCCAACAACAACATCGACTTCACTGTCGAGCAGGGCGCCCTGCACGGCATCATCGGGCCCAACGGCGCAGGCAAGTCGACCTTCTTCAAGATGCTGACCTGCGAACTGCCGCCTTCCTCGGGCAAGATCGTGTTCGAGGGCCGCGACATCACCGGCATGACGGTGACCAATGTCTGCCAGCTCGGCCTGACCAAGAGCTACCAGGTCAACCAGCTCTTCAACCGGCTGACCGTGCGCGAGAACGTCACGGTCGCGGCGCTCGCCGCCCTGCGCGGCCGGTTCAAGCTCGACCTGTTCCGCAACATGAGGAAGATGCCGGAGCTGAACGCCCTGGTCGAGCAGACGCTCGAACTGGTCAACCTCACCGGCCGGGTCGACACGCCGGTGTCGGACCTTGCCTATGGCGAAAAGCGCCGGCTCGAAATCGGCCTGGCGCTGGCCTCGTCGCCCCGGTTGCTGCTGCTCGACGAACCGCTGGCCGGCATGAGCCCGCGCGAGCGTGTCGAGACGGTGGCGCTGCTGAAGTCGATCAGCGCGGGCCGCACCATGGTCGTCATCGACCATGACATGGACTCGCTGTTCGAGCTCGTCTCCAAGGTCACCGTCCTCCAGGAAGGGCAGGTGCTGGTGGAAGGCACGCCCGACGAGATCAAGAGCAACGAGAAGGTGCAGGAAGCCTATCTCGGCGGCATGCGCGGAGTGTTCGAATGAGTCTTCTAGAGGTCGCAGGGCTCAACACCTTTTACGGCGACAGCCACATCCTGTTCGACGTGTCGATGCATGTCGAGCGCAACGAGGTGGTGGCGCTGCTCGGGCGCAACGGAGCCGGCAAGTCGACGACGCTGAAAAGCCTGATGGGCGTGGTGACGCCCAGAAGCGGCTCCGTGAAGTTCGACGGCACCGAGATCGCCGGCAAAAAGAGCCACGCCATCGCGCTGGCCGGCATGCAACTGGTGCACGAGGACCGGCGCATCTTCGGCAGCCTCAATGTCGAGGAGAACCTGGTCTTGGCCAGCCTCAGCGCCAGCGAGAAATGGCCGCTGGAGCGCATCTACGATACGTTCCCGCGGCTGAAGGAGCGGCGCACCAGCCGCGGCACCGATCTTTCCGGCGGCGAGCAGCAGATGCTGGCCATCGCGCGCGCGCTGATCCGCAGCCCCAAGCTCATCCTCCTGGACGAGCCCTTCGAGGGGTTGGCGCCGATCATCGTGCGCGACCTGTTGGCGGTCTGCAAGAAGCTTGCCGCCGACGGGCAGACGATCGTCATCGTCGAGCAGAACATCGCGGCCGCGCTGTCCATCGCCAACCGCACCTATATTCTCAACAACGGCCATGTCGTCTTCGACGGCACGCCGCAGGATCTCAAGGCCAAGCCCGAAATCCTGCACCGCTATCTGGGCGTATGACACCCGCATAGCGGCACTGCGCGAACCGGTGGGCGGAAGCTCCCCGGTTTCCGGCGAAGCGCGTCCTGACCGTTTTTATGACGTAGAAAGGACGCCATCCCATGGACGATGCTCTCTATCCCAGGCCGACGAAGGCCCTTGCCGACAAGCGCCGCGAACTGGCGCCCGACCAGGACGCCGCTTTCCGCGCCTTCAGCGAGGCGGTGTTCAAGGACGGCGCCCTGCCGCGCAAGATGAAGCAGTTGATCGCGGTGGCGGTCGCCCACGTCACCCAGTGCCCCTACTGCATCCAGGGCCACACCAAGGCGGCCCTTCGCGACGGCGCGACGCAGCAGGAGATCATGGAGGCGATCTGGGTCGCCGCCGAGATGCGCGCCGGCGGCGCCTTCGCGCATTCGAACCTGGCCTTGGCGACCTTCGAGCAGGTGGACAGCCGGGGTCGGACCTGAGGGTTACATCGTTTCCCGAATAAAGATATATTGACAATGCATCTTTTGACGGCGACTATCGGTGCCGCAGACCGACGCCGATAGCTCGTGATCATGGGGCGCGGCAGGGCTGCCACCGTTCATTCCAGAATTGAAGGATCAGTCCCATGGCGCACGCCGCGAAGGCAGAAAAGAACGAAGTCGATGTCCGCAGCCTGGTGCCGATGCAACGGCACCAGAAGATCTTCGAACTCGTCGGCGAACTGGCGCCCGGCGCCTCCTTCATCCTGGTCAACGACCACGATCCGAAGCCGCTCTATTACCAGTTGGAGGCGGAGCACCCCGGGCAGTTCTCCTGGACCTATGTCGAGCAGGGGCCGGTGGTCTGGCGCGTCGAGATCGGCAGGCTTGCCAAGGCCGCGTGACCGGCCGCCGGCCGGATCGCTGGTGAGAGGTTGAAACCGTGGTCGCCGCCTGCAACGGGCGGTGGCACCTGTCGATCCGGCTTGGCCGCAATGAACGCGTTGGGGGCATGACATGTTCATCCAGACCGAAGCGACGGACGATCCCTCGCGGCTGCGGTTCCTGCCGGGCCGGCCCGTCGTTAAAGAGGGCGTCATGGAGTTCGCCGACAGGCAGGCGGCGGCGGTGTCGCCGCTTGCGGCCCGCCTGTTCGACGTCGAGGGCGTCGCGGCGCTGGCGTTCGGGCCGGAAACCATCACGATCACCAAAAAGGGTGGCGACTGGTAGCGCCTGAAGCCGGCCTTGCTCGGGGTCATCATGGAACATTTCATGTCGGGCGCGCCGGTCCTGCGCAAGCCAGTCCGCCCTGCGGTCCGTCCGGCCAAGGCTGGGGCGGGCGGCCTGGCGGAGGAAATCAGAACCTCGCTCCGGCAGGTGATCGATCCCGAACTCGGCTACAACATCGTCGATCTCGGCCTGGTCTACGACGTTTCGGTGGGCGAGGACGGCGCGGCGCTGGTGAGCATGACGACGACGACGCTCGGCTGCCCGGCAACCAGTTACCTGCTCGAGGGCGCGCGCGGATGCGCGTCGGCGGTAACCGGTGTCGAGACGGTCGAGGTCGAACTCACCTACGAGCCGTCATGGTCGCCGGAGATGATGAGCGACGATGCCAAGGCCCATTTCGGCATCGAGTCATGAGCGATAGTAGCAACGGCGATGCCGGAACGGATGGAGCGCAGGGCCCTTGCACCGATGCCGACCGCACGGAGGCGGTCTGCGTCGTCCTTCTGGAAGGGTTGCACGCCCTCGCCGATGTCGGCGAGGTGGAGGCTGCGTGCCGCTTGGCCGGCCGCGCCTGCGTTACGCTCAGGCACGCCCGGCCGGTTCTGGCGCGGCGCTTCGACGTGCTGCTGCACCGCCTGACGCCGAAGCTGACATGGACGCAGCCGCCCTGCTGACAGCGCGGCTGCGATAGAGGCCCCGCCAGGGGGCGACAAGTGCCGTCAGGGACGGACCGCCGTCACCTCGATCTCGACGAGGAAGCCGGGGTTGGCCAAGCCGGCCACCTGGAATACCGAGCGAGTCGGCAGGTTGGGCTGCGCTTCCGTGCCGAAGAACTGGGTGTAGCCTTCCATGAAGCCGCCGAAATCCATCTGGCCGTTCTTGTCCGGGTCGCCAACCAGGAAGACCTGCATCTTCACCACGTCGCCCATCTTGAGGCCGAGGCCGTCGAGGGTCTTTTCGATCGACTTCAGCACCGATTCGGTCTGGGTCTTGGTGTCGCCATAGGCCGCCACGCTGTTCTTGTCGGCCTTCTCGTCCGCGACGCCGGGCACCGCGCCGCTGAGATAGACCGTCGTCTTGCCGGCGGGAATCTCGACGGCCTGGGCGATCGGGAAGGTCGAGTTCGGGATCTTGTGGCGCACGACGTCTTCGGCCCTGGCGCTGCCGGCCATCAACAGGCCGACAGCCGTCGCAGCGATTGCGATCCGCATGTTCATCATCGTCTTTTCCTCGTTCTCGGGGGTGTCGGGTCGGGGGAAGGGCGTGCCTATCGTGTTTCCGCCACGTCCTTGGCGGTCACCTTGTCGGTGTAGTTATTGCCGAAATGGGTGCGCACATAGTTGACCACGGCCGCGACCTGCTCGTCGCTCATCATCTGGCCGACCGGCGGCATGCCCTTCTGGCCATGCAGCAGGATGTAGATCGGATAGCCGGCCGCCTCTAGGTTCTCGTTCTTGGCGAGCGCCGGATAGTGGCCGGCGCCGACCGCGCCCTGGCCCTGGTCCATGTGGCAGGCCTGGCAGACATTGGCGTAGAGCGCCTCGCCGCTTTCCTCGGTGAATTTTTCACCCTGGCTGAAGGTCGCGCCCGCCGAATCGGCAAAGGCGCCGGAAGTAGCGAGCGTGGCGAGTGCCAGCGTGGCGGCGAGAAGGCCGAGCGGCCGTTTGGCTGGAGAGGTCATGGTGAAATGCCTTGCGTTGTTGGGGGAGGAGGGGCCGGGCTTCATCGCCGTCATCCCTGCATGACGCGCTGGTGCAGGCGCTCGATCGCATTGAGCGAGGACAGGATCGCTCCTTCCTGCCAGGCGGGAATGTACGAGGCATGCTCGCCGGCCAGCACGATGCGGCCGTCGATCTGGCACAGATTGTCGTAGTGCTCCTTGCGCGTCTCGTCCGTCCAGTCGCCGGCGCAGCCCAGGGTGAAGGGCGAGCGGTGCCAGGCCCAGGAGACGCCGTTCTCGAACTCTTCCTTGTACTGCGGGTGGATCTGCGAACCGTATTCCACGGCGCGCTGGACGCGCTCCTGCGGGCTCATGGAGGTGAACTCGTAGGAGTTCGGGCCGTTCCAGGTATAGCAGCCCAGCAGCACGCCCTTGCCCGAGGTATTGAAGCTCGTGCTCGGGTAGGAGATCTGCGTGATCGGCAGGTTGGTGTAGCTGACGCCGCCGAAGATCAGGTCGTCCTGTTCCCAGAAGCGGCGCTTGAACTGCAGGCCGACCTTCACCGACGAGGCGTAGGGCACCGCGTCGATGGCCGCCTTCATCGGCGCGCCGACCTGGACGTCGATCTGGCTGAGGATGGTGAGCGGAATGGTGCACACGCACCAGTCGGCCGTTTCCTGCTGCACGGCGCCGGGCTTGGTCGCGTCCTCGTAGGTCACGGTGACGCCCTTGTCGTTCTGCTCGATCTTGGTGACCTTGGCGTTGAAGGTGATGAGGTCGCTCACCTGCTTGGCGAAGGCCTCGCCGATCTTGCCCATGCCGCCGACCGGCTGGAACATGGTGGTCTGGAACTCGTAGAGGCCGAAATTGGCCAGGCTGCCCCACAGGCCGGACTTCAGGATGTCGGAAAGATCGATCGGCGCGCCCGGAACCGGCTCCGCGCCGAGCCCGCCGCCCGGGTCCTTCTCGTAGCCGCGGAACTCGGCCGAGGTCACGCCCTTGGCGTAGGCGTAGTCCTGGTTGAGCGCGCCCCAGCCGCGCAGCGCTTCCAGAAGCATCTCCTGGTCTTCCTTGGTGACGTCGCCTTCCAGCTTGCCCTTCTGCGTCACCTTGGCGAGCAGTTCGGACACGTGGCCCTGGAAGTCGGTCTTGATGTCGCGCACGCGCTGCGGCTTGCCGCCGAAGGCCTCGGTGGAATGCAGGAATGCGTTGTGGTTAAGCTGCTGGAAGGGCTCCAGCGTCACGCCGAGTTCCCGGCAATAGTGCAGCAGGCCGTTATGGTGATAGGGAATGCGCCACGGGCCCAGGTTGATGTACTGGTCCTTGTCGAACTCGCAGGTCTGGCTCGCGCCGCCCAGTTCGGTGAAGGTGTCGCCGCCATGTACGGTCCAGTTACGGCCGCCGGCACGGTTGTTGTACTCCAGGATTTTGACCTTGTAGCCGGCCTTGCGCATCTCCATCGCCGCCAGCATGCCGGCCAGGCCCGCGCCCAGGATGAGCACGGTGGCGCCCTTGGGGTCGCCTTCGAGCTTGACCGGCCCCTTGAAGCCCGATTCGGCAGCGAAGCCCAGGCTGGTCATCGCCTGGTACATGACCGCGCTGCCGGCGGTCAGGCCAATCAGCGAGAGCAGGTTTCGGCGGCTGATTCCGGTGAGTGATGGATACCCGGTCATGAGATCATATTTCCTTCCGGCGGGGTTTTCGTGACAGTTCTCTGGCAACGCAGAGGGTCGGCATTTGCAGCCTTGGGGAGAACTATAGCCGTGTGCCCTCAAGTCAATCCTCGCGCGACATGGGCGCCGACGAGGGCCGAAGGGCGGCGCAGTCCCGCGCGGGGCCGGCGAAAGCGCTGTCAAGCCCACATATTTAAACCGATTTAAGCCATTGCTTGGCCTATAATTTTGTCACAATTGGCCTGTAGGGAGAAACCATGTGCATGAAATCGGTCATCAGGATGTCGAGGCTCACCGCCCAAGCGCGCCACTCCGCCCGGAGCGGTCGGCTCATGAACCTCTGACGCCGCACGACTTCTCCGCCGCTCCGGGATCAAGCTCAAGAAATGCGGTTCATTTTTGCGGTCGCGCCAGCGCCGCTTTGATGGAGCGTTTTCATGTCTCTTTCCGTTTCCCGGCAGGCCTGTCCGGCCTGTAACCGCAGCCTTCCCGCAGCCGCGAGCCGTTGTCCCTGGTGCAAGGCGCCCGGCACGATCTATTTCTCGACCCGTCGATCGGTCCATGGCGGCCCAGTGCCGTTGCCCGCCCCCGCACCGTCTGCCGCAAGGAGGTGGAGTTGATGGACATCGCCATGATGGTCGACGTCGACAAGACGCCCGGCACGGCAACCGCGGAGGCGAGGCAGCAATACGGCGTCCTGCCGTGGCGCTTCCGCGGCAAGGGCGGCATCGAGATGCTGCTGATCACGTCGCGCGAAAGGGGCCGCTGGATCGTGCCGAGGGGATGGCCGATGGAAGGTCGCGCGCCGTTCATGACCGCCGCCCTCGAAGCCTTCGAGGAGGCCGGGATCATCGGCGACATCGATCCGCAGCCGCTGACCGACTTCCACTATCTCAAGGGCCATGACGACGGTTCCCGCGAACACGTCAAGGTGACGCTGTTCGGCATGAATGTGCAGGGCACGCTCACCCACTGGCGCGAACGCGGCCAGCGCAAGCGGCAATGGTTCGGGCTGGACGAGGCGGCGGCCCGGCTCGACGATGTCGAACTGGCGCGGTTCGTGCGCATGCTGGCTTCGGACCCGGCGCGCCTCGTGAAGCGGCACCGGAGCCGGCGAGGCTTCGGGCTGCAGCGGCCCGCTCCGGAAATCGGCCTGGCCTGATCGCTACGGCCGGTTGGCGGGGTCTCCGCCGCCGCGGCTTTTTTGGGCCGCCGGCGATTTCGTCCGGCGGCCAAATGCGCTAACGCACGGTGGCGGATACGGGAGACGACGATGCAGCGGATCGATGCGGCGTGCTTGAAGGGATGGCTCCACGACGGCGGGGAGATCGCGTTGCTCGATGTCCGCGAGCATGGCGAGTACGGCCAGGCGCATCTTTTCTATGCGGTTTCGCTGCCTTTCAGCCGGCTGGAAAAGGAGATCGACCGGCTGGTTCCGCGCCGGTCCTGCCGCGTGGTGCTCTATGACGACGGCAAAAGCGGTATCGCCGAAAAGGCGGCCCGCCGCCTGGAGTCCTATGGCTATGGCAAGGTCAGCGTGCTTTCCGGCGGCGCGGCGGCCTGGAGCGAAGCCGGGTTCCATCTGTTCGCCGGGGTCCATGTGCCGTCGAAGACCTTTGGCGAACTCGTGGAGCACGCCTTGCCCATTCCCGGGATCGCCGCCCCGGCGCTTCGTGAGTTGATCGAGGCGGGCGGCAATGTCGTGGTCGTCGATGGTCGGCCGGTCGACGAATACCGAAAGATGAATATTCCCGGCAGCGTCTGCTGCCCCAACGGCGAGCTGGTCTATCGCATCGGCCAGATCGTTTCCGACCCGGAAACCACGGTCGTGATCAACTGCGCCGGGCGCACGCGCAGCATCATGGGCACCGCCATCCTGCATGGCTTCGGCATTCGCAACCGCGTCCTCGCGCTGGAAAACGGCACCATGGGCTGGCGGCTGGCCGGCCTGGAACTGGAGCATGGCGCGGACCGGCTGTATCCGGCGGCGCCGGAAGGGGCGCCGCTGGCGCGGCTGAGGGACGAGGCCGCGCGCTTTGCACAGCGTCACGGCGTGCGCCGGGTGTCGGCCGACGCTGCCGCGCAGTGGATGCGGGAGACGGATCGCACCACGTTTTTGCTCGATGTCCGCACCGAAGAGGAATTTTGGGCCGGCTCCGTCGCGGGCGCGGTTTCGGCCCCCGGCGGGCAACTGTTGCAGGCGACCGATCTATGGCTCGGCGTGCGCAACGCGCGCGTCGTGCTGGTCGACAACGACGAGGTGAGGGCTGCCGTCGTGGCGAGCTGGCTCGGCCGCATGGGATGGGATGCGCACGTGCTGGAAGGCGGCCTGGCGGCGGCCGGTGATCGCTTTTCAGCTCCCGGTCCGGGCTGCGCCGCGAAATTGCCTTCCTTCCCGCTGCTCGACGTGGCGGCTTTGGCGGGCCTGCAGGGCGATGCCGTCATCGTCGATGCACGACCGGCGATGGATTATCGCGCCAGCCATCTGCATAACGCGATATGGGCGACGCGGGCGCGGCTTGAAAACGCGTTGCGCGAGATCGATGGCCGCCCGGTTGCCGTCGTCGCGGCGGAAGAAACGGTCGCTCGCGCCCTTGCCGCTGATCTCGCCGAAGGCGGCGCCGCCATAGCCGGCCTGCATCAGGGGTCGCCCGAAGCCTGGAACGCGGCCGGACTGGCCCTGGCGGCCACGCCGGAATTTCCTCCGGATAGCGAATGCATCGACTATCTCTTCTTCGTTCACGACCGCCATGCCGGCAACCTCGAGGCCGCGAGGCAATATCTCGCCTGGGAAACCGGACTGACCGACCAGATCGACGAGCGCGAGCGGGCGGCCTTCCCGATTACGGCCGAAGTCCCCCGATAGCGGTCCGAATCCCGCTTACCCTCCGGCCCGGTCGGCTGAGGTTTCGTAGAGACGCGCGCCGGTTTGCGCGTCCACGCCTTCCATGCTGACGTCGTAGCCCCAGAGCCGGCGGATATGGCGCAGCGTCGCGTCGCGGCCGGCTTCCTCCAGCATGATGCCGTCCTTCACCTTGTGCTGGAGGCGCAGGCGCCGGTCGCCCAGCAGGTCCACGTCCACCACCTGGATATTCGGCCGGGTCGCGCCGATGTCGTAGCGGTCGGCCAGCGATGAGCGGATTTTCTCGTAGCCGCGCTCATTGTGGATCGACGCCACCTCGTAATGTGTTTCCTCGGCCATGTCGGCAAGGACGAACAGCCGCCATTTGCGGATCAGCGTCGGGCTGAGATACTGGCGGATGAAGGACTCGTCGCGGTGGTCGATCCAGGCCTCCAGCAGGGTTTCGCGCCAGTTGCCGCTGCCGGCGATGGCGGGGAACCAGTCGCGGTCCTCGGCCGTAGGCTTCGTCGCGATGCGCTGGATGTCCTGCATCATGTCGAGGCCGAGCGCATAGGGGTTGATGCCGGAAAAGCGCGGGTCGTCGAAAGCCGGCTGGAAGATCACGTTCGAGTGGTTCTTCAGGATCTCGAGCATCGAGCCTTCGCCGATCATGCCGCGGTCGAACAGCGTGGTCATCAAGGTGTAGTGGACGAAGGTGGCGCAGCCCTCGTTCATCACCTGCGTCTGCCGTTGCGGATAGAAATACTGGGCGATGACGCGGACGATGCGCAAGATTTCGCGCTGCCAGGGCTCCAGCACCAGGCTGTTCTTTTCCAGGAAATAGAGCAGGTTCTCTTCCGGGAGGTTCAGCGATTCCTTGCGTTCCGCGATCTTGTCTTCGCTCTTGTCCTCCTTTGACGTCGGCAGGGTGCGCCACAGGTCGTTGTAGCTGCGCTCCTCGTGTTCGAGGCGCTCGAGCGCGCTGCGCGTCTGCTTTTCCTGAGAAAGCTTGGGCGGGCGGTGGTAGCGGAAGACGCCCTGTTCCATCAGCGCGTGCGCCGCGTCGAGAATGGATTCCACGGCGGCGAGGCCGTGCCGTTCCTCGCAGCGGGCGATGTAGCCCTTGGCGAAATCCAGGTAGCTCAGGATCGCGCCGGCGTCGGTCCATTGCCGGAACAGATGGTTGTTCTTGAAGAAGTGGTTGTGGCCGAGCGCCGCGTGCGCCGTCACCAGCGCCTGCAACGCCATGGTGTTTTCTTCCATCAGGTAGACGATGCAGGGGTTGGAATTGATGACGAGTTCGTAGGCGAGCCCGCGCCCGCCCTTGCGGTAGAGCAGGTTCTCGTAGAGGAAATGCTTGCCGAACGACCAGTGGCGATACATCAGCGGCATGCCGACGGAGGAGTAGGCGTCGAGCATCTGTTCTGAGGAAATGACCTCCATCTGCACCGGGTAGGTGTCGAGGTGAAGCTCCTCGACCGCGATCGCCTCGATGGCGTCATAGGCGCGCGCCAGCGTCCGGAAATCCCAGTCGGAGCCCGAGAACAGCAGCCCGGACGTGGTGGCGGAATGGGTCATCCGCGCTCCTCCTCACTCGCTCCGTGGTGTCGGCTGCCGGGTGAACAGCCGGCGGAACACCGGATAGATATCGGACGCGGTAGCGATGCGGCTCATCTGGAAGTTCGGCCAGCGCGCGCTGACCGCCTCGTAGGCGTGCCACAGCGACGTGCCGTTGTTGGTCGAGCCGAAGATATGGCTTTCCCGCTCGTCGATAATCTCGACATAGGCGAAATACTGGCACAGCCGCATGATCTCGCCGTCGAGCAGCGCGATGCAGCGCTCGGAATCGGCGGTGAAATTGTCGCCGTCCGAAGCCTGGGCGGCATAGATGTTCCATTCGTGGCTGGGGTAGCGCGCCTCGATGATGCGGCGCATTTCCTCGAGCGCGGTGGAAACGACCGTGCCGCCGCTTTGCGTGCTGTAGAAGAAGGTTTCCTCGTCCACTTCCTTCGCCTCGTGCGTATGGCGGATGAAGACGATGTCGATGCTGTCGTAGCGGCGCTTGAGGAAAAGGTGCAGCAGGACGAAGAAGCGCTTGGCCAGGTCCTTTTCGCGCTCGCCCATCGAGCCGGACACGTCCATCAGGCAGAACATGACGGCGTTGGTGTTGGGCAGGGGCTGGGCCTCGAAGCGGTTGTAGCGGATGTCGACGGGATCGACATAGGCGACCAGACGCCGCCGCCGCTCCAGCCGCTCCAGTTCCTCGCGCAAGAGCTCGATCCGTGCGCCTGCCGGAGCGTCCGGCGTACCTTCCTCGAGCGTCGCGATCTCCTGCGCGATGGTCTCGATTTCCTCGCGCGAAGGGCGCTTGAGGGCGATGCGGCGGCCGTGGCTGTTGCGCATGGTGCGCCCGACATTGATGTTGGTCGGCGCACCGGAGGCCGCAAAGCCGGCGCGGCGCGGCTTGTAGGCGAGGATTTCCTTCAGGTTGATCTTGACCAGGTCGGGAAGCTCCAGGTCCTCGAAGAACAGGTCGAGCACCTCCTCGCGCGACAGCACGAAGCGGAAATCGTCTTCCGACTCCTTCAGCCCCGGGGTGGACGACCCTTCGCCCTGGCGGGGTTTCGGCAGCCGGTCGCCGGGCGCGAAGTGCTTGTTGCCGGGCAGCACATGCTCGCGCTCGCCGCTGTCGGCGGCGTTCTGGAAGCTAGGCTCGCTGGTGTCGGTGGCGGGCATCGAAACGGTGTGCTCGGCGTCGACATCCGCGATCCTGCCGGTCCGGATCTGCTCGCGGATGCTGCGCTTGAGCTCGTTGCGGGCGCGCCGGAGGAAGCGCTGGCGGTTGCCGAGGCTCTTGTCCTTGGGGTTGAGGCGGCGATCGATGAAGATTGGCATGGGGAGTCCCCTGACCTGGCTTCGACCGGCTTCAGCCCGCCTTGTTCACCCGCATATACCAGTCCACCAGCCGGCGGACCTGACGCTTGGTGTAGCCGCGTTCGACCATGCGCTGCACGAACTCGGTATGCCGTTTCTCGGTCACGCTGTCCTGCTTGGAGCCGAAGCTGATCACCGGGAGCAGGTCCTCGACCTGGCCGAACATCCGCTTCTCGATGACTTCGCGCAGCTTCTCGTAGCTCGTCCACGAGGGGTTGCGGCCGTTGTTCCGGGCCCGCGCCCTGAGCGTGAATTTCACCACCTCGTTGCGGAAGTCCTTCGGGTTGGCAATGCCGGCCGGCTTCTCGATCTGCGACAGCTCGTTGTCGAGCACCTCCCGGTTGAGAATCTGGCCGGTATCGGGATCCTTGTAGTCCTGGTCCTCGATCCAGGCGTCGGCGTACGCGATGTAGCGGTCGAACAGGTTCTGGCCGTACTCGCTGTAGGATTCCAGATAGGCTTTCTGGATCTCGTGGCCGATGAACTCGGCGTAGCGGGTCGACAGTTCCGACTTGATGAAGTCGAGATAGGCGGCTTCCGCCTCCTTCGGGAACTGCTCGCGCTTGATCGCCTGTTCCAGGATATAGATCAGGTGGACGGGGTCGGCCGCCACTTCCTCGGTGTCGTAGTTGAAGGTCTGCGACAGGATCTTGAAGGCAAAGCGCGTGCTGACCCCGGTCATGCCCTCGTCGACGCCGGCGGCGTCGCGGTATTCCTGTACCGACTTGGCCTTGGGATCGATCTCCTTGAGGTTCTCGCCGTCATAGACGCGCATCTTGGTGTAGAGCGGCGAATTGTCGTGCTCGGCAAGCCGCGTCGATACCGTGAACCGGCTAAGGATATCCAGCACCTCCGGCGCGCAGGGGCTGCCGGCCAGCTCGCTTTCGCGCAGCAGCTTCTCGTAGATTTGCCGCTCCTCGGTGACCCGCAGGCAATAGGGCACCTTCACCACGAGGATACGGTCGAGGAAGGCCTCGTTGTTCTTATTGTTCTTGAACTGCAGCCATTCCGACTCGTTGGAGTGGGCCACGACGATGCCCTGGTAAGGGAACGCGCCGAAATTCTCGGTGCCGTTGTAGCTGCCTTCCTGCGTCGCGGTGAGCAGAGGATGCAGCACCTTGATCGGCGCCTTGAACATCTCGACGAATTCGAGCAGGCCCTGCGTCGTGCGGTTGAGCCCGCCGCTGTAGGAATAGGCGTCGGGGTCGGACTGGCTGAAATTCTCCAGCTGCCTGATGTCCACCTTGCCGACCAGGGCCGAGACGTCCTGGTTGTTCTCGTCGCCGGGTTCGGTCTTGGCGATGGCGATCTGGCGAAGCCGCGACGGCATCAGCTTGACGACGCTGAAGCGGGAAATGTCGCCGTTCACCTCGTCGAGCCGCTTCATCGCCCAGGGCGAGATCAGGCCGTTGAGGCGCCGCCGGGCGATTCCGTATTTGTCTTCCAGGAGATCGGCCATGCGTTCGGGATGGAACAGGCCGAGCGGCGATTCGAACACCGGGCTGATCGCGTTGCCGACCTTCAGCGTGTAGATCGGCCGCTCTTCCATCAGCATCTTCAGTCGTTCGGCCAGCGAAGACTTGCCGCCGCCGACGGGGCCGAGCAGGTAGAGGATCTGCTTGCGCTCCTCGAGTCCTTGCGAGGCATAGCGGAAATAGCCGGCGATGCGCTCGATCGTGTCTTCCATGCCATAGAAATCGGCGAAGGAAGGATAGATCTTGATCGTCCTGTTGGCGAAGATGCGGCCCAGCCGCTCGTCCTTGCTGGTGTCGATCAGAGTGGGTTCGCCGATCGCGTCGACCATCCGCTCAGGCGCGGATGCATAGAGGGATTTGTCCTCGCGGCAGGCCAAAAGATAGTGCTGGAGGCTCATCTCCTCCTGCGCCGCACTCGTGTAGACCTGCGAGAAAAGATCAAATACGTCCGAATTCTTCTCAATCATGGCTTTTGCTCGCGCGGAGGCGGCCGACTATCGGTCGTCCCGTTCTATCAACTGCCGGCATCCCCCGAGGTTCCTTCACAAGACGGAGATTGCTGGCGATAATCTGCCGCACCCGGCAGGCAGGTCGTTGAGGCCGCGTCGAGGCAGTTGACAGACGGGCCCATTTCGCCAATGGTGCGGCCCGCAACCAGGGGTGCTCCTTACGGGGCTGAGATGCGCGGGGCCGCGCGAACCCTTCAAAGCTGATCTGGGTAATGCCAGCGGAGCGAGGGATCATGTTTATTGGCGCGCAAGTATCATTGTACCCGATGACGTCGGGTTTTGTCGATGTCATCCTGTCGGGGCTGGAAGCCCTTGCCCCCCATCGCGACCGGCTGCGGATCGAGACGGACGACGTCTCGACGCTGATGGTCGGCGCGCCGGAGCCGCTGTTCGACGCCATCCGCGACCTGTTTGCCAGGGCGGCGAAGGAACCGGCGCACGTGACGCTCCACGCGACGATTTCGCGCGGCTGCCCGGGCGAGCCGGACGACGACCTGTGCCGCTGCGAGACGCTGACGGTCGGGCAGTCGCTGCCGCTGGCCGAACGCGCGGCGCTGGCCGCAGCGGCGGTGAAGCAGGCGCCGGTGCTCGGCGTCGGCATCGACGTGCAATTCTCGCTCTACGTGCTTGGCCAGGACCGGCACATGGACGAGATTTACGGCTGCATCGACTTCCTGAAGGCGTCGGGAACGTTCTTCAAATCGAAGAACTTCTGCACCCGGCTGCGCGGCGACGCCGGTGCGGTTTTCGAGACCGTGCGGCAGGCGTTCCTGCGCTTCGGACCGGCCGAAGGCCATGTGACCATCGACCTGACGGCTTCGGCCAACAGCCCGAGCCACGGCTGACGCACGTCCCGTTCCGGTCAGGTCAGCCATGGAAACGCTTCGGCGCATCCTTCCCGCTCTCCTCATCGCGGCCGCCATCCTGGCCGCGTGGGAACTCTATTGCGTGCGCGCCGGCGTTTCGCCGCTGCTCCTTCCCGCGCCCAGCGACGTGGCGCGGGCGCTGGTGGCGAACCGGGGCGAGATTGCCGGCCATGCGCTGAGCACCGCCTCGGTCACCGCGCTCGGCTTCTCAGTCTCGGTCGCCTTCGCCTTCCTCGCCTCGGTCGCACTGCACTTCGTGCCGCCGCTGGAGCGCGGCCTGATGCCGCTTTTCGTCGTCAGCCAGACGGTGCCGCTGATCGCGCTGGCGCCGCTGATGATCCTGTGGTTCGGCTTCGGCCTGCTGCCGAAAATGCTGCTGGTCGTCCTCGTCACCTTCTTCCCGATGCTGGTCAGCCTGCTGTCGGGCTATGCGCGCGCCGCGCAGGACCATCTCGACCTGCTGGCCTCGATGGGGGCGGGCAAGGTCGCACTTTTTCGCCGCGTGTACCTGCCTTCGGCGCGCGCGGCCTTTTTCGCGGGCTTGAGGATTTCGGGGACCTACGCCATCGTCGCCGCCATCTTCGCCGAATATGCTGGCGCGCGGCGCGGCATCGGCATTTTCATCCTCTCGGCCAAGAACAATTTCCGCGCCGACCTGGTGCTGGCAGCCGTCGTCGTGTCGTCGGTGCTGACACTGGGCCTGCTCGGGGTGGTGCGGCTCATCGAATGGCTGAGCGACCGCAGGCGAGGGCATCATGCTCCGCGTTGAGGCCCTTACCGTCACCGCGCGGGAGCGCACCCTGGTCGAAAACCTCTCGCTCGACCTGGAGGACGGCAGGATCACCTGCCTGATCGGCCCCTCCGGCTGCGGCAAGACCTCCGTCATCAAATGGTTGGCGGGTATCCTGCCGGCCGGATTGGCGGCTGCCGGAAAGCTCGCGATCGACGGACGAGACATTTCCCGGCCCGATCCCGCCATCGGCTACCAGCCGCAGGGGGATGCGCTGTTTCCATGGCTCACCATCGCCGAGAACGCCGCGCTCGGGCTGGAGGTGGCGGGCGCTTCACGCACGTCTGCGCGGGCACGCGTGGCGCCGCTGTTTCCGGCGTTCGGCCTGGCGGGCACGGAAGAGCTTTTCCCGGACCAGCTTTCGGGCGGCATGCGCCAGCGCGTCGCCTTCCTGCGCACCATCGTGCGGCAAAGCCGCTTCATCCTGCTGGACGAGCCGTTCTCGGCGCTCGACGCCGTCACCCGCATGCGCATGCAGCTCTGGTTCCTGGCGCGGCTGGAAGCCGAGCCGCGCGGCGTGCTGATGGTGACGCACGATCTGCGCGAAGCGACCGAGATCGCCGACCGCGTGCTGGTCATGGCTGCCGCGCCGGGGCGGATCGTCGCCGACATCCCGATCGAAACCCCGCGGGCGGCGCGCAGCGAAGCGGCGCTGGCGGACCTGCGCCAATTTCTCAAATCCCTGTTGCTGGAGGATTTCTCATCATGATCCGTGCTCTCGTTTTTGCCGCCTGCCTGGCGGTTTCCTCGCTCGCCCATGCCGGCCAGAAAGTCACGCTGGCGCTCGACTGGACGCTCAACACCAACCATGTCGGGCTCATCGTCGCCCGCGACCGTGGCTTCTACGAAAAGGCCGGCCTCGACGTCGATATCCTGCCCTATTCCGACACCAGCTCGGCGGCCCTGCTGACGGGCGGGCTTGCCGATTTCGCCTATGTCCCGTCGCTGGCCTTCATCAGCGCGCGCGCTTCGGGGGCCGACATCACCGCCCTGTGGGTGACGATGCAGCACGAGACGGGGCGCCTCGTCTACAACGCCGACAACAAGGCGATCACCCGACCGGCCGACCTGTCCGGCAAGACCTATGCCGGCTTCGGCAGCGACTGGGAGAAGGCGCTGATCGGTACCATGATCCGCACGGACGGCGGCAAGCCGGAATGGAACACGGTGACGCTCGGCACCGGCGCCTACGAGGCGCTGGCCTCTGGCGCGGTGGACTTCACGCTGGAGGTTTCCACCTGGGAGGGCGTCAACAGCAAGCTGCTGCATCGCCACCAGGCGTCCTTCGCCTATAGCGACTACGGCGTCCCCGACCAGCAGAACGGCTATATCGCCACGCGTGCCGCGACGCTGAAGGACAAGCCCGACCTGGTCAGAACCTTCATGCGCGCGACGCTGGAGGGCTATGAATGGGCGGCCGAAAATCCCGAAAGGGCCGCCGACATGATGATCGCGGCCGGGGATTTCCCCAATCCCGAACTGGTCCGAGGCTCGATGCAGGCGATAACCGAAAGCGGGTTCCTCAAGGACGGCGACACGCCGGTCGGCAAGATCGACGCCGCGCGGCTGCAGCGCATGGCGCAGTTCCTGGCCGACAACGGCGTGCTCAAGGATGCGACCGGCAACGTGCTCAAGCAGCCGGGCGACGTCTCGAAATGGATCGACGAAAGCTGGCGCGACCGCTGACCGGCAGAGGCGGATGCGACCGTCAGTGCATGGCCTGCTGCACCGATTTCGCCAACTGGTAGAGGCGCTGCTCGATGATCGTCGGCACCTCGCACACCGAGCTCAGCGACTGCGCGCGCTCGTCGTAGATGCGCGTGGCGAAGTTGAGCTGGTCGGTCTGGCGCTCGACATCGTCGGGGTCGGCGTCCGCCTTGGCCATCAGCGCATCGAGCGCCGAGCGCTGCCTGCGCAGTTCGTCGGCCATGGCGACCTGCTTGTGCGCATAGCGGGAAATCCCGGCCATGACATGCGAACGCTCGGCGTCCATGTGGTCGAACAGCCCCTGCGCCAGCATCTCCAGCCTGGCCTTCGCGGTATCCGGCGAAAGGGTGGCGGCGAAATCGCCGATTTTCTTCTGCGCTTCCTCCAGCGGCATGCGCCGCGCCGAAACCTCTTCGACCAGCGCGGAAATCTCCGAATCCTTTTCCCAGCCCCTGGCGGCTTGCGGCAGTTGCGGTCCGCTCCATACCTGCCCGATCGACAGGCTGGGCACCTTGCGCTGGACGCAGGGCCAGTCGGGGTCGGGGTTGGCCGCGAACGCGCTCGCCGGCGCCAGCAGCGCCAGCGAGAAAATCGAAGCCAGAAGCGTCTTGCTCATCAGGGTCAACCTCCCATGTCCTTCTTGCGGGCCATCAGCCCGCGCGCCGGGTCGTAGGCGAGCACGGCCGCGGCCAGGAACAGCACCAGGCAGCCGCAGACGACGCCGAGCGACAGCCACTCGACCTTTCCGTAGAGCGAAAAGCGGATCAGTTCGACGGCATAGGTGAAGGGGTTGGCCTGGCAGATCGTGTAGAGCAGCGGGCTCGCCTCCTGGATGCGCCACAGCGGATAGAGCGCCGGCGAGGCGAAGTAGGCCGGGAAGATGACGAAATTCATGATACCGGCGAAATTCTCCAACTGCCGGATCGCCGACGACAACAGCATGCCCAGCGCGCACAGCATCAGCCCGGCGAGGAACAGCGCCGGCAGGACGGTGAGGTAGCCCATCGCCGGTGCCCTGACATGGAACAGCCAGGCGACGGCGAGGAAGGCATAGACCTGCACGATCGACACCGTCACGCCCGCCAGCATCTTGGAAACCAGCAGGAACCAGCGCGGGAACGGGCTCACCAGCAGCGTGCGCATGTTGCCCATCTCGCGGTCGTAGACCATCGACAGCGACGACTGCATGCCCGAGAACAGCAGGATCATGCCGCACAGGCCGGGCATGATGTAGACCTCGTAGAGCACATAGGTCTTGTAGGGCGGGATGATCGAGACGCCGAGCACCTGGCGGAAGCCGGCGGCGAAGATGAACAGCCAGATCAGCGGCCGCACCAGCGAGGAAATGAAGCGCTCGCGCTGGTGGACGAAGCGCAGCCCCTCGCGCAGCACGATGCCGCGCAGGCATATCATATACCGGCGCAGGCCGAGCCGGCCGCTCGCCGGCGAAAGCGCGCTGTCGAGCGCGGCGGCGGGTTGCGGGCTCATGGAGCGACCCCGTCGGCGGTGGCGCGATTGAGGCTGGCGAAGGCGTCCTGGATCGAGCCGGTGCCGGTGGCCTGCACGATGTCGGCGACGCGGCCCTGCGCCACCACCTCGCCCTGCCGCAGCACCACCGCCTCGTCGCTTTCCTCGACCTCGTCGATCAGATGGGTCGCCCACAGGACGGCGATGCCGCGGCGCTCGACCAGCGAGCGGATGGTGGAGAGGATGCCGGCGCGCGAGCGGATGTCGAGCCCGACCGTGGCCTCGTCGAGAAGCATCAGCGGCGGGCTGTGCAGCAGGGCGCGCGCGATCTCGACACGCCGCATCTGGCCGCCCGAAAGGCTGCGCGCCTTGTCGTCGAGCCGGTCGCTCATCTCGACCGTTTCGAGCACCGCCGCGATGCGCCGGGCCGCGTGGCGCGCGCCGATGCCGTGCAGGCAGGCGTGGTAGGCGAGGTTCTGGCGCACGCTGAGGTCGAGGTCGAGCGTGCGCGCCTGGAAGACGACGCCCATGCGCCGCAGCGCCTCGCTTGAATCGCGGTTGATGTCATGGCCGAAGATGCGGATTTCGCCATGACGGGTGTCGAAAAGGTGATTGGTCAGCGAAAACAGCGTCGTCTTGCCGGCGCCGTTGAGGCCGAGCAGCACGGTAAACGTCGCCGGCCGGATGCTGAAAGAGACGGATTTGAGCGCCTGCTTGCGGCCGTAGAAATGGCTGACACCGACGACCTCGAGTGCCGCCGGCGTTCCCTCCTGGCCTATCGCCCTGACATGCTGCACCAGGCGCTCCTGTTTCCCGTTCTGCCGCTCACCCTACTTGATGGTGATCGTACCCTTCAGCCCCTTGTCGGCAAGGTCCGGCACCGACCAGGTATACTGGCCCGGCCGCACCGTGTGGAACTGCACCATCATGGTCCCCTTGCCGTCGAATTCAAGCCATGCCGGGGCGCCGGCCATGTGCACCTCGAGGTCGTTGATGACGATCTGGTCGACCCACACGTTACGGAACAGGTCGGTCATGAACTTGTATTCGAAGCCGCCATAGGAGCTGATCTTCCAGCGATAGCCCTGGCCCGAGATCAGCTCGAAATCCTTCTTGTTGACGTCGTAGCTGGAATCCTTCGAGCCGAGGATCAGTTCCGGCACGTTCTGGCTGGACCGCGTTGTCTTGGGAGCGTCGTCATCGTCGTCGTCGGCATGGGCGGCAAGCGGGGCAAAGGCAAGCCCGGTAAAGACGGCCAGCGCGATGGCGGTGCGGATGTTCATGTAGTCCTCCCTTTCGGTCTGCTCGAGCGGCCGTGGTTTTCACGAAATCTGCGGAACC
>NZ_JBHRTK010000012.1:0-182162 GCF_042646345.1 Aquamicrobium soli | reverse complement strand
TGCTGGTCGCATTTCCGGGCGCAAAACCGCTTCCCACTTTTGCTGGAAATGCCCCGGATCAGTTCGGCGAGACGACGACGCCCCAGGGCTCCTTGCCCACGGTGACCGATTCCACCGGTTCGTCGGTCGCGGTGTCGATGAAGGTGATGTCGTTGGAATTGCCGTTGGTGGAAATCAGCGTCTTCTGGTCCGGCGTGAAGGCGAGATGCCAGACGCGCTGGCCGACGAGGATGTATTTCAGCACCTCGTAGGTCTTGGTATCGATCACCGCGACATGGTTGGCCGGGCCGAGCGCGACATAGGCCTTCTTGCCGTCGGCGCTGATGGCGACGCCGACCGGCTGGATGGTCTCGGCCCGCAGTCCCTGGATCGCGAAGCTGATCGTCTTCACCACCTCGCGCTTGGCGTTGTCGATGACGCTGACCGTGCCGCCGACCTCGGCGCTGACCCATACCTGCGAGCCGTCCGGGGTGAACTCGGCATAGCGCGGCCTCGTGTCGACCAGCACGTTGTCGGTCACTTCATGGCTGTCGGTGTCGATGAAATGGGCCATGCTGGTGGTCTCGGAGGTGTTGACCAGCGTCTTGCCGTCGGGGCTGATCCCCATGCCCTCCGGCTCGACGCCGACCGGGATTTCCGACAGCACCTTGCTGCCCTCGATGTCGATGACGGTAACGAGGTTGTCGTCCTCGTTGGCGACGTAGAGCCGCTTGCCGTCCGGCGACAGCACGAACAGTTCCGGATCCGGTCCGGAGGGCAGCGAGCCGACGATTTCGAGCGTAGAAGTGTCGATCACCTCGACGGTGTCGTCGTCGCTGGCGCACAGATAGAGGAACTTGCCGTCATGCGAGAGCGTGATGCCGCGCGGCCGCTGGCCGACGTCGACCGTCTTGACGACCTCTTTCGTCTCGGTGTCGACGACGGTGATCGAGTTGCCCTTCTCGTTGGAGACATAGGCGGTATAGGCGAAAGCCGGGCCGCCGCTGAGGCCGGCGGCAAGCAGGGCCAGAATACACGTTCTTGTCGGCACCAGGGTCCTCCTCATGGCTGCTTCATTTCAAGGTGCATTTCGTCTCGGGCTGGTCGACGCCGAGCGTGTCGAGTTCGGAGACTTGGTGCAGGTAGCCCTCCTGCGGCGAGGTCGAGATGACCGAGCGGTCGTCGCCGAGGAAGATCGGCTGCCGCAGCTGCAGGTTCCACGGGCGGAAGGTCAGCTTCTGGCCCTTGAAGGCGGCGACCGAGAACTTGTCCGAGCGCAGATAGGCGTCGATCGTCTCGAAATCGGTTCCCTTGGCGCGTGTCGCCGCCTCGCCGATGGTGCGTACCGCCGTCCACGCCTCCATGTCGCGTGAAAGCATGCGCCGGCCGGTGATCTTCAGGAAGCGGCTCTGCATCTGGATGCCGGCCCATTGCTCGCTGGCCGGATGCCAGGACGAGGGCACCAGCCCGGCCGTTCCCGCCACCGGGCGCGGCATCCAGGTGCGGAAGGGCACATAGGTGCCGAACACCTCGCTTTCGTCGGCCACCAGCATCACGTCGTACTCCGGAAAGCCTTGCGTGAAGGTCGAGATCTGCTTCTGGATCTGCGTCACGCCGGTATCGGTGCGGCGCGCCGTGCCGGTGTCTTTGAATTCCTTCTCGGCGACGATTTCGGCTCCGAAACGGTCGGCGGCCCGGCGCAGCGCGTCGGCGTAGAGATGGTCGTTGTCGTGGGAGCCGTAGATCAGCACCCATTTCGGCCAGCGCTTCCACATCAGGTACTGGGCGAGCCCGTCGGCCAGCATGGAACGGGTCGGCGCGACGTGGAAGACGTTGATGCGGCAGTCCTCCTCGCGCAGGCTGTCGTCGGAAGCGCCGATGTTGAAGATCAGCACGCCCTTGTCGCGGGCGAGGTCGGCGATGGCCAGCAGCTGTTTGGCCGACAGGTCGGCCACGATGTAGCGGTTGCCCTTGGCCACCAGTTCGTTGAAGGCCGCGACCGGATCGTCGCTGGGCTTGATCTCGGCGATGTCGAGCCGGAAGTGCTGGTTCAGGAACTTACCGGTGGTGTTGTTGTCGTCGATCGCCACCTTCGCGCCGGCGATGCCGTTGTCGCCGGGCGGCTGGTCGAGCAGCGACAGCGTCAGTTGCGGCGCATAGGCGCGCAGGTAGCCGATGCCGATCTCGCTCGCCGGCTTTTCCGTCTTGGCGGTCGCCCCAGCCGTTGCCGCCGGCTGTTCCTGGCCGACAACAACCCCTGCCCCGCCATTGACGGTCAGGGTGAAAACGCCCAAGAAGACTGCGGCGATCCATCGCCCTGTCATCGAATAACGTACCTCTTCTTGCGCCAGAGCCGGCTTGCGGCTGGCCATGGTGAAGTCAAGGTGCCCGCCGCAACCTTACGCAGTTGGAGGAATTAATCAAACCTCACTGGCAATTTTTTCCCGACCGGGAGATTGTCGGGGCCGACGCTGCTTCGCCGGCGTCATGGACGCGCCGCCGAGGCGCGCCGAACGAGTTGGAGACAAGGTGCCGATGACCAAGATGCTGGCCAGCGTGACGGGCGTGGAAGAGGCGGAGATCGCCCTGTCCGGGCAGGTCGATATCATCGATCTGAAAAACCCGTCTGCCGGCGCGCTGGGCGCGGCCGCGCTGGAGACGATCCGGGCGACGGTCGTGTCCGTCGACGGGCGGCGGCCGGTGAGCGCGGTGGCCGGCGATTTGCCGATGCAGCCGGAGGTGATCCGCGCCAGGGTGGAGGAAATCGCGGCCACCGGCGTGGACTACGTCAAGATCGGCTTCTTCCCGTCCAGCGAAAACGCCGCCTGCGCGGCGGCGCTCGAGCCGATCGCCCGGCGCGTCAAGCTGGTGGCGGTGCTGTTCGCCGACCTGGGGACGGATTTCGCGCTGCTGCCGGTCCTGGCCGGGCATGGGTTCCACGGCGTCATGGTCGATACGGCGCGCAAGGGCGGCGGACGCCTGCTCGACCACATGGCGGTGGCGCGGGTCGATGCCTTCGTCGCCGCGGCGAAGGCGAATGGCCTGATGGTCGGCCTCGCCGGTTCGCTGGAAGCGCCGGACGTGCCGCGCCTGCTACCGTTCGCGCCGGATTTCCTCGGCTTTCGCGGTGCGCTGTGCGCGGCGGCCGGCCGTACCGGCGCCATCGACGCGGATGCCGTGGTGAAGATCCGCGCGCTGATCCCGGAGGAAGCGTCGGCCGCGCGCTCGGCCGGCGTCGATTACCGGTTGCTTGCGGCGCGCGGCTATGCGCCGGGCAGCATCGACCCGACGCTCGGCACCGACCGCATCTTCGTGCGCGATTTCGTGCTGCCGGTGGAAATCGGCGCCTATTCCTTCGAGCACGGCCATACCCAGAAGGTGCGCTTCGACGTCAGCGCCGACGTGCTGCGCGTGACCGAGCGTCCGGAAGACATGCGCCACGTCGTTTCCTACGACATCATCATGGACGGCATTCGCGCCATCGTCGCGCGCGGCCATGTCGAGCTCAGCGAGACGCTGGCCGAGCAGGTGGCGGCGCTGGTGCTGGAAAGCCCGCGCGTGGTGCGCGTGGTGGTGCGGGTGGAAAAGCTGGAACTGGGGCCGGGCGGCGTCGGCGTCGAGATCGAACGCAAGCGCGCCGACAGCAAGGCGGCCCGCAAGGGGCCGTCCGCCAGTGACGCGCGGCCGGGTCGAGCCGGCGACGAGCGCAAGGGGGCGCTGCCGTGAAACCCGTCGTCGTCAAGCTCGGCGGCAGCACGGCCGGGGCAGCGGCGGCGAGCCTGTGGGCGGATGCCCTGTCGAAGGCTGCGCTGCCGCTCGTCATCGTGCCGGGCGGCGGGCCGTTCGCGGACCAGGTAAGGCTGGCGCAGCCGCAACTGGGCTTTTCCGACGCCGCCGCGCACGCCATGGCGATCCTGGCCATGGAGCAGTTCGCCCATGTCGTTCTCGACGGGCGGCCGCGATTGGTCGCCGCGCGCACGCTCGACGAGATGCGGCAGGCGCATGCCGCCGGCCGCATCCCGGTATGGATGCCGTCGACGCTGGCGCTGGCGGCGACCGACATCCGGCCCTCGTGGGACATCACCTCCGATTCCCTGGCCGCCTGGCTCGCCGGCCAACTGGACGCGTCGGCGCTGGTGCTGGTCAAGCAGAGCGGCGATTTTTCCGAACAGGACACGGTAGAGAGCCTGAGTCGGCGCGGCATCGTCGATGCCGCCCTGCCCGGCATGCTGCCGCAAGGCGTCGCGCTGTGCCTGGCCGGGCCGGCCGAGATGGCGAGTGCGGCCGCCGCGCTGGCAGCGGGCAGCCTGGTCGGTGTGCCGATTGGGTCGGCTGCGACGGCCGTCAGGAGGGCCGGCTGATGGCGAAGCTGGAAACTCCGCGCTGGGCCTGGGTGCTGACCGGCTCCGGCCACTTCTTCACCGAAAGCTTTGCGCTGATCCACGAACTGCCGGCCTGCGACGTGTTCATCTCCAGGGCGGCGGCCGAAGTGCTGCGCATGTACAAGCTCAAGCCCGACTTTCCCGAAACCACGCGCGTGCTCCAGGACAAGACGGCGAGCGCCATTCCGGTCGGCGAGTTCTACCATGGCGTCTACCACACGGTGGTGGTCGCGCCCGCCAGTTCCAATACGGTGGCCAAATGCGTGTGGGGCATATCCGATACGCTCGCCACCAACGTCTTCGCCCAGGCCGGCAAGTGCCGCATTCCCTCGATCGTGTTCGCCTGCGATACCGCGCCGGAGCTGGAGACGATGGCGCCGCACGGGCTGGTCAAGGTCTATCCGCGCCGCATCGACCTCGAAAACACCGAACGGCTGAAATCCTTCGAGCGCACCGAGGTGGTGGAGTCGCTGGCCGATCTGCGCGCGGCCATCGGCCGCCGCCGGGCCGAGCTTGCCCGTCATGGCTGAACGGTGGGTCTTTCTCACCGGCCACCTCGCCAAGGCGCGGCTGGAACGGTTGCTCGCCGGGTTGGGCAAGACGGATTTCGACTGGCAGGTCGTGGATATCGGCGTCAAGGTCGCCGCGCTGATGAGCGAGGAGATCATTTCCCGCCGGCTCGCCCTTCCCGAGGGGACAAACCGCGTCATCCTGCCGGGGCGCTACCGGGGCACGGTGGAGGGGCTGGAAGCGCGCTTCGGCGTGCCTTTCCTGCGCGGCCCCGCCGAGATCGCCGACCTGCCCGCCTATCTCGGCCGGGCCGGCCAGCCGCCCGATCTTTCCGGGCACGCCATGCGCATCTTTGCCGAGATCGTCGATGCGCCGACTTTGTCCGTCGAGGCGCTGTTGCTGCGCGCGCGCCGTCTCGCGGAGGCGGGGGCCGACGTGATCGACATCGGCTGCCTGCCGGACACGCCTTTTCCCGGCCTGGCCGATGCGGTGCGGGCGCTGAAGGCGGAAGGGTTTTCGGTCAGCGTCGATTCAGCGAACACCGACGAACTGCGCACAGGCGCGCGCGCCGGGGCGGATTTCCTGCTCAGCCTCAACGAGACCACGCTCGGCCTCGCTTCCGATTTTCCGGTCACGCCGGTGCTGATCCCGGGCATCCCCGGCGATCTCGATTCGCTCGGCCGCGCCATTGCGGGTGCCGAGAAGGCGGGCCTCCCCTTCATCGCCGACCCGGTGCTGGACCCGATCCATTTCGGCTTCGCCGCCTCGCTCGGCCGCTTCATCGAGGCGCGCCGCCGCTGGCCCGAAGTCGAGTTGATCATGGGCACCGGCAATTTGACCGAACTGACGGACGCCGACACTTCCGGCATCACCGCCATCCTCGCCGGCCTATGCTCGGAACTGGACATCCGCAACGTGCTGGCCGTGCATGTCTCGCCGCATACCGTGCGCACCATCGAGGAGCATGACGTCGCCCGCCGCGTGCTTTATGCCGCCAAACAGGACGGCGCGCTGCCGCGCGGCTATCACCCCGGTCTGTTGCAGGTGCACGACCGCAAGCCGTTCACAGCCTCGCTGGAGGATATCGAGGCGCTGGCGGCGGATGTGCGCGACGCCAATTTCCGCATCACGACGGCGCCTGACGGCATCCACGTCTTCAACGGCCGCGGTCATGCGGTGGCGACCGACGCCTTTGCGCTGTTCGACGGACTCGGCGTCGAGAACGACGGCGCGCATGCCTTCTATCTCGGCGCCGAACTGATGAAGGCCGAAATCGCCTGGCGGCTCGGCAAGCGCTACACGCAGGACGAGCCGCTGGCCTGGGGCGTGGCCGCGCCCGCGCCGGAAGCCGACCGCACCCGCCTGAAGGAGGCCGGCCATACGCTGAAGGCGAAAGCGCGCCGGGAGGAGGGGTGATGCCCTATATCCGCGAATGCATCGTCACCACCGTCGACAGGCAACGAAAGGCCCATATCGCGCCGCTCGGCATCATCGCCGAGAAGGACGGCTGGGTGATCGCGCCCTTCCGCCCCTCGACCACGCTGGACAACCTCGCGCAGGTTCCTTTTGCGATCGCCAACTATACCGACGACGTGCGCATCTTTGCGGGCTGCCTCACCGGCCGCAAGGACTGGCCGCTGCTGCCGGTCGAAGGGTGCGCGGTGCCGCGGCTGGCCGATGCGCTGGCGCATTCGGTGCTCTCGGTGGAAAGCGTCGACGGCGACGCGCTGCGCCCGCGCCATTTCTGCCGCGTGGTGGCGGAAGCGACGCACGCACCCTTCACCGGCCTCAACCGGGCGAAGGCGGCGGTGCTGGAACTCGCTATCCTCGTTAGCCGGCTTGGCATGCTGCCGGCCGAAAAGGTAGAAGCGGAAATCGCCTATCTGTCGATCGCCATCGAAAAGACCGCCGGGCCGGCCGAGCGCGAAGCCTGGGGCTGGCTGATGCAGCGCGTTGCCGACCACAAACCCGGCGCCGGGCAGCGGTAACGATTTGTACCGGGCGTCTTACCCCCCCACCCCTACCCCTCCCCAAAAGGGGGAGGGAATGCGGGCAGCGCCTTTGCTGAAACTGATCGTCAGTTGTCATGACGTTGCCGCGAAATTCCCCTCCCCCTTGTGGGGAGGGGTCAGGGGTGGGGGTCGAAGCCCTCGCGTTGGCGACGACTCGCCCTACCCCGGCATTCCCGCCAACAGCGCCAGCGCGGTTGCGGGGGCGGCGGCGCTGGCCTCGTCGCGCGCGGCTTCTTCGACCGGGAACAGGGTGGAGAAATCGAGATAGGGGCGCTCCATGCGCCGGGCGAGGCGCTCGATCTGCGGCCGCCCGATGCCGGCGCCGATCACCGGCGCGTCCGGGGCAAGCCCGGTCGCGACCAGCACCGCCGCGTCATGCACCATGCGCAACTGCCGCTCGCTGAACCATTCGGCCACGGTACGCCATTCGGCGTCCGTCAGTTCCGCCGCATCGCGGCCGACCATGCGCGCCAGCCGCGCGACGGACGCTTCGGCCGTCTTTTCCTTGCCGTCCGCCGTGGCATGCTGGTCGATCCCGTCGGCAAGCATGCCGAGGATGCGATGCACGTCGCCCATGGCCGCGAAGAATTCGTTCATCAACGGTGTCAGCCGCCCCTGCACGGGCGCGGTCTGCGCCACGCCGAACGGCAGGGTGCGGGTGAAACCGGTGTAGACCAGTTCGCTCGTTGAAAGCCGGCCGGCATCGGTCGTGGCCCGGTTGCGGACCTCGCCGCCCGCCAGCGCCAGGATGTCGGTCGTCGTGGAGCCCATGTCCACGAACAGCGCCTCGCCCTTGAGGCGCGCCGCCAGCGAGGCGGTGGCATGCCAGTTGGCCGAGGCCACGGCGTCTGGCATCTGCCGCGCGCGGTTCGGTCCGACGAGGCCGGCTTCCACTGTATAGATCAGCTTTTCCGTATCGGGAAAATGCCGCTCGATGCGGTCGATCAGCGCCGCCACCCCCTCCTCGCGGCAGGAAAAGATATCCACCAGCTCGCCGGTCATGGTGAAGGCCAGCCGTTCGGCGCCGCGATAAAGCGGCTCGGCCTCGGCGATCGCCGCGTCGAGGCATTCGAGCCCCTGCCACAGCGGCGTGGCGAAGATATGCGCGGCAACGACGCGCCCCGCCTCGGCGCGGGCGACCTTGAGATGGGCGCCGCCGATATCGAAGCCGGCGATGCCGGTCTTTCCTTTTTCCATGGTTCAGGCTTTCATTGTGTCACGTGTCTTGCGGAGCCCGACAGGTGCATATCATCCCCGTTCTCGATCTCAAAGGCGGCCGCGTGGTGCGGGCTGCGCAGGGCCGGCGCGACCTCTATCGGCCGATCGAGACGCCGCTTGCCGCGGGTTCGGACATCGTCGCGGTGGCCGCCGGCCTGCGCACGCTGCACCCCTTTCCGGCCTTCTATGTCGCCGACCTGGACGCGATCGCAGGCGGCGCGCCCAACGAGGCGGCGCTGGCGGCGCTGCGCGGCATGGACCGGCCGCCCGAGCTGTGGGTGGACGCCGGAACCGACGAAGCTGCTTCGCTCGCCGCAGCGCTCGAAAAGCCGTGGCTGAGGCCCATCCTCGGCTCGGAATCGCAGCGCGACGAGACGCTTTTGCGCCGCTTTGCCGACCATCTGCGGCTGGTGCTGTCGCTCGATTTCACCGGCGAGGGCTTTCGCGGTCCCGCGAGCCTTCTCGACAACGCCGAATGCTGGCCATCGACGGTCATCGTCATGACGCTGGCCAAGGTCGGGGCAGGCGCCGGTCCCGATTTCGAGCGGCTGGAAGAGGTCAAGGCGCGTGCCGGCAACCGGGCGGTCATCGCCGCCGGCGGCGTTCGCGGCGAGGCCGATCTCAGGACGCTGGCGTCGCTCGGCGTGGCCGGCGCGCTGGTGGCGACCTGCCTGCACGACGGCAGCCTGACGTCCGAACAGATCGAAGCCCTGCACGCCTGAACCGTATCCGGCGGGTAGTTCGTTGATGGCCAGAATGGCGAAGCGCCCGGTGTGAGGCGGTTGCCTCGCACCGGGGATTCGTCAAAAGCCCAGACTTTTCATCAGCCGGCGCAACAGCCCGTCCGATTCCGCAGAAGGTTTTTCCTGTGCGGGGCTGTCTCTTGCCTAGGCGGCGAAGGGATGCTTGACGCTGTCGCGCTGCGCGGTGGCTTCCGCTGCGGTCGGCTTGCCCTCGACGGCGCGCTTGATCGCTTCCTTGGTCGCCTCGTAGTTGTATTTCTGGATCTTGGCGTCGTCGTCGGCTTCCCAGTGGATGAAGACGCCGACGCAGATGAAGACGTCGTCCGCCTCGTCGGCCGGGATGACGCCCTCGGCGACGCTGTCCTGCACCGCCTTGGCGACGGCGTGCTGGGCCGGGCCGAACATCTGCACCGCCTGCTTGGCGCCCTTGATGGTGACCTTGTTGAACATGACCGTGTTGGGCTTGCAGGCCAGGTTGGGTGCAATGACGGCGAGCAGCGAGGTGAAGCCGTCCTTGTTGTTGGTCAGCGCGTGGCAGAACGCCGACTCCACGGCGCTGCCGCGCGGGCCGATCAAAAGATCGACATGCGCTACTTCGTTGCCGTCACCGACGAGCGACTCTCCCACCATAACTTTAGAAATCTTTGCCATGCCAATTTCCTCCAAGACACAAAGGGATGTCCACGGTCGCTGCGCCCGAGCGCTTGCTCGATGGACAGCTATCCTTGTTGGCAGCGCCCGGATGCCGGGCCGGTTGGCTAGATAGCCGCGAAAGCACATGCCCCCGCTGCACGAAATGAAGCATCAATGGCGGCGTTATGCAAGGCACTGGCTGAGGCATCGTCCTAAAAGACTAGCCACCGTCAGATCGGCGCTGGTTCCGGGGTTGATGGCGCGGGCCTTGAGGTCCCTGTCGAAGGCCGTCAGCAGGGCGATGCGGGCTTCCTCGCCGGGCTGGCGGGCAAGATCGGCGGCGACCGCGGCGGCCTCGCGCTGGACCTTCAGCGCGGTGTCGAGCCCGTGCTTGCGCGCGACATGGCTGTCGGGAAATCCGGTCAGGAAAGCCAGATAGACGGCCACCGCCGGCCACATGCCGCCCTCGCCGCGCTCTTCGGCCTGCGCCAGCGCGGGCAGGCCGATGGCAAAGACATCGGCCATGCCGTTGGCATATTGGCGGGCGATCAGGTCGCGGTCGCTGGCCTGCCGCATCGCCTCCACCAGCCCGATCTTCGGCTGTTCACGCACGTCGTTGTCGGCGTCCCCGAGCCCGCCCGGCGAAGCCAGCGCGATCGCCTCGAACGCGGCGGCCGTGTCGTCCATGGTAAGGCTGTCGAGAACCTCCCGGACATTGGCACCGAGGTCGCGGCCGGGCAGTTCGGCGGCGCGCAGCAGGGGGGCGGCAAGCAGCACGATGCCGAGATTGGTGTTGGTTGCGACCGCCGTGCGCGTCGCGTCGACCGCGGCAAGGATGCGCCGGCCGACCGACACCCCGGGTTCGGTGAGCGGAGCAGCGCTGACCTCGGCGCTGCGCAGGAACTGGTCCGCCGACATGCGGTGGCCGTCGGCGAAGACATGGACATTGCCGGGTTTCAGCGCCTCGATCTCCGCCCGGCAGGCGGCCTCGTAGGCCTTGGTCAGAAGGGCGCGCGAGACCGGCATCGCCTACGACCCGGCCGGCATGGCAAGGCGCGGGCTGCGGGCTGCCTCGTCGCGCTTCGCCAGGAAGGCGAGCAGGCCGGCGGCAATCGCGTCGGCGATGTTGGTTTCGCTCACCGTCTGCAGGCCCGACCAGGCCGGCATGCTGTTGACCTCGAGCACGAAGACGGTGCCGTCTTCCGCCCTGACGAGGTCGACCCCGGCAAAGCGCGCGCCGACCGCCTTGGCCGCCGCCACCGCCAGCCGCTCCAGCAAGCCCCTTTCGGCAGCGTCGACCGGTTCCGGGACGCCGCCCTGGCTGACATTGGTGATCCAGGCGTCGCCGCGCCGGCTCATCATCGCCACCACCTTGCCGGCGCACACGAAGACGCGGAAATCGCGGAAAGGCGGGCCGGGTCGCGCCACATAGTGCTGAAGGTAGTAGACGCTGCCCACCTCCTCTTCCGGCGGCAGGGCGGACACGGTGTCGATCATGACGATGCCACGCCCCTGCGCGCCGAACAGCGGCTTCAGCACCAGCGGGGCGCGGCGCAGTTCGCGCTCGGCGACCGCCTGCGCGGCGGCCAGTCCTTCGACGGCGAAGGTCGGCGGTGTCGGCACCCCCGCCTTGTTCAGGACAAAGCTGGTCGTCGACTTGTCGACGCAGCGCTCGATGGCGGCGGCCGGGTTCCACACCGGCACCCCGAGCCCGCCCAGCGCATGCAGCACGCCGAGGCGCCGCGTCACCGCCTCGAACGACCCGGCCGAAATGGAGCGCACCAGCACGGCGTCCGGCAGGGCCTCGCCGAAGCCGGGGATGACGAGGCCGCTGGCGCTGGCGGTGTCGAACTCGATGGCCGAAAGCGGCGCGGTCTCGACTTCGGCGCCGCGCGCGCAAAGGCTCGCGGCCAGGCTGCGGGCGGGCGGCCCTTCCGGATTCTCGTTGACGACGAGGACGCGACAGGCTGCCGGCACGATCACCCCAGGCTGCGTTCGAGCATGGCAAGGTCGCATTCGCCGGCGCGGAAAGTGTCGCCGCTGTCGAGCGCGGTCACGATCACTTCGGCCGGGCTGAACAGATGCGGATCGATGGCGTAGAAATCGCCCTTGAAACGCTTGAACACCTCGGCGAAGGGCTGGCCGAAATCGCGGGAGGCGCGGCTGGGCAGCGCCTCGGCCAGCTCTTTCGCCGCCTTCGCTTCGCCGCGCACGAAAAGTTGCACACGCCCGCCATAGATGATGGCGTCGTTGGTGCGGCCCATGGCGGTGAGGAAATCCGGGTGCGGTGCCGGGATCGGCGCGATGCCGACACCCTCGACGATGGCGTCCAGCGGGAATTTGAGGTCGTTGGCCTTGTGCAGCGCCACCTCCAGCACCCGCGCGGCGATCTGGACGGTGCCAGCCAGGCTTTGCGTCGGCGCGTAGACGAAGGTCAGCCTGTCGGGCGCAAGCCCGGTTGCCTTCGCCACCTTCTCGACGATCGCCTGCGGCGGCGGCTTGGCCGTTTCCAGCACCAGCAGCGCCGAGGCGGCGGCGTCGCGATAGGCGAGCGTCTCGAACAGCGGCTCGACCCGCGCCAGCGCCCGCGCCGGCCCCGAGCCCATGGCGAAATAGCCGTCGCCGGAAAGGTTCCAGCCCGCATATTGGCTGCCGAGGCAGGCGAGCACCGGTTGCGAGCAGCCGACCTGCACGGCGAGCGGATGCCGCGCCGCGCCGCGCTCCATTCGCGTCTCGATGCGGCCGAGCCCGCCCATCGCCGCCTCGGCCATGGCCAGCCCCGCCTCGATGCTGCCCAAGACCTTGGCGCCGGCGTCGATCAGGCATTCGCCGCTCGGCCCGGTGGAAACGGCGATGCGCAGGCGCTCGGCATCGCGGATCATCCGTTCGGCGATGGCGCGGGCATTGTCGTTCAACCTTGCGGAGCCGTCTTTCATGGCCGGCCTTCTTCCTGTTGAGTTTGCCATTGGGATTGCCACTGGGATTGCAAGTCGAGCGCGTTGGCCTTGAGCGTCCTGCAGGTGGCTGCCGCGCTCATGCCGCGCGCGAAAATGGTGCAGACCGGGTCGCCGGGGTCGAGCCGGCTGCCCGCCGGCTGGCGGTCGGCGACCCAGTCGGGCCAGGCGAGCGCCGGGAAGCGGGCGATCGGCGTCGGCGTATAGGCGATCATCGCGGCCATCGCGTCGCGGAAGCGCGGCAGCACGAAAGGCCGCCCTGCCGAAGCGTCGAGATGGGCTTTTATCAGCGGCGCTTCGGTGTCGTCGAAGATGTCGAGCGTGGCGCCAGGCCTCGGATTGATCTCAAGCAGCGTGTAGCTGTCGCCGTTGCGGATGAAATCGGCGCTGCACAGGCCGAGGAGGTCGAAGCGGCAGGAAAGCGTGCGCAGCCATTCGGCGATCCTTGCCCCCGTATCGCGCCGGAAACGCCTGAGCCGCACCGCGCCGCCGTAGCGATAGGGGGCGTCCGGCGCGCGCGATGCCCATTGCCGGCTGAAGCCGACGATGCGCGTATCGCGTCCGGCGCCGATGAACAGCGCCGACACGCTTTCGCCAGCGATGAAGCGCTGGAAATAGCGGCCCGTCGGCAAGGGAGCGGCGTTGGCGCGGCCGATATGGCTTCCGCCGGCGCCGCCGCTGGTCTTCACCACCCAGTTGTGCGGGTCCGCGGGCGGCGTCCACGACAGCGCCGGGTGCGGGATGCCGAGTTCGGCGCAGGCGGCCGCCAGCCGGTCGGGATCCTTGGCCGCGCGGATCGCCTCGCCGCCGCAACCGGCGACCGGCGAGAAATGATCGGCGAGCCTTTCCACCATGTCCGGATGGCGCTCGAAGCCCGAACCCAGCACCAGTGCCGCCGGTTGCTCGTTCCCGGCCAGTTCATGCAGGGCCGGGATCAGCGCCTCGCCGGCGATGCCGTCATGCAGGCTGCCGGGCAGCTTTACCGCCCGCTCGGCCAGCGCCACGGTGTCGATGTCGCGGAACAGGTCGGCCACCAGCGGGCGATAGCCGGCGCGCCGCGCCGCTGCCGCCAGCGCACGGCCGGAAATCGCCGCGATCAGCAGCGTGTCGGCGCTATTTGGCGATCTCGCGAGCAAGGGAAAACGCGTCCTGAAAATCGAACGTGACCGTCTTTTCGGATTCGATCATCTTCCGGAAGAGGCCAGCCTGAACCTTATATTTCACGTTGCCGATGGCAAGGGCGCCGATACCGACGCCTTTTGTCGCGTCGAGCGGCGTGGCGTCGGCATTGACGGCAAGCCCCTCGATGCCGGCCGGCGGCACGGCGTTGACGTCGGCGGCCACGAGCAGGCCGCTGCCGGCCAGCTGCTTTGCCGACAGCACCTGCACGCCCGCCTTGGCGCAGGCGAGCACCACGTCGCTCGCCTCGACGATCCCGCGTTTCTCGGCATCGCCGGAGCCGTCGGCCGCCGCCACCTTGACCTTGAAGCGCTGCTCGATGCCGACGGCGATGCGCGCCACCCGCTCCTTGCCGTCATGGCCGGCAAGCGTCACCGCCGCCCCCTCGCGGGCGGCGATGACGGCCGTGCAGAAGCCGACCACGCCGGTACCGCCGAAAACGGCGACGCGGGTGTCCTTCAGGCCGCGCTGGAAATGTTTCTGCAGCGCCTTCTCCACCTTCGCCACCATTGCCGCCGCCGTGGTGAAGGAGCCGGCCGGGTCGGCGAACACCGAAAGCTGGAACGGCGGCACCATCGCTTTCTTCGCCGTCTCCAGCATGTCGAGCGCCAGCAGCGCGTCCTTGCCGGCCAGGAAGACGCCGGTGCTCGGCCCCGCATCCGGCGGGCGCGAGAAGATGGCGTCCTGAACCAGCCCGGTGATCTCGCTTGCTTCCACCCCGACATAGGGCACGACGGCATCGAACCCCGCGTCGAGCGCCATGTTCACGTCGAACGGGCTCATCTGTTTCAGCGGGGTCAGCATATGCAGGATGTTCTTGCGGGCCATTTTTCCCTCTTTGATCGAATAGCGTTGGGTCGAAGGAGCCTAGCTGCCGACGAGGCCGAGTTCCGTCGAGACGATGCTGGCGCCATGGTTGCGGCCGGAAGCGATACGGATTTCGATGCCTGCCGGCGCATCGGCGCGCACGGTCTCGACCATCGCCGAAGCGGCCGCCTGCGAAGGCGCGAAGGCAAAGCCGGTCGGCCCCCACGAGCTTTGTCCGATGCCGACGGCCCCGGCTTCGGCGAGCCTCATTGCCAGTTCCTCGACAGGCTTTGAGGTGAACACCCCGCCCTGCACCGGCGCGAAATGCGTGCCGACCATCCGCTGGATGGCGGTGACGGCGGCGCCGAAGCGGCCGAGGTCGTGCTCGACCAGGGCCGGCATCGCACCCATCAGCACATGCCGGCAGATTTCGGCCGCAAGTCCTGCCGGGAACACCGGCAGGTCGCGGAACGCCTCGATCTCGGCGCTGCCGTGAATGCCGCTTTGCCGGTGGTCGAGGATCAGGATCGCCCGCCATTCATCCGGGAACGGCAGTTGCGCCACCACCGGCGGCGGCTCGTCGGCGGCAAGCTTGCCGCCGTCGACGATGACGCCGCCCTGCCGGAAGCTGGCGATGCCGATGCCCGAGCGCGCGCCGCGGTCGAGCAGCGTCGCATCGGCCTGCGGCTCGAGCGGCAGGCCGTGCAGGGTGCGCAGCGCCGCCGAGACCGCCAGCGCCATCTGCGTGCCGGAACCGAGGCCGGCATGCGGCGGGATGGCGTCTTCGACGGTGAGGCGGTACGGGCCGTTGAGGCCGAGGTGCCGGGTGAGCGTCGCCAGGTAGCGGCCGGCCCGCTCGCTGTCGGGGCCGTCGACGCGCATCTCGCTCGCCCGCGACAGGCTGAGCACGGTTTCCGGTCCGGAAAGCGGCAGGCCGATGCTGCCGAAGCGGCGGCCGAAGCCCCCGTTCAGATCGAGAAAACCCAGATGCAGGCGGGCGGGCACCCTGACGGTCACGCTGTTAGACATTGATGCTCCGTTATGTGCATCATGCACGGAGACAGAAATTCAGGTGCCCGCGCCCATGATACCGGTTTTCGCGGAGCGGGCAAGCTGTGGAGGAAACGATGAGTGAAACGAGCAGCGAACGAACCTATTCGGAGGCCGAGATCACCGAGCGGCTGCACAAGGAACTGCCGAAATGGCGCTACGAGAACGGCTGGATCAGGCGCAAATACAAGACGCATAGCTGGAAATCGACGCTGATGGTGATCAACACGGTCGGCCATCTGGCCGAAGCCGCCTGGCACCATCCCGACATAGCCGCGTCCTATGCCTGGGTCGAGGTCAAGTTGACCAATCATGCGGCAAAAGGCGTGACCGACAAGGACTTCGAGCTGGCCCGCAAGATCGAGGACGTCGTCGGCTGGCAGCCGGGCAAGGAGGGCGGGGCGCTCACCGGGACGCCGCAGACGGACCAGCGCTTCGCCTATATCAAGTACGACTGAGCGCAAAGGACGCAGGCGCGAAAGCGGGGTTCACGACCGGCCTGCTTTCGGCTAGGGTTTGCCTTGGCACCAGAAAGTTTAAAAGGCAGGTATGGCGGTTGCGTGGATCGACAGCCGGAGCGTGCCCGTTGCGGATGCGGCAGACAAGGCCGCCGAGCTTCTGAGCGCCAGTTTCCATCCGGTATTCAGTCTTGATACGGACGTGCATGGCACGCGCGCCGCGATCGCGCTGGCGCGCCTTGTCGGCGCCGCCTACGACCAGCTGGACGGCGCGGCGACCGCGCGCGAGGCCGCGCAGGTGACCGACAAGGGCGGCATGTTCATCGCGCCCGGCGAAGTGCGCCGGCGCGCCGACATGCTCGTCATCGTCGGGGCGCTGCCAGCGGCGCATCGCGACCTGATCGCCGAACTGGCGACGACCGCTCCCGATCTCGGCGGGGCGAGCGAGCGCCATGTCTTCCTGGTCGGCAACGAGGCGAAGGCACCGGAGGGCGTGAAGGCGGCAAGGCTTTCCGGCGAAAGCGGGCTGGAGGCCACGCTGGCCGCCCTTCGCGCCCGCTGCAGCGGGCGGCAGACGGCGAAGCCCTTGCGCAACTTCGATGCTTTCGCCGCCGCGCTGGCCGGCGCGCGCTTCCCGGTCTTCACCTTTTGCGGCCAGTCGGTCGGCACGCTCGGGCTGGCGATGCTGCAAGGGCTGATCGCCGACCTCAACCGCAAGCAGCGTGCTTCGGCGCTGCACCTGCCGGCGAGCGACAACGGCTGGGGCAGCACGCTCGCCTCGACCTGGACGACCGGCTTTCCGCTGCGCAGCGGCTTTGGCGACGGCACGGCCGACTTCGACCCGTGGCGCTTCGACGTGGCGAGGATGATCGCCGAAGGCGAGGCCGACCTGCACCTGGTCGTCGCCGCAGATGCGAAGTCCGTCGCTTCCGTGAACCTGCCGCTGATCGCGCTCACCGGCAGCGCAAGGCCGGTGACCGGCGCGGCCGTCAGCATCGCCATTGGCAGGCCGGGCATCGACCACGATGCCGTGGTCTATTCCGCTGGGGTCGGCACGATCGCTTCCGTGAAGGCGCAGGCCCCCGCCGAAATGCCCTCCGCTGCTGCCGTGTTGCGCATGATCGCCGGGCGCCTGCCGCAAAGCGGGGTGCTGCCATGCTGACGCGCATCGCCGGCGGCGACATCGTCGATCCCGTCAACGGCCGCAGCGGCAAGGGCGACCTGTGGATCGAGGACGAGACGATCGTCACGGCCCCTGCCGACCGTGCGCCGGACCTGACGCTTGACGCCAGCGGCTGCGTGGTGATGGCCGGCGCCATAGACATCCATTCCCATATCGGTGGCGGCAATGTGAACACGGCGCGGCTTCTGCTGCCCGAGTTCCACAAGGCGCATGCGCCGCGCCCGGCCGCCACGCCGCTCGCGCGCCTGGGCTGGACCACGCACGAGACCGGCCGTCTTTATGCGCAGATGGGCTTCACCACCGTGGTCGAGCCGGCGATGTCGCCGGCGGCGGCCCTGCACACCCACCTCGAACTCGCCGACATCCCGATCATCGACAAGGCGACGCTGGCGATCCTCGGCAACGACGACTTCCTGTTGTCGATGATCCGCGACAAGGCCTCCGCCGGCATGGTCGAGGATTATGTCGCCTGGATCGTGGCTTCCAGCCGCGCGCTCGGCGTCAAGGTCATCAATGCCGGTGCCGCCGCCTCCTTCAAGGAAAACGTGCGCAGTTTCTCCTTCGACGACGAGGTGCCCTTCTATGGCGCCAGTTCCCGCCGCATCGTCAAGACGCTGCAGGCGGCGGTGAGCGCGCTCGGCATTCCGCATCCGCTGCACGTCCACTGCAACAACCTCGGCATACCGGGCGCGCCCGACACCGCCGCCGAGACCATGGCCGCCGCCGAGGGGCTGCCGCTGCATCTGGCGCATCTGCAGTTCTACAGCTACGGCGCCGAGGGAAAGCGCGGCTTTTCCTCCGCCGGAGCGCGGATGGCCGAATTGGTCAACTCGACGCCGGAGATCACCATCGATGTCGGGCAGGTGATGTTCGGCCAGACGGTGACCGTCTCCTCCGACGTGATGCGCCAGTTTTCCGCGCGCGGCTCGGCGCGGCCGAAAAAGTCGGTGATCTTCGACGGTGTCGCCGATGGCGGCGGGGTCGTGCCGTTCGACTACCGCGCCGATTTCTTCGGCTCGCTGCAATGGGCGATCGGGCTGGAACTCTTCCTGCTGATCGACGACCCCTGGCGGGTATTCTTCACTACCGACCACCCGAACGGCGCGCCGTTCACCACCTATCCCGAAATCTTCGCGCTGCTGATGAGCCGGCAGGCCCGCGAGAAGGCGATGGAAGGCCTGTCGAAACGGGCGCTGGCGCTGTCGACGCTGCCTGGCCTGACGCGCGAATACACGCTGGACGACATCGCCATCATGACGCGGGCGGCACCGGCCAAACTGCTCGGCCTGAAGGATCGCGGCCATCTGGGCGCGGGCGCGCTGGCCGACGTCGCGGTCTACCGCAAGGGCGACGACATCGCCGCCATGTTCCGCCGCGCCGCCTTCGTGCTGAAGAACGGCGAGCGGGTCGTCGAGGACGGCAACGTCACCAACTGGCGCTGGGGCAAGGCGCTCAGGCTGAAGCCCGAGCCGGACAGGGCGATGGTGAAGCGGCTCGATGCCTACCACCAGCAGCGCTATGGCCTGTCGCTCGACAGCTTCGTCTTCCCCGACGCGGCCATCGAGCGCGAACAGCCTTTCGGTGAGGTGCCATGCAACAGCTGACGGTCAACGGCGTCGCCATCGACGATACGTTCGCCGAGGCCTTCGGCATGCGCGCCACCGCCATCCTCATCACCGGGCCGAATCGCAAATGGGCGCGCCAGGCAGCGGTCACCATGACCGGCTTCGCGACTTCGGTGATCGGATGCGGCTGCGAGGCGGCGATCGACGTGGAACTGTCGCCCTCGCAGACGCCAGACGGGCGGCCCGGCTGCCGGGTGATGCTGTTCGCGGTTTCCACCGACGAGTTGCAGAAGCAATTGCAGAACCGGCTCGGCCAGTGCGTGCTGACCTCGCCCGGCAGCGCCTGCTTCGCCGACCTGAACGGCGGCGTGGCCGACCTCAAGCTGGGCTCCGCGCTGCGCTATTTCGGCGACGGCTGGCAGGTGTCGAAGAAGTTCGGCGGCCGCCATTTCTGGCGCGTGCCGGTGATGGACGGCGAGTTCCTGTGCGAGGCCACGGCCGGGATGACCAAGAGCGCGGTGGGCGGCGGCAACCTGCTGCTGGTCGCTGCCTCCAATGCCCAGGCGCTGGCGGCGGCGGAAGCGGCGGTGGCCGCCATCGAGCAGGTGCCGGGCGCGATCATGCCGTTTCCGGGCGGCATCGTCCGCTCGGGGTCGAAGGTAGGGGGCAAATACAAGGGCATGATGGCTTCCACCAACGACGCCTTCGCGCCGACGCTGCGCGGCGTGGTGAAAAGCGCGCTCGGGCCGGCCGACAACGCCGTCCTGGAAATCGTCATCGACGGCGAAACCAGCGACGCGGTGGCGGCGGCGATGAAGGCCGGCATCGGCGCGGTGACCGCGCTCGGGCCGCAGGAGGGCGCCTCGCGCATCAGCGCCGGCAACTATGGCGGCAAGCTCGGCAAATTCCATTACCACCTGAAGGACCTGCTGCCGTGAAGCCGCTCACCTTCACCCTGCGCGAAACGCCGCCGGAACGGCTCGACCTGTCGCCGCTGACGCCGGAACGGCTGGCCGGCCTGTCGCCGCGCGAGATCGGCGAGATCCGGCTCGGCCGCTCGCGGCGCGCGCTTACGGTGGGCGATGTCTTCCGCGTTTCCGGCAAGGAAGCCGACAGCGTCGTTCTGGAAGGCGGCAGCAGCCGCTTCGATGGCGTCGGCACCGGCATGACGGCGGGCACCCTCGTCGTCACCGGCGATGTCGGCGCGCAGGCGGGACGCGCGATGAGCGGCGGCCGGCTTCTGATCGAGGGCAGCGCCGGGCCGCATGCGGGCTCCGGCATGCGCGGCGGCTGGCTGGAAATCCTCGGCGATGCCGGCGACCATCTCGGAGGGCCGCTGGCGGGCGAGCTTGCCGGCATGAACGGCGGCGTGCTGGTCGTACGCGGCAGCGCCGGCGCCTGTGCGGGCGACCGCATGCGCCGCGGCGTGGCGGCGGTGCTGAAGGGCTGCGGCGACTATGCGGGGTCGCGCATGATTGCCGGCACGCTTGTGGTCACCGGCACGGTTGGCCTCCTGCCCGGTTACATGATGCGGCGCGGCTCCATCCTGCTCGACCGCCTGCCGGAAGACGTGTCGCCGAGTTTCGTCGAATGCGGCTCGCCCGACAGCACCTTCGCCGCCGTCTTCGACCGCTACCTGGTGGCCGAGGGCATCCTGAAGCGGCCGCTGCTGGGGCTAAGGCCCGGCAAGTTCGGCGGCGACAACGCCGTCGCCGGCACCGGCGAGATCCTGTTCAGGCAGGACTGATGCATGTCTCCCAAAAATGGGAACCGGTTTTGGGACAAAGACATGCACAAATCAAAAAGATGGGGCGTTTCCGTCCAGGCGGAACCGCTCTGACTACAGGCCGAGGCGGAAAGCGTTACGCTTTCTCAGGTTCCGCCTGCACCGCGCCGCCGATGCGGCGATAGACGAACTCGGCGTTCCTGTCATGCGCGGCTGCGGCCGCCTGCGCCTCGGCCACCGCGGTTGCCATGCGCGCATGCAGCGGCGACTTGATGCAGGCCGGGTCGGTCGCCGCCGCGTTGCCGGCGATCGCCATCGCCTGGCAGCGGCAGCCACCCCAGTCGATTTCGCGCCGCTCGCAGCTTCGGCAGGGCTCCTGCATCCAGTCGGTGCCGCGAAAGGCGTTGAAGGCCGGAGAATCCTCCCAGATATCGGCCAGCGTCCTTTCGCCGAAGCGTTCGAAGGTAAGCGTCGGAATGGTATGCGCGGCATGGCAGGGCAGCACCGTGCCGTCGGGCGCGACCATGAAGGCATCGCGCGCCCAGCCGCCCATGCAGGGCTTCGGGTAGATGGCGAAATAGTCCGGCGTGACAAAATCGATGTTGAGGATGCCGGCGAGCCGCTTGGCCGCCGCCTCGACGATTTCCGCCTGGCGCATGACCGCCTCGCGGTCGGGCATCAGCGCCTGCCGGTTGATCAGCGCCCAGCCGCCATATTGCACATTGGCGATTTCCAGCCGCTCCGCGCCGAGCGACAGCGCCAGTTCGATGAATTCGGGCACCTGCTCGATATTGTGGCGATGGACGGGCGCGTTGATGGTGAGCGGCAGGCCGGCGGCGACGGCGCGCCGCGCCGTCTCCAGTTTCCGCTCATGCGCGCCGCGCTGGTTGCCGATGCGGTCGGTGGTCTCGGGCCTCGCCCCCTGGAAACTCAGTTGCAGATGGTCGAGCCCGGCTTCGGCGAAGGCTTCGATGCGCCCCTCGGCGATGCCGACCCCGGCGGTGATCAGATTGGTGTAGACGCCGCGCGCCGAAAGTCGCGCGATCATCTGTTCCAGGTCGCGCCTGAGCGTCGGCTCTCCGCCGGAAAGATGCACCTGCAGCACGCCGAGATCGGCGGCCTGCTCGAACAGGTCGAGCCAGGCGGCGGTGTCGAGTTCGCGGTTGGCCTTCAGCAGTTCCACCGGGTTGGAACAATAGGGGCATTGCAGCGGGCAGCGATGCGTCAGTTCCGCCAGCATGCCGATCGGGGGTAGAAGTGCGCTCATAGCCGTACCAGAAGCTTGTCGGACCATTCCTGCAGGAAGGCGAAGACGTCGCCGGCGAGTTCTTCCTGCGGGGCATCGTAGACGCGCACCAGGTCCGAGACGATCGCGTCCACGCTCGTCTTTCCGTCGCAGCGACGCAGGATATCGAGACTGACCTCGTTCGGCCAGAACACTTTTTCCGGCGAGAGCACCGCATGCGCCTGCCGCACCGGGTCGAACTGGATGCGCACATGGGAAGGCAGGCGCGGAACCGACGCCGTCGAGACGATCGCCCGCTCGCGCCCCCCGTTCATGACACGCTTTCCGGGCGGAAGGCGCCGGGCGGAATGGCCGCGCCGGCCTCGCCATAGGCATGCTGGAGGGCGTCGAGCATCGCCCACAGGATGTCGCACTTGAACACCAGCGCGTCGATCACCTGCTGCTGGCGCTCGGGCGTGTCGGCGTGCTTGCGCACATAGGCGAGCGCGAAGTCGGAATCGCGCGCGGCCTGCTCCGGCCGGCGGGTGAAATAGGAAAGCGTGTCGGCGGTGACATAGTCGTATTTCGCCAGCATCGCCGGCACCCGCTCGTTGATGATGACCGGCGAGAACAGTTCGGTGAGCGAGGAGGCGACGGCCTCCAGAAGCGAGCGTTCCGCACAGAAGGAAAGATAGGCGCCGACGGCAAAGCGCGTCGCCGGCAGGGCCAGCCGCTCGCTCTTCACCGCCTCGGCGTCCAGTCCGAGCGAGGTGGCCAGATGCAGCCAGCGGGCGATGCCGCCGCTCCAGCCGTCGTCGCCGTCATGGTCCTCGATGCGCTTGCGCCACTCGGCGCGGAAGGCCGGGTCTGCAGCGCGCGCCAGGATGGTGGCGTCCTTGCGCGGAATGACCGCCTGGTAGCAATAGCGGTTGAGCGCCCAGGCCTGCAATTCGCCCTTCGACAGGTCGCCGCTCGTCATGCGGTGGTGATAGGGATGGCGGTTGTGATAGCGCTCGGCGCCGACCGCGCGCAGCACGGCTTCCAGTTCGCCGGCCGACAAGCCGTTGCGGGCGGCGTCGTGAAAGTCGCTCATAGCTCCAACTCCATGCCGTCATGGCCGATTTCCCAACCGGCCGCCCGAATGCGGGCATGCTCGGGCGAGTTCTCGTCGAGCACGGGGTTGGTGTTGTTGATGTGGACGAAGATGCGCCGGCCGAGCGCGATGCCGGCAAGAGAGGCGACCGCGCCGTTCTCTCCCTCCATCGAGATGTGGCCCATGCGCCGGCCGGTCTTCTGGCCGACGCCGGCGACGATCATTTCGTCGTCCGTGTAGAGCGTGCCGTCGAACAAAAGGCAGGCGGCATCGGCAAGGCGCTGTCCGAGCGCTTCATCGACGCGCGCGCAGCCGGGAATGTAGAAGGCCGCGGCATCGGTCCGGTCCCGTTGGGCGATGCGGATGCCGATCGTATCGCCGCTGTCGGAGCCGAAATCGGCCTGCGGATCGCTGCTGTCTTCCAGGTAGAGCGCGACCTTGCCGGGCACCGCGAAGGCCTCGACGACGAGGCCGGTTTCATCGCCTTCCGCGTCTCGCAAGGCGATCGCTTGCCCAAGCGGCAGCGGCCGGCGCGGCACCAGTTCCGGGTCGAGCACGTTGAAGATGGAGTTTTGAGCCAGCACGTCGAGAACGTCCGCTGCCGCGTAAAGGGCGAAGGGCTGCCGCTCGCGCAGGCTGAGCAGGCCGGCGACATGGTCGACGTCGCCGTTGGTCAGCACCACGGCCCGGATCGGCGTGGCGCGCAAGGGCCCGTCCGCGCGCGGCTGGAGTTCGGGCGTGACGGCGATCTGCTGGCGGATATCCGGCGATGCGTTGAACAGAACCCAGCCGTCGCCGTCAGCGGACGCGATCAGGCTCGACTGCGTTCGCGGCCGCACGCCATCTGCTCCGGCGCGGGCAGCACGACTCAGGCGGTAGTTGCAGTTCCATTGCGGAAAGCCGCCCCCGGCCGCCGAACCGATGATTTTCAAGCGCAACACAACCTGCCCGGAAAATGTTCGGCACAAAATCTCGCCCGGCCGCGAGGCCGGCAAGCCATTCAAGGATCGGTGACGCGTGCCTCGCAGGAGGCACGCGTCGGAAAGAGCCTATTTCTTCGGCGCGATTTCGGCCGGCAGATACCGGGAAATCTCAAACCCGGCGGCCACCTGGCACATGGCCGGCTTCTTCCAGCTTTTCTTCATTGACTTTCTCCTTTCCAATGCCCCCGCGGGAGCGATTGCTTCATTCTGCCGTTGCCGGGGCACCGATGATCGGCAACGGCTCGTCCACCGTCTCAAATGGACAAATGTATTACTTGGTCATCAAATCCAGAAAACAAGTCATTAAAAAACCAGGCCGTCCCGCTGCCGAACTCGAAAATCCGTCAATTCTCCATCCCATAGGGCCGGTTCTCGGCGAGCGGCAGCTTCGCCTTTTCCCACCCGTCCGCACCCGGCGGATACCAGAGCACCGCGCCGTATCCCCATTCGATCGCCCGCTTGGCGGCGTTCCACGACATCCAGCAATCGGTCATGCAGTAGAACACCAGCGGCTTGTCCTTCGCGCCCTGCGAAATCTTTTCCAGTGACTGGCGGAAATAGGCGGTGGCTTCCGGCGTCAGCGCGCCATAGCCGACATTGGCCAGCCACAGGCTGCCGGGAATGTCCTTGCGCGTCGGGTCGCGCCAGACCGTGCCGGCCGGCAGGTCGGCCGGCTTCTGCTGCTGCGGCATCACGTCGAGCAGCACCGCCTCGCCGCTGCGCCACAACGCTTCCAGTTCGGCCGTGGTGACGACGCGCGCGCCCTGCAGGGTCGGCGGCACCGGCCCGCGGTAGTTGTCCATCCGGTAGCCGGACGGCTCCTCGACGGGCGCCGCCCAGGCCGGCGTCGGCGACAGGCCCGCGATCCCGACCGCAGGCAACCCGCCCGCAAGCAGTCCCGCCGAAAGCAGTAACGCCGCCGCCCCTGTCTTCATCGCCCGTCGTCCGCTCCTTTCGGTGCGCCAAGCCGCTATTGGGTGATCGGATTGTCATGTTCGTCAATCAGCGGCACGTTGTAGTCGAGCAGGATCCTGTTGATCTCCGCCTGCTTCTTGCGGATGACCTTGTTCAGCGTGCGCTTCCATTCCTGGTCCGTATGCCGCACGCCCATGGTGATGCGATAGGCCACGCGCTGGCCGGCCTTTTCCTTGACCAGCGGCACCAGCACCACGTCGGCCTTCATCTGCCTGGCATAATAGCCCGCCATCGGCCCCCACAGGATCGCGGCGTCGATGATGCCGGCCTTCATGTCGCGCAGCATGCGCTTGGCCATGGATTCGGTAACGCGGGTATCCACTGCCAGCGGGTAGACCTTGGCCGTGCGCATCAGGTGGTTGGCCGCCATCGCGGCCGTCGGCGGCGTGCTCTCCACCACGCCGATCCGCTTGCCGGTGAGCTTCGGATCCTCGATCGTTTCCGCCCCCGCGATATCGCTGCCCTTCGGGTAGACCAGCACGTAGGAGGACCTGTAGTAGGCGTTGGTGCTCTGCACCGCGTCGCCGCCCTGGGCATAGCCCATGATGATGTCGCAACGGTGCGCGCCGAGCGTATTGCGCACGAAGCCGGTCACGGAGGGGAACCAGGTGTAGGCGACGGACTTGCGGCCGGTCTCCGCCGCCACCAGTTCCGCCAACTTGTTCTCGAAGCCCTCGCCGCTCTTGTCGGTAAAGGGCATGTTGGAGGGATCGGCACAGACCCGCAGCACGTCCGGATCCACCAGCTCGCCGGCGGCGCCGAGCCCGGTTCCCTGCGCCAGCGCCTGCACCGGCAAAAGCAGCGCCGCGGCCAGCAGCCCGGCTATCAGGCCGGAAGCTGCGTGCGGGGCGCGCCTTGTCTGCGCTGCGTTGGGGTGGGTCGGCGTCATGGCGTCAGCTACCCATGCAGGAGGCTTCGGCATCCTTCGCTGCCTGCGACTTGTCCTCGTGCTTCGGCGGCCTGCCGCGCGGGGCAGCGCCGTCGGCACGGGCGCGCAGGTAGATATAGATGTCGTCCATGTAGCAATAGACGTTCTTGTTGTCGCCGAAGGCCGGCATCACGTTTTCCTTGCCGCCGCCGACATTCTTGCGGCCCTCGGCGACGATGGACAGGAACGTGCCGTAGTCCATGGTCTTGAGGCTGTTGACCAGCGCCGGCGCATAGCTCGATCCGGTGCCGTCCTGCCCGTGGCAGACATGGCAGTCGGAATGGTAGCGGCGGTAGCCGCTGAAGGTGTACCAGTCGACCGTGCCGTTCTCGATCTTGTAGGTCGGGTTACCGTCGGCATCGAAATATTTGCCGTCTTCGTCCCGGACGGCCTTCGCTTTCTCGGGGCTATCCTGCGCGAAGGCGGGTGCGCATACGCTCAGCGCCGAAAGACTCAGGATGAAGGCCGGGATTAATGCACGGATCGACATTCAGGTGATTTTCCTCGATCTGGCCGGCATGGCGGCAACTCGCATACGCAAGCGCGGGCGGCCGTGTTGTTCGGTTTGGCGAACGCAAGGGCTCGAAAAGGCCCGAGCCCCTGCTTTGTTTCGGTCTCCCGCCGCCAGCTTGCGACGGGAGACGTTTCAGGCCGAAGCCTGTTCGGTCAGTCAGGGAGGCCGAAGACGGTCAGCTGGCCACCGAGCGTGGTGTAGTCGGCGAGCGCGGCATAGCCGCCCACGGCGCCAAGGCCCGCCGTGCCAACCACCTGCGCTTCGTCGCCTTGCGCGCGGCCCTGGTCCACCGCGCCATGCCAGGCGGCGGCGTTGTCGGGCGAGAGCAGGCCGCCGGCGAGGCCGATGCCGGCCCAGCCGCCGACGCCGGACAGAACGGCGATGTACTGCTTGCCGTCGCGCTCGAAGGGCGTGACGTTGCCGATGATGCCGGACGGCGTCTTGAACTTGTAGAGTTCGTTGCCGTCGAGATCGACCGCCTTGATGTAGCCTTCGAGCGTGCCGTAGAAGACCACGTCGCCGGCCGTCGCCAATGCGCCGGACCACACCGAGAACTGCTCGGGCTTGGACCAGACGATCTTGCCCTTGGCGGCATCCCAGGCGATGAAGTTGCCCATGGCGCCGTTTTCATTGGGGCCGGGGTACATCGACACGGTGGAACCGACATAGGGCTGGCCGGCGGTGTAGCTCACCTTATAGGGCTCGTAGTCCATGCAGACATGGTTGGTCGGCACGTAGAACAAGCCGGTTTTTGGTGAGTAGGCCGCGGGCTGCTGGTCCTTGGTTCCGAGTGCGGCCGGGCAGATGCCCGCCGTGTTGGTGTCCTCGCCGTTGTTCTGGGGCGAATATTTCGGATCGACGAGCGGCCGCCCGTAGGTCTTGCTTTTCGGATCCATGTCGACCTTGGACGCCCAGTTCACCGCCGGATCGTACTTCTCGGCGACGAGAAGCTCGCCGGTCGCGCGGTCCATGGTGTAGGCAAAGCCGTTACGGTCGAAATGGACCAGAACGTCGCGTTTCTTGCCGTCGATGTCCATGCCGTCGACAAGGATCATCTCGTTGATGCCGTCATAGTCCCATTCGTCGTGCGGCGTCATCTGGTAGAGCCATTTGGCCATACCGGTGTCGGCGTCACGTGCGAAAATGGTCATGGCATACTTGTTGTCGCCGGGCCGCTGGACCGGATTCCAGGTCGAGGGGTTGCCGGTACCGTAATAGATCAGGTTGAGCTTCGGGTCGTAGGAATACCATCCCCACGTCGTGCCGCCGCCGGTCTTCCACTGTTCGCCTTCCCAGGACTTGAGGCTGGAATCGGCGCCAACCGGCTTGCCCAGTTCCGTCGTCTTTTCCGGATCGACCAGTATGTCCTTGTCGGAGCCCGTGGAATAGGCCCTCCAGGCCAGCGACCCGTCCTTCAGGTTGAAGGCCGCGAGCGAGCCCTGCACGCCGAATTCGGCGCCGGAAATGCCGATCAGGACCTTGTCCTTGACCACGACGGGCGCTGCCGTGCCGGATTCGCCCTTGCCGCCGTCGGTGTTCTCGCCGTTCTTGACCTTCCAGACTTCCTTGCCGGTGGTGGCATCGATCGCCACGACGTTGGTGTCCGCCTGGTTAAGCAGGATCAGTGCCGGATGGTCGTCGCTTTTGGGCGCATAGGCGACGCCACGGTTGACGGTGTCGCAGCACATGATCGGAATGACGTTCGGATCCTGCTTGGGCTCGTATTTCCAGAGAATCTTGCCGTCGTTCTTCAGGTCGAGCGCGTAGACGATGTTCGGGAACGGCGTGTGCAGATACATCACGTCGCCGATGATCAGCGGGCCGCCTTCATGGCCGCGCAGCACGCCGGTGGAGAAGGTCCACTTGACCTGCAGGTTCTTCACATTGTCCTTGTTGATCTGGTCAAGCGGCGAATAGCGATGGTTCGCGTAGTCGCCGGTCTGCATGACCCAATCGCTCGTGTTTTCGCTCATCTTCGCCAGTTCCTCGTTGGCGAAGGTAAGGCCTGTCATGCCGAACGACAGAATCGTGGCGGCTGCCAGGACTTGGGTGGTTTTGGATAGTACACGCATTCGAGTCCTCCCGATGGTCACAAAGTCAAATCGTCGTTCAGCCCACCAGGGCATGCCCCGCCGATCCAGGTGTGAGGGGAAGTATTTCCGGCAGCGTGTCACGACCATGCCAGGCGAGCAGCGGGCACCTTTACCACCCGCCTCGCTTGGCCTTCGAAGGACTTCCGCTGCTCCCTATAACAGCGGACCCATTGAAGCCGGAAACAAGAAAAGCCTAGGCCATTCAAAACGGATAGGCAAGCACAATAATGGAATTCGGGTTCCCGCCGGATTTGCACTGCAATATATAAAATTGTGCAGCGCAATATACACTATTGTCCGGCTAATTTATATAGACGTTATAGTATTCACGATTATTGCGGGTACCCGTTTTCATGACCACCATGGATTGGTGCGTAAAAGCGTATCTGCGCGTATCTTGAATACTCCGGGACATTCGGTTGCGGCATGCGGCGTTGTCTTGCGGGCCTGCGGCCGGCCACGCGCATGATCCGCGGCGTCCCGGCGACTTGAAGATTTAGTCATGGGCGGGGCGAGCCGGTTGCGGCAGCCCGCAAGCGCGCCGCAGAGGGCGCCCTGGTACTTTAGTCCTAGGCCCGATCCGTCTATGCTTGACCCCGCGGCTGCGATGGCGGCACATGCACGGCGGCGAATTCATGGCGGCACCATGTTCCAGCGACACGGAGATTTCCGATGATCAGACATGCTGCACTTTCGGCCCTCGCCGGGCTGGCGATGCTTGCGCCGGCGGCGGCCGGTCCCGCCGACACCGCGCCCGGCTATCCTACCGTCGCCGTGGTCGACTACGTGCTCGGCTGCATGCGTGCGAACGGCCAGACGCGGCAGGCGCTGGAGGCCTGCTCCTGCTCGATCGACGTCATCGCCTCGATCCTGCCCTACGACCGCTACGAGCGGGCTTCGACGTTCAAGAGCATGTCGCTGATGACGGGCGAGGGCGCGGGGCTGTTTCGGGAAAGCACGCCCGCCAAGCAGTCGCGCACCGAACTCAAGCAGGCCCAGGCCGAAGCCGACGTCCGCTGCTTCTGACCGGGGCGCTTTCCGCTTTGGCGTAGGCCGTCCCGGCTACATGCCGGTGGTTTCCAGCGGCCAGGATTCCTCGAAATTCTTGCCCTTTGTGTCGCTCGCCTCGGCCTTGATCACGCCCGCACCCTTCGGCGTGTAGTCGAAGCGCAGGTTGGGGTCTTCCGAAATGGAGATGCCGCCTTCCATGGTCAGCAGCAGGCGCTCGCCCTGCGATATCTTCAGCGTGTCGATGAAATGCGCGGGGATGTAGTACTGCGTCAGCGGATCGCGTTGCAGGCCGGAATTGTTGGGGTGGCGGATCATGAGCTGCAGCTCCGGCTCAGCGCCGCCCGTGTCGGTGGCCGCGAACTGGCGCAGCTTCATCTGCCCCATCGTCTTCATCGCCTCGGTCATGTTCTTCACGGCCGGCGCCGAGCAGCCGCCCGAAGCCTTGATGAAGACCTTGCTCATGTGCAGCTTGCCGTCCGGCGTCTCGGCGATGGCGCGCAGGTAGGAATAGTCGTTGACGCGCAGCCGCGTCGCCAGCCGGGTGATGCCGGCATCCTTGCCGATCGTGAAGGTCGCAGCCACCGGCGAAGGATTGACGTCGACGATCAGCGTCAGCGCCTTGATGCCTTGCGGCGCCCGCGCCGCGTCGATGCTGACGGTGATCGGCACCAGCGCGGCGTCCTCGGCCCGCTTGGGCGCCTCGATGGCGACGAGGCCGTCGTCCTCGGCCAACGCCTTGTCGCCGAAGACATCGCCCTTGAAGCTTTGCCATATCTGGTCTGACGAAGCCGGGGTCTCTTGCGCGACGGCGGGTTGCGGCGCCAGCGCCGCCATTGCCAGCGCGCCGCAAAAAGCCATGGCCGGCAGGATCGCCGGTCCGTTCCGGAAAGCGTTCAACCGCATTGGATGCCTCCACCGATGGAAGAAGGTGGTGCCCGGCATGGGCCGATGATAGCGGCTCGGGCGGCGGATGACAATTCGCCGGCGCGTGCCGGCTTCATTCCCACTCCAGTTCGGCATAGGCGGCGGTGGCGTTGCGGCCGTTATAGGCATCGAACAGCGCCCAGTTGCCGGCCTCGCCGCTGCCGGCAACGGCTGCGGCCTCCGCCATCGGCGTTCCGGCCGCGATCGCCTTGCGCAGGTCGGCCGCCAGCGCCTCGAAGTAGCGGCGCTCGGCCGCCAGCGCCTCCGGCCAGGGCGAGGGCACCGGCCCGTGGCCGGGCACCACCTGCCTTGCGGGGAGGGCGGCGAGCCCGTCCATCTGGCGCATCCAGCCGAGCAGCGAGCCGTCCAGCGACGGCAGGTGCTTTACGAACACCAGGTCGCCGGCAAACAGCGTGCCCGTCGCCGGGTCGAGCACGGTGAGGTCGTTGTCGGTATGCGCGGCCTGCCAGGCCTTCAGGTCGAGCCTGCGGCCGCCGAGGTCGAGCTCCAGGCTGTCCTCCACCAGAAGGGTGGGCGGCACGATGGCGATATCCTTGATCAGGGCTGGCCCCAGTTGCTCGCGGAAGCTTTGCAGATAATAGGCTCCACGCGCCTCCAGCGCGCGCGGCAGGTTGGCATGGCCGACGACGGTCGCCCCGAGGTCGCGGAAGGCGGCGTTGCCGAACACATGGTCGGGATGCATGTGGGTGTTGACCAGATAGCGCACCGGCTTGTCCGTCACCTCGGAGATCGCGGCGATCAGCCTTTGCGCCTCGACGAGACTGCCGCCGCTGTCGATGACGGCCACGGTCTGTTCGCCGACCACGACGCCGAGATTGGCCGTAGCCCCCTGGTTCTCCGGGGTTTCGAGCTCGATCGCCCCCTCATAGGCGAAGACGCCGTCGCCGATCTGCTTCAGCGGCAGCGCATTGTCCCCGGCCGCCAGCGACAGCTTCGGTGCGACGGGAGCCAGCATGGCCGCCGCGCCAAGGCCGGCCAGGACGCCGCGCCGGGTCGGATGCGCCGTGGCGCGGGCGGGCGGACGAGGCTTCATGGCGTACCGTGGCCGGGAAATTTCTCATGGAAGGAGCGCATCAGGTCGCTGATCACCCGCGGGCTGCGGTTTTCGCGCGGCAGCCTGATGTCGAAAAGGCCGGCCACGTGTCCCGGGCGCGGCGACAGCACCACGATCCGGTCCGACAGCACCATCGCCTCGTGCAGGTTGTGCGTCACCATCAACGCCGTGGTCGGGCGTGCCGACCACACCGACATGAGTAGTGTTCGCAGCCGCTGCGCCGTCCGCTCGTCGAGCGACACGAACGGCTCGTCCAGGAACAGGACGGTCGGCTCGACCGCGAAGGCCCGGGCCAGGGCGACGCGCCGCGCCAGTCCCAGCGAGAGCTCGCCCGGATAGAGCGCGCGCATGCCGGCAAGGCCGAGCGCCTCGAACAGCCCGTCGAGATCGGCGTCGCGGCGGGCCTTGGGCAGTACCAGCCGCACGTTCTGTTCCACCGTGCGCCAGGGCAGCAGCGTCGGCTCCTGGAACACGGCGGCGATGCGGGCGTCCTCGCCGCCCGGCAGCCGGTAGGAGCCGGAAAAATCCCGGTCGAGGCCAAGCAGGATGCGCAGCGTCGTGGTCTTGCCGCAGCCCGAAGGCCCGAACAGGCAGGCGAACTCGCCCTGCGCCACGCTGAAGGAAAGGTCGCGCAACGCGACGACCGGCTGGCCGGTCGCCGACAGGAAGATCTTTTCGGTGACGCCGACCTCAAGCGGTGCGGCGACGCCAGCGGGTGGCATATCGTTCAAGAGGCTGCACCATCGCAAATTCGACCGCCAGCATCACTGCCACGAAGGCAAGCGTATAGGCCAGTATGCCGGCGACGTCGAAAAGTTGGAAATAGAGGCTGATCTGGAAGCCGACGCCGTTGGAGCGGCCGAGCAGTTCCACCACCAGCACGATCTTCCAGATCAGCGCGAGGCCGGAACGCGAGGCCGCCGCCAGGTAGGGCTGCAACTGCGGCAACAGGATATGGCGGATCCGTTCCATCCGGCTCAGCCGGTAGACGCGGGCCATGTCGGAATAGGCGGGGTCGAAGGCGCGGGCGCCCTCGCGCAGCGTCACCACCACATTGGGGATCTTGTTCACCGCCACCGCGCCGATGGCGGCCGCCTCGTTGAGGCCGAACCAGATATAGGCGAGCACGATGAAGACGAGCGCCGGGATGTTGAGGAACAGGATCAGCCACGGGTTGAAGAATCGGTCGGCGCGGCGCGAGACGCCGAGGAAGACGCCGATGGCCGTGCCGATGCTCATGGCGACGACATAGGCGGCGGCGACCCGGGCAAGCGTCGCGCCGAGATGGTAGAAGAGGTCGCCGTTCGCGGCTTCCGAAACCAGGGTCTGCCAGACGGCGGCGGGGGTCGGCAGCGCCCGGCTGTGCCAGCCGTTCGCCGCCACCCACCAGACGAGGCCGAGCCCCAGCAGCGACACCGCCACGGTAAGCGCCGGCATGAGGGTGCTGGCGGCGGTGCCGGTCCTTGCGGCTGTGGTGGTGGTCGGGCCAGGCTCGCGCGGCGTCATCCGCTGCCCTGCCAGAAGGTTCCGGGCGCCATGTCCGGGGCGTTGCCGACCAGCTTTTCGCCGCCGATCCCGGCCAGCACCCGGTAGAGCCGGGCGGCGTCCTCGGCATCCTGCGCGACGGGCCGCGCCGGGATGCCCTGGCGGTAGCGGTCGCGCAGCTTCTCCAGCTCCGCGCCTTCGGCGCGCACGATCGGCGCCAGCGTGCGCCATTCCTCGTCGGATTTCGCCAGCACGTCCTTGGCGGCGGCCGATGCCTTCATGAAACCGGCCAGCGCGGGCTGGTTGTCCCTCGCCCAACGTTCGCGAAAGACGTAGCCCAGTGCCGATACGGGGCCGGAAGCGCCGAGCGCCTTCGCGGCGTCGTCGGCGCCGATCAGCCGGCGAAAGCCGTTCGCCTCCAGCCGGGCGCAGAAGTGCCAGAAATTCAGCACCGCGTCGAACTCGCCCTCGATCGTCTTCTGCTGCAGCAAAGGCGGCGCGCCGAAGGCGACCTCGGCCTGCCGGGTCAGGTCGAGGCCGTGATCGCGCTCGGCCATCGCCCGGATCAGCAGCCAGCTCTTGTCGAGCGGGCCGCCGGCGACCGCGAGTTTCCTGCCGGCGAGGTCGCCGAGCGCGCGAATGGGCGAGCCCTCGCGCACCATGATTGCGCCGACGGCGGTCGAGTAGGGCAGGAGCGTGACGTCGTCGCCATCGGCGCGCAGGCGCGAGACCCACAGCCAGTCCGACACGATCATATCGAGATCGCCGGCCAGAAAGGCGACATTGCTGGCGTCCTCGCCGGCGAAGGGCACGATGTCGAGGGCGACGCCGTTGGCGGCGTCGAAACCGTGCCGCCGGATGGTCTCGAGCTCCCAGCTTACCGTGCCGAATTTGAGGATGCCGATGCGCACTTTCGGCACCGCCCGGCCGGGCGTCGGCAGGATCGCGGCGCCGGCGCCGGCCAGGGCAAGGCCGAGCAGGGTCCGGCGGGAAACGCCCGTGCCGCGCCCCTTCGGCGTCAGATGTCCTGCTGCCGGCCCGGGAAGGCGCATCGCCAGCGCTTGACCTTCAGTTTGGGATGCTGCTGCGACCATTTCGCGATCTCGCTGGGAGCCAGGAACATGCAGTTCGTCAACTGGCCGTTGCTTTCGAAATAGAGGTGCTCGTCGCGGCACGCGCCCGGGTTGGCAACCAGACAGACCGTCAGAATAAGGTCGACCATGTTCATATCCGCACCCTGCCGTCCGATGCCGAGCCTGCCCGCCGCAAGGAAAGCGCCCGCGTCCTGCGCAGGCGGCCGCCGCCGCTACGGCTTCCTCAGGTGCCAATGGGGAGCCGGATGAGAGGCTAAGCATTCTTGGCCCGACCGTCAACCAAGGCATGCTCGCGCCGACGGGCGTCGCCCGGTGGGAAACGGCGCGACCGCGCGTGCCGGGCGGAGGCCTACAATAGGCAAGCCATGCCTGGCCGCGTCGGCAGCCGGGCATGGGATGACGGAAGGTCGACCGGCGGCCCTACCGGCCGGCGGTGCTTTCCGGCTTACTTGGATTCCTGCTCCAGGTAGGCGATGACGTTGGCGATATCGGCGTCATCCTTGAGGCCGGCGAAGGCCATCTTGGTGCCCTTCACCATGCCTCGGGGGTCGTGCAGGTACTTGGTGAGTTCTTCCTCGTTCCAGACGAGGCCGTTCTTGCCGGCTTCGGTCATGGCGGGGGAATATTTGAAGCCGGGATGCGTTCCGGCCGTGCGGCCGATGACCCCGTGCAGCGATGGCCCGACCTTGTTCTTGTCCTCGTCCGCGACATGGCAGGCCTTGCACTTGGCGAAGACCTTCTCGCCGGCGGCGGCATCCTGGGCCTGCGCCTGGCTGGCCATCAGGCCGATGACGGATAAAGCGGTTAGAATGGTGATTGCACGCATGGCAGCTCCTTGGGGATCGACAGGGTGCCCTGTTCGACGGCGCATGCCTTCCGCTTGGGTTGGCCGGCATGCGCGATCGGCCCCTATCCCTTACCAGTGGGCCGACACGCTCCAAGCTAGTGGCCGGGCGGCCAAAGTCAACGGGCTTCCTGGCCGGCGGCCGGGCGGGCGGCGGAAGTGTCCCAATACATAAGATCGAATCGATTCTTGGTTAATCAACAGCGTTAAGCCGCCGTTAAATTTTATATTTCATTATGCACGCGAAGTAAGCAATGCGCGCCTGCAGTTCTGCGGGATAGGGGTGGTCATGTTCGATTCTGTCAGGAAGATGCTTGTCGCGGCCATGGTGGCCGGTTGTGCCGCGCCGGCTTTTGCGGCCGACATGCCTGAGCCGACCGTCGTGGAACCGCCGCCGGTCTACGAAGCGGCGCCTGTCGAATATGGCGGCTGGTACATCCGCGGCGACATCGACTACCACAAGTCGAAGATGCGGGGCACCAACTACATCACCTACGGCGCCGAGCCCTGCCCCACCGATTGCGGCGATCCGGATGCCTGGCAGGGCGTCGGCGGCAGCAAGAGCTTCGACACGACCGAACTCAGGAGCGCCTTCTCGATCGGCGCCGGCCTCGGCTACCAGATCAACCGGTATTTCAGGACGGATCTGACGGTCGACTACTGGCTGAAGAGCAAGTTCAAGGGCAGCACGTCGGATGACGGCAACTTCGGTTGCGGCAGCCCCACCGTCCCCTGCCAGTCCGTCGATCGCTCGAAGATGTCGGCGCTTCTGCTGCTGGCCAACGCCTATGTCGACCTCGGCACCTGGAACCGCGTTACGCCGTATATCGGTGCCGGCATCGGCGGCGCCCACGTGCGCTGGGGCGACCTGATCAACGACATCGACGGGTTCGAGCAGCGTCACAAGGGCTCCAAGAGTTGGCGCTTCGCCTATGCCCTGATGGCCGGTGCATCCTACTGCCTGACCGACCGGGTCGCGCTCGATGCCGGCTATCGCTTCACCCGCATCGAGGGCGGACGGATGTTCGAGCGCAACGGCGCCGGCCCCGGCTTCGACAAGGGCTTCAACACACATGAGGTCCGCGCCGGCCTGCGCTACAGCCTGGGCGGCAGCGCCAACGGCTGCAGCGAACCGCAGGCCGTCGCCTACGAGGTACCGTCGGAGCCGATCTACACCAAGTAGAAGCACATCCGCGATCACGACTGGAGAAAGGCCGCCGGCACGAGCCGCGCGGCCTTTCCCGTTTTGGAAGGCCGGACCGTCCGCCCGTTGTCAGGAGACGCTGGAGGCAATCACGGCGGGTTTCCCGCGCTTCGTGTCGGCTACCCCAAGCAGCCTTACGAGATGGTCGATGACTTCGGCGCGGGCGCGTGCCGGTGTCAGCGTATGGTCGGCGGCGGCGATAAGCGCGGTTGTCACGCCGCCTATCCGCTTCAGTCGCGTCCCGTCCGGCCCGAAATGCCGGGCGATCTCCTCGAGGCTGAGGTCGCCTTCGCTATTGATGACGAGGACGCGCGTGCCGCTTGCGGCAAGATCCTGCATCCAGCGCTCGACGGACCCGCCGGCTAGGCGCTGGGCGCGTGTCAGCCCGGATTTGGACAGTTCCATGGAGCGCCGCAGGATGCGCTTGCCGAGCCTGGAGGCCGAGGTTTTCAGCTTTCCGCCCGGCGCGTCCGCTTCCCTGGGTTCGCCGACCAGCGGGTCGCGGGCATTGTCCCGGATTTTCGACAGTCCCATGTCGAGCGCATAGGAACTGTTCCAGGAAAAGCAGAGCGGGTTGACCATCGCCAGATGGGCGATGCGGGCGTCGTGGCGCGCGGCGTGAAAGGATTGGTAGCCGCCGGCGCAGATGCCGGCGGCGCAGACCTGCGCGAACCCGGCCTGCTCGAGCCAGTCCAGGATGCGGGTCACGTCGCCGCCAACCCGCGCGTCGTAGAGGAACAGCCGCTTTTCCTTCGGCGTTTCGCTCTGGCCGAGGCCGGGCAGGTCGACGCGCATCGAGCCTATTCCGCGGCGGGCGAGCGACCGCGCCATTTCCACGCCGCCACGGGCCCAGCCGACATGCGGGATCGCCCCGGCGTTGAGGATGAGCACGATCTCGGTCAGTGCCGGAGCGCCGACGGGCAGGCACAGGACCCCGCAGATCTCCGGCGAGGGGCCGAGCACCACCGGCTGTTCGACATATCCGTCGCCTTCCAGCATGGGAGGTGGCTTTGCGGCGACTGGGCTCGACTCCGCCTTGCCCGGCTTGCCCGCTTGGGCCGCCCATTCCACGATCTCGGCCAGCGTCGAATGCGGGATGTCGTTGGCGGTCGGGTTGCTCATCAGGCGGCTGAAGCCGTCGAACGGTTTTAGCCGGACGGCAACACCCGTTGCCATGGCCTGCTCCGCCAGTTCCGCATGGGCGGGCGTGATTTGCGACGGCATCACCAGCAATTCCTTTGCCGGCAAAGCGGTGAGCCGATCCCGCCATTCGAGCGCGCGCAGTTCCGCGACCGTTTCCGCGCTTAGCCGGAAGCCGGCGGCCTCGATACCGTCGAACGGCTCCGGCGTGCCTGCGGGCTGGGCCGGCAGGGCGGCGTCGATCATGCGCGAAAGCCCGGTCATCTCGCGCATATAGGCCTTACCCGACAGCGGCGGCGCCAGCAGCGCCAGCCCGGCTACGTCGGTTCGGCCGGCAATGGCGGCGGGCGCGAGCAGGGCGCCCAGCCGGAAGCCGATCACCAGCACGTCGTCGACGCCGGTCTCCGCCTTCAGCCGGTCGATGGCGGCGGCGATGCTGCGGGTCCAGGCGGCGACACGGCCCGGATCGGTATGATCGCCGGCGGCGTCGCCGCAGCCGGGATAGTCGAATTGCAGGACCGGCAGGCCGGCTTCCGCCATCTGCCGCGCCATCAGCGTCAGGAAGCGGCGGCTGCACAGATCCTCGAAGCCGTGCGCGCCCGCGATCACCACGCCGCGCCCGCCGGCCGCCGGGTGCAGCCAGCCGACCGTTTTGTCGAAGACGACCGGCTTCATGCTGTGCCTCCCGACGGCGACCCGCCATCGAAGCTGACTGCCCGCTCGGCGTTGAGCGCGGTGACGATCCCGGCGGGCGGCGGCCTTGCCGCCGTCGCGATCAGCCGCACCGTCCTTTCCCGGCCGGGAACCAGGTGGAAATAGTCGTCTTCGGCGCGGAAGGCCGATGCGCCGACATGGACGTAATAGGCGGTCCGCTTGCAGGAAAGCCGCAACTGCCAGCCATCGCCATTGGCTTCCACATAGGTCTGGAGGCCGACGTCGCGGCGCGCCGTCATCGCCCCCGGCAGGACGTGGAAGGCCTCGGCGAGCACGGTCCCCTGCCCGTCTTCCAACCGGACGACGGTGAGTTCGTGGGCGGCGGGACCGAAGCGATAGGCATAGGAAATGTCGAAGAAGGCGCCGAGCAACGCGAAGGCCGGCAGCGTCAGCGCGCCATGCGCCGGCACCGCGACCGCGCGCTTGCCCACCGCAACCGGCGTCGCGCCGTCGCGCAGGCAGGTGAGGCTGAGCAATCCTTCGACCGGCTGCGGCCCGTCGTTGACGAGGTGCACGTCGAGCCCGTTGACGCCTTCGTCGGTGAGCATCAGGCGCAACGGCTGGAAGGCGCGCTTCATCGCGTGCCAGACCGATTTGGGCCGCCCGGTCGCATCGACCGCGCCCCAACCGGCGCCGATGGCGAGGTCCTTCCAGAACAGCCTCAGCGCCCCGGCCGTAGGCGAGGCCGGCCGCCGCCATTCGTCGATCGTGCGTTCCACGACCTCGGCCGTCACCGCCCGCGACAAGGCGAGATAGCGGCCGGGATCCTGGGTGCGCAGCCGGCGCGCATCGACGTCGAAGATCGTTTCCAGATAGTGCTCGCGCACGTCCTCGAAATCCCACGATGCGGCGGCGTCCCTCGGGACGGCTGCCTTCCAGCGCGGGTCGTGGACGGGCGGCACCGGCAGGTGGGCGTCGAGCGTTTCCTGGTCGGGCACGTTGGCAAAGGCGAGGCATTCGCTGGCGAAGCGCACCTCGGCGCGGCGCGCATCCTCCAGCGGCCGGCAATAGGCGCCGACGCCATAGTAATGCACCGGCCCCGCCTCGGCGGTGAACGGCAGGGTGCCGCCATGCGGCGACGAGGCGACGAGGACAAGGCCGGGACGGATGGTTTGAGCGAGCGGTCGCACCACCGTGTCGAACCACGGCGTCGGGTCGGTGGTCACGGGCAGGCCCATCATCGCCGCCTGCTGGGCGATCTCGCTGCCGCCGCACAGCACCGCCAGCGACGGCGAATGCCGCAGCCGCCGCAGCAGGGCTTCGACCTCGTCCGCCAGCGCCGTGCACCAGTCGGCGTCGCGCGCGGGGTAGTCGAAGTTGGCCAGCATCAGGTCCTGCCAGACGAGGATGCCGAGTTCGTCGCACAACTCGTGGAAGGCTTCGGATTCGTAGACGAAGGTGCCGGCGACGCGCAGCATGTTGACGCCCGCCTCGCGGGCAAGCTGCAGGTCGGCCGCCACCGAAGCCGCGCCGGGGCTGGCGATGTCGGCCGGCGTCCATACCGATCCGCGGCAGAACACCGGCACGCCGTTGACGGTGAGCCGGAAGGCGCGGCCATCCGCCCCACGGTCGAGTTCGATGCTCCGGAAACCGACGCGCCCGAGCGCGATCTCCGTCTCGCCCAGCCTGGCGGTCACCGCATGCAGCGTCGGCGCCCCGTGGCTGTGCGGCCACCAGGCGGCCACGTCGGGCACCTCGATGCGCGCCGTCAGCGCGCGGCCGTTACCGCCGAGCCGGGCCGTCCGCCCGGCGCAGGTGATCGACGCCTCGCCCGCGCCGAGCGGTTCGGCGAGGGAAAGTTCCACGTCGAGGAGGCCGGTCGTGCCGTCGAGATCGGCGCGCATGTCGATGTGGGCGATGCGCGGCGCGCTGCCGTCCTTCGCCAGCAGTACCGGCCGCCACGGACCGACCATGTCGATGGCGGGACACCAGCCGGGCATGTGGCCGATCAGCGTGGTGCGTACCAGCCGCAGGCGCTGGTCGTCGATCATGCGCGGCTTCCAGCGAGCGCGCGGCCCCTTCAGCGTGTCGAGATGGGCATCCAGGCTGCGAAAGGCGATGGCGAGCATTTCGCCGCCGGTGAGGATGGCGGCGGCCTCGAGCGGGGAAAACATCGAGGTGGAGGTGAGGATCAGGCGGTCGTCGAGATAGATTTCGGCGACGGTCGCGAGGCCTTCGAACACGAGCCGGACCGGACCTGTCGCGTCGAGCCGGCGACGATACCAGATGTCCTTGTCGTGCAGGGGTTCGGGCGCGCTGCGCCGCCACAGCCCATGCGCTTCGAGCGCCGCTGCGGCGGTGCCCGGGCACGATACCTCCAGCCAGCGGGCGGCGGGGTCGATGCTGCCCGGCCCGGCCCATGCGCCGGCCGGCGACAGCGCGAATTGCCAGCCGTCGTCCAGCCGTTCGACCGCTGCCGTCATTGCGCCGCCCCGGTTCCTGCCTGCGGCAATGGTCAGGCCGCCTTTGCCAGCGTGGCCATGCGCGCATCGAGCACGCTCATGACTACGTCATAGGCATCGGCCATCGGAACGATCATCGCGTCCAGCCCGTCGAAGCGTCCGCGCGCCATGGCGCGCGCCAGCTTGAACTGCATGGTCTTGGCGCCCTGGGCGATGCGGCCGGCCGTCTCGACGGCCGGCGCGAGGCCATCGGTTCCGTTCCCGCCCAGCCATTCGAGATGGCTGGCGAGTAGTTCGAAATTGGCGCCGACCTGCCGCAGCGTGTTGAAGGCGTAGGTGTGGAAATAGTCCGGGGCGCGCCCGGCCAGCGCCTCGGCATGTCGGCCGAAGGCGGCCGCATAGGCGGCAAGCGGGTTGCGCTTCGGCCGCCGCGCCAGATGCTTTGCGAGCAGCCGGGCCGCCGTCCCTGCCGCATCCCGGGCCGGCGGCGCGGCGTCGAACTTCACGAATTCGGCATAGGGAAACAGCGGCAGCGCGCCGGCGGGCAGGCCTTCCCACTGGCCGAAAATCCCGTCGTAGTCCTCGCCCTCGAGAGCGAAGTAGCCGTCATTGTGGAAATAGGTCATGCGCCGAGCCGCCGGGTCGAGCGAATTGATGCCGACGGTCGTCTTGGAATGATGGCTGCGGTAGCTGATGCCCCCGGTGTCCGGCAGGTGGAAGGCGTCGACCTCCACCAGCGGCAGGCGTCCGCGCTCGATCTGCGTCAGCGCGTGCGTTTCCAGCCGGTCGAAGATCGCCAGTTCCTGGATGTCGAGACCGGCGAGCCGGTTGAGGTCGGCGGTCGGAAACTTGAAGAAGGTGAACTGGTCGCCCTCGAAGTCCTGCCCGACCGTGAAGCCGAGCGCCGTCACCGGGTCGTGGCCGGAGGCGTGCATCACCTCGATCAGCAGGTCGACATAGCAGTTGCTCTGCGGCCAGTGACGCTGCGCGTCGTGCAGCCGATGCGGCCGGTAGCTGGCCGGATCGAGGCCGGCGATGACCGTCCGCATGTCAGTCATTCCACAAGACGGCGCGCACGCTTGCCGGCCACGCCGCCACATCGGCGCCGTGATGGCTGAACAGCGCCAGCGCCACGCGCTCCAGTCCGAAGCCGACGCAGGCGGAATGGCACGGTTCGCCATCGGCGAAGTGCAGGCCCCAGGTCTGGCCGAAATGGTCCTGATGGTAGTTGAAGCTGAGGCAGGCCGTCGGCTTCTCGGCGCTCGTCACCGGGATCAGCAGTTCGAACTTCAGCCCCTGGTCGCGCTGGTTGTTGGCCATCATCTTGCCGCCCCGGCCGAAGAAGGGGTCGTTGGCAAGGTCGACCTCGCAGGGCAGCCCGAGCTGTTCGATCATCGCCTTGCCGCGCGTCAGCCAGCTTTCGCGGAACGAGCGCACCTGCTCGCCCGTGCCGATATGCACGAACTCGCGCATGCGGAAAAGCTGCATGCGGGCGGGGTCGCGCGACGGCTCGTGGCGGAAACAGTAGGACGAGAGTTCAAACAGGAGCCCGTCGGCGGGAACCGGCCCGCGCGCGGCCACCGTCGGGTAAAGCGGATAGCAAGCCGCCGGCGTCAGCGTGATGTCGGTCGCTTCCTGCAATTCGGTCCAGTCCTCGCCCCTGGCCATCATGCCGAGCAGGTTCGCATGCTCGCGCTCGCCGCCCATGAAGGAATGCACGCAGCCCGCAAGCTGGGGGAAGCTCTTCATGTAGCCGCTCTTTTCCAGCGTGGCGCGGCCCATGCCCGGCGGAAAATGGATGCGCGTCGCCTTGTCGGGCGCGCCGATGCGGGTGACCAGGCGCTCGAAGCGCTCGATCACCTCCTCGAACACGCCGGAGCGTCCGTAAAGCCCGTCGACGCCGGATTCGAACAGGATTCCGTTCTCGAAGAGCGTGTCGAGCAGGTCTTTCGATGAGAAGGTCTTGGCGTCCATTTTTCAGCCCCCCAGGCTGGTGTCGAAGCGGCTCATCAGGAGCAGCGTCGAGGTATTGGCATGAATGCGGTCGTTGGAAATCATCACGGCCGCCGAGGTGACGTCGCGCAGGTGGCGGCCGACGCTGAACGGGGTGCCGTTCTTGTAGCCGAGGATGCCGGTGATCAGCATCGCCAGTTGCACGACCTCGGCCGCCTTCTCGCTCGCGGCGACCTTGAGCGCGTTGATCTCGGCGGCAAAGCCGATCGAGGAAAGGTCGTCGTCGTCGTTGCCGGCGGCCTCGAAGCGGCGGATGGCGGCGACCAGATGCCCCTTCATCTCATGCAGCTTGGCGGCGGCTTCCGACAGCCGCAGCGCGCCCGGCGGCGTCACGCCCGGCTGCTTGCGCGCCGTCTGCTTGACGAAGGCCTGGGCCCGGGCGAAGGCGTCGGCGGCGATGCCGAACCAGGTCGCGGCCCAGTAGATGTGCGAACTGGCCAACATCGACTGCGCCGCGATTTCGGAAAACGGCTTCGGGAAGATCTGCTCGGCCGCCCCGCTTGCGCTCAGGAGAAAGCCGTCGGAACAGGTGCCGCGCATGCCGAGCGTGTCCCACACCGATTTCCGCTCCAGGGTGCGGCTGTCATCGGTCGGCACCACCACCATCACCTGGTCGGTGCTCGCCGCGTCGGGCGCGCGCCGCGCCGTCGCCAGGATGGCGTCGGCATGGGCGCCGTAGGAGATCACTGTCGCTTCCTTGGTGAGCGAGAAGCGGTCGCCGGCGACCTCGACCGCGCAGATGGAATTGCGCAGGTTGCCGCCGATGCCGGCTTCCGAGGTGGCCGATGCCAGGAGCAGCTGCTCGCCGGCGATCCGGCGCATATAGGCGCGGTGCCATTCGCTGCCGACGCCGTGGCTGATGAGGCTCGAAACCTGGATCTGGTGCATGCCGTAGATCATGGCGCTGGAGCCGCAGGCCTGGCCCAGCCGTACGATCAGGTCGGCGATTTCGGCGGTGGTCATGCCCTCGCCGCCCAGTTCGACAGGAACGGCGATGCCGAGCAGGCGTTCGAGCCGCAACGCATGGACGGTTTCCTGCGGGAACCGCCCCTCGCGGTCCACCGCCTCGGCGGCCTTCGCGGCGATTTCGGCGACGCGCGCCATGCGCGCCGAGGCGCTCTCGCCGCGGGAGCCCGCCTGCGAGGTGCCGATGTTTTCGGCCATGTTCATGATCTTACGCCGCCTGCTCTGTCAGTTCGGAAACCGCGTCGGCGATGTTCGCGAGAGAAGCAAAGGTTCGCCGCGTCAGCTTGTCTTCCGGGAATTCGATGTCGAATTCGTCTTCGATCGCCAGCATGACCTGGACGGATGCAAAGGAAGTCATCCCCGCATCGTAGAGATTGTCCTGATCGGAAAGGGTCTCGATCGGAAAGGGGAGGGTTCCATTGCGCGAGAGAAGCGAGCGAATCTGGTCGATCATTTGAGTGTTGCCCTGGTGCTGTGACCTATGAGGGCAACTCCTAGGCCCGCAATTGCAACGGCACCGTTAACGGGACGGGGCGTGCGTTCCAGTGCGGTGAATCGTTGGTTTCCGGGATGGTTACAATTGGAGGCATGCCGTTCGCCAGCAAATCGCCGCAGCTTGCGGTTGCCGAAACCTCGGGCGATTGCAAGGCGGGTGGCCGTGATCTATGACCGGCGCATGACAACCCTGTCCCGCATTGCCAGCGCCGTACTGCTGATCGTCATCGTCTTCGTCACGCTGTCGCCGATCGGCCTCAGGCCGGAAACGGGGCATCCGGGAATGGAGCGGGCGGCGGCCTACCTTCTCTTCGGTATAAGCGTCGGCCTCGGCTTCTCGAGGTGGGTCCAGCACGCCGCGGTGTTCGTCGTCGGCGTGGCCGGCGTGCTTGAATTGCTCCAGCTCGTCGATCCCGGCCGCCACGGCCGCCTCGGCGACATGCTGATAAAGGCGGCTGCCGGCGTCGTCGGTGTCCTGCTGTCCTGGCTGCTTGTCAGGCAATACCGCCGCTGGAAAACCGAATAGGGCGGCGAAGGCCGCTCGTTCATCCCTGGCATCGCGAGTTTTCTGCGATCGGACGGGATGGTTAACCCGTCCTTAAGGCTGTCTGGGCATTGTTTGTTAACGATCCGGCGGAGCCTGTCGCCTTATTCTTGCGGAGCATTGCCAGCATGGCCACCCTTTCCGGCACCGAGGCCGGCCGACAGATAGATTCCTCGGTCGACCTGCACGGCCTGATGGACACGATCGTGCGCCGCCGCTGGACCATCCTCGCCAGCGTGGTCGTGTTCACGGCGCTGGCCTATGCGGCGCTTTCCGTGGTCTCCCCGCGCTACAGCGCGACGGCCCGCATCTTCATCGATCCGCGTCCGCAGCGCACCGTCGACAACGAAGTGGTCCAGCAGGGCACCAACGCGGACATGGCGCTCATTGACAGCCAGATCGAGCTCATCCAGTCCGAAGCGGTTCTCGGCCGCGTCGTCAAGGACAACGACCTTGCCGCCGATCCCGAATTCGTGACCGAGCCAGAGGACAGTCGCGGCGCGTCGGAAATGGCGCTGGCGGGACTCGCCAAGGCAACGACGGTCGCCCGCGCCGAAAACACCTATGTGCTGGAAATCGACGTGACCACCAAGGAAGCCGCCAAGTCGGCGCGGCTGGCAAACGCCATCGTCGCCGCCTATGTCGCCGACCGGGCGGCATCGGCCACCAACGTCACCCGCGACATCAGCTCGGCCATCCACGGCCAGCTGGCCGAATTGCAGAAGCAACTGCACGACGCGGAGGAAAAGGTCGAAACCTTCAAGCGCGAGCACAACATTACGCAGGCGGAAGGGCAGTTGCTCGGCGACCGTACGCTGACCGATCTGGCGAACCGCCAGGCGCAGGCGGCGGCGCGGGTCAACGAAACAAGGGCCCGCCTGCAGGTCATGCAGGAAGCGATGAAGGCGCGCGGCTCCGTCGGGTCGGCGGTCTCCGACACCGACAGCTCTTTAGGCGCGCTGCGCATCCGCCTGGCGGAGGCCAGGCAGCGGCTTGCCGAGTTGCAGCAGTCGCTGGGTCCGCGCCACCCGCGCATCGTCGCCACCCAGGAAGAGGTGACGCAGGCCGAGCGGGCGATCCGCGCCGAGGGCGAGCGGCTGGTGGCGGCAGCCCAGGACGACTACGAAACCGCCGCAGGCGCGCTCGACAAGGTCAATGCCGACCTCAAGCAGGCCACCGAGGCTTCCTTTTCCACCAACCAGGACATGATCCGCCTGCGCCAGCTCGAACGCGAGGCGCAGTCCGTGAAGGTGGTCTACGAGTCTTTCCTGTTGCGCGCGAAGGAAACCGCGCAGCAGGAAAGCATCACCGCCAACACCGCCCGCGTCATCGCCGAGGCGTCGGCGCCGACCTTGCCGTCGTTCCCGCCGCGCAAGCCCATGCTGGCGGCCGGTGCGGTGTTCGGACTGTTCGTCGGCCTTCTGCTGGCGATCCTGCAGGACTTTGCCAAGGGCCTCTTGACCGCGCGGCGAAAGACGGCGCCCGTTGTCCTGGCGCACACCGCCGTTGCCGATGCCGTTGCCGATGCCGGCGCCGGTGCGGATACCGAAGCGGGCGGTCTTGCGCTGGTGACGACGCTCGGGCCGGCGGGTGCCGCCCGCCAGGCAGCGCTGGAACTCGCCACGGGTGCGGTGTCGCGCGGGCGCAGCGTGATCGTACTCGACCTCGCGCAGGACGTTTCGGCAGACAGCCCCGGCCTCGCCGAAATAGCGCTGGGGGAAAGCTCGGCCTATGACGCGGTACGCATCAGCCCCGACGGCGAGGTGCATATATTGGGAGCCGGCCGGCCGTCGGCGGTCGAGAAAGTGTCGCGCACGATGTTCAAGGCCGTGCTCGACGTGATCTGCGCGGAATATGACGACGTGGTGGTCAATGTCGGCGAACTCGATGTCGAGCACAGCCTGCCGGCGCTGGTGGCGGCCGACATGACCCGGCACGCGGTGCTGGTCGTCAACGGCCAGCGCGCCGATCCGAGCGAGAAGCGGGTCGTGGAAGCCCTTTCCCACAACGGCGAGGTGTCCGTGTCCCTCGTCAAGGCGCGCATGGAAGCCGAGCTCGGCAAGGTAGCCTAGGCTTTACGTCCGCCGCTTAGCGGATGAACGGGTCGAGAAAAGCGCCGACCACCGCCGCATAGTTCGAACGCAGGTGCGAGGCATCGATGTAGAGCGGAACGGTGTCGCGTGCCGCCGGACAGATCATTTCACGGCACAGCAGCCTGGCGACATCGATGACGTTGGCGCCGTGTGCGGACAGGGTTTTCAGCGCCGTGTCGATGGGCTGCGACCGGGCCACGATCGCGCCGAAATCGAATGTCCAGTCGGCGGGCGGGGTATCGCCGGCGAAGATACGCCGGCGCAGTTCCGCTGGGACGTTGTAGGCCGGATAGGGACTGGTCGTGAGCACCACCACGGTCTTGCCGAGCGCGCGCAGCGTGTCGACGTCGTGGGCGAGGTTGTCGATCGCGGCGTCAAGGCCGGCTTCGGTGCTGGCCGAGAGGCCGCAGGCCCCGGCCCTGTCGCACAGAACGGAATTGGGGTTCGTCTTGTCGAAATAGGAGGCCCACATGCCGGCCAGGATGACCGTACGGTAGCGGTCGCTCAACGCCTGTTCCATCTCCATGCGGTGGAACGAGGCACAGCCGAAACCAGGGCCCGTACGCTCCAGCCCGGCGATCGGCGGGCAGCCGCCCTTGGTGATGAAGACCACGGCATGGCCGGCGAGTTCGGTCTCGGACTCGGCGATGCGCGGGTACCACATCTGGGCAAAGGAATCGCCGATCACCAAAATGTCGTCGCGTTGCGATGGCGTGCCCAGCACGCATGGCCGCAGCGCGGTTCCGAAAGTCGTGGTGCCGCCGCAGCGCGAGAGCGGGAAGCGATAGTCGGCGCTGGCGTCGAGGCTTTGCTGATAGATGGCCGCCACGGCCGCGTTGCGTTGCGGCATGCCCCGATCGAACATCGTGACCGCGCCCGCCGCGCTCACCGCCAGCGTCGACAGGCCGAGGCCGGCCATCAAGGCGGTACGCGTATGGCGGGGTGCGCCTGCCTTTTCCTTCAGCAGGATGCGGCAGGGCTGCTCGATGAAGCGGTAGGAGGCCCAGCCGGCCAGCAGCGAGGCGGCGCAGGCGAGGGGCGCGACCAGTGGTCCGGTGACGCCGAAATAGGCGATGGCGGCGACCAGCGGCCAGTGCCAGAGATAGATCGAGTAGGACCACGCCCCGATCCGCTGGAACGGCACGGCAGCCAGCGTCGAGCGAGGCGCGTTGGCGGCCAGCACCAGCAGGGTTCCGCCGACCGGCAGCAGCGCGGCGAAGGACGGCCACGGGGTCTCGCGGGAAAACAGCAGCAGGCTGGAGAGGACGGCGAGGATGCCAACAATCTCCAGCGTGCGGGCGCGGCGCGGCGCCCATGCGGGCGCACGCCACGGCCACAGCACGACCAGTCCGCCGGCGAGCATCTCCCAGGCCCGGGGCGGCAGCATGTAGAAATCCGCCGAGATGATGCGATCATTGTCGAAAAAGGTCCCGAGCACGGCGGAAAGTGCCAGCGACAGGACGAAGCCCGCCAGGAGCAGGCCGAAGCGGCCGAGGCGGCTGGGCAGAAACGGAAAGGCGAGCGCGAGCACGATCGGATAGATCAGGTAGAACTGCCATTCCACCGAAAGCGACCATGTGTGCAGCAGCCACATCGTATCGGCCTGCGCGCCGAAATAGCCGGCCTGCTTGAGGAAGACGAAGTTCGAGACGAACAGCAGTGACGCGAGGCCGTCGCGCGCGATGCCCTCGAGCGCGCCGGGTTCGACGAAGACGAAGCCGAAAGCAAGCGTCGCGGCGACCACGGCGAGAAGGGCGGGATAGAGCCGCGCGATGCGGGCCCGGTAGAAACCGAGGATCGAAAAGCGGTGCTGCTCCAGCCCGGCGACGATGATGCCGGTCATCAGGAAACCGGAGATGACGAAGAACACGTCGACCCCGGCGAAGCCGGCATCGAATCCGGGTGCCCCGAAATGGAACAGCAGTACCAGAACGACGGCGAGCGCGCGCATGCCGTTGATGTCTTCACGGAATTTCATGTCTCACCTGATACGTGCCGGTCGCCATCGACGGAGGCGCCGCAAGAAGCGTGCCATTGCAGGGGGCGGTGCGGTGGGTGCCGGTGCTGGCCGCCGCTTTCAGGTTTGCGACTCGCGAGGTCCGCTCATGCCGGTTGGGCTGTCAGCGCCCCGCATGTGCGGCCGATAGCAAAGCGGGTAAAGCCGATATAGACCAGCGTTTGCAGGCTCCAGGCGATGGCGCGGGCGATGACCAGGCCCAGCGCCCCGTGCTCCTGCAACAGCCAGGTACCGATGATGAACGTGCTGGCCCAGCCGCCGGTGATGCAAAGCCCGGTCCACATATAGCCCGAGGACACCGGTATCTGGCCGAGAGGCAGGGCGCCCGCGATCACGGCGGAAGAGAACACCACCACCATGAAGATCGGCCAATGCTGTGCCGGGTCGAGCTTGAACAGGATGAGGAACCAGTCGCCGAACAGCATCATCACCGCCACGAAGCCGATGGCGATGGCGATGTTGGTGCCGATGCTCATGCCCAGTATGTTGAGCACGCGGCGGCGATCGGCCTCGCCGAAGCCGGTGGACAACATTGGGATGACCACCTGCACCACGATCTGCGGCGCGAACAGAAGCAGGGTTTCAAGCTGCATGGCGATGAAATAGAGGCCGACCTGCTGCAGGCCGTCGGGGTTGCCGACGACGATCGTCGTACAGATCCAGTTCACCGGCTCGAACAGCAGGCTCGCCAGAAGGGCGGGGATGGCATAGCCGGTAATCATCGGCCATTGCGACAGTGCCCCGCGGAACGCCAGCGGGATGCCCTTTTGCCGAAGCGCGCCGGTCGTGGCCGGAGCCGCGATGAGGCCGCCCGCGAGATAGGCCGTACCGAGGCCGGCAAAGGCGCCTGTCAGTCCGTAGAAATAAAGGCCGACCGGCACGGCGGCGATCATCAGGCAGCCCATGATCGTGTTGAGCCGGGCGATGGTCTTGAACTGCTGGAGTCCGCTCAGGATGGCGATCTGGGTATTGTTGAGCGCAGTGACGACGATGATCGGCGAAATCACCCTGAGGTAGAAGGCAAGCTCGGGCTGCCTCAGGAGGCGAACCGCGATGGCTTCGGAAAACAGGAAGATCAGCAGGCCGAGAGTGACGGCGCAACCGCCGGCCAGAAGTAGCGCCATGCCCGCCAGCCGCCCGGCGGTGACCGGATCTTTCGCCGCGTAGGCGGCCACGTTGCGTGTCGCCATGAGATTGACGCCGCTGGAAGCGAGGAAACTCGCCGACAGCATGGTGCCGTAGGTTATTCCGAACGTGCCGACCGCCGCGATGCCGAACCAGTGCGAGATGAGGATGGTGGTGATCATCGGCGTCAGCCGCACGGCGACGGTGCCGAGGACCGACCAGATCAGCCCGAGGCTGAAGACCCTCAGGTCCGCCGACTGGCTGATCAAGGACTTGAGGGATCGCATTGACTTCGTGTTCCTGCCGGCAAGGCCGCTTTCACGCCCCTTCTAGCAGCAATGTATGAGTCCGCGATTACCACATCTCGACAAGTGATGGCCGCGCTCTTCATCGATTGGAAAGGTTAACGGCATTAGCTTGCGCCTTTGCCGTTTCGGGTTCGGAGTGGGGATGACCGCAAGGTGGACCATCGACGGGCAGTCTCCCGTCTACGTCGGGCCGCGCGCTTTGCGCTATCCGTGGCGCGGCGTTGTCGATCTGCTGCTCGTTCTTGCCGTGGTCGCGCTCATGTCTCTGTCGGACTATGCGCTCGAATTCTTCGGCATCCCCTATAATTCGCTTGGCGGCTCGATCATCTCCAAGATCCATCCGGCCACCTATCTTCTGGCGGTCGCCCTGGGGCTGGCGGTGATCGGCAACCCGAACCCGGTCGTCTACGTCCTTGGTCTGCTGGGCCGCTGCCTGGGCTCTGCCCTGTTGTTGGTGGCCAGTATCCTGATGTGGGTGTTCATCGCCCGCAATAAGCCCGGCTATTCGGCTTCCTTCCTCATCGATACCCTGATAGCCGCTTCGCTGATCGTCATGCTGTTTGCGGACGCTGGCAACAAGGCGCGCCTGATCGTTGCCCGCCTAGTTCACTGCATCATGGTCGTCAATTGCATGCTGTCCATCGTCGAAGGGCTGACGGGATGGCGGCTGTTTCCGTTCGTGCTCGGAGGGCATGAGCAGACCTGGGAGTACCGTGCCACCGCCCTGCTCGGCCACCCGCTGATCGGCGGGCTCGTCACCGGCGTCTATGCCGTCATCCTGCTCACCGTGCACGAGGTGCGCGGATTGGGCGAGCGTTGGCGTTGGCCGATCCTTCTGCTTTGCATGGCGGCCATGCCGTTCATCGGTTCGCGCACCGCCTTCGTGATCGTCGTCGTGACGGCAGCAGCGGTGGCCGGGTTGCGGGTGCTGCGCTTCCTGCGCGGCGAGCCCATCGATACGCGTAAGCTGCTGGCGCTGCTGGTGCTCGCCCCGCTTGGCGTCGTCGTGCTCGCGATCCTGTTTCAGCAAGGGCTGTTCGACAATTTCATCGGCCGCTTCCTGAATGACAACAACAGCGCCCAGACCCGCTTCCGGCTGTACGACCTTTTCGACAATCTCAATATGTACGACCTGTTCGTGGGGCAATCGTTCGTCGTACTCGATACCAATGTACGCCTGAACGGCTTGAGCGAAGGCATCGAGAACTCCTGGGCCGGCCACCTGCTGCGCTACGGTGTCGTCATGTCGGTCGTTTTGTGGTGCGGCGTCGCCGCCTGGTTTGGCGACGTGCTGCGCGCAGCCGGGCGGGCGGGAATCCTGCCGCTCGTCTTCGTCTTTCTGGTGATTTCGACCACCACCGGCATCAGCGCCAAGAGCTCGATGCTGACCATTCCGGCGGTGCTGATCCTGTCGCTGGTCGCCAGGGTCCCGCAAGAGGAGGCCGCCAGGGTCGACAACGCCCTGCTTTCCAGGATCGGGTCGCGATTCCGGGCTTGATGCGGATCAGCTTGAGCCGCCGACGAAGCGGTGGCCAGGCGGGCCCACGGCTGCATAACCGAAACTTAGCATCTGCCGTCTATGGCTTTTGCTACAGCCCGAAGCCAACCGAAAAGCGGAAAGCCCGTGAGCGTGATCGATATCCTGGTGCCGGCCGGCGACGTTCGGCGCATGCATCTCCTGGTGGCGGAGCGGCTTGCCGGGAAAGGCCATGACGTCGCGCTGGTGGGGACCGATGCGCCGGGGATCGCGCGGACGCTGGACAACATCCTGCATTTCGAGCGCGCGGCGCTACGTATCCGCCTGGACAGCCTGCTCGACGCCGTGCCGCAACCGCTTCTGTCGCTGGCCCGGTCCGGCGCCGCGTTGCGCGTGGACCTGACCGGGAGCGGCCGTCCCGTCGCCTCGCCGGCGCTCGCCCCGCGCTTTGCCGGCAGCCCGTCGCTTGCCGAGGCCGCCCGCCTGCTGATGCTTGGCCGCCTGCCTGACATCGCCGTCGTGCTGGACGGCGGCAGGCCCGTTGCCGAGGCGTCGCCGATGGCCGACAGCCGGCTGTCGGTCGCCCGCGGCCTCGACGACATTCTGGCGCGCGTGCTGACGCTGCTGGTGATCGAGACGCACCGTTATCTCGATGGCGGCGCTATGGATGCGAGGCCGGCCGAAACGGCTGCGCCGCCCAAAACTCCCACCTCCGGCCAGATGGTCGGGACCTATATGCTGTCGACCGTGCCGCGCCAGATTGGCGGCGCGGCGCGGCGGCTTGCCTTCAAGCTGCACCGCTGGAACGTCCAATACCGTTTTCACAAGGGCCGGCGGGTGGCAGATACCGGGTTGATGGCAGGCGAGCCCTGGCTGACCCTGCCGGATGACGGCGACCGCTTCTACGCCGACCCGTTTCCGTTCGAGTGGAACGGCCGCTATTTCATCTTCGTCGAGGAATTCCGCCATGGCGGCGGCAAGGGTGTGCTTTCGGTGGCGGAGGTCTTTCGCGACGGCGCACCGACCGTGCCGCGCGTGATACTGGAAGAGCCGTATCACCTCTCCTATCCGCAGGTGTTCGCCCATGGCGGGCAGATATGGATGCTGCCGGAAGGCGGTGCGGGCGGAAACCTCGTGCTGTACCGGGCCGAGTCTTTCCCGGATCGCTGGGTGAGGCACTCCGTCCTCGTTCCCGGTCGCCAGCTTTTCGATTCGACCCTGCTGGAGCATGACGGGCGCCTGTGGCTGTTCGCCACCGAGCGTGACGGGTATGGCAGCGCTTCGGACATGCTGGTCGTCTACCATGCGCCGGCGCTGGAAGGGCCGTGGACGCCGCATCAGGCCAACCCGGTGCGCATCGACCGCGCCGCGGCCCGGCCGGGCGGCCGTTTTGTGCGCGTCGGCGACCGCCTCGTCCTGCCTGTGCAGGACGGTACGCTCGAATATGGCGGCGCGCTCGGCCTGGCCGATCTGATCGAGTTGAATGAAACGAAAGTACGCCTGACCGAGCCGGTGCCGATCCTGTCGCCGATCCGCTCGACCTATCCGAAGATACACACGCTCAACAGCAGCGAGCACCTCGAAACCGTCGATTGCATCGCGCCGATGTTGCGCGGCGGGCTGCGCCGGGCCGGATGATGTCGCCCAGGCCGATTCGCGTTCTGTGCGTCGTACCGCGCGGCATAACCGGGCGCGGCGGCATCGAGACGTTGTTTGCGCATGTCGACGAGCAACTGCGCTCGGGCCCGGACACGGGCCTCGAGATGGTGTTCATGGACTCGCGTGGCGGCGCCTCGAGGGCCGGTTGGATATTTTATTTCCCCTTCGCCCTGGCACATTATGTTTGGCTGCTGGCGAGCCGCCGCTACGATATCGTCCATCTCAATACCACGACAAATGCCTCGGCCTGGCGCAAATGGCTCCTGCAGAGCATTGCGGGCCTGGCCGGCGTCAAGACGGTCGTTCATTTTCATAGTTCGTTTCTTCCCAAGCCGGGCGAACCGCGCGGAGTCTGGGTTTCCGTTTTGCGTCGTGTTTTCGAGCGTGCCGGCGCGGTTGTCGTGCTCGGTGAATATTGGCGCACCTTTGTGGCCCGCTTCTATGACATGCCTGCAGAGCGCTTTCAGGTCGTAGCCAACGGCGTCGTGGATTTCGCGCCCGCCGCACCGCAGGCGCGGGAAGAGGGCGCTCCCGTCCGGTTGCTCTTTGCCGGCAATCTGACGGATGCGAAGGGAGCGGGCGTCCTGCTGCAATCGCTGGCGCTGTTGCCGCCCGAGTTGCCGAAGTGGCACGCCGTCCTTGCCGGCGCCGGCGACGTTGCCGCGTTCCGCGACCGAGCAACGGAATTGGGAATCGCCGGCGAAGTGGAATTTACCGGTTGGATGGTGCGCGACACCATCCTGCCGCTCTACCGGCAGACCGATATCGTCGTCCTTCCGTCGCGCAGCGAGGGCCTGCCGGTTTGCCTGCTGGAGGGTGCGTGCGCCGGTGCGGCGCTGGTCTCGACCCCCGTCGGCTCCATAGCCGATGTGCTGCATGACGGCGAGAACGGGCTGATGGTAATGCCGGACGATCCCGACGCGCTTGCGCATGCGCTGGCGCAACTGATCGGCGATGCCGCTCGCCGCGAGGCGTTCCGCACCGCCTCGCGCTCTATTTACGTTTCACGTTTCCAGCTTGAAGCCATGATAGGCGCCTTGCGAGAGGTCTATCAGAAGGTGCTGGCGAGCAGATAATCCGCTTCGCGGTCTTGGGCGGGCGCCGCTTCGCCGAGGCTGGGGCGGAAGATGCGGAAGAACTGTTCGAGATTGGCCAGCGCCCACAGCACCTTTTCATGGTTGTGCCGGCTTTCCAGGTGTTCTCCCAGCAGGCGGTCGATCTCGGCGCCGTTGCAGACCCGGCGCACGGTGGCGTCGCCGCTCTGCAACAGGTCGCGAAGCTCGGCCGACAGGCCGGTGCGAAACCATTGCTCGACCGGCACGCGGAAGCCGACCTTACGGCGCTCGATGATGTCGCGGGGCAACAGCTTGGCGGCCAGCGTCCGCAGCACCCGCTTGCCCTTCGGCGCGCCGGTGAGGAAGGCGTCGGGAAAGCGTGCGGCAAGTTCCGCGAGGCCGACATCCATGAACGGCATGCGGCCCTCGATCGAGCCGGCCATCATCATGCGGTCGCCGCGCTCGAGCAGATTGTCCGGCAGCCATGAGGTCTGGTCGAAATGCAGCATCCGCTTCAGCGCGCTGGCGGCTCCGTCGGCGGCGAAGGGCAGCGGGTCGAGCGCGCGCGCCTGTCGCGGGCCGGCATAAAGGGCGGCGGCCTGATCGCTGTTGGCGCCGCCGAACCACGCGACCATGCGCGCCTGCCTGTCGCGGATGCCGGCGACGCCGGCCACCGTCTTCAGGCGCCGCGCCGCGTAGGGCAGGGCGCGCGCGGCGGGAGCCACGAGAAGATCGTGCAGGCCGCCCGGCACCAGGCGCTGGTAGCGCGCCACCCATGGCTCGGCGCGATGCTTCGGGTAGCCGCCCAGAAGTTCGTCGGCGCCTTCGCCGGTCAGCACCATCTTGACGGACCGGTACGCCATTTTTGAAAGCAGCAGCACCGGCAGGTCCGACGGCTCGGAGACCGGCGCGCCGCGCCGCAGCACCGCCTCCTGCCAGACCGAGGTAAAATCCCCCAGGCCGACGGCGAGTTCGTGGTGGTCGGTGCCGAAGGCCTCGGCGACCTGCCGCGCATAGGGCAGTTCCGAGGAGCCGGGGACGTCGAAGCCGACTGAATAGGTGGCGACCGGCTTGCTCATGTGGCGGCTCATCAGCGCCACGATGGTAGAGGAATCGAGCCCGCCGGAAAGAAAGGCGCCGAACGGCGCGTCCGAGCGCAATCGCAGCCGCACGGCCTCGTCGAGCTTGTCGCCGAACAGCCGCACCGCCTCGTCGAAATCGTCGATGTCGGGCGAGGTCCGGGAGAACGGCGTGGTGAAGTAGCGGCCGGTGCGGACCTTTGCGCCTTCCATGACCATGAAGGTGCCGGGCGGCACCTTGGCGATGCCGCGAAAGAAGGTGGCCGGACCGGGCACGTAGCGGTAGCTCAGGAATTCGCGCAGCGAGTCGGTGTCCAGCCGGTCGTCGATGCCGGGGAATTTGCGCAGCGGCTCGATCTCGGAGGCGAAGGCGTGGAAGCCTTCGCCCTTGGCGACGAAAAGCGGCTTCTTGCCGAACGGGTCGCGCGCGGCGAACAGGCGGTCCGTCTCGCTGTCCCACAAGAGAAAGGCGAACATGCCGTTGAACCGCGACAGGCAGGCCTCGCCCCAGGCGCGCCAGGCCTCGATCAGCACTTCGGTGTCGCCATTGGTGACGAAGCGATGGCCCATCGCGGCCAGTTCGTCCCGTAGTTCGAGGTAGTTGTAGATTTCGCCGTTGTAGACGATCGTATAGCGGCCGTCGTGCGAGCGCATCGGCTGCGCGCTGCCGGCGAGGTCGATCATCGACAGGCGGCGGTGTCCGAGCCCGACCTGCCAGTTGCCGCCCCGCCCATGGGCAAGGAAGGTTCCGCGCCCGTCCGGGCCGCGATGCGCCAGCAGGTCGGTGGCGGCGTCCAGCCGGCCTGCCAGCGCCAGGCTTGACCGCGCATGGAACCCGAACAGGCCGCACATTTCCCTAGTCCCGCCCTTGCGCCGCCGGGCTGGCTTCGGCCGCCGGTACCGCCGCTTCGCGCGCCTTGCCGGGCGGCGAGAACAGGGCTTCGTAGGCCTTGAGCAGCTTCGGCGCCTCGTGGCTCCAGGCGAGCTTGTCGCGGACGCGCTCGCGCCCGCCCGCGCCCATCGCCGCACGACGCTCGGGATCGTCCATGAGTTCGGCGATCTTGTCGCCGAAATCGGCCGGGTCGGTGCAGGCGGCGTAGAGCGAGGCTTCGCGCGCCGAGAACCGGCCCTCGCGCAGGTCGTATTGCACGATCGGCTTGCCGAGCGCCATGTATTCCATGATCTTGTTCATGGTCGACTTGTCGTTCATCGCCGTCGGCCGGTCGGGATTGACGCAGACATCGGCGGTCGAAAGCACCGAGAACAGCGTCTCGTCCGGGCAGCGGCCGGTATAGGTGACATAGTCGCCGAGCCCGCGCGCCGCCGTCTCGGCGCGGATGGCGTCGAGCTCCGAACCGCCGCCGCAGATGACGAACTGTATGTCCTTGCGCTGTCTCTGGTTCACCAGGTGGTCGACGGAGTCGAGCAAGAGGTCGAGGCCTTCCTGCTTGCCGATGACGCCGACATAGCCGACGACGAAGCGGCGGCCGTTGCGCCATTTCGGGTCCGGCGCCACCTCGCGCACGCGGTCGAGATTGGGGCCGGAGCGCACGATATGCACCTTGCCCACCGGCATGCCGCCGCGCGAAACGGCGATGTCGCGGTAGCTTTCATTGGTGGCGATCGAGATGTTGGCGGTGCGGAACGACAGCCGTTCCAGCCACACCATCAGCTTCCAGCCGAAGTCGCGGCGGCCGAACTTGGCCTCGTAGAGTTCCGGGTTTATGTCGTGGTGGTCGAACAGGAACTTCTTGCCGAACAGCCGGTAGAAGCCGCCGATCAGGAAGATCGTGTCCGGCGGGTTGCAGGCGTGGATGGCGTCGAAGCCGCGCTGCCAGGCGACCTTCAGCGACAGCAGGAATTCCCAGAACAGGGCCGCGCTGTATTCGAGCGCGTAGCCGAAGGCCCCTTCCGCGTCCGTGGGCAGCGGATGGCGGTAGATGTGGACGCCGTCGATCACCTCGTAGGAGGCGGTGGCGTCCTTGCCCTTCGGGCAGATCACCGAGACCTGGTAGCCGGCCTTGACCAGCGTGGTCGCCTCCGACCACACGCGGCGGTCGAAGGGGACGGGCAGGTTTTCGACGATGATGAGAACGCGCTTACCAGTTGATGCCGTCATAGGTCCCCGCAATCCGATCCGTGTTCGGCAGCCGGGCCATGTCGAGCAGGATCTGGTCCGGCCGCAGCTTCTCCACCACCGCTTCGTATTCGGGCGAGCGGCTGGTGGTCACGACCACGTCCGAATGTTCCACCGCGTCCTCGATCGACGGCACCATCAACTGGGTGACGTGCGGGATCGCGTTCATCAGATACGCCTTGTTGGCGCCGACCAGCTTCGCCAGCGAGACGTTCTGGTCGAAGATGCGGATGTCGCATCCCTTGCCGATCAGGCGTTCGATCAGTTCCAGGTAGGGGCTTTCGCGCAGGTCGTCGGTGCCGGCCTTGAAGGAGAAGCCGAGGAAGCCGACGTTGCGCTTGCCGTGGTCGAGGATCCATTGCAGCGCGCGCTCGATCTGCTGCTTGTTGGACGGCATCAGCGACTTCAGCAGCGGCGCTTCCACGTCATGCTGCACGGCATAGGCGTTGATGGCGCGCACGTCCTTGGGCAGGCAGGAGCCGCCGAAGGCGAAGCCCGGCAAGAGGTAGGCGTTGGAGATGTTGAGCTTTGTGTCGGCGAAGAACACCTGCATCAGTTCATGGCTGTCGACGCCGGCGGCCTTGCAGATGTTGCCGATCTCGTTGCCGAAGGCGACCTTCAGCGCATGCCAGGTGTTGTCGGTGTACTTCACCAGCTCGGCGAGCCGCGGCTCGGTGACGATCAGCCGGCCGGGTAGGCCGCGATAGAGTTCGAGCAGCCGCTCGCGCGTCGTCTCGTCTTTCGTGCCGATCACCGTCTTGGCTGGATTGTTGAAGTCCGAGACCGCCGAGCCTTCGCGCATGAATTCCGGGTTGGAGGCGACGCCGAAGGCTTCGCCCAGCTTCTTGGACGATGTTTCCTGGAGCGACGGCACAACGATGTCCGACAGCGTGCCGGGCAGCACGGTGGAGCGGATGACGACCGAATGGTAGCTGTTCTTGCCGGCCAGCGAGGATCCGATCTGGCGCGACACCGCCTGCACAGCCGACAGGTCGAGCGAGCCGTTGGCGCGCGAGGGCGTGCCCACGCACAACAGCGACAGGTCGGAACCCATCACCGCCTCGTCGGTGGAGACGGTGGCCTTCAGCCGGCCCGACTTCACGTTCGACGAGACGAGCTCGCCGATATCCTTTTCGATGATCGGGCTCTGGCCCGCATTGACGAGGTCGACCTTCGCTTCGCTGACGTCGCAGCCGATCACCTCATGGCCTCGCTCGGCCAGACAGGCCGCGCAGACCGTGCCGACATAGCCCAGCCCGAATACGGAAACTTTCATTGCTTACCTGACGCTTTCTTTGTCTTTTTCGCGCCAGGTAATTGATAGCTCCCGGCGTCTCCCTTGAGACAAGGGTCTAGCCGCTACAGGTAAAGTTCAGGTTAGCGGATTGATTAGTATTGAAGTTCGCCATTCCTCCGCGGAGGCAGGAGCGCTGAAGACGACGGTGGCGGCCGCTTCGAGGACGCCGAAGCGCTCGAAATAGCCTTCATGCGAGATGCCTCTCCATCTGTTCGGCCCCGGTCGCCATGCGGGTACCGACGCTAACCTTAATCGGAATCTTTGCCCCGGTCGTCTCGCGGCGACCTCGCGCACGCCTTATGCTCGGCGGTACGAATTTGTCCGCATCGGAAGGGCTGGGCTTGCAAAATGCCGCTGACGCGCCGTGAATTCCTGTCGACTGCAACCGCCGCGCTGGCGGCGCTGCCTGCGCGGGGGCGGGCCGCCGCCGGCCCCGGCCGCCTTTTCCATCGCGGCGGTTCCATCCACACGATGATGAACTGGGGCGCGCTGCGGGAGGACGATCGCACGCGCTACCTGCCGCGCCCGTTCGACATGCCGCGCAATGCCTTTCCCGCCGGACTGGTGGAGGATTTCGCGCGCGCGGGCTTCGATTTCATCCGCCTGACGCTGGATGTCGGCCCGTTCATGCAATTGCAGGGTGCGGACAAGGAGGCGCTGGAAGACAGTCTAATGCATAACATCCGCCTGTTTCATGATCGCGGGCTGTCGGTCATCGTCGACTGCCATCCGGTGGAGCAGGTGCCGGCCTATTCGCCCCAGGCGATCCTCGAGGATCTGGAAGGGCCGCTCTTTGCCGGCTACACGGCCATGATCGGCCGGCTTGCTACCCTGCTCTCCGGCGTCACTTCCGGACACGTGGCGCTGGAACTCATGAACGAACCGGTCATGCGCAACGCCAGCCGCCGCACGCAGGTCATGGTCTGGAACGCGGCGCAACTGGTCCTGCACGATACCGCCCGGCGAGCGGCCGGCGACCTCCTCCTCGTGCTGACTGGGGCCGACTACGGCGGCCTTGGCGGCCTGCGCGACCTTGACCCGTCACCGTTCATCGACAGCAACACGCTGTTTTCATTCCATTACTACATGCCGATCACCTTTACCCATCAGGGCGTCGACTTCAAAACGGCCGACGCGCCGACCTCGCCCTATGCTGTCGGCCTGCCCTATCCCTACGACGCCGTTCCGGCACAGGAGATCGAGGCGGGGATAGAAGCGCGCATCGCTGGCGACGCCGCGTTGGACGAGGCCCGCAAGACCGCCGAGCGCGAACATGCCCAGCGCATCCTCAAGGGGTTCCTTTCCGATGCCTGGAACCGTGGACGCATCGAGAGCGACTTTGCCGAGGTCGAGTCATGGGCCGACCGCAACGGCGCGGCGCGCCACAGGATCATTCTGGGCGAATTCGGCACCACGCGCAGCTTCGGTAGATTAACCGGGGTCGACGATTTTTACCGCAGGCGCTGGATGTCGGACGTGACGCATCTGGCGCAGGCCGGTGGCTTTCGTTGGGCGCTGTGGGACATCAACAGCGCTGACATGGGCATCAGCCGAAGCGACGACGAGAATCGGCTCGATCAGGACTTGATTGCAGCACTGGCGATATCCGACCCGCTCTAGCGGGCGCGACCGCCCAGCAGGTCGTGATAGACCTTTTCAACCTGGTCGGCCAGGCTGGCGTAGTCGCGGTGGGCCTTGACCCATGCCGGGCCTCTGGCGCCCATGGCTTCAGCCTTTTCCGGGTCGTCGAACAGCCGCGCCACCCCTTGGGCCATGGCCTTGCCGGAAAAGGCGGTGATGAAGCCGGTGCCGCTTTCGCCGATCACCTCGTTCTGGTCGTAATGGACGGTTGCGACCACCGGGCGGCCCATGGCGAGGTACTCGACCAGTTTCGTCGGGGTAGCGACCTGCTGGGCCGGGTCCATCATGAAAGGAGAAAGGCATACGTCCGCCCGTTTTACCCAGCCGAGCGCTTCGGGCAGCGGCACCCGCCCGGTAAAGACCACGCGCTCCGACAGGCCGAGTTCGGCCAACCGGGCGGTGTGTTTTTCACGCTCCAGGGGAGACACCGCGCCGATCAGAACCAGGACGGCGTCGTATCCTTCGGCAACCAGGTTCGCCAGCGCGTCGATCGGAACGTCCGTCTGGTTGCTGAGCACGTTCGCGCACAGATAGGTCATGGCCTTCTTGCCGGCCAGACGCGGGTCGTCGGCCAGGCGGATCGAGGCGGCGTTGTAGCGCTCGGTCGTCACCCCCATCGGGATCGGCGTCAGCTTTTCCATGGCGATGCCGCGGAAGCCGACGCGCTCGCGCATCCGCTTCGACTGGACGATGGCATGGTCGCACAGGGGCAGCGACAGCCTGTAGAACAGGAAACTGCCGGTGATGGCATAGACGATACGGAGCAGCCGGGACGGCCAGCTCATGGGGATCAGGCCTTTGAGGGCATCACGCAGCCGCCCCTCGAGCACCGGATAGCTCATCCAGAACAGGCAGGGCGTCCCGGAGACCTTGCCGGCGAGCGCGTAGGTGATGGCCCATAGCGGCTGGTCGCGGATCTGGATCAGGTCGTAGTGGCCGCGCGCCGCCTGCCAGGCAAGTTTCAGCCGCAGCCAGTTTTCCCGCATCCGGTAGCGCAGTCCGCCGAATCTCTCCGACATCTGCCGGCGCGCGACGTGAAACCGCTCGGCGCCGCGCTCGTCCACCCGTGCCGGTCCGTCCCCGTTCGGGCGCAGGCTCCAGTCGATCTCCAGCCCGCGCGAGACGAGGTGGTTGGAAAACAGTTCGACGAGATCGACGCGGAAGGCCGGATAGTCGTCCGGCGCCACGAACAGCATGCGTACGCCCGCCAGCGATTTTTCCGGCGCGGAGGGGATCGGGGAGCCCGCCTCGGCGACCTTGGTAGCCAGGTTCACGATGCGATCCTCATTCGGAGGCGCCATGACGCGACAGATAGGCCTGCACCAGCTTCAGGCGCTGCCATAGCGCCTTGTGCCGGCGAATGTGGGCCTTCACCGCATTGCCGGCCTGGATCGCGGCGATCATGGCCGAACCGAGCGGGGTGAAGGCGGCGTAGACATCGTCCAGTTCATGGATGACGTCGCACCAGTGTGTCTTGTATTCCTCGTAGCCGACGCCGAGGTCGTAGGCGTTGAGCCCGCGTTCGCAGCATTCCTCGATATGCCTGAACAGGAGCACATGGCCAGGACTGTGGGTAACGACATCGTCGCGGGCGAAAGTCATGAAATAGCCGTTCAGCCTGCCCTGATGAATGCCGGCGCCGCGCACCGCACGCAGCCTGCCGTCGACGCACAGATGCGTCATTTCCAATAGTGGCTCGTCCATGGCCTGGGATTGCGCGAGCAGGTCGCGATAAAAATCCTTGACCCCCGGCTCGGAAAAGCTGTTGGGCTTGCCCTGCTCGGCAAGCCGCAACGCCTTCTGCTCGAAGAAGAAATCGAGCGCCGCGAGCGCCTGCGTGAGGTCGTGCGCCTTGCCGTAATGCATCGGCCCGATTTCGGCCATCCGGCGCTCCTTGGTCCGGACCCGGCGCCGCCGTCCCGCGCCGTCGGTCCGCTTCAGCACCGCCTCGAAGCCGCCGTCGAGGGCGAACGAATAACCTTCGGTAGGCGAAGGGCTGGACGGCAGGCCGGCAAACGGCTGCGGCACGTCCTGATGCGACTTCGGCGTCCTGGCCAGCACCGCGCAGTCGGCGTCGAGCGCCCCGCCGAGCATCTTGTCGATCGTACCGACCGGCAGGCGGGCGATGGTCGCCGCCGCTTCCGGGCTCCACAGGCCGAAATTGTAGCTGGAATGCTTGCCGCCTATCCAGGAGGCGACGCGCACTGGCCCCTTTCTTGCGATAGCCAGTGGCAGGACGAAGGCAGGCTTGCCCTCAAGCCGGCCGAGCACGATCGCGGGCCGTGCCTTCTCGTGCGGCAGCACGTGGCGGACATAGGCGTCGACCCAGTCGTAGCGCTGGAAGATGGTGGAGATGCCGCTCGATTCGAAGCGGCGCCACAGCGCCTCGATGGAGGACAGGTCGGCGTGGGTTTCCACCGTGAAGGGGAATGCCCCTGCCCGGGCAAGCGGCACGGGTTGTGCGCTTGCGCTGGAAAACTTACCGGCCTGTGCCGTCATCAGCAAAACTCCCTGAACCGGTAGGCCGGAACGGATCAAGTCGACAGGCCGCATCGGGCGTGTCTGGCTGCTTCAGGGTATAGCGTCCAGGGTTTAACGAAAGTTCTAGCGATCCGGCTAAAATTGAATCCATGTTCGGCAGACAGCCGTCTCTCGCTGGCCGGATTTCAGCCGTTGGCCTGCTTCAGGCCGCGATAGGTGGCGCGAAAGCGCGCCAGGTATTCGTCGAGCCCGTCGACCGGCCGGGGGTCGATCGTGGCTTCGGTGGCGCTCGCGAACGGGATGTCGTCGGGGCTTGCCCAGTGGCCCGCCGCCAGGCCGCCGAGATAGGCCGCGCCCAGCGTCGCGTTGCCCATGTCGAGCGCGGGCATCAGCGGCATGCGAAGGATGTCGGCGAGAAGCTGGCGCCAGCGCGGGTCGGCGCTGCCGCCGCCGGTAAGCAGCATGTGCGATGCCGTGACCCCTTCCCGCTGCAGCGCGTCCCAACTGTCCCGGACCGCCAGCGCCACGCCCTCGAAGACCGAGCGGATGACCTGATTGCGGCTGCAGCCGAGCCGCATGTTGGTCCATGACGCGGTGGCGTCGGGGTCGAGCAGCGGTGCCCGTTCTCCGGTGGCGTAAGGCAGGAACACGACGCCGCCATTGCCTTCGCCGGACTCGAACGCGCCCTCGTACATCTCCAGCCACGACGCTCCCAGCACGCCGCGCGCCCATTCGAACACCGTGCCGCCGTTCTGCACGGCGGCCATCACGTAGAGGCTGCCGCCGACGCCGCGATAGGTGTTGTAGAAGGGCTGGAGTTTTGGCTCGACGCGTTCGACCACGGTCATGGTCTGGATGCCCGAGCCCACCTGCAGGACCGTCGCGCGCGGCCGGACCTGGCCCATGCCGAGCAGGCAGGCGGCGGTGTCGGCCAGCCCGGCGGCGACCGGGATGCCGGGCGGCAGGCCGAGCGCCTGCGCCGCCGCGCGCGTCAGCCGGCCGGCGACGGCGCTGGAATCGACGATCGGCGCCAGCATGGCCGCGTCGAGCCCGAGCGCCTCGATCAGTTCCGTCGACCAGCGGTCGGCGACGACATCGTAGAGCAGGGTCATCGAGGCGTCGCTGGGCTCGGTCGCGACCTCGCCGGTCATGGCGAAGCGCAGCCAGTCCTTGGGCGATAGCGCGCGGCGGGTCGCGGCATAGGTGGCGGGCTCGTTGTCGCGCAGCCACATCAGCGACAGGCCGGCCATGCCGGTGGCGGCCGGATTGGCGAGCGGCAGCCGAAGTGCGGCCGGCAGCGCAAGCACTTCGCTCACCTGCGCCGTCGTGCGCTGGTCCGCCCACAGGATCGCCGGCCTGAGCGGCCGATGGTGCTGGTCGAGGGCGACGACGCCGTGCGCCTGCCCGGAAAAGCCGATGCCCCTGACGGCACCGCCGCGTCCGGCCGTGCATTCGCGCACCGCCGCAACGGTGCTTTCCCACCATTCTTCCACGGTTGTCTCGGCATGGCCCGGACGCGGCGAGCGAACCGGATAAGGCCGGCTCGCTTCGGCAAGGGTCTTGCCCGCCTCGTCGATCAGCGCTGCCTTGACCGAACTCGTCCCAAGATCGATGCCGAGAAACATGGCCTGCGTTCCGTTGGTTGGCGCGGGATCAGCCGAGCAGGTTTTCGGCCTCGGCCACGACGCGCTCGGCGGTGACGTTCAAGTGCCGGTAGACTTCCGTCCCCGGTGCGGATTCACCGAAGCTTTCCACGCCGACGACCGTACCCGGACCTTTCAGGAACTGATACCAGTAGAGCGGCGAGGCGGCCTCGACAAAGACGGCGGGGGTGCCGAAGGACAGCACCTCGTCCTGGTAGGCCTTGTCCTGCGCGGCAAAAATGTTGCCGTTCGGGATCGACACCAGCCGCACCGACTTGCCCGCCTGCGCCAGCTTCTCGCCGGCGGCGATGATCTGGCCAAGCTCCGTCCCGGTTGCCGCCAGCACGATGTCGGGCTTGCCCGCCGCCGACTGGCTGAGCACGTAGCCGCCCTTGCGGATGCCGTCGAGGTGTTCGGGCTTATGCGCGAACACGGCGCCGTCCTGGCGGGCGGCGACGATGACGGTCGGCCCCTTGCGCCTGAGCGCGGCTTCCCAGGCGCACAGCGCTTCCAGTTCGCTGCCCGGTCGCCACAGCGAGATGCCAGGGATGGCGCGCAGCGCCAGCATCTGCTCGCAGGGCTGGTGCGTCGGGCCGTCCTCGCCGACGCCGATCGAATCATGCGTATAGAGGAAGATGCTGCGCAGCTTCATCAGCGAGGACAGGCGCACGGCGTTGCGGCTGTAGTCGCTGAACACCAGGTAGCAGGCGCCGTAGGGGATGAGCGCGCCATGGGCGGCCATGCCGTTCATCATCGCCGACATGCCGAACTCGCGCACGCCGTAGTGGACGAAATTGCCGCTGAAATCGGCCCTGTCGATCGAGCGCGAGGCCGAAGTCCAGGCAAGGGTGGACAGCGACACGTCGGCGGAGCCGCCGATGATTTCCGGCAGCGCCTCGACCAGCTTGCCGGCGAGCCGGCTCGATCCCTTGCGTACCGGCTGCTTCACCGCGCCGGCGGAAAGGATCCGGTCGGCTTCACCGGCGATCACCGCATCGAAACCTTTCGGCAATTCGCCTGCCATGCGGCGGCGGAACTCGGCTGCCAGCGCGGGGTGCCTCTCGGCATAGCCGGCAAACAGTCGGTTCCAATCGGCCTCGGCGGCGGCGCCGCGCGCGCGGCCGTCCCACGCCTGTATGATTTCCGCCGGCACGAAGAAGGCGGGGTGCGGCCAGCCGAGATTCTTCCGCGTAGCCTCCACTTCCTCCACGCCGAGCGGCGCACCGTGCGCTTCTTCCTTGCCCTGCTTGTTGGGGGAGCCGAAGCCGATGATCGTCTTGCAGCAGATCATGGTCGGCTTGTCGCCGGGCTGCCGGGCCTCGGCGAACGCCCTGGCGACGGCGTCGCTGTCGTGGCCGTCGACGCCCGCAATGACGTTCCAGCCGAGCGCGCGGAAACGCGCAGCGGTGTCGTCGGCGAACCACGCGCCGACTTCGCCGTCGATGGAGATGTTGTTGTCGTCATAGACGGCGATGAGCTTGCCGAGCCCGAGCGCGCCGGCCAGCGAGGCCGCTTCCTGCGCCACGCCTTCCATCAGGCAGCCGTCGCCGACGAAGACATAGGTGAAGTGGTCGACGACGGGAAAACCCTCGCGGTTGAACTCGGCGGCGAGCTTCCTTTCGGCCAGCGCCATGCCGACAGCGTTGGCGAAGCCCTGGCCGAGCGGGCCGGTGGTCGTCTCGACGCCGGCGGTGATACCGTATTCCGGATGGCCCGGCGTCTTGGAGTGCAGCTTGCGGTGATCCTTGAGGTCCTGCACCGTCAGGCCGTAGCCGGCGAGGTGAAGCAGCGAATAGGTCAGCATCGACCCATGGCCGTTGGACTGTACGAAGCGGTCGCGGTTGCTCCATTTCGGATTGGCCGGGTTGTGCTTGAGGAAATCGTTCCACAGCACTTCCGCGATGTCTGCCATGCCCATCGCCGTGCCGGGGTGGCCGGAATTGGCCTGCTGGACGACATCCGCGGTGAGGAAGCGAATGGCGTTGGCGAGATCGCGGCGGCTGGGTCGGGTCATGGTCGCTTCCTGTCGGTCGATGGCTTTACTTATCATCTTGTACTGACAACTGTACAATACGTTCGAGAGGGAATTGTCAACCGTTTCGGCGAGCGCGGGGGGTGAGGCTTGAGCGGGCGTCGGCCCTCAAAAAGGCCTGAAGTCGGTGCTCAGGCCGGGAGAGTTTCACGGAGGGAAGGAGAGCGATGTGACCTGCGGGCCATGGCCTTTCCGAACCAAAACAGCGCTCGGCGGCCTAGCCGACGGGCCGTCGATTTTATCGTCGGCCGGCGGATAAAGTATGTTGACTGGGGGCGAAGTCGCGTTATCCTGTAATTACAGGATAACATCACTCTGAAGGAGGCGGGGTACATGAATTCCAGTCTGAATCTCATCACGTCCAAGGCCGCTCGGGCGGTTCTGCTCGGTTCGGCGGCTTTGGCGCTGGGCATGGTGAGCGCCGGCCAGGCTTCGGCGGCCGACATCACCGCCTGCCTCATCACCAAGACGGACACCAACCCGTTCTACGTCAAGATGAAGGAAGGCGCGCAGGCGAAGGCCAAGGAACTCGGCATCACGCTCAAGGCCTATGCCGGCAAGATCGACGGCGACAGCGAAAGCCAGGTAGCGGCCATCGAATCCTGCATCGCCGACGGCGCCAAGGGCATCCTGCTCACCCCGTCCGATACGGCCGGCATCGTTCCCACGGTAAAGAAGGCCCAGGACGCCGGCATCGTCGTCATTGCGCTCGACACCCCGCTCGATCCGATCGACGCGGCGGACGCCACCTTCGCCACTGACAATTTCGTCGCCGGCACGCTCATCGGTGAATGGGCGAAGGGAACCCTCGGCGACAACGCCAAGGACGCCAGGATCGCCTTTCTGGACATCGCGCCCCAGGAGCCGACCGTCGGCGTCCTGCGCGACCAGGGCTTCATGACCGGCTTCGGCATCGATACGAAGAACGTCAACGTGATCGGCGACGAGGACGATCCGCGCATCGTCGGCCATGACGTGACGGCCGGCACCGAAGAGGGCGGCCGCACGGCGATGGAGAACCTTCTCCAGAAGGACCCGGGCATCAACCTCGTCTACACCATCAACGAACCGGCGGCGGCGGGCGCCTATCAGTCGCTGAAGGCGGTCGGCCGTGACAAGGACGTACTGATCGTCTCCGTCGACGGCGGCTGCCCCGGCGTCAAGAACGTCGCCGAAGGCATCATCGGCGCCACGTCACAGCAGTATCCGATGCTGATGGCCTCGCTCGGCATCGAGGCGATCAAGAAGTTTGCCGACAGCGGCGAGAAGCCCAAGCCGACCGAGGGCAAGAACTTCTTCGACACCGGCGTTTCGCTGGTGACCGACAAGCCCGTCCCCGGCGTCAAGTCCATCGACACCAAGGAAGGCGCGGCCAAGTGCTGGGGCTGACCGGCATCTGACGGAAGGCAAAAGGGCGCCGCGGGGCGCCCTTTTTCATGGCTGCTTCAGATGTTGCGGTAGAGGTCGATCGTCAGGCGCGTGCGGTCGGGGTGGTGCCAGGATTCGTAATACTCGACGGCGGCCCCGTCCGCGTCGAACGTTATCTCGCGGTTGAACAGCGCCTGCGCGCCTGCTTCCAGTTCCAGCAGCGCCGCGACATGGGCGTCGACCTTGCCGATCTCGATGAAGCGCTTGCCGGTCGTGACGACGATGCCGTGTTCGCTGCTCAGGTAGTTGTAGAGCGACGTCGTCTCCAGCCCGTCATAATGCAGCAGTTCCGGTACCCGGCTGTAGGGCAGGTAGTTCTGCACCAGCAGCAGCACCTCGCCGTCGGCAAGGCGCAGCCGCTCCAGGAAGATCGCCTTCTGCTCGCCGATCCGCTCGGCGACATGCGCCGGCGCGTCGATCAGGCGCTGCTGCAGGACCCGGGTGGTCAGCTTGAAACCGGCCTTCGCCATGCCTTCCTGCAACGGGTCGAGCTGCTGGATGAGCGTGATCGGCACCTTGCGCTCGCGAACGAAGGCGCCGCGACCGCGCTCGGTCTCGATCAGCCCGTCCTGCGCGAGCGACAGCAGCGCCTGACGCACCACGCTGCGTGACACGTCGTATTCCTCGCACAACTCATGCTCGGAAGGCAGCTTGGCGCCGACCGCCCGCTGGCCCGAGCGGATCTGCTCCTTCAGGATGCCCGCAAGCTGGAAGTAAAGCGGGATGGGGGTCGATCGATCAATCACATCGATTCCTTAAAGCAAGCATCATGTACGTATGTCATACTAAGCTTAACATCCCGGGCCGTTCAACGCCATGTCGGGGGCGACGCCGGCCGCACCTGCGGCAAGATCGGCCCGCACCGGGAAATTCAGCGGAATCTTTCCTCTGCGCGGCCAACGCGGCTTGACCTGAAACCTCGTCTTGATATGCTGTACGTACAACCGTATCGCTTGATAGGCGTCGCAGGCCGATTGGCGGTATGAAACAAGGAGCGCGCGTTGCCGGCCTTCGCCCGTGGTGAGGCAGGGCGCCCGTCCATGACAATCGTCGCGGGCAGGCATACAAGGCGCGGGCAAGCGGGTAAGATGGCATGATCGCGGCCGCGTCCGGCCGCGTCTGGTCCTGAACGGAAGGTGACGGGCATGGATATCACGACTGCGGCCACCGGTTCGGAGAGCGGCTCGGCTTCCCACCGGCCCCGCAACGCCGGCACAAAGCTCCTGCCGGACTGGTTCGAGGACATTGCGGTCAACCGTTCGGCGACCGAGCGGCGCGCCTCGACGCTGACCACCCGCCGCACCGTCAAGAAGGCCTATCAGGCGGCCTGGCTGGTCAAGGCCATCACCTGCATCGACTTGACCACGCTTGCCGGCGACGATACCGCCGGCCGCGTCCGTCGGCTCTGCGCCAAAGCGCGCAAGCCCATTCGCGACGACATCCTCGAGGCGCTCGGCCTCTCCGACGCCAACATCACCACCGGCGCCGTCTGCGTCTATCCGACCATTGTCGGCCATGCCGTGAAGGCGCTCGAAGGCTCGGGCATCCCGGTCGCCTCCGTCGCCACCGGCTTCCCCACCGGCCTGACGCCGCTGCCGCAGCGGCTGGCGGAAATCCGCTACGCCGTCGGCGAAGGTGCCGGCGAGATCGACATCGTCATTACCCGCGAGCATGTGCTGACGCAGAACTGGGCAGCCCTCTATGACGAGATCGCGCAGATGCGCGAGGCCTGCGGCGAGGCGCACCTGAAGACGATCCTCGGCACCGGCGACCTCAACACGCTGCGCAACGTCTACCGCGCCTCGATGGTGGCGATGCAGGCCGGCGCCGATTTCATCAAAACCTCGACCGGCAAGGAAAACGTCAACGCCACGCTGCCGGTCGGCCTCGTCATGGCGCGCGCGCTGCGCGACTATGGCGAACTGTCCGGCTACACGGTCGGCTTCAAGCCCGCCGGCGGCATGAAGACCGCCAAGGACGCCATGAGCTGGCTGTTCCTGATGAAGGAAGAGCTCGGCCTGCCCTGGTTGCAGCCGGACCTGTTCCGTCTCGGGGCAAGCTCGATGCTGGCCGATATCGAGCGCCAGCTCGAACATTACGTGACGGGCCGCTATGCGGCTTCCTCGCGCCACGCGCTCGCCTGAGGAAAGAACATGGGACAGATCAGGGACATTCTTCGCACCATGGACTACGGCCCCGCCCCCGAAAGCAATACCGAGGTCCGGCACTGGCTGGACGCGCATGGCGAGGGGTTCGGCCATTTCATTGACGGCAAGTTCACCGCGGTCGGGGGCCGGGAAACTTTCGACGTGATCAACCCGGCCAACGAAACCGTGCTCGGCAAGGTCGCGCTCGGCACGGCCGCCGACGTCGACGCCGCCGTGAAGGCCGCGCGCGCCGCCTTCGGCAAATGGTCGAAGCTTCCCGGCCACGAGCGCGCAAAATATCTTTACGCCATCGCCCGCCATATCCAGAAGCGCGAGCGCTTCTTCTCCGTGCTGGAGACGATGGACAACGGCAAGCCGATCCGCGAGACCCGCGACATCGACATCCCGCTCGTCGCCCGCCACTTCTACCATCACGCCGGCTGGGCCGAGATGGTCGAGACCGAATTCGAGGGCTTTTCGCCGGTCGGCGTCTGCGGGCAGGTGATCCCGTGGAATTTCCCGCTGCTGATGCTCGCCTGGAAGATCGCCCCGGCGCTGGCCGCCGGCAACACGGTGGTGCTGAAGCCGGCGGAACTGACGCCGCTCTCGGCCATCGCCTTCGCCGAGGTCTGCCGCGAGGTCGGCCTGCCCGCCGGCGTCGTCAATATCGTCCATGGCGACGGCGCGACCGGTGCCGCCATCTGCGGCCATGACGGCATCGACAAGGTGGCCTTCACCGGCTCGACCGAAGTCGGCCGCATCATCCGCGAGCAGACCGCCGGCTCGGAAAAGAAACTGTCACTGGAACTCGGCGGCAAGTCGCCCTTCATCGTCTTCGAGGACGCCGATATCGATGGCGCGGTCGAGGGCGTGGTCGACGCCATCTGGTTCAACCAGGGCGAGGTCTGCTGCGCCGGTTCGCGCATCCTGGTGCAGGAAGGCATCGCCCCGCGCTTCTACGACAAACTGCGCAAGCGCATGGAAACCATGCGCGTCGGCGACCCGCTGGACAAGACCATGGATGTCGGCGCCATCGTCTCGACCGGCCAGCTGAAGCGCATCGCCTCGCTGGTCGAGCAGGGCAAGGCCGAAGGCGGCACACTGTGGCAGGCCCCCGGCAAGCTTCCGGTCAAGGGCAGCTTCTTCGCGCCCAGCTTCTTCACCGAAGTGGAGCCGGCCTCGACCGTCTGCGAGGTCGAGATCTTCGGCCCGGTGGCCACCGCGACCACCTTCCGCACGCCCGACGAGGCGATCGAACTCGCCAACAATACGCGCTACGGGCTCGCCGCCTCGATCTGGTCGGAAAACATCAACCTGGCGCTCGACATGGCTGCCCGTGTCAAGGCCGGCGTCGTCTGGATCAACTCGACCAACCTGCTCGATGCCGGCGCCGGTTTCGGCGGCTACCGCGAAAGCGGCTTCGGCCGCGAAGGCGGGCGCGAGGGGCTCTACGAATATCTGGCGGCCGACTGGGAAAAGCGGCTTCCGGCGGCGAAGGCCGAGCAGCCGTTCACGCCCTCGGCGGCGCCCGGCGAGGGCCCGCTCGCCCATGCCGGCGCCATCGACCGTACCGCCAAGAACTATGTCGGCGGCAAGCAGGCGCGCCCCGACGGCGGCTACAGCTATTCGGTCGTGGGCAAGGGCGGGCGCATCATCGGCCAGGCCGGCCTCGGCAACCGCAAGGATATCCGCAACGCGGTGGAAGCGGCGGCGAAGGCCGGCGGCTGGAGCGGCGTCACCGCCCACAACCGGGCGCAGGTGCTGTATTACCTCGGCGAGAACCTGTCGGCCCGGCAGGCGGAGTTCGAGAATCTGCTCAGCGAGAGCACCGGCGTTTCGGCCAGGGCCGCCGCCGACGAATTCGCCACGAGCCTGCGCCGCATCTTCTACTACGCGGCCCAGTCCGACAAATATGACGGGGCCGTGCATTCGACCAAGTCGCGCCATGTGACGCTGTCGATGAACGAGCCGTGGGGCGTGATGGGCATAGTCTGCCCGGACGAGCAGCCGCTGCTGTCGTTCGTGTCGCTGGTGCTGCCGGCCATCGCCATGGGCAACCGCGTCGTCGCCGTTCCCTCGGCGCGCCATCCGCTGCTGGCCACCAACCTCTATCAGGTGCTCGACACCTCGGATGTTCCCGCGGGCGTCGTCAACATCGTCACCGGCGAGCGCGACGTTCTGGCCAAGACACTGGCCGAGCACGACGAGGTCGCCGCCCTCTGGTATGCCGGCTCCAAGGAAGGCAGCGCCATGGTGGAGAAGGCCTCCGTCGGCAACCTCAAGGCCACCTGGGTCAGTTACGGCCGCCAGCGCGACTGGTCGGACACGCGCCAGGGGCAGGGCCGCGACTATCTGCGCCGCGCGGTCCAGGTCAAGAACATCTGGGTGCCTTACGGGGAGTAGGTCTCGGGGCGCGATTTGAGCATGGCCGAGAAGTTCGGGTCGAAGGCCCGGCCGATCGGCTCCGCCGCCGCCCCCAGCGCGATCGCCCACGGGTCGGCGATGCCGAGTTGCAGGCGGGGAAAGGCCCGGTCCGGCCGCACCGCGATCGACGGTAGCAGCGGATGCACTGCTTCGAACAGGCGCGTTGCCAGCGACGGCGGCGCGCCGGTCGCCAGGATCACGGTCTGCGGATCGAAGATCGTTTCGACGAGGTGGACGCTCCAGCGCAGGTCGGGCGCGGCCGCCTCGATCCAGGCCATGATCCGCGCGTCTCCGCTCGAGGCCAGTTCGTCGATGCGCTCGTGCAAATGCGCGTCGGCGGGGTCCATGCCCAGGTGCTGGTAGAGCGATGCCAATGAGGCGCGATGCTCCAGCGGCATGCGGTTGCGGCCGGTGGGCGACAACAGCGCCATGCCGACCTCGCCGGCATTGCCGTGCCCGCCGCGATAGGAGTCGCCGTTGAGGATGAGCCCGGCGCCGATGCCGTAGCCGACATAGAGGCACACCGCGTGGTCCACCCCCTGCGCCGCGCCGAGCAGGCGCTCGGCGGTGGCGCAGGCCGCGGAATCGTTCTGCAGCCCGACGGAAAGGCCGGTTCCGGCGGCCAGCCTATCGAGCAGCGGAAATTCCTGCCAGGCCGGCATCACCCACTGGTTGTCGCCGAAGGCGCCCAGCCCGAACGGGCCGGGCATGGCGACGCCGAGCCCGACGATGCGCTCCTCGGAGCGGGCAGTGCGTGCCGCAAGCTCGGCCCGCACCCGGCCGATCAGGTCGAGGATGACGCCGACCCCCTCGGCCGGGTCGCCGGAGGGCAGGTTGGCCTCGGCCCGCACCATCGCGTTGCCGATGAGGTCGACGACGAGCGCGCGCGTCACATAGCGGTCGATCTGCAGGCCGACGGCGAAGGCGCGCTCGGGCACGAGCCGGTAGGGCCGCGATGGCTGGCCCCGTCCGTTGCGCACGGCCTCCAGCGAGGCCACGAAGCCGTCGCGCTCGAGTTCCTCGATGATGTTGGATACCGCCTGCTTGGTAAGCTGGGTGGCGCGCGCCAGTTCGGCCCGCGACAGCGCGCCGTTGAAGCGCAGCGCATCGATCATGACCCGGCGGTTGTGCGCGCTGGTGCCTTCGTGGTTGCTGCCGCTCTTGGCGCGGATCGGGCGAACGTCGTTCATCCTCGCTTCCCCTCTTGACTCCAGTAGAAGATTGGCGAACTAATAAGTCAAGACACTTGACTTATTATCGTCGTGGCAAGGCCGAAATCGACGCGGCGGTCTTGCCTGCGATGCAGGCTGGCCAGCGTCGGAAACGGGAGGAAGACATGTTGAAATCGACGGGCAGGATTCTCTTGGGGGCCGTTTTCGCGGGCGGGCTGATGGTGCCGCACGCCTTCGCGGAAACCTCGCTCAACGCGCTGTTCATGGCGCAGGCCGCCTATAGCGAGGCGGACGTGCGCGCCATGACCGAGGCCTTCACCAAGGCCAACCCCGACATCAAGGTCAATCTCGAATTCGTTCCCTATGAGGGGCTGCACGACAAGACGGTGCTGGCGCAGGGTTCCGGCGGCGGCTACGACGTGGTGCTGTTCGACGTGATCTGGCCGGCCGAGTATGCCACCAACAACGTTCTCGTCGACATTACCGACAAGATCACCGACGAGATGAAGTCCGGCGTCCTGCCGGGGGCATGGACGACGGTCGAGTACGACGGCAAGCGCTACGGCATGCCCTGGATTCTCGACACCAAGTACCTGTTCTACAACAAGGAAATCCTCGAAAAGGCCGGCATCAAGAATCCGCCCAAGACCTGGGAGGAACTGAGCGAGCAGGCCAAGACCATCAAGGACAAGGGGCTTCTCGCCTCGCCGATCGCCTGGAGCTGGGCGCAGGCCGAGGCCGCGATCTGCGACTACACCACGCTGGTCAGCGCCTATGGCGGGTCGTTCCTGAAGGACGGCAAGCCGGCCTTCCAGACCGACGGCGGCCTCGAGGCGCTTCAATACATGGTCGACAGCTATAAGTCCGGCCTCACCAACCCGAATTCCAAGGAGTTCCTGGAAGAGGACGTGCGCAAGGTGTTCGAGAACGGCGACGCCGCTTTCGCGCTCAACTGGACCTACATGTACAACATGGCCAACGACCCCAAGGACAGCAAGGTCGCGGGCAAGGTCGGCGTCGTGCCGGCGCCGGGCGTTGCCGGCAAGAGCGAGGTGTCGGCGGTCAACGGCTCGATGGGCCTCGGCGTCACCACCGCCAGCAAGCATCCGGACGAGGCGTGGAAATACATCGTCTACATGACCTCGCAGGCGACGCAGAACCAGTATGCCAAGCTCAGCCTGCCGATCTGGGCCTCCTCCTATGACGACCCGGCCGTGACCAAGGGGCAGGAGGAACTGATCGCGGCCGCCAAGCTCGGTCTTGCCGCCATGTATCCGCGCCCGACCACGCCGAAATACCAGGAACTGTCGGTCGCCTTGCAGCAGGCGATCCAGGAAGCCCTGCTCGGCCAGGCCACGCCTGAGGACGCGCTGAAGACTGCCGCCGAAAACAGCGGGCTTTGAGCTTCCCGTCGTCCCGGGTGGCGGCGGGCCGCCCGGGATGACATGATACCCGATCTTTCCAACGAGGGCCGCCGTCGATGTCTGGGACCTGGATGACGACCCGCGCCTGGCTGCTGATGCTGCCGCTGCTCGTCGTCATGGTGGCGGTCATCGGCTGGCCGCTGGCCGATACCGTCGCGCTGTCCTTCACCGACGCCAAGCTGGTGGGGACCGGCGGCAATTTCGTCGGCTTCGACAACTACGTCAAGATGGTTTCCGGCTCCAATTTCCAACGCACGCTGGTCACCACGACGTGGTTCGCGGTGATCTCGGTGGCCGCCGAAATGGTCATCGGCGTTCTCGCGGCGCTTCTGCTCAACCAGCGCTTTCATGGCCGCGCCGCCCTGCGCGCGCTGCTGATCCTGCCCTGGGCGCTGCCCACCGTCGTCAACGCCACGCTGTGGCGGCTGATCTACAACCCGGAATATGGCGCGCTCAACGCCGCGCTGTCGCAGCTTGGCCTCATCGACGTCTACCGCTCCTGGCTGGGCGAGCCGGGCACGGCGCTTGCCGCCCTGATCGTCGCCGACTGCTGGAAGAATTTCCCGCTGGTGGCGCTGATCGCGCTGGCGGCGTTGCAGGCGGTTCCGCGCGATGTCACTGCCGCCGCCCTGGTCGACGGCGCCGGGCCGTTCAACCGCTTCCGCTTCGTCATCCTGCCCTATCTCGCCGGGCCGCTGATGGTGGCGCTGGTGCTGCGCACCATCGAGGCGTTCAAGGTGTTCGACATCATCTGGGTGATGACGCGCGGCGGGCCGGCGAACTCGACCCGCACGCTGTCCATTCTCGTCTACCAAGAAGCCTTTTCCTTCCAGCGGGCGGGGTCCGGCGCATCGCTGGCGCTGATCGTCACGCTGCTGGTCACGGTCCTGGCCGTCGCCTATGCCGCGCTGGTCAGGAAAACGGCGGGGAGTGCGGCCTGATGGAACGCCGGAGCCGGACCTTCACCGTCTTCGTCTACGCCTGCGCGCTGCTGCTCGCCGTCGTCATCCTGGCGCCGGTGCTGTGGCTGTTCGTGATGAGCATTTCGCCGCCCGGCGACCTTGCCGCCAAGCCGCTCAGGTGGTGGCCGCAACACGCCGATTTTTCGCGCTACGCGGTCCTGCTGTCGACCGCCGAAAACAGCGCGGGCGCCGCCTTCACCTCCTCGCTCAGGAACAGCATCGAGATCGCCGGCATGGCGACGCTGGCAGCGCTGGTCCTGGCCGTGCCGGCCGGCTGGGCCGTTTCGCGCACGCCCTCGGTCGGCTGGTCGCTGTCGATGGTGATCGCCACCTACATGCTGCCGCCGGTGGCGCTCGCCGTGCCGCTCTATATGGGCCTTGCCTGGCTTGGCCTGCTCAACAACGTCTTCGGGCTGGCGCTGGTCTACCTGACCATTTTGGCCCCCTTCACCACCTGGCTGATGAAGTCGGGCTTCGACACCATTCCGCGCGAGATCGAGGCGGCGGCGATGATCGACGGCGCCGGCCTTCTCCAGACATGGCGCATCATCACCCTGCCGCTGGCCGGCCCGGTCATGGCGACGGCGGCGCTGTTTGCCTTCCTGCTTGCCTGGGACGAATTCTTCTACGCCCTGCTGTTCACCTCAGACCAGCGCGCCAAGACGCTGACGGTCGCCATCGCCGACCTCGCCGGCGGCCGCGTTTCCGATTACGGCCTGATCGCCACCGCCGGCGTGCTGGCGGCGCTGCCGCCGGTCGTGGTCGGATTGTTCATGCAGCGGGCGCTGATCTCGGGCCTGACCAGCGGCGGAGTGAAAGGATGACGATGAACGCTGAAAACAAACGGCCGGCGGGGCTCGCCGCCATCGATCGCGAAATGGCACGCCAGAATGTCGACGCGCTGGCCTCGTTCTATCAGGCCGACGCTGTGGCGCAAAAGATCGCCGCTTCGCTGAAGCGCACCGGCCGTCTCGTCCTGCTCGGCATGGGCGGCTCGCATGCGGTCGGCCGCGCGGTCGAGCCGCTCTACCGCGCCCATGGCATCGACGCCGTCGCGCTGCCGCTTTCGGAACAGCTTGGGCAGCCCTTGCCGCTTCAGGGCCGCACCGTGCTGGTGAGCTCGCAATCTGGCGAAAGCGCCGAAGTGGTGCGCTGGTTCGCCGAGGATGGCGGCGGGCCGGATACATTCGGGCTGACGCTGGAAGCCGGGTCGTTTCTCGGTCGGACGGTTCCCTGCCTAGTCGGTTCCGGCGGCAGCGAACTGGCCTTCGCCGCCACCCGCAGCCTGACCATCAGCTTCGCCCTGCACCTGGCCGTGCTGGCGGCGCTTGGCGACGATCCTTCCGAAGCACTTGCCGCCCTGCGCGACCCGCAGGCGGTCGGCGTCGAAGACGCGGTCGCGGCACTTTCCGGCGTGGCGGGCGTAGTTACGTCCGGCCGCCGCCTGCAGGGGCTGGCGGAGGCGCTGGCGCTGGGGCTGACCGAACTGTCGCGCCGCCCCTGCTTTTCGCTCGAAGGCGGGCAACTGCGCCACGGACCGATGGAGATGCTGGGGTCGGAGATCGGCGTCGTGCTGTTTCGCGGCGACGACCCCACCGGCGAGCTGGTGGCGGCGATGGCGGCCTCGGTGGTCGCGGCGGGCGCGCCGACGGTGGTGTTCGACGCCTCGGGCAAGCCGCCGGTCGAGGGCGCGGTGACGCTTACGTTCCGGCCGGCGTCCGGGCTTGCCGCCGTCCTCGCCATGCTGCCGGTGGCGCAGCGGCTGATGATCGCCTTCGCCGCCGCCCGCGTCGAGGATGCCGGCACGCCCGTGCGCTCCACGAAAATCACGCGGAGCGAGTGAATGCGGCCACTGGCGGTGATCGGCAACGTCAATGTCGACCTCATTCTGGGCCCGGCCGTGCCGTGGCCGAAAGCCGGCACCGAAATCATCGTCGACCATGACGAGTTGCGCGTCGGCGGCCAGGCCGGCAACAGCGCGCTCGTCTGGCAGGCGCTCGGCGTGGACTTCCAGATCGCCGCCAATGTCGGCGACGACCAGTTCGGCCGCTGGTTGGTCGAGGAATTCGGCGCCCGCGCGCAAAAATGGCCGGTCAGCCCGCAAGGCACGACGTTGTCGGTCGGCATCACCCATCCGGACGGGGAGCGCACCTTCTTCACAACGCGCGGCCACCTGCCGCGCTTCAGCCTCGCCGACGTGCTGGCGGTGCTGGAGGGGAAAAAACTTGCCGGCGGATGGGCGCTGCTGGGCGGGGCCTTCCTGACCGACGACCTGACGGCGGACTACCCCGCTTTCTTCGACTGGGCCGATACGCATGGCATTGCCGTTGCGCTCGACACCGGCTGGCCGATGCAGGGCTGGACGGCCGCCAACCGGGAGGCCGTCCGCGGCTGGCTGTCGCGCTGCACGCTGGCGCTCTTCAACGAGATCGAGACGACGACGCTGACCGGCCGCGACGACGTTGCCGAGGCGGCGCTGGCGCTGCGCGCCGGCATGCGCAAGGAGGCGCTGGTGGTGGTCAAGCGCGGTCCGGACGGCGCGCTCGCCATCGGCGCGGACGGCGCCGTGGTCCGGGCCCCAGCGCCGCGCGTCGACGTCGTCGACACCATCGGCGCCGGCGACGTCTTCAACGCCGCCTTCCTTGCCGCGCTGGCGCGCGGGCAGGCGCTGGCCGAATGCCTCGCCGCCGGCGTCGAGACGGCCTCGCGCGCGATTTCCACCCGTCCCCGTTCCTATGGCGGACCGCTGCCCAGCGAGGAGCCGACAGCATGAGCAAGCTCGAGATCCGCGACATCCGCAAGAGCTACGGCAAGGTCGAGACGCTGAAGGGCATCGATATCGCGCTGGAGGACGGCGAGTTCCTGGTGCTGCTGGGGCCGTCCGGCTGCGGCAAGTCCACGCTTCTCAACATCATCGCGGGGCTTGCCGAAGCGACCAGCGGCGACGTGCGCATCGGCGACCGCTCGATCCTCGGGGTCCACCCCAAGGATCGCGACATCGCCATGGTATTCCAGTCCTATGCGCTCTACCCGAACCTCGACGTGCGCCGCAACATCGGCTTCGGGCTGGAAATGCGCAAGGTGCCGGCGGCCGAGCGCGGCAGGGCGGTCGCCGAGGCGGCGAGGCTGCTGCAGATCGAGAACCTGCTCGACCGCAAGCCGGCGCAGCTTTCGGGCGGCCAGCGCCAGCGCGTCGCCATCGGGCGGGCGCTGGTGCGCAAGCCGCAGGTGTTTCTGTTCGACGAGCCGCTGTCCAATCTCGACGCCAAGCTGCGGCTGGAGATGCGCACCGAGGTCAAGCGCCTGCACCAGATGCTGAAGACGACGGTGGTCTACGTCACCCACGACCAGATCGAGGCGATGACGCTGGCGACCCGCATCGCCGTCATGCATGAAGGCCAGATCGAGCAGCTTGGCACGCCGGAGGAAATCTACAACCACCCGGCGACCCTCTATGTGGCGGGCTTTGTAGGTGCACCGCCCATGAACATGCTTCGGGCAAAACGCGAGCGCGATGGGCTGGCGATAGACGGAGCGGAAGCCCGCTTTCCGCTGCCGGCGCGATTCCAAAACACCGCGCATGGGCAGGGCTCGCCGCTGGTCGCGGGCATCCGGCCGGAGGCGCTGCATCTGGCGGCCGCACGGGCGACGCCCTATTCCTTCGACGCCATCGTCGAAAGCGTGGAACTGACCGGCCCGGAACTGCTAGTTGCCGCACGGCTCGGCGCGCAGCGGATCACGGCAAGCTTGCCGCCGCGTACGACGGTAAGGGCTGGCGAGACGCATCGCTTCACCTTCGATGAGGAAGCGCTGCACCTGTTCGATCCGGCGACCGGCAGGGCGCTTGATTCCTGATCGGAAAGGGCCTGAACAACGGCCGTCGGCCGGTCAGGCGCCGGCTACGGTCGCCCAGAGCCGGGCGGCCCGGCTGACGAGGGTCGGCGGCTCGCGGACCAGCCGGATGCCGAGATTGTCCGGTGCCAGCCCCGCCGCGCAGCCGCCGCTTTTGCCGTCGCGGATGAAGGTGGACATGTAGCTGCGGTGCCGGCCGCCCAGCACCCGCACGCCGCAGTTTTCGGTGCTCTGCGTGACTTTTCCGTCCACGTCCACCGTCGCGCGCCGGTAGCAGGTCGTCGTCCAGTCCCAGACATTGCCGGCGATGTCGGCCAGCCCCTTGCTGTTTTCCCCGAAATGGCCGCGCGGCTTCGGCTCGGCGTCGCGTGCCTCGGTGCCGCTTTCAGCGGCATAGCGGGCCAGCCACCGCGTGGCCGGGTTGGTGGTATCCTGCGGCAGGCCGAGCGCGTCGTCCGGCAGGCGCTCGGCGGCGGCGAACGCCCATTCCTCGTCGGTCGGCAGGCGCCAGCTTTCGCCGGTCTTCCTCGACAGCCACGCCGCATAGGCGGTGGCGTCGCGATAGTTCACGCCGGTGACGGGAACGTCCGCACTCTTGCGAGCGCCCTCGAGGGCCTCGCAGGCGCCGTCGGCGACGCAGGCGCCATAGTCGGCAAGGCTGACCTGGTACTTCATCATCTCGAAGCCGCGGTCGAAGGTCACCTTCCGCTTCGGGGCATCCACCGGCCAGTTGGCCTTGAGGTATTCTCCGGGCAGCCGGAAGTCGAAGGAGCCGGGCTGCACGGCAACCATCGCCACGGGCGGCATGGTTTTGTTCACGGTGGCGTGCCGGCCGGCGCCGAGGGCCATCAGGGCCGTTGCGGTCGCCGCCGCGCCTATCATTGTCGGGATCATCAGTCGCATGGCTTTACTCCCAGAAAAAACGGCCCGCCGAGAACTCGACGGGCCGCCATTCGTTCGCGAGCGTCGGCCCGTCAGAGGGCGGCGATCGGCGCTGGCGCGCTGACCTGCGCCATCAGGTCGTTATCCCACTCGCCCTCCACCATGATATGTGCCGTGGCGCCCAGTTCCGCCGCCTCGATGAGGTTGTGGTTGACATAGGCGTAGACGCCCGGCTGCCGGAAGGTGTAGAGCGCCGCCCCCGCGGAGCCGCCGCGGATGAACCATGTCTCAAGGTCCTTGGCGGGTGGGTTGTGGAACTTGCCCATCTCCCAGACATGGTCGCCATGCCCGCCGATCAGATGCGGACGGGTGTCGCGGTTGGCCTGTGCGTGGACGAACAGCACCGTTTCGCCGACATTGGCCTTGAGCGCGTTGTCGCCGGTCAGCGCCCCGACCTTGCCGTTGAAGACCACATGGGTGGGAATGAGCCCGCGCATGACCTTCAGCGTGTCGTCGTAGCTTTCGCCGAGCGAGGCGTAGCTCTTGTACTTCCCGTTCTCGTCGCGCGGGATGTAGAACTCGTTCTCGCCGATGTAGAAGATGCGGTCGTAGCGCAGCGGCTTGCCGTTCTCGTCCTTCAGCCCGTCGCGCGGCAGCACCATGATGGTGCCGCTCATGCCCGCCACCACGTGCCAGGGGATCATGCCGGCCGGTGCGCAGTGATAGACGAAGGTGCCGGCCCGCGTCGCCTTGAAGCGCAGGGTCGCCTGCTCGCCGGGGTTGACCTCGGTTAGCGCCGCGCCGCCCAAGGCGCCGGTCGCGGCATGGCAGTCGATGTTGTGCGGCATTTCGTTGGTTTCGGGGTTGATGAGGGTGAGTTCGACATAGTCTCCCTCATGCACCACCATCATCGGCGCCGGGATCGAGCCGTTGTAGGTCATAGCCTGCATGACGGTCCCGTCCTCGTCGATGACCATCGGCTGTTCCTTCACGGTCAGCTGGAATTCGACGATCCTGGGGCCGCCGGTGGCGACCTGCGCATGCGCATGCACGAAGGGCGGGGCAACCAGCGTCACGCGTTCGCGCGGCAGCTTGCCGACATCGGCGAGCGGGGGCTGCGCGGCGTTTGCGGGCGTTGCCGCTACCGCCGTCAGCAGGGCCGCGGTGGCCGCTCCGCTCATCGTTCCAAACAGGGCTTCGCGTCTCGTCAACATTTGCTCACTCCTTCGTGGCTGTTGTCGACGACAGACCTAAACCGATGCCGCGTGGAATCTTTGCTGCCGCGCAAAATTTCGATTCTTGGCCAAGGTGCGGCGTGCCGCCGCAGCCGGCCGCGGCGCTGGGAGAGCGGCTAGAGCGTGTCTTCCCTCAGTTGTTCCAGGACGTCGGGCCGGTGGATGACGATGTAGCGGTGCGTGCTCGAGACGATGCCGTCCTTTTCCCAGGCGCTGAGCGTGCGGCTGACGGTGTGCAGCGTCGTTCCGGCCAGTTCCGCGAAATCCTGCCGCGACAGCGGAAAGCAGATTTCGATGCCCTGCGCGGTCCTCCGCCCGGCCTGTTGCGCCAGGCGCATCAGCGTATGAGCGATGCGGCGCTCGACGGTTTCCGTGGAAAGCTCGCGCAGCCTCGTCTGCGTTTCCTGGTAACGCGTTCCCAGCACCGCGAGCGCGTTGATCGCGATCTGCGCATGCTTGCCCATCAACTGGCGGATGGTATGCGCGGACCAGGAGAACAGGTGGGTATCCTCGACGGCGGTCACAGTGCCGGGATAGGTGGGAATCCCGGACAGCGCGGCGTATCCGGCCAGTTCGCCGGGGCCGAGATAGCGCAACGCGATCTGGCTGCCGTCCGGCGCCGTCTGGATCGCGCGCAGCCGACCGACGATGACGACGTAGAATGTGTCGGCGGCATCACCCTGGTGGTAGAGCACCGTTCTCTTGGCGATGCGTTTGCGGACGGCGAGGCTGCGCGCCTCTTCGACGGTTTCCACCGGCAGGAAGCGGAAGATTTCGGTAGCCGCCAGAATGTTCAGGTCCGCTTGCCCGCCCACCATCGCCTGTCTATCCGATCTCCTGTTCAACCGACATGGCGGCCGAGTCGTGCGGCGCTGCACACGGTTTCGCCAACATAGCCCGGTTTGCCGCAAAAGCAGAAACGCCGCGACAGCCGGGGCATGCCCGCCACGGCCGGGTTCCACAGCTATTATTTGGGGATTCGCCGTCGGCCTTTGTCAGCGACCGATCTGCTTATAATGTGGGCGACGCCATAGGATGATGCTGCGAGCCATGCTGACCATCGACAAGACAGACCTGTCGCGCCACCATGTACCCCGGTCGTTCTCCGACCGGATCGCCTATCGGCTGGTCGGCATGGTCCAGTCCAGCGCCGGCGCGCTGTTTGGCCGCCGCTATCGCCACCGCACCATCGTCCTGGAAACGATCGCGGCGGTTCCAGGCATGGTGGCGGCGACGCTGCTTCACCTCAAATGCCTGCGGCGGATGATCGACGACCGCGGCTGGATTCGCGTCCTGCTCAACGAGGCCGAGACGCAGCGTGTCCACCTGATGGTATTCGTGTCGATCGACCGGCCGAACCTGTTCGAGCGGCTGGTCGTCCTGGTCGCGCAAGGGCTTTTCTACAACGCCCACTTCCTCCTCTATCTGTTCTCGCCGCGTACCGGCCACCGCATCGCCGGCTATTTTGCCGAGGACGCGGTGCGCGGCTATGGCCACTATCTCGACGAGATCCGCGAACGCCGGCAGGAAAACCCGCCGGCGCCGGAACTGGCCATCGCCTATTGGAATCTGCCGCCCGACGCGCGGTTGAGCGACGTCATCGCCGCGATCCAGGAGGATGAGGCTCTCCACCGGGACGTAAACCACGGCTTTGCCGATGCGCTGGACAGCGGCGAGGATTTCCCCGGACCGCCTCGTATCGGCGGTCTTTAGCCGGCGTTACGCCCGCAGGCCCTTGCCGTGCTCGGCGATCACCGCGAGGAAGGCCGGCCCGTATCGCGTGAGCTTGGCCTCGCCGACGCCGGCGACGGCGGCCATATCTGCGCGCGAGGCGGGCCGCGCGGCTGCAAGCTCGATAAGCGTGCGGTCATGGAAGATCACATAGGGTGGCACGTTTTGCAGGCGGGCAATCTCCATGCGTTTTTCCCGCAGCGCCTGGAACAGGTCTCGGTCAGCTTCCGGCAGCGCGGTTGAAGCCTGCCGGTGCGCGAGCTTTCCCCGCGCCGGGCGCGGCGCCGCCGGCACGCGCAGCATCAGCGTCGCCTTGTCGCGCAGGAAATCGCGGCCGTCTTCCGCGATCGACAGGCCGCCATGGCCGCTAAGATCGACGTCGACCAGCCTCAGCGCGATCAGCTGGCGCAGGATGGCGCGCCAGGTGCGCTTATCGTGCTCCTTGCCGATGCCGTAGGTGGACAGGCGGTCGTGGCCGAACGAGGCGATGCGTTCGTCTTCGGCGCCTACCAGCACGTCGACGACATAGGCCTGGCCGAAGCGCTCGCCGGTGCGGTAGATGCACGACAGCGCCTTTTGCGCGGCGATCGTCCCGTCGAACAGGTGCGGCGGCTCCGCGCAGGTGTCGCAATTGCCGCATGGCTGGCACCGGTCGCCGAAATAGGAGAGCAGCGCCTGCCGGCGGCAGCCGGCCGTCTCCGTCAGCCCGAGCAGCGAGTCGAGCTTCTGCCGCTCCATGCGCTTGCGCTGGTCGGGCGCTTCCGACTCCTCGATGAAGCGGGTGCGCAGCGCGATGTCTTCCATGCCGTAGAGCATCAGCGCATCGGCTGGCAGGCCGTCGCGGCCGGCGCGCCCGGTCTCCTGGTAATAGGCCTCGATGCTGCCCGGCAGGTCGATATGGGCGACGAAGCGCACGTCCGGCTTGTCGATGCCCATGCCGAAGGCGATGGTGGCGACCATGATGATCGCCTCGCCATGCTGGAAGCGGGCCTGGTTGGCCTCGCGCGCGGCCTTGTCCATGCCGCCGTGATAGGCCAGCGCGTCATAACCCTGCGCGCACAGCCACGCGGCCGTCTCTTCGGTCCGCCGCTTGGACAGGCAGTAGACGATGCCGCTCTCGCCCTCGTGGTCCATCAGGAAGCGCTTCAGTTGCGCGCGCGGATTGTCCTTCTCCTGGATGGCGTAACGGATGTTGGGACGGTCGAAGTCGGCGATGAAGGCGTCGCTTTCGGCGATGTTCAGGTGCGCCAGGATTTCGGCGCGCGTCGGGGTGTCGGCGGTCGCCGTCAGCGCCATGCGCGGCGTATCGGGAAAGCGCGCCACCAGCGCGTCGAGTTGCCGGTAGGAGGGACGGAAATCGTGCCCCCATTGCGACAGGCAGTGCGCCTCGTCGATGGCGATCAGCGACAGCGGCACGGTGGCGAGCCGGTCGACGACATCGGGCTTCAGCAGCGTTTCGGGGGCGACATAGAGCAGGTCGAGCGTCCCGCCGCGGATGTCCCGCCACAGGGCGCGCCGTTCTTCGCCGGGCAGGTCGGAGTTGAGCGCGGCCGCCCGCACGCCCGCCTGCCGCAGCGCCGCGACCTGGTCGGCCATGAGCGCGATCAACGGCGAAACCACGAGGCCCATGCCGGGCCGTGCCAGGGCCGGAATCTGGTAGCACAGCGACTTGCCGCCGCCGGTCGGCATCAGCACGAAGGCGTTGTTGCCGGCCATCACATGGCGAACGATCTCGGCTTGCCGGCCCCGGAACGCGTCGTAGCCGTAAACGGTCTTGAGGATGTGAATTGGATCGGGAAGCAAGGCGGCCTGCGTCGGGGAATCAGGAAGGTGTCTTCCTATAGCAGACCGCCGGCGAAGTTTGGGGATCGCCGCCCCGTTCGTGCGGCCGGAAACGGGCCGCCCGCCTGCCCGGACGAATGGTGCTCGGACAGGCGTGCGGCCCGGTCGCTGGCGCTCAGGCCTCGCCCATGCCCTCGGCGGGCTTCGGCGTGCTGCCCTGGCGGACCTTTTCCTCGATGCGGCGCCCGGTTTCGGCGTCGATGTTCTTCCAGTAGTCGACGGCGCGGCTCAGCACCGGCTCGCGCACGCCGCCCAGCAGGCTGCCCGCGACCTGGTCCACCAGATTGGCGCGCTGGGTGTCGCCGAACACCTCGCGCACCAGCTTGCCCGGCTGGCCGAAGTCATCGTCCTCGGCATGCAGGGTATAGGCGCTGCGCACCATGGCGCCGTCGGCTTCCCATCCGTCGGCAACCGGGCCGGTATTGTCCGTCCAGTCGCGGCCGCCGCTGTTGGGGGCGTGCACGGGGGCGTTGCCGCTGTGGTGGTAGGCCATCTGGCCGTCGAACATGTAGGTGTTCACCGGCACCTTGGGCTGGTTCACCGGAAGCTGGTGGAAGTTGGTGCCGATGCGGTTGCGCTGCGCGTCGGCATAGGCGAAGGCGCGGCCGAGCAGCATCTTGTCCGGCGACAGGCCGATGCCGGGGACCGTGTTGCCCGGCGAGAACGCTGCCTGCTCGATCTGCGCGAAGAAATTCTCCGGGTTGCGGTCGAGCGTCATGGTGCCGACCTTGATCAGCGGATAGTCGGCATGCGGCCACACCTTGGTCAGGTCGAACGGGTTGAAGCGATAGGCGCTGGCCTCGGCATAGGGCATGACCTGCACCGACAGCGTCCAGCTCGGATGCTCGCCGCGCGCGATGGCGTCGAACAGGTCGCGGCGGTGGAAGTCGGCGTCGGCGCCCGACATGGCGGCCGCTTCCTCGTTGGAGAAGAACTTCATGCCCTGCTGGGTGTGGAAGTGGTACTTCACCCAGAACTTCTCGCCCTTGGCGTTGATCCACATATAGGTGTGGGAGCCGTAGCCGTTCATGTGGCGCCAGGTCCGCGGCAGGCCGCGCTCGCCCATCACATAGGTGACCTGGTGCGCGGTCTCGGGATTGCTGGTCCAGAAATCCCACTGCATGTGGTTGTCGCGCAGGCCCGAATCGGGAAGCCGCTTCTGGCTGCGGATGAAGTGTGGGAACTTCATCGGATCACGCACGAAGAAAACCGGCGTGTTGTTGCCGACGAGGTCGTAGTTGCCCTCGCTGGTGTAGAACTTGAGCGAGAAGCCGCGCACGTCGCGCCAGGTGTCGGGGCTGCCCTGCTCGCCGGCGACGGTGGAAAAGCGCGCCAGCATCTCGGTCGAGGCGCCCTTCTGGAACAGCGCTGCCTTGGTGAAGGCCGACACGTCCTCGGTGGTCCTGAAGGTGCCGAAGGCGCCCGAGCCCTTGGCGTGCGGCTGGCGCTCAGGCACTTTCTCCCGGTTGAAATGCGCCATCTGTTCCAGGAAATGCACGTCGTGCAGCAGGATCGGGCCATTCGCGCCGATCGTCAGCGAATTGCGGTCGCTGGGCGCGGGCGCGCCGGTGCCCGTGGTGGAGCCGATGCCTGGTTTCTTGTCTGTCATGGGGGTCATTCCTTTCCTGGCCGTTTCCGGCGTGTCTTCCGGATGGTTGGGTCGTGTGTCGACCTGCCCTGTTGCTGGGGCAGCGTCCATGCAATTCGGGTGTCCTGCCCGCGCTCGTCGCTCGTGCGAAGGATGCGGCAGCGCCTCAGGGTAGACAATCCCGGCGATCAGGTCCAATCATAATGGCTTCCAAAAGAAATAAGGAAAACTGATCGGGATGGTTTCGCTGAAGCAGATCCGGTATTTCGACGCCGTGGCCCGCTGCGGGCATTTCGGCGCGGCTGCGGAGGAATGCGGCGTTACCCAGCCCGCGCTCTCGATGCAGATACAGGAGCTGGAGAAGTTCCTGGGCGTCGCGCTCTTCGAGCGGGGCCGGGGGCCGGTGATGCTGACCAACAGCGGCAGGAGCATCGCCCTTCGCGCCGCGCGCATGCTTGCCGATGCGCGCGACATCGTCGATCTGGCGCGGCAGGACGGCAGGCCGTTGTCCGGGCGGCTCGGGCTGGGCGTGATCCCGTCGGTCGCCCCCTACATCCTGCCCGGCCTGCTGCCTTCGATCCGCACGGCCTATCCCGATCTCGATCTTTCGCTGCGCGAGACGCAGACCCAGTTCTTGCTGCGCGAACTGCTGGACGGCAGCCTCGACCTCCTGCTGCTGGCGCTGCCGATCGAGGACCCCGCGGTCGAAACGCTGCGGCTTTTCGACGACCGCTTCCTGCTGGCGATGCCACGCTCGAAAAAGATGACCAACCATGTGCGGGCCACCCCCGACATGGTCGAACGCGACAAACTGCTGCTGCTGGAGGAAGGCCACTGCTTCCGCGATCAGGCGCTGACGTTCTGCGGGCTGCGGCAGGTCGAGAATGCCGCCACCTTCGGCGTCTCGAGCCTGTCCACCCTGCTGGAAATGGTGGCCAACGGCTTCGGAATGACCCTGATCCCGGAAATGAGCGTCGGCCTGGAAACCCGGCGGGAGAACATTCACCTGATGCGCTTCGAGGATCCCGAACCGAAGCGGACCATCGGGCTGGCCTGGCGCAAGAGCTCTCCGCGCAAGCAGGACTTTGTTGAGCTCGGAGAAATCATCACCGCCTCCGCCGGCCATCTCATGCCTGGCGATAGCCGTAACCTGCCGGCCCCCTGATTTCTTACCGCACCGGGTCTATCAGCGAAAAAGGCCGCGATTTTTCCCTCGGTACCGTGGCGTGGACTCCGAGTGGAAAAGAATTATTCCCACTCGATTGTTCAAACTCAACCTAACGCTTTGAAATATATACAAATTTAATCCAAATAGAACGCACAAACCGACGTGCGAACCGTCAAAAAGTTATGCTTTTGATTTCAAAAGGAAAATTTCTGGAAAAAAATTTTCGTGGTTTCGCCTACTATCGAGACCAGTCGGATCATTTGCACCTCTCTATGCCGGTTTGGCGAACTTGATCAGCATCAAAAAAGTACCGTGAGCATTACATATCATACCTCAACACAGTGAATCGCCCACCGTCGCGAGATCGCGAACTGCGTATTCAAACATAGTACCCTGATCCACTCAGCAGAATTTTGATGGCAGTTTGAACCCACCTCACCCCCCTGCGCTAAGAACGTTTTCGATCCAGGGGTGATCTGGAGAACGCTGCCCTTGCAGCAAGAAGTGCATTTCGCCGCTGAAAGGGGCCTTCATCTTGATCATACGATGTATCTCCACAAACAGCTGCTTAAAGCGTCGCGTAGTTTTCAAATCGGCCTCATCGATCTCTAGAAATGCTTTTTTTGCCTCGCGCACCTTTTCGAGAAGCTGGCCAGCAACGGTGTGGCGCCGTTTGCATGTGGGTTCATAGTCGAGATGATATACTTCAATCGACTGCTCGACACGGCGGATGGCGGCGGGCTCGGAGCTGGTAGCACATGGCTTTCCATTCTCACGTTTGCATCCGAGCAGAAGCCAGTCATCTGGGTCACACGGATCGAGAATCGCCGGGGTTTCGGCCTCTACAGTAGCAATCAAATCGTCGTAATCGATCACCGCCGGATCAACTGCGTATACTCGCGCGCCCTCATCAACGAGGGGGAAGCGATCAGCTTTGCCACCAGCAGTCCCATTCTCGATATCCACTCTTCGACTATTACAGAAGGTACATGCAAAGCGAAAATTGCGGCTCTCAAAGCTCAACCAGCGATAACCGTTATGTTCCTGAAGAGCGTCCGCTACTCTCCCTTTGGGGCGGAAATGATCAACCGCATTATCTGATCGATCGACGGGTGTTTCGCAGAACCAGCATTTGTCGTGAAGCAACGCGCCCAAGCGCTTCTTAGTATCCCGCCATAAATCATCGTGGCTAGCAATACTGGCACCGTTCTCTATGACGTCTCGACAGGCTGTTTCCGCCAATGCGGGCCAACCGTCATCCAAACGCAGATCACCGATGTCAACATACCTCACGCTATGTCGCCCCCATCTTCCTCAAGTGTGGATATGAGACGGCGAGCAAGAGCTTCCCGCTCTTCCAAGGTCATATCAACGACCCTTCGCGCCAAGACTTCTACATCTTTCGTTTCGAATACCCTCTCCATCTCTTGATTTCGAATTCGGAGGTACCGCGAGTATTCGTCATCCGGAAAGAAGAACCGGAAACCAAGTTGGTCTAGCCGCGCATTGACCGCATCCAGCTCCGTCGCTTCATCTGGAGTTAGTTTGTCTCGAGACGCGAGATGCCGCTGTCGCTCCAGATCAAGCTGCGTCGTTTCATCGAGCTGCGAGGCTATTCCGAACATATTGCTCGTCACAATCGAGGCGTATCCCATCCCCCGCGGATGCTCGTCTGGAAACGACACCACAACTTTGCGGTGTCCTGCGTCAATCCTGGTCTGAAGAATTTGGACTTGCTGCAACGATAGCTCGGCAATCGCGATCGGATTGTGCGTCGTCATTATCACGTGGCTTGTTTCCTGCTCACTAGCTGTGTTGCCAATGAACTGGCGAAGGAACTCCAGGTATTTAACACTCCATTTGGGGTTGAGGTGCGTATCAGGCTCGTCCAGCAATATCAGGCTTTCTTCTTCCGCCGTGAAACGAAGAAGACCAAGTACCGTTAGAAGCTGCTGCTCCCCCTCGCTTAATTCGCGGAAGGTAACGGTACCGTCACCGTTGTCGACCTTGATCTTTATCCGCACTTCCTCAACCAATTGAGAGACGTAGGTGCTCTCAAGGTCGCGAAAAAAATGCGCTGGAGGCTGATCACCCACCAGCTGGCGCAGCGCTGCGATGTCCTTTATGTATAAATATTTGAATTCTAGCCGCGTTTTGTTCCAAAGTGACGTATTGACCCGCCGTTGCACATTGATTGGCGCGAGCGCAACCTCTTGAAGTCTATCTAGGAAGCTGCTGACGACGCCGCGGGCGCCCCAAAACCGAGCATCCCCGTCTCGGTGGGGAGGCCACGGCGGCTGCCGCAACACGAAGAGAACCGACTCGAAGCCATGCTCCGGATCAATACCCAGATGATCACGTAGCAGGCTTTCGGCGGCGGGCGATCCTCCAATAAGAAAGGCAAGAAGAACGAACTGGCTATGTACCGGAAGAGCGTAAAATAACCGCTTGAGCCCAGGATCTCGGCCTTTCCGCAACTGCTCATCGTACCATTGGAGATAGGGGGCGAAGATTTCCCCCATTCGGGGACTCTCGCCTGAGTAGTAGCTAAAGACATAACGCGGTAGGTTTGAATCGTCTTTGAGGAATGTCCCAATCCTCATACGCTTTGGAGGCATTTCCGGTGCCCCCTCCGCGACAGGGATAAACGTCACTACAATGTTAAATGGCTCTTTTTCGTCAGGATCATGCGATATAGTGACTGATCGGTGGAGATCGCCACTGCCGATCCGATACTTCAGAACAAAAGCAAAATCGATCTTTGGGGATCGCCGCGTATCAATCAACTCGCGAAAGATCACTGCCAAAGCTTCAAGCACGTTCGACTTTCCCGTGCCATTCCAGCCGATAACCACTGTAACCCAGTCGTTCTGATCAAAATCGATCGTAACGTCCTTCAGGTTCTTGAACCTATGCGTGGCGCTATCTTTCGGAGATCCAATCGTGAGCTTATCTACGCGCATATCAGCTGACAGCTTTCAGTTGGAGGCGGTCACCGAGTTTGACGCCGGTATCGTCTTTGACAGGCTCTGCAATCAATCGTCCATCTTGGTCCAGCGCTCGAAGCTCAGCATAAAACGGCTCCACCTCCTCAGGCGCCGCACCTTCCTTTATGCCATAGAGCTCCGCCACTTGCTGGGCTGAGACCGGTGCTTTGGCTTCCTGCAAAATCTCCAATACAGTGCGCTTCATGATCTTCGCTCCGCTCCTCCGTGTCTGTGCGCGGATTTTGGGTTTTTGCTTTGTGGCGATTAGTCGGTCGAGCTGCGCGCTCGCCGGCTCGTCGCTGCTATCATTAGTGCTAAGCTGACCCGCGAGAGCATCATCCATAATTCGACGATGCAGTCTCTCTAGCGTCTTAATGGCCTGCGTCACGGCGGCCTCGCCAGCTGCAAGCCGACTCATGCCGGACCGCACTAAATCCACGATGGCTTGCTGCTCCTCGAGACTGGGGCAACGTAGCTGAAATGCAGCCAATTTCTTCGCGTTGATATTGGACTGCCCTGCACTGTCGCTTCTAACGGCGAAGCAGTATTCGCGACCAGCGGGACTGTTTAAGCAGTATCCAAGGTAATCCGGATGAACGCGATCGTCGCATCTAATCCGGATGAGATAACCCGCATGGATCGCGGCCATCTCTCCATGGTAAACTGCCGTCTTCCCGACCAGCTGCGGACTTCCGTTTGTACGGTTGAACAGAACATCTCCAGGCTTTAACAGGTAGCGCTCTATCTCCCGTTCGTCCGACGTGAAGACGAGGTCAGACCAGTCGAGTTCTCCCCGTTGAATATTACCCATTCGGAGAACAACTACTTTTCCTGTAGGGGAAGACTTTGCGCTTGAGCCGTAAGCGATGCTGACAGAAATATCCCCAACTGAAACCAAAGGCGCCTTATCAGGGGAGCTATATGATCCCGTGGAAGGGAGCAGCGTTAAATCGTAGGCTGCTGCCAACAGCGCTGAGCGCCCCTTCTCCACAGCGACGACCCCCTCATCAAGGCTCGAGCGGATCGCGGCTATCCGCTGCTCATAGGCATTGAGCCTCTCTACGATGCGGTTTTGCTCAGCCAGAGGAGGCAGCACGATCGGCGTGGCCTCGAAAGCCGCTTTTGTGACATGGCGTAGCCCCGCACCGCCATGAGCTTTTGCGATCTGCTGATCAAGGGTGTGGTTGATTGCAGCTCTAAGGAATTCCCGGTTAACCGCTTCTGAATCTACACGTACATTGAATATGTGCTGGTTGAGCACCGCTTCCGGGCCGCGCCAGATGTGCGCGCCAAAAGACGTACCCGGTGTGCCCGACCACGCAAATAACAGATCGCCGTAGCGCACGAGATGCCGCTCATCGACATTTCCTGAGAAGTGATTGAAGGACGTGTCCTGTCGATTGAGATTTTGGATACGGACGATGGGGAGACCTCTCGCACCCCAGTCAGAAGGCTTAAAGGCCCGACCGTTTATAAGATCCGCGATCGCGCCAATGGAGGTCTGCACCCAGCCGCGGGGAAGCTTCCTCATCGCTCCACCTCGTCCGCCGGCAGATCTTCCATCAGCGATTCAATTTCGGCGATCGCGGACTGGAGATGAAAAAGAACGGTGGATGCCACATCCTGCAACGTCGAGCTGTCGGGTTCGTCAGCGTCACGCGGCGTCATCCATATTAGGTCGAGATTGTCCCCCGCTGCCGCAATGTCCTCCCGTTTGAACGACCGCCACCGGGGAATGTCCGCAGATTCCGGACGGCGTTTGCTGCCAAAAGGGTCCGTTCCATAAACGGCCTCGAACTCTCTAAAGTGCTCAGGCCGCAATGGACGCGTCTTACCGAAACGAGGCATTTCTGTCCGTAAGTCGTAGACCCAAATACGGCTAGAGTTCCGTGGGTTTTTCGTCCTGCGTGTAAAGAAAAGAACGTTTGTGTTTACACCCTGACTATAGAATATGCCGTTTGGTAACCTTAGGATGGTGTGGAGGTCGCATTCTTCCATGAGGTCGACGCGAATTGCCCGCCCTACACCGCCTTCGAAAAGCACGTTGTCCGGCACGACTACTGCGGCACGGCCACCTTCCTTAAGCGCGAGCCTAATGTGCTGCAGAAACGCCAACTGCTTATTAGCGGTTCGATGTGGCAAATCGTCTCTTAATTTTCGCGCGCTGCCTGCCTTATTCCCGAACGGCGGGTTGGCCAAAATCACGTCAGCAGGCGTCAGTGCCGCCGCGTCCGCAGTTAGTGCATCACCAAGTATCAATTCCGCATTCAGTCCATGCAAAAATGAGTTCATCTGGCATATGCGGTAAGTACCTTTCTCGATCTCGACACCTTCGAAACGAGGTGAGGTAGTAGAGCCGGGAGACATAATTTTGGAGAACTGCTGGGCTGAGATCAGAAAACCGCCGCTTCCGCATGACGGATCTTGTACAACCTCACCAGCAGCGGGTTGCATCAGGCGCACCATTGTGTCGACCAGTGGCCGGGGCGTAAAGTATTGCCCCGCACCCGATCGCGCATCCTGAGAGTTACGGGCTAGGAGTCCCTCATAAATATCACCCATTCCGTCGGCATCAACGGAATGCCAGTCAAGCTTGGCAATTCCATCGATGACCGCCCGCAGGTTCTCCGAATGAGAGAATACGGTCGTGGGAAATGCATAAATCTCTTGAACCACGCGATTCTCTGCATGACCACCTAAGTATGTCAGCATGTCACGATAGAAGGTTAGAAGATCAGCTCCGCGGTAATCTATAAGGTCGCGCCAGCGATACCCCTCGGGCAAAGCCCTATCGGTATCAGTTTCCTCTGCGATCTTGAGAAATAGAAGATAGGTAAGCTCAGAGATATACTCATGATAACTGACCCCATCGCCCCTTAGTATATGACAAAGACCCCAGATTCTTTTAACTAAATCTCCGCTACTCTTTGCTCGAGCCGCCTTCATTTTGTTTCTCCATTGCCAGCTATTTCCCGACCTAGCACTCGATCAAGCGAACAGCCTTCAGGCATCTGCGGCAGAACAGCGGAATACATAACACTTTGGTGGATCAAAGCCCGAGGGGATGCCCCCGGGGTGAAGATGAGATACCGGAGGCGGGAATCAGCCATGAACGGCCTTTCCGACGCTTCGCGCAAGCCAGGTCGGTAGCTGCGGCGCTACCGCAATAAGTTCGTTAAACGTAGACGGCGGCAGGTCACGCTTCAGTGCCACGAGAGCGGCATCGGCCTTCTCAGGCCCGAGCCAAGCAAGCGCTCGAATTACGACACCCGCGGGATTATTAGCCAGAGCAAGCTGCCAGCGAGGCGCATGTCTCAGTTCGATCGCCTGGTTGCCGAAACAGATCGTTCGGCTACGGCCCGAAGTCAGGTAGACCAATCGCATTGGCACCTGCGTTGTAAGCCCAAGTGTATTGGCAGCCGCGGCACCGCTCGGCACGATGACCTCGCCTTTCTGGCTTGCGAGCGCGTCAACAGCTTTTTGTACCGATGGCGAGCGGACACCGTGTCTACTGGAAACAGGTCGTAGATATAGGCCGCGCCCGGCGCGGATCAGCTGACCTCGTTCGGCAAGGCGTGACAGTGCCTGATCCACCGCAGCGCGGTTGCCGAGGTGGAGCAAGGCTTTTGCCGCGATAGGACTTCCCTCCGGCAACTCACCTGCATGATCAAGAATCTGTTCGGTCAACCGTCGCACACCCACTCTCCCGTCAGAACTCTATGAGCTTTTCTGACAGTTTTCAATGAAAATGCCCCACTGACTCAATTTCCGGGCGGAGCTCGCTCGATGGATGAGGAGGAGCCATATCTCTAATGACAACGGTATGTTCTCCCGGATCATGAGCTATTATTCCTTCGATTAAAGCGCGCCAATGTCGCTTTCTCTGCGCGTCCTAGGGAATTGATCGGCAACGGCCTATCCTCTGGTCCTTGCGCCAAGCCGCCGTTCCGCTCTGACCAGGCTCATCGCTTAGGGGCTCTGCCCCCTGGCGCGGCGCAAGGGATCGCTGGCGCTCGACCGGGACGGTCTCCCCAGCCTTCCGCGCGGATGCGTGTTTCCCACTCTCGCCATGGCTTCGATCCGCTTGTGCAGGCCGGGTGATCCCCCTCCGTCCCGGTCGCCCTTGCACCTTGCACCCCCCGGTCTCGCCGACGGGCAGGGTTGCAGCGCAGCGCTGCGCTTCAACCCAAGCCCATTGGAGAAAGACCATGACCACGACCGACAACACCGCCCCGATCGTCGAACACGGCGCGACCGTCTTCATCCCGCTCAACAAGCTCAAGAAGCATCCGAGGAACGCCCGTAAGACCCCGCACAGCGAGGTGTCTATCGAGGCGAAGGCGGCGAGCATCGCCGCCAAGGGCATTCTGCAAAATCTGGTGGTGGAGCCGGAGTTTGACGCAGGCGGCGAGCCGACCGGCTTCTATCTCGTCAGCATCGGGGAAGGCCGCAGGCTGGCGCAGATGCTGCGCGTGAAGCGCAAGCAGATCAAGAAGACCGAGCCCATTCGCTGCGTCATCGACACGGCGAACGACGCGGCGGAAATCAGCCTTGACGAGAACGTGACCCGCGAAGACCTGCACCCTGCCGACCAGTTCGAGCGCTTCCGCGAGCTTTCGGAGGATCGTGGATGGGGCGCGGAAGAAATCGCCGCCCGGTTCGGCGTGACTGCCCATGTGGTGAGGCAGCGGATGCGACTCGGCGCGGTCAGCCCGAAGCTGTTGCAGGTCTATCGCGACGGCGACCTGACCTTGGACCAGTTGATGGCCTTCGCCATCACCGACGATCACGCGCGGCAGGAACACGTCTATGAGAACCTGTCCTATAACCGCGATCCCTCCATCATCCGGCGCGACCTGACCAAGATGAACGTGGCCGCGACGGATCGCTGCGCGGTCTTCGTCGGCGCGCAAGCCTATACCGAGGCGGGCGGCACCATCATCCGCGACCTGTTCACCGAGGATCGCGGCGGTTTCTTTGAAGACCCGGCCTTGCTGGAACGGCTTCGCGCGTGTCCTCGATGATGACGACGCGATCGGCGCTCTTGGCGACTTCAGCGAGCAGCGCGTTGGTCAGCGTGGTCTTGCCGGTGGAGGTGCCGCCCGCGACGAGAATGTTGGCGCGTGCGGCGACGGCTTCGCGCAAGGTCGCGGCCTGATCGGCGCGCATGATGGCCGACACGACCATCTACGACATGGAGCAGCGCGGCGAGTTTCCGCAGCGCTTCTATCTGACCTCTCGAACCGTCGTCTGGGACCTCGGCGAAGTGGAGGCTTGGCTTGAAGAACGCCGCCGAGCCTCCAAGGCGAAGACGACCAAGCGTGCGCCGGCGCCCGACGTCACGCTCAGGAAGACCCGTCCGGTCAAAGACTAGGCTCCGGGGTCAGAAGGTCCATGGAGGCCGGATAGAGCGTCGGGGTGTATTTCTGGCCGCCGACCCATGCGTCAATCAGATTGCCCCATTCCTGCATCATGTGGCGGCGCTGGTGCTCATACTCGGCCTTGTTATAGACGCCGCGCGAAGAACGCCCGTCCTCGTGCGCCAGGCACTTCTCGATCCAGTCGCTGTTAAAGCCCAGCTCGTTAAGCAGCGTCGAGCCCGTGCGGCGAAGGTCATGCACGGTGAACGGCTCCAGCGGCAGGCCCGCCTTCTTAGCTTGCACGACGACCGCCGTAGTGACGCGGTTGAAGGTCGCGCGCGACATTGGCGCATCCGCGTCGTAGCGCGAGGGCAGCAGGTAGCGCGAATTGCCGGCACAGGTCTTGAGCGCGACAAGGATGTCGAGCGACTGTTCGCACAGATAGACGTTGTGCGGCTTGGAACGCTTCATCCGCTCCTTCGGGATGGACCACACCGCATTCTCGAAGTCGACCTCATCCCACACCGCGTCCTGCAACTCGCTCTTGCGGACCATCGTTAGCAGGATCAGCTTCAGACCGAGCCGAATTGTCGGCAGCGTCGCCACATGCTCTAGCTGGCCGAGCATCACCCGAATTTCGGCGGGCGAGAGCGAGCGGTCCTTGGGAACGAACGTCGCGATCGACGCCGGCCCGACCTCTTCGGCGGGATTCGGCACCTTCTCCCCATGCAGCTTAGCAAAGGCGAAGACCAGCTTCACGATGTCACGGACATGGACCGCCGTGGCCGGTGCTCCCCGCTTTTTCACCTTGTCGCACATCGCCCGGAGATCCTCGGGCGTGATTTCCGTCAGCAGCCGATTGCGGAACGTCGGTAGGATGTCCCGCTCGTAGATCGAGCGGCGCATCGCGCGGGTGCTTTCGGCCATCCGGTGCTCTTGCAGCCAGCGTTCGCCAAACTCGCCGAAGCTCTTTGCTTCCTTGATGCGGCGCTTCTCGCGCTGCTTCTCCTGGGCCGGCGACCGCCCTTCCTGTATCGAGCGCTGCGCGTCGATCAGCTTCTCCCGCGCACGGGCCAAAGAGAGGCCCGCCGGCCCGTATCGACCGAGGGTCAAGGTCTCGCGTCGACCGTGCATGCGGTAGTCATAGCGGAACACGACGGCGCCCGACGGGCTCACGACGACATACATACCGTCACGGTCAGCGACCTTGTATAATTTGTCTTTTGGTTTCAGTGCTTTGATTGCCGCATCGGTAAGCATCGGACCCTCCAAGATCGTTCAAAAAACGCCAGAGAGCCCCTAAAAATACCGTCAGGCCAAAATCGACCAATCCTGACGGAGAATTTTCCTTTATTCTCAATGGAATAAGGTCCAAAAAAATACCGTCACAAGCTCTCTAAGCCATGACGGTATATGCAAATCTTCGGTGTCACAAGACGCCCCATACCGTCAGCTCCGCCGTCGATCGCGAGGCTTGCCCGGCGATTGACGGCGAAAGACGACAGAGAGAAAATTCTTTATTTTCAGCGCGTTATGGAGGGAAATCGGCGGTTGTCGGCGGCTTTTGGGTAGGCGCGAATTATTCCCACTCGATGGTGCCGGGGGGCTTCGAGGTCACGTCGTAGACGACGCGGTTGATGCCGCGGACTTCGTTGATGATGCGGGTGGCGGCGCGGCCGAGGAAGCCCATGTCGTAGGGATAGAAATCCGCCGTCATGCCGTCGACCGAGGTCACCGCGCGCAGCGCGCAGACGAATTCGTAGGTGCGGCCGTCGCCCATCACGCCGACCGTCTGCACCGGCAGGAGAACCGCGAAGGCCTGCCAGATGGCGTCGTAGAGGCCTGCCTTGCGGATCTCGTCGAGATAGACGGCATCCGCCTCGCGCAGGATTTCCAGCTTTTCGCGCGTCACGCCGCCGGGGCAGCGGATGGCAAGGCCCGGGCCCGGGAACGGATGGCGGCCGATAAAACTGTCCGGCAGGCCGAGTTCCTTGCCCAGCACCCGCACCTCGTCCTTGAACAGTTCGCGCAGCGGCTCCACCAGCTTCATGTTCATGCGCTCGGGCAGGCCGCCGACATTGTGATGCGACTTGATGGTGGAAGAAGTCGCCCCGGTGAAGGACACGCTCTCGATCACGTCGGGGTAGAGGGTGCCCTGCGCCAGGAAGTCCGCTCCGCCGAGCTTCTTCGCCTCTTCCTCGAAGACTTCGATGAACAGCCGGCCGATGGTCTTGCGCTTCTTCTCGGGATCGCTCTCGCTTTCCAGCGCCGAAATGAACTTGTCCGAGGCGTCGACCAGGATCAGCGGCAGATTGTAGTGCTGGCGGAACATGGCGACGACATCGGCCGCCTCGTTCTTGCGCATCAGGCCATGGTCGACGAGGATGCAGGTGAGCTGTTCGCCGACCGCCTCGTGGATCAGGAGCGCGGCCACCGAGGAATCGACGCCGCCCGAAAGCGCGCAGATGACCTTGCCCTTGCCGACCTGCTTGCGGATCGCCTCGACCGCCTGTTCGCGATAGGCGGCCATGCTCCAGTCGGAGCGCAGGCCCGCGATCTCGCGGACGAAATTGGTGATGAGCTTGGCGCCGTCCGGCGTATGTGCCACTTCCGGATGGAACTGCACCGCGTAGAACTTGCGGGCGTCGTCGGCGATGGCGGCGAAGGGGGCGCCGGTCGAGGTGCCGACCACCTTGAAGCCGGGCGGGATCGCGGTCACGCGGTCGCCATGGCTCATCCACACCTGGTGGCGCGTGCCCTTGGCCCAGATGCCGTCGAACAGCGCGCAATCGCCCTCGATCTCTAGGAAGGCGCGGCCGAATTCGCGGTCGTGGCCGGCTTCCACCTTGCCGCCGAGTTGGGCGCACATGGTCTGTTCGCCGTAGCAGATGCCGAGCACCGGGATTCCGGCGGTGAAGACGGCGTCCGGCGCACGCGGGCTGCCGATGTCGACGGTCGAATGCGGGCTGCCGGAGAGGATGACCGCTTTCGGCCTGATCCGCGTGAAAGCCTCCTGCGCCGACTGGAACGGCACGACCTCGCTGTAGACCCCGGCCTCGCGCACGCGCCTGGCGATCAGCTGCGTGACCTGGCTGCCAAAGTCGATGATGAGAACGGTGTCGGAAGGATGGGTGATCGTCATGGCGGGCATTTAAAGAAGAACTTCGTCCGGTGCAATGGGCTCGTGGGTTGTCCGGCCGGTATCAAAGCAGGATTTCGTCGCGCGCCAGCGCTTGCCCAAGCGCCGTTACGGCTTCGGCGAGCTTGTCGTCGATCACGTGAAGATAGGCCGTCCAGTCGCCGACATGCCGCAGCTCGGCCGCTCCGTCCGAAATGCCGCGCAGGGCAATCAACGGCACGCCGAAATGCTGGCAGGCGCGCAGGCAGGCATAGGTCTCCATGTCGACCATGTCTTCGGCAATATCGTCATAGGCGCGGCCGGAGATGATCACGGCCCCCGTCGACAGGCTCGCCTCGGGGATGCCCGGGATGCGCAAGGGGAGCGGCAGGGTTGCCGGCAGGCCGACAAACGGCGTCACGCCCTTGTCGACGCCGAGCGCGGAGGCGTCCATGTCGCGATAGCTTACCGATATGGCCTGGTAGATTTCGGCCTGCGCGAGCCGCCGGCTGCCGGCGGAGCCGAGCGACACGACCAGATCGGGCAGGGCCGCTCTTGCCTGCAACCGTGCGAGTTCGGCGGTGAGCGTGACGGCTGCCTCCACCGGGCCGACGCCGGTCATCAGCGGCGTGAACAGGCGCTGGAGGTGCGGTCCGTATTCCGCCGCTGCCGCCATGGCGAACAGCACGTTCTTTCCGCCGAGGCTGGTGAGGGTCGTCACGCCTAGCCGTCGATGCCGTCGCGGCCGACCACCGTCATCATCGTGCCCGTCATGGTGGCGATGAGGCGTGCCTCGCCGTCGTCGGCAAAGGCATAGGCCTGCCCGTCGGCGACGATGATGGTGCGGCCGGGTTTGGTGACGGAGCCCCTGAACAGGAAGCGCTCGCCCTTGCCGGGCGCGAGCAGGTTGACCTTGAACTCGATGGTCAGCACCCCGGCGTTTTCCGGCATCAGCGAAAAGGCGGCGTAGCCGCAGGCCGAATCCAGCGCCGTGGAAATGACGCCCGCATGCAGGAAGCCGTGCTGCTGCGTCAGCGCCGACGAATAGGGCATCTCGATCTCGATGATGCCGGGCGTCACCAGCGTCAGTTCCGCGCCGATGGTCTTCATCGCCTGCTGGCGCAGGAAAGAGGCGCGAACGCGTTCCTCGTAGTTCGGGGCCGGTACGATCTTTGCCGCCATGGCGAGTGCTTTCGCTGCTGCGTTAGGGGGCTTATCGCAGAGCCCGGCCGGGCAGGCAATCCTCAAATGCTGCGGCGCAGCAATCAGGCCTGCCGGCGCATGGCGCAGAAATAGAAGCCGTCGGTGCCGCTTCTCGCCGGCGAAAGGCGGATGCCGCCTTCGGGATCGATGCGCGCGGCCGCCTCATGGCCCGGAAAACGGCTCTGCCACAGGGCCCGGTGATCGACAGCCGCGAAACGCGGGTCGCGTTGGCGGAAGGCGGCGGTTTGCGCGCCGTTTTCTTCATCGAAGACCGAACAGGTGACGTAGACCAGCAACCCGCCCGGCTTCACGAAATCCCGGGCCGCGTCGAGGATCGCGGCCTGTTCGGCCATGCGGGTTTCGAGCTGCCTTTGCGTCAGCCGCCATTTGGCGTCGGGCCTGCGCCGCCACGTGCCGCTGCCGGTGCAGGGCGCATCGATGAGCACGATGTCCATATGCCCGGAGAGCGCCGCCAGTTCCGCCGGCTTGGTGACGACCTGCACATTGCGGTTGCCGCTGCGGCGCAGCCGGTCGAAGATCGGCGCGAGCCGCACCTTTTCGGCGTCCTGGGCAAAAACCTGGCCGTGGTTGTCCATCGCCGCCGACAGGGCCAGCGTCTTGCCGCCGGCGCCCGCGCAATAGTCGAGCACCTGCATGCCGGGCTTCGCTCCGGCGAGCATTGCGGCGATCTGCGAGCCTTCGTCCTGCACCTCGAACCAGCCTTTCTGGAAGGCGGCCTCGGCCTGGACGTTGGGGTGGCGGCCGTCGCCAGAAATCGGTGCGATGCGCAGGCCGTCCGGTGCGATCGTGGTCGGCCGCGCCCCGGTTTGGGACAGTTCGGCCAGAACCTTGTCGCGGCCGGCCCGCAAGGTGTTGGCGCGCATATCGAGAGGCGGGCGTGCGGCCAGGGCAGCCCCTTCCCCGACCCAATCGTCGCCGAAGGCGCGCTCGAACAGCGGCACGCACCAGTCGGGGATGTCGGCGCGCACCGGGCCCGGCGCATCGGCGATCTGCCTACCCTCGAGCGCTTTCAATTCGGCGTCGTCCAGCGGTGGTGGCGCGAACCTGTCGTCCTCCAACACAGCGTTGAGCCCGGCGGCCGAGTGTTCGCCCCGAAGCAGCAGGGCGCCGAAGCCAACGGCGCGTGGCGTGTCCTGGCCGAGCAGCCAGCCGGCGGAGCGCCTGTACCGCAGCGCGTCGTAGACGATGTTGCCGATGGCGGCGCGGTCGCCGCCGCCGGCAAAGCGATGCGAGACGCCCCAGTCCTTCAGCGCCTCCGCCACCGGCCGGTGGCGTCGCTCGATGTCGTCAAGCACCTCGATGGCTGCCGCCAGCCGTCCGCCCAGTCGCATGTCTGTCGCTATCGCCTTTCGGTTATCGCCCCTGCTGTAAAGCGCGTGGCCGGCCCGCACAAGCGGGCCAGGCAGAAAGCGGCCGCGGTGGGCCGGCGTTTTCGAGCTGCCAGCCGGCCGCCGGGCAATCCGGCGATTGGCAGCTTGGGGCCAAAGCTGTAAAGGCAAGACAGTTTCCCCGAACGCCAAGGGCTCGCCATGTCTCTCAAGGTCGCCGTCCAGATGGACCACGTTTCTACCGTCTCGATTGCGGGCGACACGTCGTTCGCGCTGTCGCTGGAAGCGCAGCGGCGCGGGCACAGGCTGTTCCACTACACGCCCGACCGGCTTTCCATGCGCGACGGCAAGGTTATTGCCCGCATCGAGGAAATGCAGGTGCGCGACGAGAAGGGCAACCACTACACGCTGGGCGAACCCGTCCGCACCGACCTGTCGGAAATGGACGTGATCCTGCTGCGCCAGGACCCGCCCTTCGACATGAACTACATCACCACCACCCACATGCTGGAGCGCATCCACCCGAAGACGCTGGTGGTCAACGATCCTGCCTGGGTGCGCAACAGCCCGGAAAAGATATTCGTCACCGAATTTCCCGACCTGATGCCGGAAACGCTGATCACCAAGGACGTGCGCGAGGTCGAGGCCTTCCGCAAGGAGTTCGGCGACATCATCCTCAAGCCGCTTTACGGCAACGGCGGCGCCGGCGTGTTCCAGCTCAACGACGGCGATCGCAACCTGACCTCGCTCCTGGAGATGTTCGGGCAGATGTTCCGCGAGCCGTTCATCGTTCAGCGCTACCTGAAGGACGTGCGCAAGGGCGACAAGCGCATAATCCTGATCGACGGCGAGGCGGTCGGTGCCGTCAACCGCGTGCCTTCGGAAGGAGAGTCGCGTTCCAACATGCATGTCGGCGGGCGCGCCGAAAAGGCCGGCCTGACCGAACGCGAGCGCGAGATTTGCGCGCGCATCGGTCCCTCCCTGAAGGAACGCGGCTTCATCCTCGTCGGCATCGATGTCATCGGCGACTATATGACCGAGATCAACGTCACCTCGCCCACCGGCATCCGCGAAATCCAGCGCTTCGGCGGCCCCGACATCGCCGGCCTGTTCTGGGACGTGGTCGAGGACAAGAAGCGCGGCTGAAATGACGAAAGCCGCGGCGGCGCTGGCCTTGCGCTTTGTTCCAGCCATGCAACCTGGCACAACCGAATCACACGCTGGTCGCTAGGTTGTTCCTGAAATGTTCTTGATTCGATCGCCTGGCTGTGCTTGTCTGGCATGGGGCGGACGGGTGACGGAACATGAGCCTGCCTGCCCGAAGGGGGCGGAAGGATGGTTTCGCGCGTTCGCACGGTGGCGTTCCAGGGCATCGAGGCCGTGCCGGTCGACGTGCAGGTGATGGTGGCGCCCGGCAAGGTCGGCATGTCGATCGTCGGCCTGCCCGACAAGGCGGTGGCCGAAAGCCGCGAGCGGGTGCAGGCGGCGCTGCATGCCTCCGGCCTGTCGATGCCGGCAAGGAAAGTCACCATCAACCTCGCGCCCGCCGACCTGCCCAAGGAAGGCAGCCATTACGACCTGCCGATCGCGCTCGGCCTGATGGCGGCGATTGGCGCGGTTCCGGGCGACATGCTGGCCGGTTATGTCGTGCTGGGGGAGCTGTCGCTCGACGGCACCATCGCCGCGGTGGCGGGCGCGCTGCCGGCGGCCATCGGCGCCAATGCCGAGGGCAAGGGCCTGATCTGCCCCTTCGCCTGCGGCCCGGAGGCGGCTTGGGCCGGCGCGGACATCGACATCCTGGCGCCGCGCAGCCTGATTGCCATCGCCAACCATTTTCGCGGCACGCAGGTGCTGTCGCGCCCCGAACCAGGAACCCATGCGCCGGCCAGCAACCTGCCCGACCTCGCCGACATAAGAGGCCAGGAAACGGCCAGGCGCGCGCTGGAAGTGGCGGCGGCCGGCAGTCATAACCTGCTTATGATCGGCCCTCCGGGCTCCGGCAAATCGATGCTGGCGCAGCGCCTGCCCTCGATCTTGCCGCCGCTGGCGCCGAAGGAACTGCTGGAAGTCTCGATGATCGCCTCGGTCGCCGGCGAACTCGGCGAAGGCAAGCTGACCGACCGCCGCCCGTTCCGCGCGCCGCACCATTCGGCCTCGATGGCCTCGCTGGTCGGCGGTGGCCTGCGCGCCCGGCCCGGCGAAGTGTCGCTGGCGCACAATGGCGTGCTGTTCCTCGACGAGTTCCCCGAATTCTCACCGCAGACGCTGGATGCGTTGCGCCAGCCGCTGGAAACCGGCGAATGCATGATCGCGCGCGCCAACCACCGCGTCACCTATCCGGCGCGCATCCAGCTTGTGGCGGCGATGAATCCGTGCCGCTGCGGCATGGCCGGCGAGCCCGGTTTTCGCTGTGCGCGCGGCGAGCGCTGCCGCGCCGACTACCAGGCGCGCATTTCCGGCCCACTGCTCGACCGCATCGATCTGAGGATCGAGGTGCCGGCGGTCTCGACCCGCGACCTGATCCGCTCGGACCGGGCGGAGACAAGCACCGTTGTCGCCGAGCGCGTGGCCCGGGCGCGGGAAATCCAGCGCCGGCGCTTCGAGCAGCTGGGTGTCGCTGGCGCGACGACCAACGCGCATTGCCCGCCGGCCCTGATCGAGACGATCGCCGCGCCGGATGCCGCCGGCATGGCATTGCTGAGCGATGCCGCCGACAAGCTGGGCTTTTCGGCCCGCGCCTATCATCGGCTGCTGAAGGTGGCGCGCACGCTGGCCGACCTCGACGCCAGCGAGACCGTCGGCCGCCTTCACGTGGCGGAGGCGATCGCCTATCGCATGAGCGCCCAGAGCATGGCGCATGCCGCGTGAAGTCCTGGCGTGATACCGGGCGCCGGGTGAGCGACCCGCAAGGTCGTGCTGCACTTTGGGCGCTATCTGGCGTCCCGTGAACGGCCGCTGCGGTGCCGGAATGGTTCTGGTTTTCGCGGGATAGGCATAACCGCTCCAACCGGTTGTTCTGGCCGCATTTCCGGACGCAAGGCTGCTTCGCACTGTTGCTGGACGTGCTCTGAACAGCTCGTCCCGCTACGCCGTCTTGGCCGCCTTCAGGCCGAGTTCGGCCACCATCTCGTCGCGCATGATGAATTTCTGCGGCTTGCCGGTCACCGTCATCGGCAGGCTGTCCTTGAAGCGGATATAGAGCGGGATCTTGTAGTGGGCGATCTGGCCCTGGCAGTAGGCCTTGATCTCCTCTTCGGTGGCGCTCTGGCCCGGCGTCAGCACGATCCAGGCGGCCAGCGCCTCGCCGAACTTTTCGTCCGGCACGCCGAACACCTGCACCTCCTTGACCTTCGGGTGCCGGTACAGAAATTCCTCCACCTCGCGCGGATAGACGTTCTCGCCGCCACGGATGACCATGTCCTTCACGCGCCCGACGATGTTGCAGTAGCCTTCCGCGTCGAGCGTGGCGAGGTCGCCGGTGTGCATCCAGCCTTCCGCGTCGATCGCTTCGCGGGTCTTTTCCTCGTCCTGCCAGTAGCCTTTCATCACCGAATAGCCGCGCGTGCACAGCTCGCCGGCCTCGCCGACGGCGACCGTCATGCCGTCCGCGTCGACGATCTTGACCTCGACATGCGGCTGGATGCGGCCAACCGTCGAGACGCGCTTTTCGAGCGGGTCGTCGACATTGCTCTGGAACGACACCGGGCTGGTCTCGGTCATGCCGTAGGCGATGGTCACCTCGCTCATATGCATGAGCGACACCACCTTCTTCATCACCTCGATCGGGCAGGGCGAGCCGGCCATAATGCCGGTGCGCAGGCTGGTAAGGTCGAAGGACGCGAAATCCGGGTGGTCGAGCATGGCCACGAACATGGTCGGCACGCCATAGAGGCCGGTGCAGCGCTCCCCGGCGACCGCCTTCAGCACCGCGCCCGGGTCGAAGCCCTCGTCCGGAAACACCATGGTCGCGCCCTTGCTGACGCAGCCCACCGCGCCCATCGACATGCCGAAGCAATGATAGAACGGCACCGGGATGCACAGCCGGTCCTCGGCGGTGAGCCGGATCGCCGAGGTGACGAAATTGCCGTTGTTGACGATGTTGTGATGGCTGAGCGTCGCCCCCTTGGGCGCGCCGGTGGTGCCGGAGGTGAACTGGATGTTGATCGCCTCGTCCGGGTCGAGTTCCTGCGAGATGGCGTCCAGCCGCTCGTGCTCGTCGAGACCGCCGCTGGCCAGCACGTCGCCGAAATTGGCCATGCCCGGCGTGGTTTCCTCGCCCATGCGGATGACGAGCCTGAGCGTGGGCAGGGCCGCCGCCTCGAGCTTGCCGGGCTCTGCGGTGGCGAGTTCGGGCGCGAGCGTCTGCAGCATGCCGATATAGTCGGAGGATTTGAACGCGGCTGCCGTGACCAGCGCCCGGCACCCCACCTTGTTCAGCGCGTATTTCAGCTCGGTCAGCCGGTAGGCCGGGTTGATGTTGACCAGGATCAGGCCGAGCCGCGCGGTGGCGAACTGGGTGACAAGCCATTCCCAGCGGTTGGGCGACCAGATGCCGATGCGCTCGCCCTTCTGCAGCCCGAGCGCCAGAAGGCCGGCGGCGAAGGCATCGACCGTCTCGGACAGTTCGTTCCACGAAAAGCGCTTGTCCTGGCCGAGGAAAACGGCGGCGTCACGCTCGCCATGGGCACGAACCGTCTCGGCAAACAGGGCAGGGATGGTCTTGTCCAGGAGCGGGGTCGATCGCTCGCCCGAGACATGCGCGATGCCGTTCAGCGGCGCGACGAAGACCCGGCCGGCCGCCTGCCCGCGCTGATGGCTGGCATGCATCAGGGTGTCGAGATGGATCGCCATGGCAGCCTCCTCTGTGGCCGGCAAAATCCTACCAGCCTGCGGGCGCGGTGAAAACCGTTACGTGCGGCAGCCTCCGTACCTCGGTCGGGCCATGGCCTAAAGACCGAGTTCGGCGCGCACTTCAGCGATGCTGTTGAGGTTGAGGGCGCCGTCGGGGCCGTCCATCGGCCTTTCCGGCCAGAAGATGGTCTTCATGCCGGCCGCGAGCGCCGCCTGCGCCCCGGGCCAGCTGTCGTCGATGGCAACCGCCTCGCCGGGCTCGACGCCGGCAAGCCAGGCCGCGCGCAGGAACGGCTCGGGATGGGGCTTGCCCTCGCGCACGTCGTTGCGGCTCACCGTGCGCAGGCCGGGGTAAGCGAGGCCGACGGCGCGCAAATTGGCGTCGACCACCATGCGGTCGGAATTGGAGACTACCGCCTGCGCCACGCCGCGCGCCCGCAGGTCATTGAAGGTCTCGACGGCGCCGGGGCGCGGCTTCAGCTCCGCCACCAGCGGCCAGTAATGGTCGTATTTGCGCACGATCCATTCCTCGAACGGCAGGGAAAGGCCGTGCTCGTCGCGCAGCATCTCGTAGACCGGGATGGCGGAGACGCCGAGCACGCGCTCGTGCAGGTCGGTGGGCGGCGTCACCCCGGCGCTGGCCAGCGCCGCCACCAGCGCCGCCTCATGCAGCGGCTCGCTGTCGGTCAGCGTGCCGTCCATGTCCCAGAAAACCGCTTTCGGCGTCATTGGCTGTCCTGTCTGTCGCTTTCGGCCGAAGCCGGGCCCGCGTTTCCCGGCCGATGCCCTACAGGTTTTTGCCGCGCGGACAAATCAATTCTCGCCTTGGCCCGTCCGAATGTCATAAGCTGCGATTGCGATTTGAATAATTGACACATTTATCGAGCAATTGCTCTCAAAAAGATTTCCTGCAAGAATGATGGCTGGAGGAACGACACGATGAGCGCCCGGTCCGAGACAGGCAGCAGGCTCGACGATGCGGCCCGCGCGGGCTGGCTCTATTACGTCGCCGGCCATACGCAGGACCAGATCGCCTCGGCCCTCGGCATCTCGCGGCAGACGGCGCAGCGGCTGGTGTCGCTGGCGATGTCGGAAGGGCTGATCAAGGTCCGCGTCGACCACCCCATCGCCAACTGCCTCGACCTCGCGGCGCGGCTGAAGACGCGCTTTGCGCTCGACCTGGTGGAGGTGGCGCCCAGCGCCTCGGACTCCTCCTCCACCACCATCGGCATTTCGGAAGTCGCCGCCGTGCAGATCGAGAAGTGGCTGCGCCTGCCCGAACCCATCGTCATGGGCATCGGCACCGGCCGCACGCTGAAGGCCGCCATCAGCCAGTTGCCGCCGATGGAATGCCCGCAGCACAAGATCGTGTCGCTGACCGGCAACATCGCCCCCGATGGCTCGGCGGCCTTCTACAACGTCATTTTCACCATGGCGGACCGGATCAAGGCACGCTCCTTCCCTATGCCGCTGCCGGTCATCGCCTCATCGCCGCAAGAGCGCGAAATGCTGCTCAGCCAGCCGATGATCCGGCAGACGCTGGCGCTGGCGGCCGAGGCCAGCGTCACCTTCGTCGGCATCGGCGACCTTGGGCCACGGGCGCCGCTCTATGAGGACGGCTTCGTTTCCGAGGCCGAACTGAAGGCGCTGCAGAAGGCGGGCGGTGTAGGCGAGATCGTCGGCTGGGTCTTCGACCGCGACGGCCGCATGATCGACGGGGTCACCAACGATCGTGTGTCCTCCGCACCGTTGCCGTCGCGGGAAAAGTCGCTGGTGGTGGCGCTTGCCATGGGCGAACTGAAGCTGCCCGGCATCCTGGCCGCCGTGAACCGCCGCCTGGTCAACGGCCTGATCACCGACGAACGGACGGCTGCCGCCCTGCTTTCCGGCGGCTGAGCCGGCACCTGGAATCCGCATCGTCATTGGGATCGTACCCTCACCCCTGGCCCCTCCCCACAAGGGGGAGGGGGATTCTGGCACCGCGCTTCCGCTGCCCCCCTTGTGGGGAGGGGCCAGGGGTGGGGGGTATTGAAGCTCTCGCTGTACGCCAGTTCCCCGAAGCCGCTCGCCCGCCCTTCGTGCTGCGGCGCAGCGACGAATCTCGCTTGACATAAATCAATCGGAGTGAATAATTGCTCACACCAGAAGCAATTGCTCATTCGATCTTTGGGAGGAACTCGATGAAACTGCGCACGCTTATCCTGGGCTTGTGCTCCGCCAGCGCCTTTGCGTTCGCCGCGCATGCCGAGGCCGTCACCATCGCCACCGTCAATAACGGCGATATGATCCGCATGCAGAAGCTGACGGACGACTTCACCGCGAAGAATCCCGACATCCAGCTCAATTGGGTGACGCTGGAGGAAAACGTGCTGCGTGAGCGCGTCACCACCGACATCGCCACCAAGGGCGGCCAGTACGACGTCGTTACCATCGGCAATTACGAAGTGCCGATCTGGGCCAAGCAAAGCTGGCTGCTCGCGCTCGACAATCTGGGCGCCGACTACGATGTCGACGACCTCCTGCCGGCGATCCGCGGCGGCCTGTCGGTCGACGGCAAGCTCTACGCCGCCCCGTTCTACGGCGAATCGGCCATGGTCATGTACCGCACCGACCTGTTCGAGAAGGCCGGGCTGAAGATGCCGGACAAGCCGACCTGGGAATTCATCGGCGATGCGGCGCGCAAGATCACCGACCGCTCCGCCGGCATCAACGGCATCTGCCTGCGCGGCAAGGCCGGTTGGGGCGAGAACATGGCCTTCCTCACCGCCATGGACAATTCCTTCGGCGGGCGTTGGTTCGACGAGAAGTGGCAGCCGCAGTTCGACCAGCCGGAATGGAAGGACACGCTCGACTTCTACGTCAAGCTGATGAAGGACGCCGGGCCTGAGGGGGCTTCCTCCAACGGCTTCAACGAAAACCTGACGCTGTTCCAGCAGGGCAAGTGCGGCATGTGGATCGACGCCACGGTGGCGGCCTCCTTCGTGTCCGACCCGAAGAACTCCACCGTCGCCGACAAGGTCGGCTTCGCCATCTTCCCGAACAAGGAAGGCGTCGACAACCACGGCAACTGGCTGTGGTCGTGGAACCTCGCCATCCCGGCCTCGACGAAGAAGGCCGAGGCGGCGGAGAAGTTCGTGTCGTGGGCGACCAGCAAGGGCTACACCGAACTCGTCGCCTCCAAGGAAGGCTGGGCCAGCGCCCCTCCCGGAACCCGCACCTCGCTCTATAACAACGAGGAATACAAGAAGGCCGCTCCCTTCGCCGGGCCGACGCTCGCCGCCATGAACGCCGCCGACATCACCAAGCCGAGCGTGAAGCCGGTGCCCTACACGGGCGGCCAGTTCGTCGCCATTCCCGAGTTCCAGGGGCTCGGCACCACGGTCGGCCAGTTGTTCTCGGCCGCCCTTGCCGGCCAGTCGAGCGTGGACGATGCGCTGGCCGCGGCGCAGGCCGCTTCGGTGCGCGAAATGACGCGCGCCAGATACATCAAGTAAGGCTCCTCCCGGTGCCTTGGCCGTCCGGGTCCCAGCCCGGGCGGCCGCTTTGAAATCGATGAACGGCCCATTCTCCACGACACAGGGCAACCACAATGGCTACTCGACAGACGGGCACGCTCGCGCGCTTCATGATGGCGCCTTCGGTCATCCTTCTCCTGATCTGGATGGTCGTGCCGCTGGCGATGACGCTGTGGTTCTCGTTCCAGGACTATAACCTGCTCAACCCGGCGCAGACGGGCTTTGCCGGCCTGTTCAACTACCGCTTCTTCTACAGCGACCCGGCCTTCTTCCAGTCGATCTGGAACACGCTGGTCATTGTCGTCGGCGTGCTCCTGATCACGGTTATCGGCGGCATCGGGCTGGCGCTGCTGATCGACCAGCCGATCTTCGGCCAGGGCATCGTGCGCATCCTGGTGATCTCGCCCTTCTTCGTCATGCCGCCGGTGGCGGCGCTGGTGTGGAAGAACATGATCATGCACCCGCAATACGGCGTGCTTGCCGACATGGCGCGCGCGCTCGGGCTCAACCCCATCGACTGGTTCGGCCAGCACCCGCTGCTGTCGATCGTCATCATCGTCGCCTGGCAGTGGCTGCCCTTCGCCACGCTGATCCTGCTCACCTCGCTGCAATCGCTCGACGGCGAGCAGAAGGAAGCCGCCGAGATGGACGGCGCCGGCTTCGTCAGTCGCTTCATCTACCTGACGTTGCCGCACATGGCGCGCGCCATCACCGTGGTCATCCTCATCCAGACCATCTTCCTTCTGTCGATCTATGCGGAAATCCTCGTCACCACCAATGGCGGGCCGGGCTACGCCTCGACCAACCTGCCGTTCCTCATCTACCGCACCGCGCTGCTCGGCTACGACGTCGGCGGGGCCTCGGCCGGCGGAATCATCGCGGTGGTGCTGGCCAACATCGTCGCGCTGTTCCTGATGCGCGCCGTCGGCAAGAATTTGGACAAGTGAAAGGGGATGGAGATGTCTTTGGCGTTGCTTACCCCCACCCCTCGCCCCTCCCCACAAGGGGGAGGGGAACCTTGCCGCCACCAAGCTGCACGAGAACTGGCTACGGGATTCCCCTCCCCCTTGTGGGGAGGGGTTAGGGGTGGGGGTAAATCCGCCTCATCGAGCAGGCTGGAGATCTGATCATGGCGCGCGCAGTTCCTACCCGCACGAAGATCGGCTGGACCGTCGCCGCATGGGCGGTCGCGCTGCTTCTGTTCTTCCCGATCCTCTACACCATCGTCACCTCCTTCAAGTCGGAGACGGAGGCGATCGCAGGCTTCAGCCTGATCCCGTCGGGAACGCTGGAGAGCTATGCCGAGGTGCAGTCGCAGTACAACTACTTCAAGCCGTTCATGAATTCGGTGATCATTTCGGTCGGCTCGACCCTGATCGCGCTCGCGGTTGGTATCCCGGCGGCATGGGCCATGGCCTTTTCGCCGACCAAGCACACCAAGGACGTGCTGATGTGGATGCTGTCCACGAAGATGATGCCGGCGGTCTCGGTGCTGGTGCCGATCTATCTGTTGTTCCGCGACTGGGGCCTGCTTGACAGCCGCATCGGCCTCACCGTCATGCTGATGCTGATCAACCTGCCGATCGTGGTGTGGATGCTCTACACCTATTTCCGCGAGATACCGGGCGAGATTCTGGAAGCCGCGCGCATGGACGGCGCCTCGCTGTGGGGCGAGATCGCCTATGTGCTGACGCCGATGGCGGTGCCGGGCATCGCCTCGACGCTGTTGCTCAACATCATCCTGGCGTGGAACGAGGCGTTCTGGACCATCCGGCTGACCACCACCGAGGCTGCGCCGCTCACCGCCTTCATCACCTCGTTCTCCAGCCCGCAGGGTCTGTTCTGGGCGAAGCTGTCGGCGGCCTCGACGCTGGCGATCGCGCCGATCCTGATCATGGGCTGGTTCTCGCAGCGCCAACTGGTGCGCGGCCTGACCTTCGGCGCGGTGAAATAGGACGAGGCGGGGAGAGACACCATGGGAAACATCACGCTCAACAACGTATCCAAGGCGTTCGGCTCGACCGTCATCATTCCGGGCATCGACCTGGTCATCGAGGACGGCGAGTTCGTGGTCTTCGTCGGCCCCTCCGGTTGCGGCAAGTCCACGCTGCTTCGGCTGATCGCTGGGCTGGAGGACACCAGCGGCGGCTCGATCCATATCGACGGCCGCGACGTCACCAACGAGGCGCCGGCAAAGCGCAAGCTCGCCATGGTGTTCCAGTCCTACGCGCTCTACCCGCATATGAGCGTGGCCAAGAACATCGCCTTCCCGCTGAAGATGGCCGGCGAGGACAAGGCCGCCATCGACAGGAAGGTGGCCGAGGCGGCGCGGGTGCTCAACCTCACCAACTACCTGGAGCGGCGGCCGGGGCAGCTTTCCGGCGGCCAGCGCCAGCGCGTCGCCATCGGCCGCGCCATCGTGCGCCAGCCGTCGGCCTTCCTATTCGACGAGCCGCTGTCCAACCTCGACGCCGCACTTCGCGGCACCATGCGGCTGGAGATCTCCGAACTGCACCAGCAACTCAAGACGACGATGATCTACGTCACCCACGACCAGGTCGAGGCCATGACCATGGCCGACAAGATCGTGGTGCTGAACGCCGGCAATATCGAGCAGGTCGGCTCGCCGATGGAACTCTACAGGACGCCCGCCAATTTGTTCGTCGCCGGCTTCATCGGCTCACCGAGGATGAACCTGATCGAAGGCGCACCGGCCGAGAAGCATGGCGCCAAAACCGTCGGCATCCGCCCCGAGCACCTGAAGATTTCGGCCACTACCGGCGAATGGCAGGCCAGGGTCGGCGTCGCCGAGCATCTCGGCTCCGACACCTTCCTGCATGTGCAGGCGGACGGCGTCGGCCCGCTTACGGTGCGTGCCGACGGTGAAATCGGCGCGCGGCACGGCGACACCGTTTATCTCACGCCGGACCCAAGCAAGCTGCACCGCTTCGGGTCCGATGGAAAGGCAATCTGACATGCGACTACCCGGCAAATCCGCCCTGATCACCGGTTCGGCGCGCGGCATCGGCCGTGCCTTCGCCGAGGCCTACGTGCGGGAAGGCGCCACCGTCGCCATCGCCGACATCAACCTCGAGGCGGCACGAAAGACGGCTGAAGCCATCGGCGACAAGGCCTATGCGGTAAAGCTCGACGTCACCGACCTCGCCTCCATCGAGGCGGCGGTGAAGGCGGTGGAGGAACGCACCGGCGGCCTCGATATCCTCATCAACAACGCCGCCCTGTTCGACGCCGCGCCCATCGTCGAGATCGGCAAGGCGAGCTACGACAGGCTGTTTTCGGTCAACGTCGCCGGCACGCTGTTCATGATGCAGGCGGCCGCCCGCTCGATGATCGCGCGGGGGCAGGGCGGCAGGATCATCAACATGGCGAGCCAGGCGGGACGCCGGGGCGAGCCGCTGGTCGCCGTCTATTGCGCCACCAAGGCGGCGGTGATCTCGCTCACCCAGTCGGCCGGATTGGACCTCATAAAACATCGCATCAACGTCAACGCCATCGCCCCCGGCGTCGTCGACGGCGAGCACTGGGACGGCGTCGACGCGCTGTTTGCCAAATACGAGAACCGGCCGCTCGGCGAGAAGAAGAAACTGGTCGGCGAGGGCGTCCCCTATGGCCGCATGGGCCGGGCGGAGGACCTGACCGGCATGGCCGTGTTCCTCGCCAGCGCCGAGGCCGACTACATCGTCGCCCAGACCTACAATGTCGACGGCGGCCAGTGGATGAGCTGAAGATGCGTGCTCCCCTCTCCGTCTCGCTCGGATCGGCGCTTTCTTTCCCGCGCGTGGGAGATATCGCCCGCGAAGGTACCCCCACCCCTGACCCCTCCCCACAAGGGGGAGGGGAACGCCGACACCGTCGTTTTTTCCCGAAAACTGCCGGAAAAGGATGTCGCGACGCTGCCGTGGAATTCCCCTCCCCCTTGTGGGGAGGGGTCAGGGGTGGGGGTGCTGAAGTCCGCGACGACGGCGGATTCGCATACGCACTGACCACGACCCGAGGCGAAAGGGCCGGAGGCGTCGCGGGCCTCAGCGAGGAGCATTCAGCATGACCACGAAGCTTTCCCTGGCGAACCTCGCCTCCCTGCCCGCCGGGGTCGCCCGGCCGAAATACGACCGTTCGGCGCTGAAGGCCGGCATCCTGCATTTCGGTGTCGGCAATTTTCACCGAGCCCATCAGGCGGTCTATCTGGACGACCTGTTTGCCCAGGGCCGCGGCCATGACTGGGCGCTGGTCGGCGCGGGTGTTTTCGAGGGCGAAGAGGCAGGCCGGCAAAAGCTGGCCGAACAGGACTGGCTGACCACCGTGGTCGAGCAGGACGAGGGCCATATGAGCGCCCGCGTCACCGGCTCGATGGTCGATTTCATTACCCCCGGCGATGGTGCAGCCATCATCGCGCGGCTGGCCGACCCGGCGATAAAGATCGTGTCGCTGACCATCACCGAAGGCGGCTATTTCATCGACCCGGCTTCCGGCCTGTTCGATCCGACCCATCCGGCCATCGTCGCCGACGCGCAGAATCCCGGCGCGCCGAAAACCGTGTTCGGCATCATCCTTGCCGGCCTGAGACGCCGCCGCGACGACGGCATCGTGCCGTTCACCGTTATGTCCTGCGACAACATTCCCCATAACGGCCGGGTGACCTATGACGGCGTCGTCGGCCTCGCCCGCCTGATCGACGAGGACCTGGCCGGCTGGGCGAGCGATCATGTCGCCTTCCCGAACGCGATGGTCGACCGCATCACCCCGGCCACCACCGACCGCGAGCGCGCCATCCTGGCGAAGGAATTCGGCGTCGAGGACAACTGGCCGGTGTTTTGCGAGCCGTTCCGCCAATGGGTGCTGGAAGACCGCTTCACCGACGGCCGGCCGCCCCTGGAAAAGGTCGGTGTGCAGTTCGTGGCCGACGTCTCGCCCTATGAGCTGATGAAAATCCGCATCCTCAACGGCGGCCATGCGGCGATCGCCTATCCGGCCGGCCTGATGGACATCCATTTCGTGCATGAGGCGATGGCCGAGCCGCTGGTGCGCAATTTCCTCGACAAAATCGAGCACGACGAGATCATCCCCACCGTGCCGCCGGTTCCGGACACCAGCCTCGAGGACTATTACCGGCTCATCGAGAGGCGCTTTTCCAATCCGAAGATCGGCGACACGGTGCGCCGACTCTGCCTCGACGGCTCCAACCGCCAGCCGAAGTTCATCATTCCCACCATCGCCGACCGGCTGAAGGCAGGCAAAAGCGTGGCCGGGCTGGCGCTCGAATCGGCGCTTTGGTGCCGCTACTGCTTCGGCACCACCGATTCCGGCGCCGTCATCGAGCCCAACGACCCGAACTGGGACCGCATGCAGGCCACCGCCCGGGCGGCGAAGGCCGATCCCGCCGCCTGGCTCGCCATGGAGGACATCTATGGCGACGTCGGCCGCTCTCCCGTTTTCGCCGCCGCCTTTGCCCATGCGCTGGCCGCGCTGTGGGCGAACGGCGCGCGCGTCACGCTGACCCGCTACCTCGCCGGTACGCTCTGACGCTGCCCGCATGCAAGCCGGCTTGCGCCGCGCGCCGCGCCCCTTATAGTTTCGCTCGCTGTCGCCTGAGCGTTGAAGCGAGAAGAAGCGCCTTGGAAACCGGGTTCGTCTGCGCGGTCGATGTCGGCACGGGAAGTGCCCGCGCCGCGATCCTCGACCGGCGCGGCAAGCTGTTCGGCCGCGCCGAGCATCCGATCGCGATGAACCGCCCGCAGGCCGATTTCGCCGAGCAGGATTCCGAGGATATCTGGGACGCCGTCTGCATCGCGGTGCGCGCGGCGCGCGACAAGGCAGGCATCGAGGCGCAGGCCGTCGTCGGCATAGCCTTCGACGCCACCTGCTCGCTGGTCGTGCGCGAGCGCGACGGCGGCCAGGTCAGCGTGTCGCGCGGCGGCGAGGAGCGCTGGGACACCATCGCTTGGCTCGACCACCGGGCCATCGCCGAGGCCGACGAATGCACCGCGACCGGGCATCCTGTCCTCGCCTATGTCGGCGGCGTCATGTCGCCCGAGATGGAAACGCCGAAGCTGATGTGGCTGAAGCGCAACCTGCCCGAAAGCTGGGCGCGGGCCGGACTTCTGTTCGACCTGGCCGATTTCCTGAGCTGGAAGGCGACCGGCTCGCTGGCGCGCTCGCAATGCACCTTGACCGCCAAGTGGGCCTATCTGGCGCATGAGAAAGGCGGCTGGCGGCCCGATTTCTTCGCCGCCGTCGGGCTGGAGGATTTATTCGAGCACGGCGCCCTGCCGCAGAAGGCAAGCCCGGTCGGGACCGATCTCGGCCCGCTGTCGCCGCAGGCTGCTTCCGCGCTCGGCCTTGCCGGGACATGCCGGGTCGGGGCCGGGGCCATCGACGCCTATGCCGGAGCGCTCGGCGTGCTCGGCGGCTATGCCGGCGATCCGGAAACCATCGGCCGGCACCTCGCGCTGATTGCCGGGACCTCCAGTTGCGTCATGGCGATGACGCCGCAGCCGCTGCCCTTCGCCGGTGTGTGGGGGCCGTATTACGGCGTCGCGCTGCCGGGTCTGTGGCTGTCGGAGGGCGGCCAGTCCGCCACCGGCGCGCTGCTCGATCATGTCATCCGCTGGCATGGGGCGGGCGGCGAGCCGGACGCCGCCGCCCACGCGCGCATCGCCGCCCGCATCGGCGAGTTGCGGGCCGTCGAAGGGCTCAATCTGGCCGGCCGCCTGCATGTGTTGCCCGATTTCCATGGCAACCGCTCGCCGCTGGCCGACCCGCATGCGCTCGGCGTCGTCAGCGGGCTTGCGCTCGACGCTTCCTTCGACAGCCTGTGCCGGCTCTACTGGCGCACGGCGGTGGCGATCGCGCTCGGCGTGCGCCACATCCTGACGGCGTTGAACGAAAACGGCTATCTGATCGACACGCTGCACGTCACCGGCGGCCATACCCGCAACCCGCTGATGATGGAGCTTTACGCCGACGTCACCGGCTGCACGGTGGTCGAGCCGCTGGCGGACGAAGCCGTGCTTGTCGGCACCGCGATGGTGGCCGCGACCGCCGCCGGCCTTCACTCCGGCCTGGCCGCCGCCGGCCTCGCCATGCGCCAGGAAGTGAGGACGCGCCGGCCCAATCCGGCCGCGGCCAGCCGGTTCGACCGCGATTTTCGCGTCTTCCTGGAAATGCACCGGCAGCGCCGGGCGCTGGAGGCGCTGGCGTAGGCTTCTCCCTGGCTCAATCGCTGCCTGGCGCTCGCGTCTTGCCAAAATGTCGCAATTCGTTCAAAAGCGATGCCTTGATGCGGTGGAAACCGACGGTTTTCTCTGTTCGTTGGCGGCTTCCGGCCTTTTTGGCCGATGCGCCGCTGGAAAGTTGAGCGACAATGTATTCGATCGAGGCCGCCGCACTGGCGACGGCAAAGCCGTGGCGTTCTGAAATAAAGGCGACGCTGGCGCTATCGTGGCCGATGGTGCTGACCAACCTTGCCCAGACGGCGATGACGGTCACTGACGTCATGATCCTCGGCCGCGTCGACGCCGATACGCTGGCGGCGGGCGCGCTTGGCACCAACCTCTATTTCGCGCCGATGATATTCGGGCTCGGCCTGATGCTGGCCACGATCCCGATGATGGCGCGAGAAATCGGCCGCAACCGGCACTCGGTGCGCGACGTGCGCCGCACCGTGCGCCAGGGCTTCTGGGCCGCCGTCTTCATCGCGCTGCCGATCTGGCTGCTGTTGTGGCACGGCGAGGAGATCCTGCTCCTGCTCGGACAGGAACAGAAGCTCGCGGCCGCCGCCGGGGCCTATCTGCATGCGCTGCAGTGGGGGCTGCTGCCCTTCTACGGCTATATCGTGCTGCGTTCCTTCATCACCACGCTGGAGCGGCCGGGCTGGGCGACCGTCGTCGCCTTCGTTGCCGTCGGCTTCAACCTGCTCGCCAACTGGGCCCTGGTCTTCGGCCATCTCGGCTTTCCGCGCCTGGGCATCGTCGGCTCCGGTATCGCCACCAGCCTCTCCAGCCTGCTGATGTTCGTCGGCATGGTGCTGGTGGTGCTCCTCGACCGCCAGTTCCGGCGCTACCGCCTGTTCGGCCGCTTCTGGCGCGCGGACTGGCCGCGCTTCCGGCAGTTGATGCGGCTCGGCATGCCGATCGCCGCCATGATGGCGTTCGAGACGACGCTGTTCAACCTTGCCGCTTTCCTCATGGGCATCATCGGCGCCACCTCGCTCGCCGCCTATGCGATCGTCATCCAGTTGTGCTCGATTTCCTTCATGGTGCCGCTCGGGGTCAACCAGGCCGCCACCGTGCGGGTAGGCACCGCCTATGGCGCGGGCGACGCCGCCGGCGTCAGCCGGGCCGGCTGGGCGGCCTATGGCGTCGGTGTCGGCTTCATGGCGCTGTCGGCGCTGGTCATGATCCTGATGCCGCATTGGCTTATCAGCCTGTTCATCGACACCGGCGATCCCGCCAATGCCGAAGTGGTGGCGATCGCGGCGTCCTTCCTCGTCTTTGCCGCGCTGTTCCAGATCGTCGACGGGGCGCAGGCGGTCGGCGCAGGCATGTTGCGCGGCCTGCACGACACCGGCGTGCCCATGGTCATCGCCGCCATCGGCTATTGGGGCGTCGGCATGCCGCTCGGCATCCTGCTCGCCTTCCATTTCGGCCTGGCCGGCGTCGGCGTCTGGATCGGCCTGTCGGCCGGGCTGGCAGTGGTCGCAGTGCTGCTGCTCGCACGCTGGCTGCGCAGCGAGCGGCGCATGCGGCTCGATCCGGCAATGGCGCGCTGAATCGGCGGCCGACCGCAGTCGGACTTTTTGTCGGGCCAGCAGGGAAAGCGGGGAGCGTTCCGGCGGATTCGATGCTAAGAGGCTTGCCGCAGACCGTCCCATCTCGCAGCGAAGGCGACAACGGCCATGACAAAAACGGACATCGCGCGCCGCGTCTACAACCATACGTGGAAGCTCGATCCGATCGTGCGCAGCCTGCTCGATACGGATTTCTACAAGCTGCTGATGCTGCAGATGATCTGGGGCATGTACCCGAAGGTTGAGGCCACCTTTTCGCTGATCAACCGCGCCACCTCCATCCGCCTTGCCGACGAGATCGACGAGGGAGAACTGCGCGAGCAACTCGACCATGCGCGCACGCTGCGGTTTACGAAAAAGGAGATGATCTGGCTGGGCGGCAACAATTTCTACGGCCGCAAGCAGATATTCGAGCCGGAATTCCTCGCCTGGCTGGAGAATTTCCGGCTGCCCGAATACCATCTGGAAAAGCGCGATGGTCAGTTCGAGCTTACGTTCTCCGGCCCGTGGATGTACACCACGCTGTGGGAGATTCCCGCCCTCGCCATCATCAACGAATTGCGCTCGCGCGCCGCGATGCGGGCCTACGGCCCCTTTGCGCTGGACGTCCTTTATGCCCGTGCCAAGGCCAAGATGTGGGCCAAGACCGACCTGCTGAAGGCGCTTCCGGACATCAACATTTCCGATTTCGGCACGCGCCGCCGCCACTCCTTCCTGTGGCAGCGGTGGTGCGTGGAGGCGCTGAAGGAAGGCATCGGTGCCGCTTTTACCGGTACCTCGAACGTGCTGCTCGCCATGGACAACGATCTCGAGGCGCTCGGCACCAACGCCCATGAATTGCCGATGGTGCTGGCCGCCCTTGCCGACAGCGAGCAGGAACTGCGGCAAGCGCCCTACAAGGTGCTGCAGGACTGGCAGCGCTACTATGGCGGCAATTTGCTGATCGTGCTGCCGGATGCCTTCGGCACCGCCGCCTTCCTGCGCGATGCGCCGGACTGGGTGGCCGACTGGACCGGCTTTCGCCCCGACAGCGCGCCGCCGGTCGAGGCCGGCGAGCGGATCATCGACTGGTGGCGGCAGAGGGGGCGGGACCCGAAGCAGAAGCTGCTGATCTTTTCCGACGGGCTGGAGGTCGAGACGATCGTGGAGACCTACCGGCATTTCCACGGCAAGGTGCGCATGGCCTTCGGCTGGGGCACCAACCTCACCAACGACTTCGAGGGTTGCGCGCCGGTGCCGACCAACCGGCTGGATGCGATTTCGCTGGTCTGCAAGGTCACCGAGGCCAACGGCCGTCCGGCGGTCAAGCTTTCCGACAACCCGGAAAAAGCCACCGGCGACATAGCCGAGATCGAGCGCTATCTGCGCATTTTCGGCCAGAAGGACCGCGCCAGCCACGTGGTCAAGGTATAGGCATATTCCCTTGCGGAAGGCATTGGCCGGCGCCGGCCGGGCCCTCCGGCCTAAGACGTTGATCGGCCATCGGAATAATTGGAATTTCGATTTCCCCTTTGCCCCTCGATCCTTTATGGAGGGACGCGCTCCATTTTGCCGCCAGGGCGGCCGACACGCTTCAGCAAGAGGACCTTCGATGCCGGATACCAGGGGATTTTTCGATCTGACCGCAACCGGGCTTAGCCGCCGCTCGGCGCTGAAAGGGTTGGCGGCGGGCGCTGGCCTGATGGCGGCCCCCGGCTTCGTGCGCTATTCGCAGGCGCAGAGTTCGGCCCCCATCCGCATCGGCTTTCAGTCGCATCGCACTGGCATCGGCGCCACCTATGCCCATTGGTACGAGAAGACCACCGCCGCCGCGATCAAGGCGATCAACGATGCCGGCGGCATCAACGGCCGCCCGGTCGAGGTCGTCATCGAGGATGACGGCACCGACGCCGGGCGCGGTGCCGAGGTGGTGACGAAATTCGCCAAGCAGCACAAGACCGACATCGTCTACGGCACGTTGTTCTCCAACGTCGTCGTCGGCTCCGCGCCGACGGCGGGCGAGCTCAAGATGCCGTATTACGTGGTCAGCGAGGGCTATCACGTCGCTTCCGGCAAGATGAACCGCTGGTGCCTGCAGCCCGGCATCACCGACGTTCGCCAGCAGGTGTCGTCGATGGCGCCATGGATTGCCGCCAATGCCGGCAAGAAGGTCACCATGATCTATCCGGACTATGCGTTCGGCTACGACCATCGCGACTTCCTGCCGCCGGCACTGGAAAAGAACGGCGCCGAGGTGGTGGCCAAGATCGCCATTCCGCCGACGGAATCCTCCTTCACCAAGTATTTCCCGCAGATCCCCGCCGAGACCGAGGTGCTCTATCACGTCATGGTCGGGCCGGCGGTGCTGACCTTCGTCAAGGAACTGGGCGAGTTCTACGGCACCAGCGGCCCGAAGCTGTTCGGCTTCATCGACTCGCTGGAAGGCGTCGACATCAACAGCCCCGGCCTCGACTATCTGGAAGGCAGCCATTTCTGGGAAGGCTCGCCGCGCTACGCGCAGCCCAACGACAGCGATGCGCAAAAGGCCTATCGCGCCGCCGTCGGCATCGACGACAACGGCGCCGCCGTCGGCGACCCGAAGGACGTTTCCACGGCCGGCCATATGTTCGGCTGCTGGGAGACGCTCTACGTCATCAAGAAGGCGATGGAGGATTGCGGCTACAAGGGGCCGGAAGACCGTGCGAAGCTGGTGGAGGCGACCGAAGCGCTGACCGACTTGACCGAGGGGCCGGAGCATCCGCAGGGGCCGAAGCGCTTCAACGGCAAGCTGCACCAGGTGTTCGGCGTCCAGTACATTTCCAAGCTGGAAGGCGGCAGGCTGAACGTCATCCATCGCACGTCCATCGAAGATGGGCTGTACGAGTCGGACGTCGACTACACCAAGATGGCGCTATAGGCCGCATTTATTGCGGAAAAGATACTGACGACGTATATACGAAGTCAGTATCTTTTGGAGATGAGCCATGGCCAAGGAAGCTGTCTTCACCCTGAAACTTGAACCGGAACTGCGCGACGCCTTCATGGCGGCCGCCGCTGCCGCCGACCGACCCGCCTCGCAGATCGTGCGCGAATTCATGCGCGACTACGTGCGGCAGGACAGGGAATATGTCGAATTCCTGCGCCGCAAGGTGGAGAAGGCGAGAGCGAGCATCGCTGCGGGCCGCGTCTACACGGACGAGGAGGTTCGTGAGAGAATGAAAGCCCGCTTTGAGGAATGGGAACGCAAGGATCGCGAGGCCGGTAGGTGAAGGTCCGGTGGTCTGAGGGGGCGGATCAGGATCGCGAAGATATCGTCGGATACATCTGGCTCGACAACCCATCGGCGGCTCGGCGAATGGACGCCATGTTCGATGACGCGACAAGCCGGCTGTCGAAATTTCCGAGGCTAGGCAAGGAAGGCGGCATTCCCGGAACGCGCGAACTGCTTCCGCATCCGAACTATCGGCTCGTCTATCAAATTCGGGATGCGGAAATCATCGTTCTGGCATTGGTCCACACTGCCCGCCAATGGCCGCCGGCCGAGGACGAAACCTGAATGGCCTTTGGACCGCATCTTTTGCTTGCCGTTCTGGAGGGGTTGGTCAGCAGCGCGGTGCTGGCGCTGACGGCGCTTGGGCTGTCGCTGGTGTTCGGCGTCATGCGCGTGGTCAACATCGCCCATGGCGAGCTGTTCATGCTGGGCGCGGTGCTGGCATGGGCGATCGCCAATGCAGTCGGCGGACCGCCGGCGTTGGGTTTCGCTGCTGCCCTGGTGCTGGCGCCGCTCGCCGTCGGCGCGGTGGCGCTGGTGGCCGAGCGGCTGGTGCTGCGCCGGCTGGGCTACGAGCCGCAGGCGACCATCGTCGCCACCATCGGCCTGCTCTACATCATCCAGCAGCTGGCGCTGACCTTCTACGGCCCCGACGCGCATCCGGTGCCGCCGCCCTTCAACACGCGCATCGCGCTGCCCTGGTTCGGCTATTCCGGCTACAAGCTGGCGGTGATCGCCGCCTCGGCGCTGATCCTCGTCGCGACATGGCTGCTTTTGACGCGCACGAAGGTCGGCCTTCTCATGCGCGCCACGCAATACGACCGCGAGACCGCGCAGGCCTTCGCCATTCCGGTCGACCGCGTCTATGCCGGCACTTTTGCCTTCGGCGCGATGCTGGCGGCCGTCGCTGCCGTGCTGATCGTGCCGATCAGCCAGGCGCACTACCTGATGGGCCAGGATCCGCTGCTGTTGTCCTTCGTCGTGGTCATCATCGGCGGCCTCGGTTCGCTGCGCGGCACCGTGGTCGCCGCGCTGCTGATCGGGCTTTCGGACGGCATCGTCTCCATGTTCTTTTCGCCGACGCTGGCCAAGATCATCGTCACGCTGATCGTCGCCATGGTGCTGGTGTTCCGGCCGCAAGGCCTTTTCGGGACGGCGGCGCGATGAGCGGGGAGGCGTCGCCGGTAAAGGTTTACGCGCTGCATCTAGGCGTCGTCGCGCTGTTGTTCGCGCTCAATTTCGTCCTGCCGGATTACCATCAGAGCCTGTTCTCCCGCATCATGGTGCTCGCGGCCTTTGCCATGGGTTACAATCTTTTGTTCGGCTATGTCGGGCTGCTCAGCCTCGGCCATGCGATGTTCTTTGCCGCCGGCCTCTACGGTTCGGGCCTGGCCGTGGTGCATCTGGGCTGGAACGTGCCGCTCGCCTTTGCCGGCGCGGTTGCGTGCGGCGCGCTGCTGTCGCTGGCGGTAGGGTTGCTCGCGCTGCGCACCAGCGGCGTCGCCTTCATGATCGTCACCATGATGTTCGCGCAGGCGTTCTTCCTTGCCATCCTCTATTTCGCGCCCTGGACCGGCGGCGACCAGGGCATCGTGGTGCCGCAGGCGGTGCGTGTTCTCCATCTGGCAGGAATCCCGCTCGATCTCACCCATCCGACCGTCCGCTACATGGCCGCGCTTGCCATGCTCTGCGTCGCCCTGCTGGCCACGCTCGCCGTCGTGCGCTCGCGCCACGGCCGCGTGCTGGTCGCCATCCGTGAAAACGAGGAGCGCACGAGGATGCTGGGCTACGACACCTTTGCCGGCAAGCTCGCCGCCATGGTCGTCTCCGGCACGCTCTGCGCCGCCGCCGGGGCTGCCTATGCACTGCTGTTCGGCTATGTCGGCTCCAACTTCGCCTCGATCCAGTATTCCATCCTGCCGCTCCTGTGGGTGCTGCTCGGCGGGGCCGCGACCGTGCTCGGGCCGCTGGTCGGCACGCTGGTGATGTATTACGTGATCGACGTCACCAGCTTCTACACCTCCGCCTATCTGCTGGTCGTCGGCGTGGCGCTGATCCTTCTGGTGCTGTTCTTCCCCAAGGGCATTCTGGGAACTTTTCGCGAGCGCTGGCTGGGATGGCTGCCGTGATGGCTGACATGACGCCGCTCCTGATGACCAGAGGCTTGTCGCGCGATTTCGGCGGCCTGCGCGCCGTGGACGGCGTCGATTTCACGTTGAACCAAGGCGAAATCCGCGCCCTCATCGGTCCGAACGGCGCGGGCAAGACCACCTTCGTCAGCCTTGTCTGCGGCCGCATCGCGCCGTCGGCCGGGACCATCGCGTTCAATGGAAGCGACATCACCCGTCTGCCGGCGCATCGGCGGGTGCGGCTCGGTATCGCCTATACGTTCCAGATCACCAGCATCTTCGCCAACCTGCCCGTCTACGACAATGTCGCCTTGCCGGTGCAGCGCACGCTTGAGGACGGCCGCGGTGGGGGGGCGGTGCGGGCGGGGGTGATGGAGGTACTGGAAAAGGTCGGCCTCGCCGACCGCGCCGCCACGCCGGCCGGCCAGCTCGCCTACGGCCACCAGCGCTTGCTGGAAATGGCTATAGGACTGGCGCTGAAGCCGCGCCTTCTCATCCTAGACGAGCCGACGCAGGGTCTGGCCGACGGCGAGATCGAGTCCTTCATCCGGCTTGTCCGCGAAATCGCGCGGGAAGCGACGGTGCTCATCATCGAGCACAACATGAAAGTGGTGATGGAGCTTGCCGGCCGGGTCACCGTGATGGAGGCGGGCAAAATCCTCGCCGAAGGCACGCCTGCGGAAATCCGCGAGAACCAGGCCGTGCAGGCCGCCTATCTGGGGACGGCCCATGGCTGAGCTGCTCACCGTCGCCGGGCTCGACTGCTTTTATGGCGAGGTACAGGTCCTGCACGGCGTAGGGCTTTCGCTGCGGGCGGGCGAGGTGCTGTGCCTGCTTGGCCGCAACGGCGCCGGCAAGACGACGACGCTGAAGGCGATCATGGGCCTGGTGCCCGCAGCCGCCGGCTCGATCCGGCTGGACGGGCGGGAACTGACGGCGCTGCCCGCCCATAATGTGCCCAAGGCGGGCATCGCCTATGTGCCGCAGGGCCGGCGGCTGTTTGCCGAGATGACGGTTGCCGAAAACCTGCAGATCGGCCTGATGGCGCGCGGCAGGGGCGAGGCGACGAAAGAGGCGGTGCTGGACCTGTTCCCGCTGCTGCGCGCGCGGCTGAAGCAGCGCTCCGGCACGCTGTCGGGCGGCGAGCAGCAGATGCTGGCGATGGCGCGCGCGCTGTGCCTCGAGCCGAAGGTGCTGCTGCTGGACGAGCCGACCGAGGGGCTGATGCCGTCGATGATCGACAGGATACGCGAGACGGTGGCCGGCTTGCGCGGCCGTGGCGTCTCCACCATCCTGGTCGAGCAGCGCGTCGAGGCGGTGCTGTCGCTGGCCGATCGCGTCACCTTCATCGAGAACGGCCGCAGCCGCGAGACGGTCGGCATCGACGCCCTGCGCGCCGACCCTTCGCTGGTCAAGCGCTATGTCGGCGTAGGTTAAACCCGCTATCAGAAGAACAGCAGGCTCGACAGCACGAAGGCCGGGATCAGGATCGCCCCCGACCACAGCATGTAGCCGAAGAAGCTCGGCATGTTGATGCCCTGCCGCCGGGCGATGGCGTAGACCATGAAGTTCGGCGCGTTGCCGATATAGGTGTTGGCGCCCATGAACACGGCGCCCGCCGAAATGGCCGCCAGCGTCGAGGCGAATTCGGTCATCAGGTGCTGCGGGTCGCCGCCGGCCAGTTCGAAGAACACCAGGTAGGTCGGCGCGTTGTCGAGCACGGAAGATAGAAGGCCGGTCATCCAGAAATAGGCCATGTCGTTGGGCTGGCCGTTCGGCAGCGTGACGGCCGCGACCAGCGGCGCCATGGCTCCGTCGAGGCCGGCGCGCAGGATCGCCACCACCGGGGCGATGCAGATGAAGATGGCCGCGAACAGCTTGGCCACCTCGGCGATCGGCCCCCATTCGAATCCGTTGGCGGCGCGGTATTCCTTGCGCGAGACAGCGAGCGAGACGAAGGCCAGCACGAGGATGACGGCGTCGCGCACCAGGTTCTGCAATTCGACCCCGACGCCATGGATGGCGAAGGTGACGCCCGGCTTCCACGAAGCGGACATCAGGATCGCGCCGATGACGCCGGCGAGCAGCGGCACGTTGGCGAGGCCTCGGAGGCGCACCTTCTTGTCGGGCGTCGGGTCCTTGACCTTCGGCGCGCCCTGTTCGCGGCGGTGCAGGATCGTGTCCAGCACGAAGAAGACGGCAAGCACGATGCCGCCGACGAACAGCGTGTCCGGCAGCAGGTGTACCGTCGTCCAGAAGAAGTCGACGCCGCGCAGGAAGCCGAGGAACAGCGGCGGGTCGCCCAGCGGGGTGAGCGAACCGCCGATATTGGCGACCAGGAAAATGAAGAACACGACGACATGGGCGTTGAACGGCCGGTTGTCGTTGGCGCGGATCATCGGCCGGATCATGACCATGGCCGCTCCCGTCGTGCCGATGATGGAGGCGAGGATCGAGCCGATCAGGAGCAGGCCGGTATTGACCAGCGGCGTGCCATGGATGTTGCCGGCAACGAGGATGCCACCGGAGATGGTGAACAGCGCAAACAGGAGGATGATGAACGACATGTATTCCAGCAGCAGCGCGTGCAGCACCGCTTCGCCGGCCGTGGAAATGCCGAAGGCGGCGGCCATGGGTATCACCACCAGCACCGCCCAGAACGCGGCGATCTTGCCGTAATGGTTCTCCCAGACATGGTGGAACAGCAGCGGCCCGCTGGCGATGCAAAGCAGCAGGCCGGCGAACGGCAGCGCCCACCACAGCGACATCGTGGCGCCCGGCAGTCCGTGTTCCTCGGCCGCCATCGCGGCCTGCGGGCACAAGGCCAGCGCCGCGAACCACAGCGCGGCCGTCACCAGTTTCGAAACCCGCATGAAATCCCTCACTTTTTATCGCGCCCGCGTCTTCGCGCGGTGGCCTCCGTCATGCCAGCGTCACGCCGGCGTCGCGCATGCGCCCGAGCATCGTTTCCATCGAGCCGCCGAGGTCGATGCCACGGCAGGCGTCGAGCCGCACCGTCACGGCAAAGCCCTGTTTCACGGCGTCCAGCGCCGAGTAAGCGACGCAGAAATCGGTCGCGAGCCCGGCGAGCGTGATCGCCGAGATGCCGCGTTCCCGCAGATAGCCGGCAAGGCCTGTCGGGGTCGCATGGTCGTTCTCGAAAAAGGCCGAATAGCTGTCGATGGCCGGGCGGAACCCCTTGCGGATCACCAGTTCCGCCTTGGTCCAGGCGAGGCCGGAGTGAAAATCCGCGCCGGTGCTGCCCTGGATGCAATGGTCCGGCCACAGCGTCTGCTCGCCATAGGGCATGGTGACGGTCTGGAACGGCTCCTTGCCGGCATGGCTGGACGCGAAGCTCGAATGGCCGGCCGGGTGCCAGTCCTGCGTCAGCACGACGTGCTCGGCATCGCGGATCATGGCGTTGACCGGCGGCACGATCTCGTCGCCGCCGGCAACCGCCAGCGCGCCGCCGGGGCAGAAATCGTTCTGCAAATCGATGACGATCAGCGCTTGTCCGGCCATGCCGCTCCCTTTTCCGCTATCCGGGCTGCCGAAGCAGCGCGCAGAAACTTGACCAGATAGGGGCCGAGGTCAACCTTGCAACGGCCGAAAGCGGCCTGGAATGGCGGCAGGCGGCGAAAAGGCGGTCGTGCGCCAACGGCGTGGACGATCGATTGTCCGTCAATGCCGGCTAATCACACCTTTTTCGGCATTAGCTGTTTCGCGTCGTCGTGCTGGGCGTTATGGGAACACGACATCCGTGCAACGAGGTTGAGATGCTGAACTGGTTCCGGAAGCTTTTGCCGCGCGAGGATCGTTTCTTCGACCTGTTCGAGCGGCATTCCCAGGCCGTCGTCGGCGGGGCCGAGGCCCTGCAGCAGGTGCTCGCCGGCGGAGCGGACGTCGAGCGCTGGTGCCAGCAGGTCGAGGAACTCGAGGACGAGGCCGACGCCATCGCCGCCGAAGTGATGCACGCGGTGCGCCGCTCCTTCATCACGCCGTTCGACCGCAGCGACATCCAGGACCTGATCCAGTCGATGGACGATGCCATCGACATGATGAACAAGACCGTCAAGACGGTGCGGCTGTTCGAGAAGACGCAATTCGATCCGCTGATGCAGGAGATGGGCGGCGTCATCGTCGAGGCGGCGCACCTGGTGGCGGAGGCGATCCCGCTGCTCGGCAAGCTCGGCGCCAACGTTCCCCGCCTCGCCGCCATCTCCGAGGAGGTTACCCGCCTCGAAGACCGCTCCGACGACCTGCACGAGCAGGGGCTGAAGGAACTTTTCCGTCGCCACGACGGCGGCAACGCGATGGGCTTCATCGTCGGCCGCGAAATCTACAGCCAGCTTGAAAAGGTGGTTGATCGCTTCGAGGACGTCGCCGACGAGATCAGCGGCATCGTCGTCGAGAACGTCTGACCCCATGGACGCGACGCTCGTCTTTCCGCTGCTGGCCGGCCTCGTTGCCGTGGCGCTGGTGTTCGACTTCCTGAACGGCCTGCACGACGCGGCCAATTCCATCGCCACCATCGTCTCGACCCGGGTCCTGAGGCCGCAATATGCGGTGTTCTGGGCCGCGTTCTTCAATTTCATCGCCTTCCTGTTCTTCGGCCTGCATGTCGCCGAGACCATCGGCAAGGGCATCGTCGATGCCGATATCGTCACACCCGCGGTCATTTTTTCGGCGCTGGTCGGCGCCATCGTCTGGAACGTCCTGACCTGGATCGTCGGCATCCCGTCGAGCAGTTCGCACGCGCTGATCGGCGGGCTGGTCGGAGCGGGCGTCGCCAAGGCCGGCACCGGCGCCATCGTCTGGGCTGGCCTCACCAAGACGGTCGCGGCGATCGTGCTTTCCCCGCTCACCGGTTTCGTGCTGGCCCTGCTGCTGGTGCTCGCCGTCGCCTGGATCTTCGTCAGGCAGTCGCCCTATGCCGTCGACCGCACGTTCCGCGTGCTGCAGTTCGTTTCGGCCTCGCTCTATTCGCTTGGACATGGCGGCAACGACGCGCAGAAGACCATGGGCATCATCGCCGTGCTGCTCTATTCGCAGGGCGCGCTGGGCGACACCTTCTACGTGCCGCTATGGGTCGTGCTCTCCTGCCAGGCGGCGCTGGCGCTGGGCACGCTGTTCGGCGGCTGGCGCATCGTCCACACCATGGGCTCCAAGATCACCCGGCTGAACCCGATGCAGGGCTTTTGCGCCGAAACCGGCGGCGCCATCACCCTGTTCGGCGCGACATGGCTCGGCATCCCGGTTTCGACCACCCACACCATCACCGGCGCCATCGTCGGCGTGGGCGCGGCCCGCCGCGTCTCGGCCGTGCGATGGGGCATCGCCAAAAGCATCGTCGTGGCCTGGGTGGTGACGCTGCCGGCGACGGCCGCGATCGCCGCGCTGACCTATGCCGCGACCCGGCTGGCCGGGTGACAGCGGCATCGTGGCGCTTGGTGCGGCGTCCGAACTGCCCTATTTCAGGCATGAGCCTGCACTGAGAAAGCCCGTATTGGGGAATTTGTGATGTCTGTTACCAAGGAAGCCGTCCTCGAGCGCCTGAAGACGATCAGCGGGCCGGATTTTTCCGGCAACATCGTCGACCTCGGCATGGTTTCGGAAATATTCGTCGCCGACGGCAAGGTGTTCTTCTCGATCACCGTTCCGGCCGCCCGCGCCCAGGAGATGGAGCCGCTGCGCGCCGCCGCCGAGCGCGTCGTCAAGGAGATCCCCGGCGTGGCCAGCGCCATCGTGGCGCTTACCGCCGAGAAGAAGGGCGGCGGCATGGAGGCGGCGGTGCCTCCGCGCCCCGCGCCGCGCCCGGCTGCTCCGCCTCGTCCCGCTCCGCACGCGCCCGCCTCGCACAGCCAGGGCAAGCGCGGTGTGCCGGGCATCGAGGCCATCATCGCGGTCGCCTCCGGCAAGGGTGGCGTCGGCAAGTCGACCACGGCCGTCAATTTGGCGCTCGGCCTTGCCGCGCTCGGCCTGAAGGTCGGCCTGCTCGATGCCGATATCTACGGCCCGTCGATGCCGCGCCTGCTCGGCATTCGCGGCCGGCCGCAGACCAGGGACGGCAAGATCCTCCAGCCGATGGAGAATTACGGCCTCAAGGTGATGTCGATCGGTTTCCTGGTCGAAGAGGAAACACCGATGATCTGGCGCGGCCCGATGGTCATCTCGGCGCTGACGCAGATGCTGCGCGAGGTGGAGTGGGGCCCGCTCGACGTGCTGGTGGTCGACATGCCGCCCGGCACCGGCGACGCGCAGTTGACCATGGCCCAGCAGGTGCCGCTGGCCGGCGCGGTCATCGTCTCGACGCCGCAGGACCTTGCCCTGATCGACGCGCGCAAGGGCCTCAACATGTTCAGGAAGGTCGACGTGCCGCTGCTCGGCATCGTCGAGAACATGAGCTATTTCGTCGCCCCGGACACCGGCAAGCGCTACGATATCTTCGGCCACGGCGGGGCGAAGCGCGAGGCCGAGCGCCTCGGCGTGCCTTTCCTTGGCGAGGTGCCGCTGGTCATGGACATCCGCGAAAGCTCGGACGGCGGCCGTCCGGTCGTGGCGGCCGACCCGCAGGGCGCGGAAGCGGCGATCTATCGCCAGATAGCTACCCGCGTGCGCGACCGCCTGGCGCAGGAAAAGGCCACCGCGGAGAACGCGGTGCCCTCGATCGTATTCGAATAAGCAGGCCAACGGCCGCCGGAAAGCCCGTTCCGGCGATGCGGCGGGCTATCGGCACAATGTCCGATTGCCCGCAGACCGGTGTGCGGATCAGCCGCCGACCTTCTCGCCGAAGGTCGAGAAGAACTGGCCGGCGAGTTTCTTCGATGTCGATTCGATCAGCCGGCTGCCCAACTGGGCGATCTTGCCGCCGACATCGGCCTTGGCCGCATATTTGAGGATGGTGGCGTTATCGCCGTCGGCGGCCAGCGTCACGTCGGCGCCGCCCTTGGCAAAGCCGGCGATGCCGCCCTTGCCCTCGCCCTCGATGGTGTAGCCATTGGGCGGATTGAGGTTCTTCAGCGTCACCTCGCCCTGGAAGGTCGCCTTGATCGGGCCGATCTTGAGCACCACCGTGGCCGCCATCTCGGTCGGCGACTTCATCTCGAGTTTCTGGCAACCGGGGATCGCCTCCTTGAGGACAGCGGGGTCGTTCAGCGCCGCCCATACCTTGTCGACGGGTGCGCTGATGCGCTCTTCGCCTTCGATCACCAATGCCATGCGTACCTCCATAACAAGAACTGCGGAAAGCCCTAACCCGGCGTTCGGTTCTTGTCTACCGGACGAAAGTCCGTGCGGCGTTGCGGCCTCTTGCCTGCCGGGGCGCGTTGCCATATCCATTTGTCTTACAAATACGGAGAGCAGCAATGGCCGGCGACCAGTCCAGGAAGAAGTTCCGCTCGCAGGAATGGTTCGACAATCCGGACAATCCGGGCATGACGGCGCTTTACCTGGAGCGCTACCTCAATTTCGGGCTGACGCGCGCGGAACTGCAGTCGGGAAAGCCGCTGATCGGCATCGCGCAGACCGGCTCCGACCTGTCGCCCTGCAACCGCCACCATCTCGAACTGGCCAAGCGCATCCGCGCGGGTATCGAGGCGGCCGGCGGCATTCCTTTCGAGTTTCCCTGCCATCCGCTCCAGGAGACGGGCAAGCGGCCCACCGCCTCGCTCGACCGCAATCTCGCCTATCTGTCGCTGGTCGAGGTGCTCTACGGCTATCCGATCGACGGCGTGGTGCTGACGGTCGGCTGCGACAAGACCACGCCGGCGCTGCTGATGGCGGCGGCGACCGTCAACATCCCGGCCATCGCGCTGTCGGTCGGGCCCATGCTGAACGGCTGGCACAAGGGCAAGCGCACCGGTTCGGGCACCATCGTCTGGGAATCGCGCCAGCGGCTTTCGGCCGGCGAGATCGACTACGACGAGTTCATGGACATCGTCGCCTCCTCCGCGCCGTCGGTCGGCTACTGCAACACCATGGGCACCGCGACCACGATGAATTCGCTGGCCGAGGCGCTCGGCATGCAGTTGCCGGCCTCCGCCGCCATCCCCGCGCCCTACCGCGAACGGGGCCAGATTTCCTATGAAACCGGCCGCCGCATCGTCGAGATGGTGTACGAGGACCTGAAGCCGTCCGACATCATGACGCGCGAGGCGTTCGAGAACGCCATCGTCGTCAATTCGGCCATCGGCGGTTCCACCAACGCGCCGATCCACCTCAACGCCATCGCCCGCCATCTCGGCATCGCCCTGGACAACGACGACTGGCAGGCGGTCGGCCACAAGATTCCGCTTCTCGTCAACCTGCAGCCGGCCGGCGAATATCTCGGCGAGGACTACCACCATGCCGGCGGCGTGCCGGCGGTCGTGGCCGAACTGATCAAGGGCGGGTTGCTGCCGCATCCAGACGCGATGACCGTCAACGGCAGGACGATCGGCGAGAACTGCGCCGGCGTGGAGAACATGGACCCGAAAGTGATCCGTCCGGTCTCCGATCCGCTGGTCAAGGAAGCCGGCTTCCTCAACCTCAAGGGCAACCTGTTCGATTCGGCGATCATGAAGACCAGCGTGATCTCGAAGGAATTCCGCGACCGCTATCTGTCGAATCCGCGCGATCCGGAAGCCTTCGAAGGCAAGGCCGTCGTCTTCGACGGGCCGGAGGACTACCATGCCCGCATCGACGACCCGGCGCAGGGCATCGACGAGAACACGATCCTGTTCATGCGCGGCGCCGGCCCGGTCGGCTATCCCGGCGGCGCCGAGGTGGTGAACATGCAGCCGCCGGCCTATCTCATCAAGAAGGGCGTGCATTCGCTGCCCTGCATCGGCGACGGCCGCCAGTCGGGCACGTCGGGCACGCCCTCCATCCTCAACGCCTCGCCGGAAGCGGCGGTCGGCGGCGGGCTGGCGTTGCTCAGGACCGGCGACCGCGTGCGCATCGACCTCAGGAAGGGCACAGCCGACATTCTCGTCTCCGACGACGAGATCACCCGGCGCCGCGCGGAACTGCAGAACGAGGGCGGCTACGCCTATCCGAAGCACCAGACGCCGTGGCAGGAAATCCAGCGCGGCATGGTCGACCAGTTCGACCAGGGCATGGTGCTGAAGCCGGCGGTCAAGTACCAGGACGTGGCGCATACGGCCGGCGTGCCGCGCGACAACCACTGAGCCGAGGGCGGCCTAGAACAGCGCCTGCAATTCCGGCAGCTTGTCGTTGACCAGCCAGCCGTAATAGTTCTCCTCCGGCAGTTTCTGCGGTTCGCCGGCCGCCTTGCGCCGCTCGTTCTCGGCCTTCAGCGCGTAGGCGCGCTGCTCCGGGTTGCCGATATTGTAGAGCGTGGCGGTGATGCCGGGGTTGCCTGAAATGTCGAACCCGGCGATCCGCCTGTAGGCGTCGATCGACTTCTTCAGCGTGGCGGCGACGTAGTTGAGCGTCAGGTCCGGGTCCATGATGGTCTTGTAGACCTCGTTGGGGTCGGATGCGTCCAGTTCCGGCAGGCCCGAGACCTTGTGCACGAGGTCGCTCATCTGCAAGGCGGTCAGCGGGTTGAGTTGGCCGAGCCCGAACGTCTGGCCGGCGTAATAGGGCTGGAAGAAGGTGGCGCCGAAGCGGTCGTTGGGGAAGGTCTTGCCATCGACGGTCTTGCCGCGGAAGGACTGGTTCCACACCCGTTCGCGGCACGACCACAGCTCGTAGCTGCCCGAAAGCTTCGCGCATTCGGCAAAGGCCGGCCTCTGCACGAAGGCCGAGATGTCCTCGCCCTTGTAGGAGAAGGACAGCTTGCCCGACAGGTAGGACACTGCCTTGACGTAATAGGTCTGTAGGCGGTCGTAGGCATCGACGTTATAGGTATGCTCGCCGACGAGGGCGCCGACGATGTGCATCGGGTCGATGCCGTAGGCGGACGCCGCCTGCCTGATCTTGGCGCGCAGCTTGGCGTCGTTCTGGAACAGCGCGTAGACCTTGCGGTATTTTGCCTGGAAGGTGGTGTTGGTGGCCTGCGTGCGGCGCGACGAGGCGCCCGGTATCGGTGGCTGCTCGGCATTGCGGTTGCCCGGCGGGACGAGCGTTGCCGCCGCCGCCGGCAACGCTGCCGCCGCCAGCAGCAGCGCGAAGGCCACACGAATCAGTTTCTTCATGCGCCGTCGCGCCCTGTCCGGTTGTTCTGCCGCGCAACCTAGAAAAAGCCTGCCGGGGAGTCGAGCATTGTGTAGGCGCCGGACGGGCCCCGGCAGGCCGAAAGCGGCCGCATGGCTCCATTTGGCCACACTGCATGGGTGGCGGCGGCCGGATATGGAAACTTATACGCCGTGGGCGGCATACCCCACCCCTAACCCTCCCCACAGGGGGGAGGGGAATCCGAGGGCGCCACCAGCGATATACCCGATTGCCCGCAAAGGCCGATGGCCATGTTCCCCTCCCCCTTGTGGGGAAAGGCTAGGGGTGGGGGTACGCAGCCCACCACGATGGTCAGGGGTTGGGTACGACGCCGTCGCTACAGGATGAACCGCGACAGGTCGGTGTTCTTCGACAGGTCGCCGACATGCTTCTGCACATAGGCGGCGTCGATGGTGACCTGCGTGCCGCTGCGGTCGGGCGCGTCGTAGGAGATTTCGTCCAGCACCCGCTCCATCACCGTCTGCAGCCGCCGTGCGCCGATATTCTCGACGGTGGCGTTGAGGTCGACGGCGATGCCGGCCAGCGAATCGATGGCGTCATCGGTGAAGGCGAGATCGACGTTCTCGGTCTTCATCAGCGCGATATACTGCTTGATCAGCGCCGCCTCGGTTTCGGTGAGGATGCGCACGAAATCCTCCTTCTCCAACGCCCTGAGCTCGACGCGGATCGGCAGGCGGCCCTGAAGCTCCGGCAACAGGTCGGACGGCTTGGCGACATGGAAGGCGCCGGAGGCGATGAACAGGATGTGGTCGGTCTTCACCGGCCCGTACTTGGTCGCCACCGTGGTGCCCTCGACCAGCGGCAGCAGGTCGCGCTGCACGCCTTCGCGCGAAACGCCGGCGCCCATGCCGCCTTCGCGGTTGGCGATCTTGTCGATCTCGTCGAGGAAGACGATGCCGTCTTCCTGTGTCGCCTCGAGCGCCCGGCGCACCACCTCTTCCTGGTCGAGCAGCTTGTCGGACTCGTCCTCGATCAACAGGTCGTAGGACGCCTTCACGGTCGTCTTGCGCATCTTGGTGCGCTTGCCGCCCATGGCCTTGGTCAGCATGTCGTTGATGTTCATGACGCCGATATTGGCGCCCGGCATGCCGGGAATCTCGAAGCCGGGCATGCCGCCGGTACCGGTGTCGGCAACCTCGATCTCGATCTCCTTGTCGTCCAGTTCACCCTCGCGCAGCTTCTTGCGGAAGGAATCGCGGGTGGCCGGCGAGGCCGTCTTGCCGATCAGCGCCTCCAGCACGCGCTCTTCGGCGTTGATGTGGGCGCGCGCCTTGACGTCCTCGCGCATCTTCTCGCGCACCAGCGCGATCGCGACCTCGACCAGGTCGCGCACGATCTGCTCGACATCGCGGCCGACATAGCCGACCTCGGTGAACTTGGTGGCCTCGACCTTGACGAAGGGCGCGCCTGCGAGCTTGGCCAGCCGGCGCGAAATCTCGGTCTTGCCGACGCCGGTCGGGCCGATCATCAGGATGTTCTTCGGCATCACTTCTTCACGCAGGCCGGCTTCCAGTTGCTGGCGGCGCCAGCGGTTCCGGAGCGCGATTGCCACGGCGCGCTTGGCCTCCTTCTGGCCGATGATGAAACGGTCGAGTTCGGAAACGATCTCACGGGGGGAAAAATTGCTCATAGGGGATTACTCATGAAACAGCGGTTGCGGCTTATGTATGGGATGGCAGCCTGCTTACAAGGCTGGGCGGGAACAGGCCGAGCAGGCGGCGGCGCAACCCGTGCCAGCCGGCGCTGAGCAACAGCACCAGCGCGCCCAGCACCAGCATGGTGAGCGGCACCACGCCCTGGCTGAAGCCGATCTGGGTGACGAGCGAGCCGAACGCGATGCCGGCATAGGCCAGGCCTGAGACGAGCACCGCCCGCCGGTCCACCAGCACCGCGACGAGGGCGAGGCCGGCAAAGATCGCCAGCACGCCCACCGCCGCCGCCGTGGTCAGCCGGCCGGAACCGATCAGGCCGCTGATCAGCGGATGGACGACCAGGGGTGCCGCCAGCATGTGCAGCCAGAAGGCGATGTCGGTGCGTCTAGTTTGCCGCTTCGGGTCGCTGAGGTCGAAGCGCATCGCCAGCGCGAACACGCCGATGCCGCAGGCGAGCAGGATAGGCCGCGCGAACTGCCCGGCTAGGTCGGGCGCCGTGCCGAACACCAGCGCCAGCACGCTGGCGACCAGCGCCGCCACGCCGGCCGCGAAGGTTATCGGGATGCCGAAGCGCCGGTAATGGACGGCCGTGGCCGCGATGGTGACGATGCCGGCGACGACGACGGGCCAGTTCTGCGTCTCCAGCGCCGCGAGGCTGAATTGGTCAGAGCCGGTGATGAACAGCACCGCCGCCAGGAAGATGGCGGCGGCATAGACCAGCAGCAGGACGATGCTGGGCAGGGCCATGCGCCGCTTGCGGGTAAAATATTCGGCCAGCAGCCAGCTTGCCAGCGCCACCGCGAGGCCCGCGCCGCCGCCGTCGAACAGGAGGGCTGCGAAATAGGACAGCGCGCCGAGGAACAGGGCGATGCCGATGGTGACGAAGATGTCGCCGAAGCCGTTGATGAAGCGGAATTTCTCGTCGTCGGCAGGCTCGCCGGGTTGCGCCGGGCTGTTGTTTTCCAGGTAGCGCAGCATTTCTGCCTGCTGCGCGGTGAGCACGCCTTGCGCGAGCGCGCGCTCGATCGTTTCGCCGGAGACCGGCTGCGTGGCCGAGGGCGCGGCCGCCATGGATCAGAGCCCGCCTTGCCAGGCTTTTACCGCGTCCAGGGGGTAGACCAGCATCAGCACGTTGAGCGTCAGGTTGTCGCGAATGAGGTATCCGACCACGATCTCGAAGGCGATGGCGAGCGCCACCGTTGCCCACACCGGCAGCCGGAACGCCAGGAAGAAGCCCAGCACCATGAACAGCGTGTCGCAGACCGAGTTGAGGATGGAGTCGCCGAAATAGTCGAGCGAGATGGTGCCTTCGCGGTAGCGGTTGATGATGAATGGGCTGTTTTCTAGAATTTCCCAGCCGCCCTCGACGGCGATCGCCAGCGCCAGCCGCAGCCAGATCGAGGATTTGGGAAACAGAAGCCGCGCCGCCCCGTAGAATAGGAAGCCGTGGATGACGTGGGAGAAGGTGTACCAGTCGGCGATGTGCTGCGAGTTTTCGGAGCTTTGCACGACGCCCTGCCACAGCTTGACGTAGCCGCAGGCGCAGATCGCGGGATGGCCTTGCCAGTAGAGCACGATCGCCTGGATGGCGATCAGGCCGGCGGCGATGGCGAGCCCCGCGCGCCAGGAAAGCTGCAACGCGGCCGGGCTGGCGCTCTTGGCTGTATCCGTCATTCTTCGAAATTCCCCTCAGGCGAATCGATGGCCATCAGCAATACACGCCCATAATGTGACGATCTCTCGCCGAGCGGGCGAAACCCTGCCTTTTCGTAGGCGCGTATGGCGCGGCCATTGTCGGGATGCGGGTCGGCGATGACGCGCGGCGCGCCTTCCTCGAACAGCGCTTCGGTGAATTGCGTGATGATGGCGGGGCCGTGGCCGATGCCCGTCAGTGCCGCCGGGCCGATCAGGAGATCGATGCCGAGCGTGCCGAAGGGCTGGTCCGCATAAGGGTGCTCGTCCTCCAGATGCGGATCGTAGCTTTGCAGGTAGGCGATCGGCCGCCCCGCCAGTTCGACGACCAGCGGCTCGACGCTGTCGCTGTCGATATGTTCGCGGACGGAGGCGATCTCGGTTGCCGGATCGCCCCACCACGCGGCCGCATGCGGCAGGGCCAGCCAGCCGGCGATCACCGGCAGGTCGGCCTCCGCGACGGCGCGGAAGTCGTAGATCGGCGCCGCCTCAGGCAGCGCCATCGATGACTTCGACGACGAAATTGTTGTTGGTGTAGACGCAGATGTCGGAAGCGATCTGCATCGCCCGGCGGGCGATCTCCTCGGCGTCCTTGTCGGTGTCGATCAGCGCGCGCGCCGCCGCCAGCGCATAGTTGCCGCCCGAGCCGATGGCCATGACGCCGTCTTCCGGCTCCAGCACGTCACCGTTGCCGGTCAGCGCCAGCGAGACGTTCTTGTCGGCCACCAGCATCATTGCTTCGAGCCGCCTGAGGTAACGGTCGGTGCGCCAGTCCTTGGCCAGTTCGACGCAGGCGCGCGTCAACTGGTCGGGATATTGCTCGAGCTTGGTTTCCAGGCGCTCCAGCAGCGTGAAGGCATCCGCCGTGGCGCCGGCGAAACCGGCGATGACGCTGCCGCCCTTGCCGATGCGGCGCACCTTCTTGGCGTTGCCCTTCATGATGGTCTGGCCAAGGCTGACCTGGCCGTCGCCGGCGATGACCACCTTGCCGTCCTTGCGCACCGTGACGATGGTCGTGGCGTGCATGCTCAGTTCATTCGACATGTTCGTGGCTCCGATGCCGCGCCGTCCCTTCGAGGCAACGGGCGCGTTACGAGGATTGTGATCGGCCATATGTATGTGAGCGAAGATGGTTTGCAAACCATCGGCGCGGCTGCTGGTCATCGCGCGATCATGCTGCTAGAACGCACTCGCTTTCAAGCATGGGATTTCCAGCACAGGGATGAGGCCATGACCGCCCGCTCCGCCGAGGTGAGCCGCAAGACCAGGGAAACCGACATTTCGGTTGCCATCCATGTCGACGGCACGGGCAAGGCCGACATGGAAACCGGCGTCGGCTTCTTCGACCACATGCTGGACCAGCTTTCGCGCCATTCGCTGATCGACATGAAGGTGCGGGCCAGGGGCGACCTGCACATCGACGACCACCACACGGTGGAAGACACCGGCATCGCGCTCGGCCAGGCGCTGTCGAAGGCGCTCGGCGAGCGGCGCGGCATCATGCGTTACGCCTCGATCGACCTCGCGATGGACGAGACGCTGACGCGCGCTGCCATCGACGTGTCGGGCCGGCCGTTCCTCGTCTGGAACGTTTCCTTCTCGTCGCCCAAGATCGGCACCTTCGATACCGAACTGGTGCGCGAGTTCTTCCACGCCTTTGCGCAGAACGCCGGCATCACGCTGCACGTCACCAACCATTACGGCGCCAACAACCACCATATCGCCGAAACCTGCTTCAAGGCGGTGGCGCGGGCCCTGCGCGCGGCGCTGGAGACCGATCCGCGCCAGCCGGAGGCCGTTCCCTCCACCAAGGGCTCCCTGAAGGGATAAAGATGGCCGTCTATGTCGTGATGGAGCCGCCGGGCCGCGGCCACGAGGCCGATGAAACGAGCTTCGTGCGCGATGGTTTTTCGTGGTTCGGCTTTCTCGTTCCGCCACTGTGGCTGCTCTGGCATCGACGCTGGATCGAGGCCGGGCTCGCCTTCGTCGCCATCGCCCTGATCGCTGTGGCGGGAGAGACTTTCGCGATGCCGCTGCCCGGCGCGTCGCTGGTCCTGCTCGTCATGCTCTATGTCGGGCTGGAGGGGCAGGCGCTGCGGCTCGCCGCCATGGCCAGGCACGGTTGGCGGCAGTGGGGCGTCGTTGTCGCCGACAGCGTGGACGATGCCGACCTGCGCTACGCGTCGGAAGCCGGCTCGTCTCCACAGGAGTCGGCGCCCGAGCCGCGCCTGCAGCCCGAGCCGTCGCTCGCGCGTCCGGTCCAGCCCGGCCCGGCCATTGGCCTCGTTCCCTTTTCCGGAAAGCGCTGACGATGCGTGTCTCCATCATCGACTATGGTTCGGGCAATCTGCGCTCGGCGATGAAAGCCTTCGAGCGCGCGGCGCGCGAATCCGGCATCGCTGCCGAGATCGAACTGACGGCCGCGCCGGAACGGGTTCTGTCCGCCGATCGCATCGTGCTGCCGGGCGTCGGCGCCTATGCCGACTGTGCGGCCGGCCTGCATGGCGTGGCGGGGTTGTGGGAGGCGGTCGAGGAAGCCGCCATCGCCCGGGCGAAGCCTTTTCTCGGCATCTGCGTCGGCATGCAATTGATGTCGGAGCGCGGCCTGGAAAAGGCGGTGACGAACGGTTTTGGCTGGATCGCGGGCGACGTCAGGGAAATCACCCCGTCCGACCCTGCGCTCAAAATCCCGCAGATCGGCTGGAACACCATCGAGGTTCGCCGCGAGCACCCGCTGCTTGCCGGCATTCCGACCGGCGAGGGCGGACTGCACGCCTATTTCGTGCATTCCTATCATCTGGAAGCGACGAAGCCGGCGCAGGTGCTGGCCGTCGCCGACTATGGCAGCCCGGTGACGGCGGCGGTGGCGCACGACAACCTCGCAGGCACCCAGTTCCACCCGGAAAAGAGCCAGGCCCTCGGCCTGGCGCTGATCGCCAATTTCCTGAGGTGGAAGCCATGATCCTCTTCCCGGCCATCGACCTCAAGGACGGCAAGTGCGTGCGCCTCAGGCTCGGCGACATGGCGACCGCGACCGTCTACAACGACGACCCGGCGGCGCAGGCCAAGGCCTTCGAGGATCAGGGGTTCGAGTGGCTGCACGTCGTCGACCTCAACGGCGCCTTTGCTGGCGAGAGCGTCAATGGCGCGGCGGTCGATGCCATCCTGAAGGCGACGAAGAACCCGGTGCAGCTCGGCGGCGGCATCCGTACGCTGGCCCATATCGAAAGCTGGCTGGAACGCGGCCTTGCCCGCGTCATCCTCGGCACCGTGGCCGTGCGCGACCCCGACCTGGTGAAGCAGGCCTGCAAGGCGTTCCCCGGCAAGGTCGCGGTCGGCATCGACGCCAAGGGCGGCAAGGTCGCGGTCGAAGGCTGGGCGGAAGCCTCCTCGCTCGGCGTCGTCGAACTGGCGAAGAAATTCGAGGGCGCGGGCGTCGCGGCCATCATCTACACCGACATCGACCGCGACGGCGTGCTCGCCGGCATCAACTGGGCCTCCACCATCGGCCTGGCCGAGGCGGTGTCCATTCCCGTCATCGCCTCGGGCGGCCTGGCATCGATGGCCGATATCGTGCGCATGACCCTGCCGGATGCGCAAAGGCTGGAAGGGGCCATTTCCGGCCGCGCGCTCTATGACGGGCGCATCGACCCGGCCGAGGCGCTGGCCCTCCTGAAAAAAGCGTCGGTACGATGAAACTTTCGCTTATCCTGGCGCCCTATGACAGCGGCTATCGCAACGCCGGTTGCGGCCAGGGGCCGGACGCCATCGTCACCGGCGGGCTGGTCGAGGAACTGACGCTGCACGGCCATGACGTGGTGACGCAGGATATCGGCGAGGTCGGCGCTACGCCCGGCCGCGAGATCGCCACCGGCTTCGCCGTCGCGACCGCGGTGGCGCAGAAGGCGGGCGAGGCCGTGAAGGACGGCCGCTTTCCCATCGTGCTTGCCGGCAACTGCCTGACCACGGTCGGCGCCATTGCGGGGGATGGGGCCGATTCGATCGTCTGGGCCGACCAGCACGGCGACCTCAACACGCCTGAAACCACCACTTCCGGCTTTCTCGACGGCATGGCGCTGTCGGCGGCGCTCGGCCAGTGCTGGCAGGCGATGGCGGCGGCCGTTCCGGGCTTTGCCGCCCTCGATCCGTCGCGCTGCCTGCTTGTCGACGCGCGCGACCTCGATGCGACCGAAAAGGAAATCCTGGCGCGGCTGTCGATCCTGCGCGCGCCCTGCACCGATGCGCCGGCGCTGGCCGGAAAGCTCGCGGCCGACGGCGTGCTGCGCACGCACCTCCACCTCGACCTCGACGTGCTCGACCCCGACGTGCTGCAGGCCAATCGCTACACTTGGCCCGGCGGCCCCGATCCCGACCGCTTGCAGCAGGCCATGACCGCGCTGGCGGGCCAGCTTCCGATCGTGGGCGTGACGGTTTCCGCCTATGACCCGGCCTACGACCCGCAAGGCGATGTGCCGCCCGTGGTCGGCCGCCTGCTGGTTGGCGTGCTCGAAACGCTGGAGAAAAAAGCGTGACCCTCAAGGCCCGCGTGATCCCTTGTCTGGACGTTAAGGACGGCCGCGTCGTCAAGGGCGTCAATTTCGTCGACCTAGTCGATGCCGGCGACCCCGTCGAGGCGGCAAAAGCTTATGACGCGGCGGGCGCCGACGAGCTTTGCTTCCTCGACATCACCGCCTCGTCGGAAAACCGCGAGACCATCTTCGACATCGTCGCCCGCACCGCCGAGCAGTGCTTCATGCCGCTGACCGTCGGCGGCGGCGTGCGGCAGGTCGCCGATATCCGCAAGCTGCTGCTGGCCGGCGCCGACAAGGTGTCGATCAACACGGCAGCGGTGAAGAACCCGGATTTCGTCGCCGAGGCGGCGCAGAAGTTCGGCGACCAGTGCATCGTCGTCGCCATCGACGCCAAGAAGGTGTCGGCGCCCGGCGAGGTCGATCGCTGGGAAATCTTCACCCATGGCGGCCGCGAGAAGACCGGCATCGACGCCCTCGACTTCGCCCGCAGGATGGCCGATCTCGGCGCCGGCGAAATCCTGCTCACCTCGATGGACCGCGACGGCACCAAGGCCGGCTACGACATCGCGCTGACCCGCGCGGTGGCGGACGCGGTGCGCGTGCCGGTGATCGCTTCCGGTGGCGTCGGCACGCTCGACCATATGGTCGAAGGCATCCGCGACGGCCACGCGACGGCGGTTCTGGCGGCCTCGATCTTCCATTTCGGCACCTATTCGATCGCCGAGGCGAAGCGCCACATGGCCGAGGCCGGCCTGCCGATGCGACTCGACAGAGCCGCGGTTCGGCTCTAAACGGCGCCATGACCGAGTTTTCGCTGTCCCAGCTGGAAAAGACGATCCACGAACGCGCGCATTCGGGCGATCCCGATTCGTGGACCGCGAAGCTTTACGCGCGCGGCATGGGCAAGGCCGCGCAGAAGCTCGGCGAAGAAGCGGTGGAAGCCGTGATCGCGGCGGTGAGCGGCGACCGGCAGGCGCTGGTTTCGGAAAGCGCCGATCTCCTTTATCATTGGCTGGTGGTGCTGGGTATTGCCGGCGTCCCGCTTGACGCCGTCCTCGAAGAGCTCGAGCAGCGTACCGGCCGTTCGGGTATCGCCGAAAAAGCATCCCGGCCAAGCTCGGGCTAGGCAGGGCCAGGAGACGCGATGGATCAGCTCGCACCGACCGAGAAATACTCGCCCTATCTGTTTTTCTCAGCCGAACGATGGGCGGAATTCCGCGCCGATACGCCGCTGACGCTGAGCGGGGAAGAAATCGACCGCCTGCGCTCGCTGAACGATCCGGTCGACCTGGAAGAGGTCAAGCGCATCTATTTGTCGATGTCGCGGCTGCTGTCGGCCCATGTCGAGGCGAGCCAGTTGCTGTTTCGCCAGCGGCGCGCCTTCTTCAATGTCGGCGACGTCGCCAAGACACCGTTCATCATCGGCATCGCCGGCTCGGTGGCGGTCGGCAAGTCGACCACGGCGCGCGTGCTGAAGGAGCTGCTGGCGCGCTGGCCCTCCAGCCCCAAGGTCGATCTCGTCACCACCGACGGCTTCCTGCTGCCGAACGAGATCCTGCGCCGCGAAAACCTGATGGAGCGCAAGGGCTTTCCCGAAAGCTACGATGTCGGCGCGCTGCTGCGCTTCCTGTCCGACATCAAGTCGGGCCAGAGCGCGGTGCAGGCACCGGTCTACTCGCACCTGACCTATGACGTGCTGCCGGGTGAATTCGTCACCATCGACCGGCCGGATATCCTGATCTTCGAGGGGCTGAACGTGCTGCAGCCGGGCAAGCTGCCCAGCGACGGCAAGATCGTGCCGTTCCTGTCCGATTTCTTCGATTTTTCCATCTATATCGATGCGGACGAGGATCGCATCCACGACTGGTACATCGCCCGCTTCATGCGGCTGCGCGAGACGGCGTTCCGCAATCCGCAGTCCTTCTTCCACCGCTACTCGCAGCTTTCGCTGGGCGCGGCACAGGCCATCGCCGAGGGGTTGTGGGGCAACATCAACCTGAAGAACCTGCGCGAGAACATCCTGCCGACCCGCGCCCGCGCCGACCTCATCCTGCGCAAGGGCGCGAACCATCTGGTCGAGGAAGTGGCGCTGCGGAAACTCTGAGACGGGTCAGGGAGCCGTCACCCGCCGTAGCGTCAGGTTGATGCGGCCGTCGCTTTTCAGCAGCATCGAGGTGCCGGGGTAGATGCGGTCGACGCCGTGGAAGGCGAGCCTGCTTTCGCCGCCGAGCACGAGAACGTCACCGCTACACAGGCGCAGCGAGACCGTCTTGTCGGTCCGCCGCGTCCCGCCCACCCGGAACAGGCAATCGTCGCCGAGCGAAACCGAGACCACCGGTGCGGCGAATTCTCTCTCGTCGCGGTCCTGGTGCTGGCCCATCTTCGCGTCGGCCGTGTAGAAATTGACCAGGCAGGCCTGCGGCGGATGCGGATAGTCGGCAACCTCCTGCCAGAGCCGCAGCAGCGCTTCCGGGATCGGCGGCCATGGCTCGCGGGTCACCGGATGCATGGGCTGGTAGCGGTAGCCGCGCTCCTGGTCGGTGACCCAGCCGAGCGCGCCGCAATTGGTCATGCGCACGCTCATTTCCTTGCCGGTGCGCGGCATGGCGGGAACGTAGAGCGGGGCCTGGCGCACCACGGCGCGGATCGCTTCGAGCAGCGTTTCCTGTGCTTCCTGCGGCAGGTAGGAAGGCAGGTGGCGTACGCCCGGCGGCAGGGTCGGGCGCTCAGTCATCTCCGACCCGTCCGCGTAGCTTCTTGACGGTGGAGCGGCCGGCCTTGGCCTTCAGTCGCCGCTCGACCGATCCCTTCGTCGGCTTCGTCTTCCTGCGCGGCGGCGGTGGCGGTTCGGCCGCGCTGGCGAGCAGCGCCACCAGCCTTGCACGGGCGTCGGCGCGGTTCTGTTCCTGCGTGCGGAAGCGCCCGGCCTCGATGACGATCACGCCGTCCTTGGTGGCGCGCTGCCCGGCCAGCTTCAGCGCGCGCTGGCGCACGCGCTCCGACAGGCCCGGCGCGTTCGCGGCGTCGAACCGCAGCTGCACCGCCGTCGCCACCTTGTTGACGTTCTGGCCTCCCGGGCCGGACGAGCGGATGAAATCCTCGCGCCAGTCGTCGGGAGAAATGACGGCCTCGTCGGCAATGATGATCTTTTCGGCCTCGCTCATGCCGCATCACATGGCGCGGTTGCGGAAAAAAGAAAAGGCCCGGGCAACGCCGGGCCTTATCTGGAGGAGGCTGAAGGTGCCGCTATTCGGCGGCCACCTGCATGTGCGGCGCGGCGCCGAGGACCGATGCGTCGACATGGGTTTCGAATTTCTCGAAATTGGCGATGAACATGTCGACCAGCTTGCCGGCCTGCCGGTCATAGGCGCCCTTGTCGGCCCAGGTCGAACGCGGATCGAGAATGGAACCATCGACGCCCGGTACGGCCATCGGCACCTTGAAGCCGAAATTGGGATCGGTGCGGAAGCTGGCCTTGTTGAGCGAGCCGTCGAGGGCGGCGGCGAGCAGCGCGCGCGTCGCCTTGATCGGCATGCGCTTGCCGGTGCCGTAGGCGCCGCCGGTCCAGCCGGTATTGACCAGCCAGCAATCGACATCGTGCCTGGCGATCAGGTCGCGCAGCAATTCGCCGTATTCCGACGGATGGCGCGGCATGAAGGGAGCGCCGAAGCAGGTCGAGAAGGTGGCTTCCGGTTCGGTCACGCCCTTTTCGGTGCCGGCGACCTTGGCCGTGTAGCCGGAAAGGAAGTGATACATCGCCTGCGCCGGCGACAGCTTGGCGACGGGCGGCATGACGCCGAAGGCATCGGCGGTCAGGAGGATGATGTTCTTCGGGTGGCCGGCATGGCCGGTGGCGCTGGCGTTGGGGATGTAATCCAGCGGATAGGCGCAACGCGTGTTCTCGGTCAGCGAACCGTCGTTGAAATCGGGCACGCCGTGCTCGTCGAGGATGACGTTTTCGAGCACGGTGCCGAAGCGCCGCGTCGTGGCGAAGATTTCCGGCTCGGCCTCCGCCGAAAGCCGGATGGTCTTGGCGTAGCAGCCGCCCTCGAAATTGAAGACGCCCTTCGGGCCCCAGCCGTGCTCGTCGTCGCCGATCAGCGTGCGGGACGGGTCGGCCGACAGCGTCGTCTTGCCGGTGCCCGAAAGGCCGAAGAAGATGGCGGTGTCGCCCTCGGGCCCTTCATTGGCCGAGCAGTGCATCGGCATCACGCCCTTTTGCGGCAACAGGTAGTTGAGCGCGGTGAACACCGACTTCTTGATCTCGCCGGCATAGGAGGTGCCGCCGATCAGCACCATCATGCGCGTGAAATCGACCGCGATGATGGTTTCGCCGCGTGAGCCGTGGCGGGCCGGATCGGCGCGGAAGGACGGCAGGTCGATGATCGTCATCTGCGGCACGAAGCCCTCGAGCGCCGCCGGCTCCGGCCGGATCAACAGGTTGCGGATGAACTGCGAATGCCAGGCGAGTTCGGTGATCACCCGCGTCGGCAGGCTGAGATCGGCGTCGGCGCCGCCGACGAGATCCTGCACGAAAAGGTCCCTGTCGGCCATATGGGCGCGGAAATCTTCCAGCAGGGCGTCGAACTGGGCCGGCGACATCGCCCTGTTCTGGTCCCACCACACCTGTCCGTCGGTGGCCTCGTCGCGGACGATGAACTTGTCCTTGGCCGAGCGGCCGGTGTGCTGGCCGGTCAGCGCCACCAGCGCGCCGTGGGCGGAAAGCCGGGCTTCGCCGCGGCGGATGGCTTCCTCGCACAGCCCAGCGACGCCGAAATTATAGTGCACCGTGCCCTTGGTCGTGAGGCCGATCCGGTCGATCCCGCAGGCGGGATTGCGTTTGCCTGTTTCAGACATGGTGTTCCTTTTTGAGTGTTCGCACGAGGATCCGAAAAAAATCATCCGAGCGCTGAATTACGGAAGCAAAATGGCCAGAAGCAGGAAAAGCGTTTGATATCAAATCATTAATCGATTTAAAAATTTTGAAAGTTTTTTAAATCGTTTAAAGGTGTGTAAAAATCAGGGGCTTACCCAAGGAACGGCGGTCGCATTTCGTCCAATGCGAAATAGATATGACAGTGGAACAGGGCCGCTTCCCGTGACTACGCGCGGGACTTGTGCCACATTTTGTACCAGATTTGTCCTGCAAGAGCCCTTCTTCACCACGGAAGGAATCTGCTTATGAGGGAGCCGCTGGAAATGGCCACGATCGCGCTTGTTGACGACGACCGCAACATTCTCACATCGGTTTCGATCGCGCTTGAATCGGAAGGATACCGTGTCGAGACCTATACGGACGGTGCGTCGGCGCTGGAGGGCCTGGCGGCGCGGCCACCGAACCTCGCCATCCTCGACATCAAGATGCCGCGCATGGACGGCATGGAGCTTCTGCGCCGCCTGCGCCAGAAAACCGACCTCCCGGTCATCTTCCTGACCTCCAAGGACGACGAGATCGACGAGCTGTTCGGCCTCAAGATGGGTGCCGACGATTTCATCCGCAAGCCGTTCTCGCAGCGGCTTCTGGTCGAGCGCGTCAAGGCGGTGCTGCGGCGCGCCAGCGCCCGCGATGCGGCCGCCAAGGCGCCGAGCCAGCAATCCCGTTCGCTCGAGCGCGGCCAGCTCGTCATGGACCAGGAGCGCCACACCTGCACCTGGAAGGGCGAGCCGGTGACGCTGACCGTGACCGAGTTCCTGATCCTGCATTCGCTGGCCCAGCGCCCCGGCGTGGTGAAAAGCCGTGATGCGCTGATGGATTCGGCCTATGATGAGCAGGTATATGTCGACGACCGCACCATCGACAGCCACATCAAGCGGCTGCGCAAGAAGTTCAAGCAGGTCGACGACGAGTTCGAGATGATCGAAACGCTTTACGGGGTCGGATACCGCTTCCGCGAAGCGTAAGCGCCGCGAAAACAGGAACGGCATGGCATCGGTAACCGAGACTTGCAAGTTGGCGACCGCCGGCAGGCGGCGGCGGGGTTTCCTGCCGCCCATGCTGTCACGGCTGACGGTGCCGATGCGCCGGTTCCTCGGCCACCATATCTTCTCCAGCCTCACCCGCCGCATCCTGTTCCTGAACCTGGCCGGCCTGGCCGTGCTGGTCATCGGCATCCTCTATCTCAACACCTTCCGCGACGGCCTGATCGACGCCCGCGTCGAAAGCCTGATGACGCAGGGCGAGATCATCGCCGGCGCCATCGCCGCCTCCGCCACGGTCGAGACGGATTCGATCTCGATCGACCCGGAAAAGCTGCTGGAGTTGCAGGCCGGCGAAAGCATCGCTCCCGGTTCCGACCAGCTCGACAATCTCGACTTCCCCATCAATCCCGAGCGCGTGGCGCCGGTGCTGCGGCGGCTGATCTCGCCGACGCGCACCCGCGCGCGCATCTACGACCGCGACGCCAACCTGCTGCTGGACTCGCGCCATCTCTATTCGCGCGGCCAGATCCTGCGCTACGACCTGCCGCCGGTCGACGAGGAGACGCCGGGCCTGCTCGAGCGGATCGAAGGCATGGTCTTCAGCCTGTTCCGCAACAAGGCGCTGCCGGTCTACCACGAGCAGCCGGGCGGCAATGGCGCGGCTTTCCCCGAAGTGATGAAGGCGCTGACCGGCAGCCCCTCCACCATCGTGCGCATCAGCGAGCAGGGCGAGCAGATCGTGTCGGTCGCCGTGCCGATCCAGCGCTTCCGCGGCGTGCTCGGCGTGCTCATGCTGTCCACCGAAGGCGGCGACATCGACAAGATCGTGCGCAACGAACGCCGCGCGATCCTGCGGGTGTTCGGCATCGCCGCGCTGGTCACCGCCAGCCTGTCGCTGCTGCTCGCCTCCACCATCGCCAACCCGCTGCGCCGGCTTTCGGCGGCGGCGATCCGCGTGCGGCGCGGCGTCAAGAACCGCGAGGAAATCCCCGATTTCTCCGACCGCCAGGACGAGATCGGCAACCTGTCGGTGGCGGTGCGCGACATGACCAACGCGCTTTATGCGCGCATCGATGCGATCGAAAGCTTCGCCGCCGATGTCAGCCACGAGTTGAAGAACCCGCTCACCTCGCTGCGCAGCGCGGTCGAGACGCTGCCGCTGGCGAGGAACGACGCTTCCCGCGGGCGGCTGATGGAAATCATCCAGCACGACGTGCGCCGGCTCGATCGCCTCATCACCGACATTTCCGACGCCTCGCGCCTCGATGCGGAACTGGCGCGCGAGGACGCCGGCAAGGTGGACCTGAAGAAGTTCATCACCGACCTCGTCGCGGTGTCGAGCGAGACCACGCGCAACAAGAAGGCCGTCGAGATCGTCTTCAACGCCGCCAAGCTGCCGCAGGGGGCCCGGAGCTACGAGGTCGTCGGCCATGACCTCAGGATCGGCCAGGTCATCACCAACCTGATCGAGAACGCGCGTTCCTTCGTTCCCGACGAGCACGGCCGCATCGAGATTTCGCTCGCCCGCATCGGCAAGTTCAACATCGTCACCATCGAGGACAACGGTCCCGGCATCCGCGCCGAGCAGATCGACCGCATCTTCGAGCGGTTCTATACCGACCGTCCGTCGAGCGAGGCGTTCGGGCAGAATTCGGGACTGGGCCTGTCGATCAGCCGGCAGATCGTGGAAGCCCATGGCGGCACGCTGACGGCCGAGAACATTCCCGGCACCAAGCCCGGCGACGTCCGCGGCGCGCGCTTCGTGGTCACCCTGCCGGCCGACGCATGAGCGCGCCGAAAACCTTTCCTGCCGCCCGATGCTGAATATCCATGCCACCGCCCTTGTCGTCGGCGATCGCGGGCTCGTCATCCTCGGCCCCTCGGGATCGGGCAAGACGACGCTGGCGGCGGCGCTCGTCGCCCGTTTCTCGCAGGATGGGATTTTCTCCCGGCTGGTCGGCGACGACCAGCTTTTTGCCGAGGCAAGGGATGGCCGGCTGGTGCTTCGGGTGCCTGCCACCATCGCCGGGCTGGCCGAGGTGCCCGGCCTCGGTCCCCGCCCGGTCGGCTTCGAGCCGGCAGCCGTCATCGACATGGCCATACGCCTGGTCCCGCCGAACGAGGTGCCGCGCTTTCAGGAGGAAGCCGTCGAAACCGTGGCCGGTTACCGCCTTCCGCTGGTGGTGCTGGCCGAGCGCGATGTCGTTGCGGCGCTCGTCGCCGTGCCGGCGGTCCTGGCGGCCTTGCCCTTTCGGCGGGATTGACAGGCCGGGGAGCCGATGCTTTCCAGAGGGGGTGCCGCCGCAGGTGCTGCATTGCGGCAAAATGGTTGGCCGAGGCGAAATTTTATGCTTGTAAACGCGCCACGCCTCGACAAGATAGCGCTCCCGCCGCTCGACCGGCGAGTATAAGGCGTGCTGGTGAAGGGTTTATGACGGAAACCGCCAAATGATCGGCCTCGTGCTGGTAACGCACGGTCAACTGGCCACCGAGTTCCGCCATGCCGTGGAGCATGTCGTCGGCCCCCAGGACAATTTCGAGACCGTTGCGATCGGTGCAGACGACGATATGGAGCAGCGTCGCCGCGATATCGTCGATGCGGTGGCGCGTGTCGACACCGGCGCGGGCGTCATCGTGCTCACCGACATGTTCGGCGGCACGCCGTCGAACCTGGCCATTTCGGTGATGCAGCCGGGCCGCACCGAAATCATTGCCGGCATGAATCTGCCGATGTTGATCAAGCTTTCCAGCGTGCGCAAGGGTGACGACATGCAGCTCTCGCTTGACGAGGCGCAGGCTGCCGGGCGTAAATACATCAACGTCGCCAGCCAGCTTCTTGCCAGTAAATGAATAGCGTATCGCCCAACGAAGATCAGATTGCCCGGGAATTCAAGATCGTCAACCAACGCGGCCTGCACGCGCGCGCCTCGGCCAAATTCGTCCAGGTAGCCGGCAGCTTCGACGCGACGGTCGATGTGGAGAAGGACGGCGTCAGGGTCGGCGGCACCTCGATCATGGGCCTGATGATGCTGGCCGCGAGCCCCGGCTGCGCCATCCGCGTCATCGCCAGCGGCCCGCAGGCCGCCGACGTGGTGGCCGCCCTCGGCGAGTTGATCGCTTCGCGTTTCGGCGAGGAAGCCTGACCGGAAAAGGGTCTATCTTGTAAGGTCGAGCGGCAGCACGATCGGCTTGCCGCCGGCTTCGCCGAGAAACGTTTCGACCGAATAGACCGCGCGCAGCCGCTCCGCCGTCAGCACGTCCCGCGGCGGGCCGTCGGCGAGGATCACGCCCTTGTCGAGCAGGATCAGCCGCGAGCACCAGCGCGCCGCGAGGCTGAGGTCGTGCATCGAAGCGACGATGCCGTGGCCTTCGCCGGCCAGCGTCGAAAAGGTCTTCATCAGCACGATCTGGTGCGAGGGATCGAGCCCGGCCGCCGGTTCGTCGGCCAGGAGCAGCGGCGCGTCCTGCGCCAGCGCGCGCGCGATCAGCACCCGCGCCTTCTCGCCGCCGGAAAGCTCGGTCGCCGGGCGGTTGCGGAAGGCGTCCACCTCCATGCGCCGCATGGCGGCCTCGACGATTTCCTTGTCGGCCCTGCCGGCGGCGGCAAAGGCCGGGCGGTGCGCGTGGCGGCCGAGCGAAACGATCATTTCCACAGGCACCGGCCAGGCGATGTCGCGCTCCTGCGGCAGGTAGGCGACATGGCGGGCCTGCTCGCGCGCGCCCATCGAGGCGGCGTCGCGGCCGTCGATCGACACCGCGCCGCGATGCGGCGTGAAGCCGAGAACGGTGCGCAGCAGCGTCGACTTGCCCGCGCCGTTCGGCCCGATCAGGCCGACGAACTCTCCGGGCGCCACGGTGAAGGACAGGTCCTTCAACACCGGCTTGCCGCCGAGCGACGCACTGAGATTTTTCACGGAAAGCAGGCTCACAGCATCTGCCTCCGCGTCTTGTAGACCAGCCACAGGAAGAACGGCGCGCCAACGATCGCCGTCAGCACGCCGAGCTTGAGGTCGCGCTCTGGAGCGATGAGGCGCACCAGCGTGTCGGCGGCGAGCAGCACGCAGGCGCCGCCGAGCGCGCTCGCCGGCAACAGCCGCGACGGGCGCGCGCCGACCAGCGGCCTCAGCATATGCGGCACCACCAGCCCGACGAAGCCGATGACGCCGGCGACGGCGGTTGCAGCACCCACCGAGGCTGCGGTGCCGAACACGGCCAGGAACTGCACGCGACGCCGGTCGACGCCCATGCTGGCGGCGGCGTCGCCGCCCAGCGTCAGCGCATCGAGCGCACGCCCGAGGCTTGCCAGCATCACCCAGCCCACGAGCATGAACGGACCCGCCAGCCACACATGCGTCATGGAGCGGTCGGTCAGCGAACCGAGCATCCAGAACATGATTTCCAGCGCCGCGAACGGGTTGGGCGACAGGTTCAGCGCCAGCGCGGTCATGGCGCTGGCCAGGCTGGAGACGGCGATGCCGGCGAGGATGACGGTGAGCGCGCCGCCGCGCAGGCCGGCCATCGCCTGCACCACCAGCACCGCGGCCACCGCGCCCGCCAGCGCCGCCAGCGGCAGGCCGAGCGGAAACAGCGCCGAGAAGCCGGTGTAGATGGCGATCACCGCGCCGAGCGAGGCCGAGGCGCTGACGCCGAGCAGCGCCGGCTCGGCCAGCGGGTTGCGCAGCCAGCCTTGCAGCGCCGCCCCCGACAGGCCGAGCGTGGCGCCGATCATCAGGCCGAGGATCGCGCGCGGCAGGCGGATTTCCTGCATGATCAGCGCCATCGTGTCGGCCTTGTCGGAAAACAGCGCCCGAATGCTGTCGCCGAAGGCGACCGCCGCCGGCCCGACCGTCAGCGACAGGAAGAACAGCGCGAGCGTGAGCGCGCCGAGCAGGCCGAGCACCAGCCGGAAGCGGGCGGTGTCGCTCACGGCCTGCCGCCCTTATGGTCGCCCGATTGCCCGAACGCCGCCTGTTGCAGGATGCGCGAGGCTTCCAGCGTGAACGGCGCGCCGCAGATCGTGTATTTGTCGGGAATGGGCACGATGCGGCCGGAAAGCGCCTTGAAGGCGGGGTGCGAGAAATTCTCCTTGGCGAGCGCCGGCGCGCTGTACTGGCTGTCGCCCTCGATGATGAGATCCGGGTTGGCGGCGATGAGCAGTTCCAGCGGCATGCGCGTCATGCCCGTGAAGCCCAGCGTATCGCCCAGGTTGGTAAGGCCGGCTGCCCGCACGATGGCGTCCGCCAGCGTACCGGAGCCGGAGGTGTAGCTGTTGGCATAGTAGAAGGCGGCGTTCTTCGCTGGCGGCTTGCGTGCCGCAAGTTCCGCCAATCCGGCGTCCAGTTCCGCCACCAGTTCGGCGGCGCGCTGTTCGCGATGGAGCAGCGCGCCCATGCGGACCAGGCTTGTCCGAACGTCCTCGAAGGAGGAAGCCGGCGTGAACTGCTCGACGCGGAAGCCGAGTTCCTCGAGCAGGCCTACCGTCGCCTTGGCGGTATAGGTGCCGGCCAGCACCAGATCGGGCTGCATGAGGAAGACTTCCTCCGCCTGGCCGTGGTTGAGGGGATAGCGGGCCGCCTCGTCCACCATCATCGAGGTGCCCTTCTCGGTGGCGAGGAAGGACACCGACTTGAGCTGCCCGGGAGCGGCCATCAGCATCGCCATCTGGTCGGTGCACAGGTTGATGGAGACGACCCGCTGCGGCGCCGGCTGGGCGATGGTGGGCGCGGATGCCAGAGCGAAGACGGCCGCCGCCGCGGCGGTTGCGATTTTCCGGCATTTCGCAGCGGCGGCGTTCATGGTGCTGTTTCCCTAGAACGAGCGGGTGAAGCTGAAATCGATCGTCCGCCCCGGCGCCCGGTAACCCAGCTTGGTCTGGTACTGCTCATTGAAGGCGTTCGCCACCGAGAACTTGAACTGGGACTGCGCGTCCAGTGCGTAAAGGGCGGTGAAGTCGGCCGTAACATAGTCTGGCAGCTTGATGGTGTTGGCGGCATCGGCGTAACGCGCTCCGCCATAGATCACCGCCGCCGAAAGCTCCAGCTTCTCGGTGGGCTTGTAGGCCAGCCCTGCCGTTGCCTTGAAGCGGTCGCCATAGGGAACGTATTTTCCGTGGACGCCGGGGCTCTTGTTCAGCGGATCGCGGAGATCGATGCCGAGGGTGCCGCTCCACTGCTCGTTGAACACATGCGCCAATGTCGCCTCGAAGCCGGTGACCTCCACCTGGTCGATGTTGTCCGGCTGCCAGATGAAGCTGCCCGGCGCAATCGGCGCCCAGTTGATCTGGTCTTTCACCCGCATGTGATAGACGGCTATGTCGAGGCTGGTCTGGGCCGTGGCCTGCCACTTCAGGCCCACTTCGAAGGAGCGCGACTTTTCCGGCTTCAGGTCGGGATTACCCGGCGTGAAGGGGTCGGGATAATAAAGGTCGTTGAAGGTCGGGGCGCGGAAGCCGGTGGCGTAGGAAGCGCGCGCCACCAGCCCGTCCGTCAGTTCGTAGCTGGCGCCGATATTGAAGGTGGTGGCGCCGCCGAACTGTTCGTCGTGATCGTAGCGCAGGCCGGTATCGATGGTGAGCGCCTGATACTCGAAGGAGTACTGGCCGAAGACGGCCGCGAGGTCGCGCTTCGTCCTGGCGTAGGCGACATCCGAAACGGTGCTGCCGTCGACCGAGTCGCGATAGGCCTCCACGCCGCCGAGCACCGTATGCCTGGCGTCGTTGACCTCGAAGGTCTTCTGCGTCGAGGCAAGGATGCCGTAGCGCAGCGTGTCGAAATCGTCGCCCTCGACGCCGTGGCCGAAATTGGAGGCGTAGTCGAGCGCGCTGGTCAACTCGACCGTGGAAGACCAGTTGTCGGAGTGATCGATGCGGGCACCGAGACGGCCGGAGAAATTGTGGGTGTCGGTCTGGTCCGTCGGCTGGCTGTCATACTGGTTGCGCCCGCGCGCATACAGGCCATCGGCGTAGAGCCGCCCCCAGTCGAAGTCCTTCGACAGGGCGAAATTGGCCGAGCCCTGCACGAAGCCGTCCTTGTCGGGATCATGGCCGTATGTCCCCGGCAAGGTGAAGTCATAGCCTTGCGTTCCGATGACCTGTGCGCCGAAGGCATAGTTGACCCCCTGTTCGCTCTGGCCCTGTACGCTGCCGGAGAGGTAGCCGCCCCACGGGTGCAGGACGCCCACCGTCGCCGTGCCGCAGCTTTTGCGCCCGTCGGCGCAGACGCCGCCCTGCTTGGTGATGATATTGATGATGCCGCCGATGGCGTCGGCCCCGTATTGCGCCGAATGCCCGCCCTTGGCGATCTCGATGCGTTCGATCGAGGTGAGCGGGATGGCGGACAGGTTGACCGTCCCCAGTGTGGCGGAACCGGCGCGGACACCGTTGACCAGCACCAGCGTCTGCGCCGCGGTCGCGCCGCGCAGCGAGACGCTGGAATCGGCGCCCATGCCGCCGTTCGAGGTCACTGTGACGCCCGGATAGCTCTTGAGCAGCGAGGGCAGGTCCGGCGCCGCCGACAGCTTGATGTCTTCCTCGCTCACCACGGTCACCGACGAGGTCGAGCGCTCCAGCGAGGATTCGCGCCGCAACGGTGTGGTGATGAGAAGCCGGTCGAGCTTCGTCGCGCCTTGCTCGTCGGTCTGGGCATCCTGCGCGACGGCCGTGCCGGCGAGCGCGCCCGTCAGTGCCAATGCCAGCATGCTGGTCGTGATCGATAGTTTCTTCAATTCGGTCCCCAGGCAATCTTGGGCGCGTATCGCGCCCTGGCTCAAAACGAACCGTGATCCGACTGGTTGGGGGGAATGAGGGTTCCACCCGGTCCGCCCGGCGCACGGCAACACAAAAGTGTCACCGCCACGGACGACCGCGCTTGAACACACCCCGTGTCCAGGCTTGGGTGACCGGAAAAGGCAGGTCTCCTGACTTCCGTGTCGTCGCCGCTCTTCCGCCTTCCCGAGCGCCAGAAGCGCGCCCAGTGGCTAGTGGAAGAAGACTCAACGGTTACAGTTGCGGGGGCAGTCCCGGATTCAGCCGTCGTTCGGCGTCACCGTGTTCCCTTTTAATCCGCCTCGCGGCGGAGCCAATTCCAACGCGGACCCTAGTGGCCGCGGGCGAAAGCGTCAATCGGCAAGGGCGCGGGCCGGCGAACAATTTTTGTCCCGCTGTGGCGCAAGCGCCACCCGTGCAGGTTCCGGCCTCATGCCGGCTTGCGGGCGGCGGCGGACGGTGGAACAAGGGCGGCATGAATGCCTTTGCCGTTTCCTGCGCCGCTCCTTTCCTCGTCGCCGAGTTCGCCACGCCGCAGGCGATGGTGAGCTGGTCGCTCACCCGCCCGGGTTTTGACCAGGCGCGCAAGGTGGCGTGGCTGCATGTGCGCGACGACGACCTGCCGCTGGGGGTCGACCCCGTCGAGCTGCTGGAAACCAGGATGGCGGCGGCCGGCCATGCGGATGCCGTCCATCTGATGACGTCGCGCGATGTCGCCCGCCATCACCTGGCGGCCGCCTGCTTCGACGGCGTGACCGGCACCTGCCTGGCGACGGCCGGGCTCGGCAACGCGGCCCGGGTAGGGGCGCCGCCGTTGCCGGCAAAGCCTGTCGGCACCATCAATCTTCTCGCCCATGTCGACCGGCCGCTTTCGCAAGGCGCGCAGCTGGAGGCCCTGTCGATCGCGGCCGAGGCGCGCACCGCCGCCGTCATCGATGCCGGCTGGAAGGTCGGCGGGCAGGTGGCGACGGGCACCGGCACGGATTGCATCGTGGTCGCTGCCCCGGCCGGTGAGCCGGGCGAAGCCTTCGCCGGACTGCATACCGCCGTGGGCGCCGCCATCGGCCGCGCCGTCCATGACGCGATCAGCCAGGCCTGCGCGACGTGGATCGGCGAGCGGCAGCGGGAAGCGGCCCGTTAGCAGGCTGCCCTCAGGCGCCGCCCATGTAGATATCCATGATCTGGCGGTCGTCGCGCACGTCGCCCGGCGTTCCCTCGAAGCGCTTTTCGCCGGCGGCGAGGATGTAGATCTTGTCGGCGATCGGCATCGCCTCGCGGATGTTCTGCTCCACCATCAGGATGCCGATGCCCTGCCGGGTCAGCCCGGTGATGCGCTCCAGCGTCTCGATCACCATGGCCGGCGACAGCCCGGCCGACGGCTCGTCGAGCAGGATGAAGCGCGGCTTTGAAACCAGCGCGCGCGCCAGCGACAGCATCGCCTGCTCGCCGCCGGAAAGCGCGCCGGCCGCCGTCTTGCGCCGCCGCGCCAGCGACGGGTACTGGCCGATCAGTTCCTCGATGCGGCTCTCCACCGCGCCGCGGTCGGCAAGGGCATAGCCGCCCATGCGCAGGTTTTCCATGACGGTGAGGCGCGGGAACACGCCGCCGCCCTGCGGCATCAGCACCAGCCCCTGCCGCACCACCTCGTGTACCGGCAGGTTGGAAAGCGTCGTGCCGTCGAGGCTGGCGCTGCCGCGCCACACCGGCAGCGCGCCGGCCACGGCCTTGAGCAGCGTGGACTTGCCGCAGCCGTTCGGGCCGAAGATGCAGGTGATCTTGCCGGCCTCCGCCGTCAGCGAGACGCCGTGGACGATCTCCTGCTTGCCATAGCCGGTGGCGACGTTTTCGGCGGCGAGCGTGGTCATTGCGGCCGCCCCAGGTAGGTTTGCATGACTTCGGAGTTGCGCACGATGTCGTTGAAGGTTCCGCTGGTCACCACGCGGCCGGAATCCATGACGATGATGCGGTCGCACACGCTGCGCACCATCTCCATGTCGTGCTCGATGATGAGGAAGGTGATGCCGCGTCCGCGCAACTGCGTGATCGCCTCGAGGATGATCTTGCGGATGTTGGGGTGCACGCCCGCCGTCACCTCGTCGAGCAGCACCAGGCTGGCCTGCCGCATGACCGCGCGGCCGAATTCGAGCAGCTTCTGCTGGCCGCCGGACAGGTCGGAGGCGCGGTTGTCGGCGACATGCTCCAGCCTCAGCAGCGAAAGCGTCTCGGCCGCCCGCTCCCGCGCGCCCTGCCAGTGCGCCTGTGCCGCCGCGGCGAGAAGATTCTCCGTCACCGTCATGTTGTCGAACAGCGCCGGGATCTGGAAGGTGCGGGCAAGGCCGAGCCGCGCGACCACATGGGCGTTGCGGCCGGCGATCTCGTGGCCGTCGAAGCGGATCTGGCCGCTGTCGGGCGACACGGTGCCCGACACCAGGCTGAACAGCGTGGACTTGCCGGAGCCGTTGGGGCCGATCAGCCCGGCGATCTCGCGCCGGTTCACCTCCAGGTTGACGCCGTTGGTGGCCTTGATGCCGCCGAAATGCTTGTGAAGGTCGCGCACGACCAGGATCGGATCGCCGTTTGCCGGCGCCTGCGTCGCCGGGTTCATGGGCGCGCTCCTTCGTCGCTGCCGCCGGCGAGCTTGCCGGCCATCTTGTCGAGGGCGTTCGCCTTGCGCCGGGTAAACAGGCCGGCGATGCCGTTGGGCAGGAACAGCACCACCAGCACGATGGCGGCGCCGAGCACGGCGATATAGAAGGCGGTGTCGCCCCAGTACATCCACACCAGCCGGTTGACCACGAACAGCGCCACGCCGCCGATCGCCGGCCCCCACAGGCTGCCCAGCCCGCCGAGCAGCACCATCACCACCATCTGGTCGGTGATGTCGCCGCCGAACACGGACTTCGGATTGATGAAGGTGACCCAGTAGGCGAAGATCGCCCCGAACACCGAGGCGGTCACCGCGCTGAGCACGAAGGTCTGCAGCTTGACCAGCGCGGTGTTGATGCCCTGCGCTTCCGCTGCCGGCTCGTGGTCGCGCAGCGCCTTGACCTTGAGGCCGAAGCGCGAGCGCTCGAACAGGGCCCAGGTGATGAGATAGGTCAGGGCCGCGACCCCGAACATGGCGTAGTAGAAGAAGCGTTCGTTGAGATAGGGCGGTAGGCCGATGCCGCCGATGCCGCCGGTGAAGTCCACCGCCGAGGCGAACTGGATCAGCACCTCGGCGAAGGCCCAGGTGGCGATGGCGAAATAGGCGCCGCGCAGCCTGAGCGTCGGTGCCCCGATGATGATCGCGAACAGCGCCGTCACCAGCATGCCGGCCGGGATCGTGGCGACGAACGGCAGGCCGAACGGGTCGTTCATCAGGAAGGCGGTCACATAGGCGCCGAGGCCGAAGAAGGCCGAATGGCCGAAATTGATGTAGCCTGCGTAGCCGCCCAGCATGTTCCACGAGCAGGCGAGCCCCGCCCACATCAGCGCGCCGGTGGCGATGCGCAGCCAGTAATTGTTGACCAGGAACGGCATCAGCGCCAGCACGACCAGAATGGCCGCCATCAGCACGAGGACGGGGAGGCGCGATTTCACGGGTTGTGCCGCCATCTCACAACCCCCTGCGCAATATCCCCTTGGGGGATATGAGGAGCACCAGGAACAGCGTGCCGAAGATCGACAGCAGCGAATAGCTCGCCCCGACATAGGTGGAGACGAAAGCCTCGATGACGCCGAGCAGCAGGGCGGCCACCAGCGCGCCGCCGACCGAGCCGAGGCCGGCCAGCACCGCCACGAAGAAGGCAAACAGCGTGTAGCGCAGGCCGACTTCGGGGTTGACCGAGTAGATCGCCCCCATCAGCACGCCGGCCATGGCGGTGATGCCGGCATAGAGGCCGTAGACGTTGGCGCTGAGGCGGCGGATGTTGACCCCCATCAGCGCCGCGTTCTGGCGGTTCTCGGCCGTGGCGCGGATCGCCAGCCCGTAGCGGGTGCGGTAGAGGAAGACGAACAGCCCGCCGGCGATGGCGATGGCGAACACCGCCGCCGCGACGCGGATCATCGGCACCGTCACCGGGCCGAGCGCCAGGCTCTGGCCGCTGAGCACGGTCGGCACGTTGCGGGTGTTGAAGCCCCAGGCCGTCAGCATACCGCCGCGCAGCAGCGTGAACAGGCCGAAGGTCAGCGCCAGCGCCATCAGTTCCGGCCGCGCCGTGCGGCTGTTGCGGACATTGTAGAGCACCGGTCCGATCAGGTAGCCGAGGGCGCCGAACAGCACGAACGCCACCGGGATAGCGAGGAAGCCGTCGACGCCGAGCCCGGCCGCCATGTAGTAGCCGAGATAGCCGCCGAGCACGACCCAGCCGCCGACGGCGAAGTCGATGACGTGCAGCACGCCGAAGGTAAGCTGGAAGGCGATGGTGAAGGTGGCGATGACGCCGCCGATCAGAAGGCCGTTCAGCAAGGTCTGGAGAAAAAGATCCAAGGCGGCAACCGTTCGTCGTCAGGGAAACGGGCAGGCAATCGGTTGCGCATGGTCCGTCATTTCACGGGCATGCGCAACTACCTGAGCGTAGTAGCGGGGAGCGGAACGCATCACCGTCCGCATCCCGCCGGTTCGCTTATTTCCAGGCCGGCAACGGATAGATGTAGTCGGCCGCCGCCGCTTCCTTCGGTCCCACGGCGACGACCTTGCCGCCCTGTATCTGGACCAGTACCGGGATCGGCTGGATGTTGTCGTGGTAATGGGCGCCTTCCTTCTCGAACTTGATCGGCCCGTAGAAGGTCTGGATGTCGGTCTCGGCGATGGCGTCCTTCAGCGCCACGCGATCCTCCGGCGTCAGCGCCGGCTTCTTGCCGAGGCGCTTCAGCGCATCGCCCAGCACCAGGCCGCTCGCCGCGCAGCCGGCCGCCGTATAGTCCGGCTCGCCGCCCAGCTTCTTCGTCGCCATGTCGGCGAAGTCCTTGGCGGTGCCGAACAGATCGTCCTTGTAGGCCACGGAAGGCAGCCAGACGACGACGCCCGTCGTGCCGTCGGCATCGGGACCCAGCGCCTGGGCGAAGGCCGGGTTGGTGATGCCGTAATGCATGATCAGCGCCTTCGGCCGGTAGTTCAGCGACTTGCAGGTCTTGACCACGTTGATCAGCGGCTCCTCATGGCCGCCGACGGCGATGACGTCGGGGTTGAGCGCGGCGATCTTGGAGATGACCGGGGTGAGGTCGCCTTCCGGCGGCACCAGTTCGTAGGCGGCCAGTTCCAGCCCGGCGGCCTTGACGCCGTCGCGGAAGCCTTCGCCCGTTTCCTTCGAGAACGGCTCGTTGACGCCGATCACGGCGACCGTCTTCGCCGCCGGGTTGGACAGCTTCGCCAGCACGCCCAGCGACAGGCCGGAGGTAGTGTCCACGGCCGGGATGATGCCGAAGTTGAATTCGGGTTTGGCCTTCCAGACGTTCGGCGATTCCGCCGAGCCGGAAATCATCGGCACCTGGTATTTCTGGCAGATCGGCTGCACGGCGATGGTGGAGCCGCTGGTGTAGGGACCGAACAGCACGTCGACCTCGTTCTGCACGATCAGCCGCTCGGCGGCGTCGGCGCCCGTGGCCGGGTTCGACTGGTCGTCGCCGTAGAACATGCTGACCTTGAAGCGATCGCCGCCCACTTCGACGCCGCCCTTCTCGTTGATGGCGTCCGCCCACAGGTCGTAGCCCTGCTTGGTCAGGTTGCCGCCGAGGATGTTCTCGCCCGACAGCGAGGTGATGACACCCGCCTTGAAGGTCGCCGCCTGCGCTCGCGCCGTTCGCACGAAGGGCATTCCCAGGGTACCCGCCGCGACGGCGACGGCGCTTCCCTCAAGGAAACGGCGGCGCGAAACGCTTTTGTAGTCAGTGGACATCGATGCAAACCTCCCATTGTTTGGCTATCGGCCGTTGTTTGGCTGTCGGATTGAAATCGACTTCTTTTGATCGTCATACGATCATATGCCGATAATCCCGGCAAGAAGAATTCCGTAGCGTCATTGCGCGCCGCCGGCCTGCCCTCAGGCGGGGTCCTTCGGCCTGAGTTCGCGCCTCAGAATCTTGCCGACGGGCGACTTGGGCAGTTCGGTTCGGAACTCGATCGTGCGCGGACGCTTGTAGCCGGTCAGGTTCTCGCGGCAGTAGGCGACGAGGTCGGCTTCCGTGAGGGCGGGGTCCTTGCGCACCACGAACAGCTTCGGCACCTCGCCTGAATGCTCGTCGGGCACCCCGATGGCCGCCACTTCCAGCACGCCCGGGTGGCGCGAGACCACGTCCTCCAGTTCGTTCGGATAGACGTTGAAGCCGGAAACCAGGATCATGTCCTTCTTGCGGTCGACGATCCTGGTGTAGCCGGCCTCGTCCATGAAGCCCATGTCGCCGGAGCGGAAGAAACCGTCGGCCGTCATCACCTTCGCGGTCTCGTCCGGCCGGTTCCAGTAGCCGGCCATCACCTGCGGCCCCCTGATGCAGATCTCGCCGATGTCGCCGAGCGCCAGTTCGTTGCCGGCGTCGTCGCGGATGGACAGTTCCGTGGAAGGCAGCGGCAGCCCGATGGTGCCGGTGAAATCGGGGGAGGAGCATTTGTTGGCCGTCGCCACCGGCGAGGTCTCGGAAAGGCCGTAGCCCTCGGTGATGTGGCTGCCGGTGACGTCCTTCCAGCGCTCGGCCACCACCTTCTGCACCGCCATGCCGCCGCCGAGGCTGAGCCGCAGCGCGCTGAAGTCGAGCTTGCGGAAATCGTCGTTGTTCAGCAGCGCGTTGAACAGCGTGTTGAGGCCGGGGAAGATATGGAACGGCTGGCGCGCCAGTTCCTTGACGAAGGCGGGAATGTCGCGCGGGTTCGGGATCAGGATGTTCTGCGCCCCCTGCTGCATGCCCATCAGCGCGTTCACCGTCAGCGCGAAGACGTGGTAGAGCGGCAGCGCGCAGATATAGGTGGCGTGCGCCGGCTTGGGCTTGACCGCGTAGGCGTCCTCCACCCACAGGGCGAGCTGGGCGACGTTGGCCAGGATGTTGCGGTGAAGCAGCGTCGCGCCCTTGGAGACGCCGGTGGTGCCGCCGGTATATTGCAGGAAGGCGATGTCGTCGGGCGTGGTCTTCACCGGCTTGAAGGGCAGTGCGTCGCCGGCCTTCAGCGCCGCGTTGAAGCGGACATGGCCGGGCAGCGACCAGGCCGGCACCAGCTTCTTCACCCGCCGCACGACGAAGTTGACGACCGCTCCCTTGAGCTCGCCCAGTTGGTCGCCCATGGAGGCGACGACGATGTGCTTGATGCCGGTCCTGGCGACGACGGTTTGCAGCGTCCTGGCGAAATTCTCCAGGATGACGATTGCCTCGGCGCCGGAATCCTTCAACTGGTGCTCCAGCTCGCGCGGCGTATAGAGCGGGTTGACGTTGACGACGACGCAGCCGGCCCTGAGCAGCGCCATCATCGCGATCGGATATTGCAGCACGTTGGGCATCATCAGCGCAACGCGCGCGCCTTTCGGGATGCCGCGCGATTGCAGCCAGGCGGCCAGCGCGCCCGAGCGCCGCTCCAGCTGGGCGTAGCTGAGGTTCGTGCCCATCGAGACGAAGGCCGTCCGCCCCGCATGTTGCTTGCAGGCCTTGACCAGCAGTTCGCCGATCGAATTGGCCGGAAGCGCGCCGATCTCGGCCGCCATGTTCTTCGGGTAGCTTTTGAGCCAGGGTTTTGACGGGGGCCGCGCCGCGTCCGTTTTCGTGGCATCGGGCAGAGGAGGGGGGCTGGCGCGGTTTTCGGAAGCGGCTTCTGTCCCGCCTGTTTCCGGCGACGGTTCGGAGGCGCTCCCGCCCTTCGCCCGACCGGTCGTTTCCGTCGCTTTGGCCACGCGTTTCTCCCTCGGTTGGCTTATGTATCACCAACTATGCAGGCGCTTGCAAGGCGGAGTGACAGGGTCGAGCGGGACTGAAAAAGGCGAAAAAAAGACCACTGATATATGAGGCGCGATCGAAATTTGGAAAAGAATTCTTCGAATTAAAGATAGACGGAATGCTTTTCCGCTTTCCTTGGGGAATGCAAGCGGGCAGTTCCACTAGGGTGAATTTGATGCTTATATGCGGCCTTCACGAGCCTGCTAGAGGGGCTTGGAAATAATCAGGGAGTTCTCCATGAAAAAGAAAATGGCTTTTGCGGCTGCGTTGCTGGCTGCAACGGTGCTGGGAGGCGCTGCCAACGCCAAGACGCTGGTCTATTGCTCGGAAGGGTCGCCCGAAGGCTTCGATCCCGGCCTCTATACCGCCGGCACCACGTTCGACGCTTCCTCGCGCACGGTCTACAACCGTCTCGTCGAGTTCAAGCACGGCTCGACCGAGATCGAGCCCGGCCTCGCCGAAAGCTGGACCATTTCCGACGACGGCCTCGAATACACCTTCAAGCTGCGCCAGGGCGTCAAGTTCCAGACCACCGACTTCTTCACGCCGAGCCGTGAGTTCAACGCCGACGACGTGATCTACTCCTTCGATCGCCAGCTCAAGGCGGACGATCCGTGGAACAAGTATGTGGCGGGCGCGAGCTGGGAATATTCGGCCGGCATGGGCTTCCCCGACCTCATCAAGTCGATCGAGAAGGTCGACGACCACACGGTCAAGTTCGTGCTGAACCATCCCGAGGCGCCGTTCCTGGCCGACCTCGGCATGGACTTCGCCTCCGTGCTGTCGAAGGAATATGCCGACAAGCTCTCGGCGGACGGCAAGATGGAGCAGATGAACCAGCAGCCGCTCGGCACCGGTCCGTTCACCTTCGTCGCCTATCAGCCTGACGCGGCGATCCGCTACAAGGCCAACGCCGACTACTGGAACGGCGCGCCCAAGATCGACGACCTCGTCTTCGCCATCACCACGGACGCGTCCGTGCGTCGGCAGAAGCTGGAAGCGGGCGAGTGCCAGATCTATCCGTATCCGAACGCCGCCGACGTCGAGGCGCTGAAGGGCAATCCCGACCTGAATGTCGAGGAGCAGGCCGGCCTCAACGTCGCCTATCTCGCCTACAACACGCTGGTGGCCCCGTTCGACAAGGCCGAGGTGCGCCGCGCGCTGAACCAAGCGATCAACAAGCAGGCGATCGTCGACGCGGTCTTCGAGGGGCAGGCACAGGTCGCCAAGAACCCGATCCCGCCGACCATGTGGTCCTATAACGATGCGGTGCAGGACGACAAATACGATCCCGACGCCGCCAAGGCCGCGCTCGAGGCCGCCGGCGTCAAGGACCTGAAGATGAAGATCTGGGCGATGCCGGTGTCGCGCCCCTACATGCTCAACGCGCGCCGCGCCGCCGAGCTGATGCAGGCGGACCTGTCCAAGGTCGGCGTCTCGGCCGAGATCGTCACCTATGAGTGGGCCGAGTACCTGAAGCGCTCCTCCGACAAGGACCGCGACGGCGCCGTCATCCTCGGCTGGACCGGCGACAACGGCGATCCGGACAACTTCCTCGATACCCTGCTCGGCTGCACCGCCGTCGGCGGCAACAACCGCGCCCAGTGGTGCAATAAGGAGTTCGACGAGCTGGTCAAGAAGGCCAAGGTGACGTCCGATCAGGCCGAGCGCGCCAAGCTCTACGAACAGGCGCAGGTCGTCTTCAAGAAGGAAGCCCCGTGGGCGACCATCGACCACTCGACCGTGTTCATGCCGATGTCGAAGAAGGTCACCGGCTTTACCCAGGACCCGCTCGGCATCCACCGCTTCGACAACGTCGACATCGCCGAATAAAGCCAACAGCAACGCCCGGCCCAGGCCGGGCGTTGCCTTTCTCCCCGGCCGATTGATCCGGTCGGGGCGAGATGTCATAGGACATCCATGCTCAAATTCTTCTTTGGCCGGCTCCTGATCCTCATCCCCACCTTCATCGGGGTGTCGATCATCGCCTTCGCCTTCATCCGGCTGTTGCCGGGCGACCCGGTCATGCTGATGTCGGGCGAGCGGGTGATGGACCCGACGCGCCACGCCCAGATCATGCACGAACTCGGCATGGACCGGCCGCTGGTCATGCAATACCTGTCCTATATCGGCGGCATCCTGCACGGCGATTTCGGCACCTCCATCGTCACCAAGCGGCCGATCATCCAGCAGTTCTTCGCGCTGTTCCCGGCGACGCTGGAACTGTCCGTCTGCGCCATCATCTTCGCCATCGTGCTCGGCATTCCGGCCGGCGTCTTCGCCGCCATCAAGCGCGGTTCCTTCTTCGACCAGTCGGTGATGGGGGCGGCATTGGTCGGCTACTCGATGCCGATCTTCTGGTGGGGCCTGCTGCTGATCATCCTGTTTTCCGGCATCCTGCGCTGGACGCCGGTGTCGGGGCGCATCGACCTGCTCTATTTCTTCCCGCCGGTCACCGGCTTCATGCTGATCGATTCCCTGCTCTCTGGGCAGAAGGGGGCGTTCACCTCCGCGGTCAGCCATCTCATCCTGCCGGCGATCGTGCTCGGCACCATTCCGCTGGCCGTCATCGCGCGCCAGACGCGCTCGGCCATGCTGGAAGTGCTGTCGGAGGACTATGTGCGCACGGCGCGCGCCAAGGGACTGTCGCCGTTCCGTGTCGTCGGCATCCATGCGCTGCGCAACGCCATGATCCCGGTCATCACCACCATCGGCCTGCAGGTCGGCGTCATGCTGGCCGGCGCCATCCTCACCGAGACGATCTTCTCCTGGCCCGGCATCGGCAAGTGGATGGTGGATTCGGTGTTCAAGCGCGACTATCCGGTCATCCAGGGCGGGTTGCTTCTGATCGCCGCCATCATCATGATCGTCAATCTGCTCGTCGACCTCGCCTATGGGCTGGTCAACCCGCGTATCCGGTATTGAGGGCGCCATGAGCAACGCGACCGCCAAGACCGCTTCTTCGCTGGACGAGATGTCGCCGCGCCGGCGCCAGCTTGCCGAGTTCTGGTTCTATTTTTCCGAGAACAAGGGCGCGGTCATCGGCCTGTGGTTCTTCCTGGCGCTGATCGTGGTGGCGATCCTGGCGCCGCTGATCGCCCCGCACGAGCCCTACCAGCAGTATCGCGACGCCGTGCTGGTGCCGCCGGTGTGGCAGGCGAACGGGCGGTGGGAATTCCTGCTCGGCACCGACGCGGTCGGCCGCGACATCCTTTCGCGGCTGTTGTTCGGCGCCCGCTATTCGCTGTTCATCGGCATCGTCGTCACCACCATCGCGCTTGTTGTCGGCATCTTCGTCGGCGTGCTCGCCGGCTATTTCCGCGGCTGGCTGGACACCGTCATCATGCGGCTGATGGACATCATCCTGGCCTTCCCGTCGCTGCTGCTCGCGCTGACGCTGGTGGCGGTGCTCGGCCCTGGCCTCGACAACGCCATGATCGCCATCGCGCTGGTCTACCAGCCGCATTTCGTGCGCCTCACCCGCGCGGCGGTGATGGCCGAGAAGAGTCGCGACTATGTGGTTGCCGCCCGAGTCGCCGGCGCCGGGCCGATCCGGCTGATGTTCAGGACCATCCTGCCCAACTGCATGGCGCCGCTGATCGTGCAGGCGACGCTTTCCTTCTCCAACGCCATTCTCGATGCCGCCGCACTTGGCTTCCTCGGCATGGGCGCGCAGCCGCCGACGCCGGAATGGGGTACGATGCTGGCCGAAGCGCGCGAATTCATCCTGCGCGCCTGGTGGGTGGTGACCCTGCCCGGCATCGCCATCCTGGTCACGGTGCTTGCCATCAACCTCGTCGGCGACGGCCTGCGCGACGCGCTCGACCCGAAGATGAAGAGGTCGTGACCATGGCCTTGCTTGAGATCGAAAACCTCGTCGTAGAGTTCGACACCGCCTCCGGCCCGTTCCGGGCGGTAGACGGCGTGTCGCTTCATGTCGACGAGCGCGAGGTGCTGGCCATCGTCGGCGAGAGCGGCTCCGGCAAATCGGTGTCGATGCTGGCGGTCATGGGGCTGCTGCCGTGGACGGCAAAGGTTTCCGCCGACAAGGCGCTGTTTGCCGGCAAGGACCTGTTCGCGATGAGCGCGGCCGAGCGCCGCCGCATCGTCGGCCGCGACATCGCCATGATCTTCCAGGAGCCGATGGCGAGCCTCAACCCCTGCTTCACCGTTGGCTTCCAGATCGAGGAGGTGCTGCGCTTCCATCTCGGCATGGACAAGCGCCAGCGGCGCGCCCGCGCCATCGAACTGTTCAAGGCGGTCGGCATTCCCAACCCGGAGGAGCGGCTTTCCTCCTATCCGCACCAGATGTCCGGCGGCCAGTGCCAGCGCGTCATGATCGCCATGGCGATCGCCTGCAACCCGAAGCTGCTGATCGCCGACGAGCCGACCACGGCGCTCGACGTCACCATCCAGAAGCAGATCCTCGACCTGTTGATGAAGCTGCAGGCCGAGCACGGCATGGGCATGATCATGATCACCCACAATATGGGCGTGGTGGCCGAGACGGCCGACCGGGTCATCGTCCAGTACAAGGGCCGCAAGATGGAGGAGGCCGACGTGCTTTCGCTGTTCGAGGCGCCGAAGAATGCCTATACGCGCGCGCTGCTGGCGGCCCTTCCCGACAACGCCACCGGCGACCGGCTGCCGACCGTTGCCGCGCTGATGCTGGAGGGCGGCGTGGCCGTGGCACCGCAATGACCGATACCGGCAACCCGATCGTCGTCGAGGGCAAGGATATCAAGCGCGATTATGTCGTGCAGGGCGGCGTGTTCAGGCCGGCGCGCATCGTGCACGCGGTCAAGGGCGTGTCGTTTTCGGTGGAGAAGGGCAAGACGCTGGCCATCGTCGGCGAGTCGGGCTGTGGCAAGTCCACGCTGGCGCGCATCATCACCCTCATCGATCCGGCGACGTCGGGCGAGCTGTTCCTCGACGGCCACAAGATCGATATCGCCGCCGGGCGGCCGACGCCGGAACTTCGCCGCAAGGTGCAGATCGTTTTCCAGAACCCCTACGGCTCGCTCAACCCGCGCCAGAAGATCGGCGACGTGCTGATGGAGCCGCTCGTCATCAACACCTCGATGCCGGCGGCCGAGCGGCGCGAGCGTGCCTACGACATGCTGCGGAAGGTCGGACTGGAGGACAAGCACTTCAACCGCTACCCGCACATGTTCTCCGGCGGCCAGCGCCAGCGCATCGCCATCGCCCGCGCGCTGATGCTGAGGCCGAGCCTGCTGGTGCTGGACGAGCCGGTTTCGGCGCTCGACCTTTCGGTGCAGGCGCAGGTGCTCAACCTTCTGGCCGACCTGCAGGACGAGTTCCAGCTTACCTATATCTTCATCAGCCACGACCTGTCGGTGGTGCGCTACATCGCGGACGACGTGATGGTGATGTATTTCGGCGAGGCGGTCGAATACGGCTCGCGCGACGCTGTCTTTTCCGATCCCCAGCACAGCTATACCCGCACGCTGTTTTCCGCGACCCCGCGTGCCGATGTCGAAAGCATCAAGGCGCGGCTCGCCCGCAAGAATGCTGCCTGATGGCCCTGCTGAAGGACTATGAGCACCCGTTCTTCCGGCCCCTGTGGCGGCGCATCGCCATCGTCGCGGGCTGCGCCGTCTGGGCCGCGCTCGAATTTTACGGGGGCTCGTCGACCTGGGGCCTGATCGCGCTGGCCTTTGCGGCCTACGGCGCCTGGCAGTTTTTCTACCTCTACAAGCCGGCCGACGAAACCACGCCGCCGCACGGCGAGACCCCGGACAAATAGGTTACGCGGGTGGCCTTATCCGCAGCATGTGGTTGTCCCACACATAGCCCGGTTCCGACACGGCCGCCCGCCTCGACGGGGCGATGGCGCCGGCGCCGCTAGTGGCGATGAAGCCGTCGCGGTCGGGAGCGATGCCGCACACTTCCGTCATGTCGGTCGCCGAAACCACCTTGCCGCTCGTCGTATCGAAAACCACGTAGCTGTTGCCGGCCGGCGAGGACACGGCCATGGTGCCGGCCTCGCGGTTGGCCGCCATCGCGCCGATATAGTTGTGCAGGCTGTTCAGCGCCTTTTCCGGCATTTCCAGGAGTTCGAGCTCCTTGCCGCGCGGCGCGCGCCCGACCAGCGGCGGCCTATCCGCGGTCGCCCCCTCATACTGGCAGCTGAACCAGATCGTGCCGGACCCGTCCGCGTCCATGTGGCGGATGGAAAGCCGGTTGAGGTCGGGCGGCAGTTGGTGCTTCTCCAGGAGATCGCCGGAAAGGCGATCGACCAGCACGTAGGAAGGCTGCATCGTCGCCAGGTTGAGCTTGGCCTTGCCGAAATCCGGATGCGTTTCGATGCCGCCATTGGCGATGGCGAGCGTGCGCCCGTCGTCCAGAAGCATGAGTTCGTGCGGGCCGACGCCATGGGTCGGAAATTCGCCGACACGGGCAAAGCCGCCTTTCGCGTCATAGATGCCGATCATGCCGGCGGCGTTGTCGAAATCGTTCTCGGTGGCGTAGAGCAGCGCCCCGTCCGGCGAGAACACGCCATGGCCGTAGAAATGCCGCCCGGAGTTGCTGGCTATGGTAAGCGGCTCCGTCCGGCGCGTATGATCGAAGACGACGGCGACGGTGCCGGGCTTGCGCGGAAACACCACCGAGCGCTGTGACACCGGATCGAAGGTCACGTCGTGGCCCCGGTCCGGCAACGCCACCGAATAGAGCAGCTTGCCGGCTTCGGAAAGAATGCCCGCGCCATAGCTGCCGTCGCGCCGCACGAATGCGGTGGCGAACACGGCATCGGTTTCAAGCGCGGCCGCCCACGCCGATGGCGCCAGCGCCGCCGCGAAGCCCGCGCCCGCCGCCTTCAGGAAATCGCGACGGTCAATCAGACGCGTGCGCATGGGACGCTCTCATCGATGCTGAAGATGTCTTTGCCGGTAAAGTTACCCCCACCCCTGGCCCCTCCCCACAAGGGGGAGGGGAATCTGGCGGTGAGCTTTCCGAATCCCCTCCCCCTTGTGGGGAGGGGCCAGGGGTGGGGGTATGAAGCTCCCGGCCCGTCCGAATGAAGGCGTTGTGCATCGGCCTTAATCCCCGTCCAGCGAGGAGAAGCCGGCGGTAAGACCGAATTCCGCGGTCATGCGCGTGCCGATCAAGGCGGAAAGCGTGCTGGTCACCAGCGCGAAATGCTCCAGTCTGGCGCGCCGCGCCTGATCGGCCAGCGCCTCGTCGATCGGGCCGGTGACGGCGCGCGCATCGGCCACGCCGTTGGCCAGCTGGATATGGATGGAATCGGCCATCCAGCGAGCCTCCGGCGAAAGCGCTTCGCCGATCTTCGAAACGGTGAACAGCCGGTCCATGCCGTTGAGATTGGCGGCAAGCGAGGCGGCGGTGTTTTGCGAGCGCCAGTAGATCGCCTGTTTCGGCTTGTCGGCATCGGGCGTCGTGCCGAAAAAGCCTTTCAGGCGCACATCGCGCACCATCTCCAGCTCGTTGATGAAGACGCTGATCAGTTCGGTCACCGCCTCGTTGCCGTCGCGGTAGAGCGGATTGTCAGGCCCCGGATTGGCCCACTGCGCGGCAAACCCAGCCTTGTCGTTCCAGGCGGCGGCGACGTCGCCGGCGATCGTCGCGATGTTGCCGGCAATGGCTGCTCCATAGCGGCAGCGATAGGCGTCGCCGGTGGCAAGCGCCTCCGCGCCGGTGCCGTAAAGGACGAACTCCAGCGCGCCGAAGCCCTGCATGGCGACGCTTTTGGTCGCGAGTTGGGCGGGGTCGGTCGCCGTCTCGTCCTTGCCGGCCAGCGCCGCCTGCACCTGCCTCAGGCCGATGCCCTTCCGGTCGGGCCAGAACAGCATCCGTTCCATCCGGTTGTCCTGGCGGATCGGGCCGAAGGTGATGATCTCGACCGTGGACCAGGCCGCGACGGCACCGGAAAACCCGGTTCGCGCGGCCTCCAGAGCGGCAGGAGAGGGGGCTTCGCACAGCGCCTGCATGGTCTTGCCGAGGTCGGTGGCCCGGTTGTGCAGGTCGTCATAGGCGGGCCGCACGAACCCGTCGACGGCCGCCCCGATCACATCCGACGCCTTTACCGCTGCCGTCGCGGTCGGTGCTGCCGACAGGGCGAAGGGCAAGGCGAGCGCCAGCATCCAAGCGAGAGAAAACCGTCTTGTCATCACAAGGACTCCAGGAATTTGATCAGCGCCGCGCGTTCGGCGGCAGATGCGGCGGCGAAGCGGTCGCGTGCCTTTTGCCCCTCGCCGCCATGCCACAGGATCGCCTCGGGTAGGCTGCGGGCGCGCCCGTCATGCAGGAAGAAGGCATGGCCGCCGACCTTTTTCGCCAGGCCAATGCCCCATAGCGGCGGCGTGCGCCATTCGTTTCCCGAGGCCATGCCTGCCTGCTGGCCGTCGGCCAGCCCCTCGCCCATGTCGTGCAGCAGGAAATCGGAATAGGGCCAGATCAACTGGAAGGCCTGCGCCTTGTCCGGTGCGTCGCGTCGGGTGACGAATTTCGGTGTGTGGCAGGCTACGCAGCCCATTTCGTAGAACGCCCGCTTGCCTTCGAGGACCTTGCCGTCGTCGCCGCCGCGCCGCGCCGCAACGGCAAGGTTCTGCGTGTAGAAGGTGACGAGGTCGATGACCGGCGCCGGGGCTTCGGTGTCGCCGAGGCGCGCCTGCACGCCGGCCGGCAGCGCCCGGCAGGCGGTCTGGGCTTCGGTGCAGTCGCCCCAGTGCCGTGGCGCTTCGGGCGAGGAAATGCCGATGTCGTCGGCCAGCGCGTCAGCCGCCTGCTGGCGGATCGTCGCCTGCTCCGCCTTCCAGCCGAAGCGGCCGAGCGTCGGCTTGCCGCTGACGGGATCGCGCACGATAGAGGCTCTGCCGGAAATGCCGTCGCCGTCCGCGTCGTCGGGATCGGCATGGGCAAAAATATCGGCCGGATCGATCTGCTCGACGAGACCGAGCCCAATCAGCGGGCTGGCCATGCGCGGCGACAGCGTCGTTTTCGGATCGAGCGGCCCGTAGGTCGGGTTCTCGACCGCATAGCTCGGCTTGCGCAGCGAAACGACGCTACCGTCGCCGAGCGTCACCTGCTGTTCCTCGTAGCGGATGGCCATCCGCCCTTCGCCGGCCGCGCCCGGCACCGCCAGTTCCTGCAATTGCCGGCCATAGACCGGATCGGGGAAGTTGAGCGCTTCGTGGCCGGCGATCTTCGCCTGTTCCTCCGCCGTGCCGGCGGCGCGCGCCAGCCGCAGCAGCATCGAGGTGGGGCCGGCCTCAGGCGGGTGGCCGCGCCCGTTGTTCACATGGCAGGCATCGCAGGCGCGTGCGTTGTAGAGCGGGCCGAGCCCGTCGGAAGCCTGCGTCGAGGAAGGCGCCGACACCCACAGTTTACGGAACAGCGCCTCGCCCAGCCCGAAGGTGCCGCGTTGCTCGAAGGTGAGGTTGCCGGCCGGATGCGAGAAGGCGTTGGCGTCGGCACGCTTTTTCGACGTGCCGGCCCCGCCCTGCATGGTCTCGAAGGGCTCCGCCCTGGAGAAATCGACAGCCGGTTTGGTGACCGCCTCGACGCGGGCGAGGTCGGCAGGCGACAGGTCGGTGCGCGCGGCGGCAACACCGTCAAGATCGGCGGCAACTGCTGCCGTCGAGACGACAACCGTGCAGGCAATGGCTATGCGGCGCAGGAATCGCGTCAGGCGCCGCATCCAGGCATGTCCTATTCGGCCTCGTTGGCCGAGTCGGCGTTGAGCAGGCCGTATTTCTCGTCGCCGATGGAGGCGAGCAGGTCGAGCTGCGTTTCGAGGAAGTCGATATGGCCTTCCTCGTCGGCCAGCAGTTCCTCGAACAGCTTCATGGTGACGTAGTCGCCGAGCTCGTTGCAGATTTCGCGCGAGCGCTTGTAGGCGGTGCGGGCCTCGTATTCGCCTTCCAGGTCCGATTCCAGCACTTCCTTGACGTTCTGGCCGATGCGCAGCGGCGCCACGGATTGCAGGTTCGGGTGGCCTTCGAGGAAGATGATGCGCGCCACCAGCTTGTCGGCATGGTGCATTTCCTCGATCGATTCGGCGCGTTCCTTGCGGGCGAGCTTGGTGTAGCCCCAGTCCTCCAGCAGGCGGAAATGAACCCAGTACTGGTTGACGGCGCCGAGTTCCAGGAAGAGGGCTTCGTTAAGCCGCTCGATGACTTGCGGTTCGCCTTTCATGCGCGGTGCTCCCGTATTGGACGCGCAGTTCCCTCACGCGATCCAGGTGTGTCACGATATCCACGCCGTCCGTTGCGGATCTGGCATGATAGTCTTCGGTTACCCGAATGATCGTTTCCACCACATTTGGGAAGCAGCCGCAACAGCGGCCACGCTTCTTCATCGAATGATAGACCTTGGCCGGCACGATGAGTTGCCACGGATCCTGATCGAGCAGCGCGACGATGGCCTGCTCGACCTCTTTCTGGGTAAGGACATTGCATTGGCAGATCAGCATGGTCGTCTCGATGGCTGGCGGGGCATGCGCCCCGTCTGGCTGGGTGGATTGTTCCTTACTGGAAGACCTTGTCCGGCGCGTCGAGGCTGTCGGAGCCTTCGAAGGCGATGGCGTCGAGCTTCAGCACCGACACGGCCCGCTCGATCGACTTGGTCTGGTCGATCAGCCCGCCGATCGCCGCCTGCACCGTGTCGTTGCCTTCGGTGTTGCCCTCGCCGATTTGCTGGTCGTAGGCCTCGCCGCTGTCGGCGCGCGCCTTGATCGCTTCCATCTTCGAAACCGTCAGGTCGAGCTTGTCGGAAAGCTCCTTGTCCAGCGCCGCATCGGCGGCCTTGACCATGTCGGAAACCGAAGGCCCGGAAACCGTCGAGCCGTCGATGCGGGTATAGCGGTTGTGGTAGGCGTCGCGGATGCCGACGGCGTCTTCCAGGTGGGACATGTGCGTGTTGTCGGAGAAGCAGTCGTGCTCTTCTTCTGGGTCATGCAGCAGCAGGCCGAGCTTCATGCGCTCGCCGGCCAGTTCGCCGTAGGAAAGCGAACCCATGCCGGTCAGGATGGCCGTGATGCCGGCGTTCGGCTCGCCGTCCTCGAGGGCCTTGCGCGCAGCGCCGCCGTCCTTCCAGTTGCCGACCATCTCCTCGAGATCCGCGACCAGCAGCGTGGAAGCCGATTTCAGGTACTGCGCGCGGCGGTCGCAATTGCCGTGTGTGCAGTTGGCGGTGTCGTAGTCCGTATGCGGGCGGTCGCCGGCGCCCGGACCGGTGCCGTTGAGGTCCTGGCCCCACAGCAGGAACTCGATGGCGTGATAGCCGGTGGCGACATTGGCCTCGATGCCGCCTGCTTCCTGCAGCGTGCCGGAGAGGAATTCCGGCGTGAGATTGGTGGCGTCGACGTCCTTGCCGTCGATCTTGATCGTCTTGTTGGCAATGACATTGGCCGTGTAGAGCGAATTCTCGTCCGACTCGGTGCCGTAGCCGGCATCGACATAGTCGATCAGCCCTTCGTCCAGCGGCCAGGCGTTCACGCGGCCTTCCCAGTCGTCGACGACCGGGTTGCCGAAGCGGTAGGCCTCGGTCTGCTGGTAGGGAATGCGGGCCGCCTTCCAGGCGTCCCGCGCAGCGGCGAGCGTGTCGGCCGAGGGCGTGGCGATCAGCGCGTCCACCGCCTTGTCCAGCGCCTGCGCGGTGGTCAGCGAATCCTCATATTTGGCGAGCGCGATATCGGCATAGGTCTTGATGACCGCCTTCGCGTCCGTCTCCGCCTTTGTCGGCAAGACGAAGGCCGCCGTCGTCAGCGCCGCCGTGGCGACGAGCGCGGCGAGCCTGCCGGCGATGCGTGCCCTGACCCGTGTCGTTCTCATGGTTGTCTCCTCGGCAATTTCAGGGAAGCAGAGCGGCGGCCATACCCGGGGCAGGACGGCATTCAGGGGCGTCCGCCGGGACAGCAGCCGGCAACAGGGGCCAGGGGAATTGGCTGGTCGAACAAAACACCGAAGTGCCTCCAATCGAACGGGTTCAAGGCCCAGACATCAAAGGTGCGCCATCGCGCTTGGCTTTCATAAAACGGTGGCGTGGCTGAAAGTCAACTGTTTCGGTCAAGAAAAATCAATCGAAACAATAGTTTAGAATAATTCTAAACTGAAACGGTCATGTTTTTGGTGCAAACCATATTCCGGGCCTGCCCCGATCGGCGCGATTGACAAACAGCCGTTCCAGGTGCGACCGGAATGATGGCTTTCGTGGCGGAACCGGACCACCGTTTCCCATCGCGTTCGCCATAGGATGGACCACGCGCGAAAGCAGGCAAAGAGGGCAGCATGAGTAACGGTGTCGTCATTGTCGGGGCGGGACATGCGGGCGTCCAGGCCGCCGCCAGCCTGCGCGAGGAGGGCTATGACGGCCCGGTCCTGCTGCTCGGCGACGAAAACGAACTGCCCTACCACAAGCCGCCGCTGTCGAAGACCTTCATCAAGGACGTGGAGGCGAAGCCGCAGCCCTTGCGCGGCGAGACCTTCTATGGCGGCAACGCCATCGATTTCCGGCCCGGCCTTCGGGCGGAGCGCATCGATCTGGGCGGGCGCCGCCTCGAACTGGCCGGCGGCGGCACACTCCCTTTCGACCATCTTGTGCTGGCGACCGGCTCGCGCCCGCGCCTGTTGCCGCTGCCGGGCTCCGACCTGGCAGGCGTGCTGTCGCTGCGCTCGATCGGCGATGCGCGCCTGATCCGCGAACTTAGCGGCGCTGCCGGGGAAGTCGTCATCCTCGGCGGCGGCTTCATCGGCCTCGAGATCGCCGCGACGCTGACGCTCGGCGGCCGCAAGGTAACGGTGGTGGAAGCCGTCGACCGCCTGCTCGGCCGCGCCGTCGCGCCGGCCATCGGCTCGCATGTGCGCCAGCGGCTGGAAGCCATGGGCGTGCGCATCCTGACCGGCACGACGGTCGCCCGGCTGGAAGGCGAGAACGGCCATGTCATCGCCGCCATCACCGCGTCGGGCGAGCGCCTGGCCGCGCAGATGGTCATCATCGGCATCGGCGTGGTGCCCAATGTCGAACTGGCCGAGGCCGCGGGCATCGCCGTCGCCAACGGCATCAAAATCGACGGCCAGATGCGGACGTCCGTGCCGCAGGTGCTGGCGGTGGGCGACGTGGCCAACTACCGGCATTGGTTCACCGGCGGCGACGTGCGGCTGGAATCGGTGCAGAACGCCACCGACCAGGCGCGCCTTGCCGCCCGCACGATTGTCGGCCGCGCAGACAGCTATGCGGCGGTGCCGTGGTTCTGGTCGGACATCGGCGACATGAAGCTGCAGATGGTCGGCCTGACCTCGGGCAGCGATCAGACGGTCGTGGTGGGCGAGCCGGACGAGAACAAATTCTCCATCTATCATTATGGCGGCGACCGGCTGATCGGCGTCGAATCGATCAACAAGCCGGCCGACCACATGCTCGGCCGCAAGATGCTCGGCGCCGGCTTTTCGCCGTCACTGGAAGTCGCCGTCGGCGGTCCCGATGCGCTGAAGGCGGCGCTGGCGGCGTATCAGCAGAAGCAGGCGGCGGAGTAACGCCGAAACTGTTTTCCTCGCCCCGTTTACGGGGGCGAAGAATGATGAATGCACGCTAGGGCAGATGACGGCATGTAGATGAGGGGCGGCGTTTCCCCTCATCCGTCGCTTCGCGACACCTTCTCCCAGCAGGGGAGAAGAAAAGTTACGCCCGTGCCTCGCGGATCGAGCTTTCCAGAATGTCCAGCGCCTCGTTCATGACGTTGTCCTGGATGGTGATCGGCGCCAGGAAGCGGATGACGTTGCCGTAGACGCCGCAGGTGAGCAGGATCAGGCCCTTGTCCAGCGCCTTCAGCCGCGCGGCGTTGGCGAACTCGGCCGAGGGCAGCCCTTTCTGGACATCGTTGAACTCGACCGCGTTCATGAAGCCGGGGCCGCGGATATCGACGATCTCGGGCACGTCGTCGCGCAGCGATTCCAGCCGCTGCTTCAGCCGGCCGCCGAGCGCGTTGGCGCGGTCGATGAGCTTTTCCTCCTCGATCACGTCGAGCACGGCATGCGCCGCCGCGATGCCCAGCGGATTGCCGGCATAGGTGCCGCCGAGGCCGCCCGGTCCGGGCGCGTCCATCAGTTCGGCCCGGCCCGTCACCGCCGAAAGCGGGAAGCCGCCGGCGAGGCTCTTGGCCATGGTGGTGAGGTCCGGCACCGCGTCGTGGTGCTCCATGGCGAACATCTTGCCGGTGCGGGCAAAGCCGGTCTGCACCTCGTCGGCGATCAACAAGATGCCGTGCTGGTCGCAGATCTTGCGCAGCGCCGAGGTGAATTCGCGTGGCGCTTCATAGAAGCCGCCTTCGCCCTGTACCGGCTCGACGATGATGGCGGCGACCCGGTTTGGATCGACGTCGGCCTTGAACAGCCGCTCCAAGGCCGCCAGCGCGTCGGCCACCGAAACGCCGTGCAACGGCACCGGGAACGGCGCGTGGAACACGTCGCCGGGCATCGCGCCGAAGCCGACCTTGTAGGGCACCACCTTGCCGGTCAGCGCCATGCCCATGAAGGTGCGGCCGTGGAAGCCGCCGGCAAAGGAAATGACCGCCTGCCGGCCGGTGGCGGCGCGGGCGATCTTGATCGCGTTCTCCACCGCCTCGGCGCCGGTGGTGACGAAGATCGTCTTCTTCTCGAACTTGCCGGGCAGCATGCCGTTCAGGCGCTCGGCCAGGTGCACGTAGTTCTCATACGGCACGACCTGATGGCAGGTATGGGTGAAGCGGTCGAGCTGCGCCTTGACCGCCGCGATCACCTTGGGGTGGCGGTGGCCGGTGTTGACCACGGCGATGCCGGAGGAAAAGTCGATGTAGCGATTGCCCTCGACGTCCCAGATCTCCGAGTTTTCGGCGCGGTCGGCGTAGATCTGCGTGGTCATGCCGACGCCGCGCGAGATGGCGGCGTTCTTGCGTTCGGAAATGGCGGCGTTCTTCATCGGGTCCTCTCAAGGCAGCTCTGGTTGTCGGGCCTGCACGGTCTGTTGCCCAATCTCGCGCTATTTCAGCCTTTGCTCAAGCCCGCACCGCGGGCGAGCCGTTGGGCCTGCCGATGGCCGGATGCGGTATCACGCCGGGCGTGAAAACCCTTCGCTGGCCTTGAGCAGGTTGCGCGTATAATCCTTCGTAACCTGGCGGCTGGCGAGATCGGCGGCGTCGAGATGTTCGACCGCCTCGCCGTTCTGCATCACCATCAGCCGGTCGCACATATGGGTAACGACGGCGAGGTCGTGGCTGACCATCAGGAAGGTCAGGCCGCGCGCCCGGCGCACCTCTTCCAGAAGGTTGAGCACCTCCGCCTGCACGGAGGCGTCGAGCGCCGAGGTCGGCTCGTCGAGCAGCAGGATCGACGGCTCCAGGATCAGCGCCCGCGCGATCGCCACGCGCTGGCGCTGGCCGCCGGAAAGCTGATGCGAATACCGGAAGCGGAAACCGGAGCCGAGCCCGACCTCGTCGAGCGCCCGCAGGATGCGCCGTTCGCCGTCGCCGATGCCATGGATGGCAAGCGGCTCCTGCAGCAGCCGGTCCACCGTCTGGCGCGGGTGCAGCGAGCCGTAGGGGTCCTGGAACACCATCTGCACCTTGCGGTAGAAGGCTTTCGTCCGGCGCCTGCCCAGCGTCTCGCCGTCGACGGCGATCGCGCCGGCCGACACCGGCGCCAGCCCCGCAACGGCCCGAAGCAGCGTCGACTTGCCGGAACCGGACTCGCCGACCAGCCCGAAGGATTCGCCCTTTTCGACATCGAGGCTGACCCCCTTCAGCGCGCGAAAACGGTCGAACGTCACTTCGAGGTTTTTGACGGAGAGCGCGGCGGTCATGGCCCCACTCCGCTCGGCATGGATTTACCCCCACCCCCGGCCCCTCCCCGCAAGGGGGAGGGGGACGCCAGCGTCACCGTCCCTGGGAAATCGCGGGTATAGGGTTGGCATGGCTCCATCCGGTTCCCCTCCCCCTTGTGGGGAGGGGTCAGGGGTGGGGGTCCCTCGTTGCGGCCGTTCACAGCGCCCACTCCGGCTTGCGCTCCAGCACCGGCAGCGGGTGGCGGTCGGCGCCGATCTTGGGCATGCAGTCGAGCAGGCCGCGCGTATAGGGGTGCTCGGCGTTCTTCAGGTCGGAGGCCTTCAACTGCTCCACCACCTTGCCGGCATACATGACGACCACCCGGTCGCAGAAGGACGACACCAGCCTGAGGTCGTGCGAGATGAAGACCAGTCCCATGCCGCGCTCGCCGACCAGCCGGTCGAGGATGCCGAGCACGTCGAGTTGGACGGTGACGTCGAGCGCCGAGGTCGGCTCGTCGGCGATCAGCATCTCGGGATTGGCCACCAGCATCATGGCGATCATGGCGCGCTGGCCCATGCCGCCCGAAACCTCGTGCGGGTGCAGGTCGAACACCCGCTTGGGGTCGCGTATCTGCACCGCCGCCAGCATGTCGAGAGCCCGCTCGCGTGCCTCGGCCTTTGAAACCTTTTCGTGCGTCCGCAGCGTCTCGACGATCTGCCGGCCGATGCTCATCACCGGGTCGAGCGAATATTTCGGGTCCTGCAGGATCATGGCGATGCGATTGCCGCGCAGCGCCCGCCGCTCGACGGCCGAGGCGGCAAGAAGGTCGATGCCGTCGAAGGCGAGTCTTTTGGCGCTGACACGGGCCTGCGGCGGCGTCAGCCCCATGATGGCGCGGCCGGTCTGCGATTTGCCGGAACCGCTCTCGCCGACGATGCCCAGCCGCTCGCGGCCCAGCGAAAAGGAAACGCCGCGCACCGCCTCGACCACGCCGGTGCGGGTCGGGAACGTTACCCGCAGGTCTTCCATCTCGAGCAGCGTGTCGCTCATTGGTCACCGCTGCGGGGGTCGAGCGCGTCGCGCAGGCCGTCGCCCAGGAGATTGAAGCCGAGGCTGACGATGAGGATGGCGAAGCCCGGCACGCCCGCCACCCACCACTGGTCGAGCACGAAGCGGCGGCCGGACGCGATCATGGCGCCCCATTCGGGCAGCGGCGGCTGCGCGCCGAGGCCGAGGAAGCCGAGGCCGGCGGCGGTGAGGATGATGCCGGCCATGTCGAGCGTCACGCGCACGATCAGCGAGGAAAGGCAGAGCGGCATGATGTGGCGGAAAATGATGCGCAGCGGCGAAGCGCCCATCAGCTCGACGGCCTTGATGAAATCCGAGTTGCGCACCGTCAGCGTCTCGGCCCGGGCGATGCGCGCATAGGGCGGCCAGGAGGTGATGGCGATGGCGATCACCGCGTTCTCGATGCCGGGGCCGAGCGCCGCGACGAAGGCCAGCGCCAGGATCAGCTTCGGGAAGGCGAGGAAGATGTCGGTGATGCGCATCAGCACCGTATCCACCCAGCCGCCGGCATAGCCGGCGACGGTGCCGACCAGGAGGCCGATGGGGGCGGCGATGATGGCGACCAGCACCACCACATAGAGCGTCCAGCGCGAGCCGTAGAGGATGCGCGATAAAATATCGCGGCCGAGGTCGTCAGTGCCGAGCCAGTGTTTTTCGCCCGGCGGCAACAGCCGCGATCCGGCGAGATCGCCCACGGTCGGCGAGTAGGGCGCGATGGTGCCGGCCAGCGCCGCGACCGCGATCAGCGCCAGGATGATCAGCAGGCCGACCAGCGCCAGCCGGTTGGCCGAAAAGCGTCGCCAGGCGACGTAGGCCCGCCCGAGCCGAGCCTGCAGGCGCGAGGCAGGCCGCTCGGACAGGAGCCATTCGCGCCGGGAGAGGGGGCCGGAGACGCTCACTGGCGCACCCCCGGGCGGCAAGCTTCATGCCCCGCATGACCCCCACCCCTGGCCCCTCCCCACAAGGGGGAGGAGGATTCCAGCTCGACCAGTTGCAAGCGGGGCGCTGACATTTTCGGTAGGACGCTACCAGATTCCCCTCCCCCTTGTGGGGCAGTGTTTACATTGGACTCGTGATGAGGTGTCTGTTGAAGAAC
>NZ_JBHRTK010000011.1:0-40195 GCF_042646345.1 Aquamicrobium soli | reverse complement strand
ACCAACTCGGCGCTTCACAACCCGACGGGCGCGAGCCTATCGCCGCAGACCGCCTACCGCGTGTTGAGCGCCGCCACCGCCCATGGGCTGACGATCGTCGAGGATGACATATTCGCGGATTTTGAACCCAGCCTGTCGCCGCGCCTTGCCATCCTTGACGGCCTCAACCGCGTCATCAGGATAGGGAGCTTCTCCAAGACGCTCTCGGCCTCCGTCCGCTGTGGCTATATCGCGGCAACGGCGGACTGGATCGAGCGGCTGGTCGATCTTCAGGTGGCGACGAACTTTGGAGGCCCGAGCCCTGTTGCCACCGAACTGATCGCCGGGGTGCTGGCTGGGGGCACGTATCGCAGGCACATGGACGAGGTGCGCCGGCGCCTTGCCAGGGCACGGACCGAAGCCGTCGGTCGGCTGGCCGCCCTCGGCATCATACCGTGGACGATCCCGCGAGGCGGCTTCTACCTCTGGTGCCGCCTTCCCGAAGGTTTGGATTCGGCGGCGATAGCACGACGGTGCATGGAGCATCGGATCGTTCTTGCGCCCGGTAACGTGTTCAGCGTGTCCCAGTCGGCCGCGCCGTTCCTTCGCTTCAATGTGGCGCAGATGAGTGATCCCCGCATTTTCTCCTGCCTCCGGCAGGTGATGAGAGAGCAGGCGAGTGCCCGGCCACCCAGCCTGTCTTCGATTTCATGATGATGATCGACTATGTCCATGCAGCGGCAGACGTAACCCCTGGCGGTGTTTCTCTAAAGGATTTCAGGGCCGGCGGTGCGCCTGGTTACCTGTCGTTGCGGCAGAGCTGGTCCAGAAGCGTGGGCAACAGCCCGCCACCTTCGAGCAAGGCAATGTCTGCTTCCGTCCTTGCGAGGAGGCGGGCAGTGAATTGCTGCACCGTATCTCGCCTGCGCAGCGTGACAGGAACGGGCATGTCCATAGCCAGAGCGTGCAGGTCGACATCGAGGTCGAAAGAATCCTCCGCCTGCACATCGAGCGAGGCGGCTTCCAACCCGTCGGGCAACAGCAATGGCAGGATGCCCATGCCGACCAGGTTGGACGCATGGATTCGCTCGAAGCTCTGCGCCAGGACCGCCCGCACGCCGAGCAGCGCCACGCCCTTGGCGGCCCAGTCGCGGGAGGAACCGGCGCCGTAGTTGCGTCCCGCGACGATGACGCAGCCCGTGCCTCGCGCCCGATGGCGCTGCGCGGCGTCGAAGACCGGGAGCAGGTCTTCATCCCCGGCGACGCGTGTCTTGTTGCCGCGTTGGCCGGGGACAAGGTGATTTTCGAGCAGGCGGTTGTCGAACATGCCGCGCAGGCAGACAGCGGGGTTTCCGCGCCGCGCGCCGTAGTTGCCGAGCTTGCCCGGCTCTACGCCCGAGGCGATCAGATGCTGCCCGGCAGGGCAGTCGGGGCGGATCGCGCCGTTGGGCGAGATGTGGTCGGTGGTGATGGAGTGGCCAAGAACCAGCAATGGCCGCAGCCCCGTCATGTCGGAACCGCGCCCCGGCGCGCCGCTGCTTTCGGTCACGAAAGGCGAGGGGCCGATGAAAGTGCTGGCGGGATCCCAGGGAAATTGCGGACCGGGCGGGGTCGCGAGCGCTTCCCAGGCGCGCGTGCTTTCGATCCTCGAATCATAGGCGCCGTGGAACAGGTTTGCGCGCACGTGGCGGTGAACGGCCGCCGCGATTTCATCCTCGCTCGGCCACACGTCGGCCAGCATCACCGGCTTGCCCTGCGGGTCGATGCCCAGCGGTTCGCTCGACAGGTCGACATGCATCGTCCCGGTGATGGCGTAGGCGACGACGAGCGGGGGCGACGCGAGATAGGCGGCCTTGACCTGCGGGTGGATGCGGCCTTCGAAGTTGCGGTTGCCCGAAAGAACCGCCGCCACGCACAGGTCGCGGGAGCGAACCTCTTCGGCGACGGCCGGCGGCAAGGCGCCTGAATTGCCGTTGCAGGTCGCACAGCCGTAGCCGATGTTGTGGAAGCCGAGCGCCTCGAGCGCCGGCGTGAGCCCCGCCTCGTCCAGATAGTCGGTCACGATGCGCGACCCGGGAGAGAGCGAGGTCTTGACCCATGGCTTGGCCCGCAGGCCGCGTGCGACGGCGTTCCGGGCCAGCAGCCCGGCGGCGATCATCACGGCCGGGTTCGACGTGTTGGTGCAACTGGTGATCGCCGCGATGACAACCGCCCCGTGATCGATCCCGCCGTGCGGTTTTGTCGGTGCCGCGACACCGATCTCTGCCATCCGCCTTTCGAAGGAAGCCGGTACCTGGGGCAGGCTGACGCGATCCTGCGGCCGGACCGGACCGGCCAGTGAAGGCTCGACCGCGTCGAGGTGGAAGACGTGGTTCTCGTCGAAGGCCGGAGCCGAGCCGCCGTCGCTGTCCTGCCACAGGCCTTGCGCCCTTGCGTAGGCCTCGACAAGGTCGATGTGGCGGCTGTCGCGCCCGGTCAGGGCGAGATAGCTCAGCGTGCCTGCATCGATCGGAAAATAGGCGCAGGTGGCGCCGAATTCGGGGGCCATGTTGGCAATGGTTGCGCGGTCGGCCACCGGAAGGGCTGAAACGCCGGGGCCGTGGAACTCGACGAAGGCGCCCACCACGTCCAGCCGGCGCAGCATCTGGGTAAGATGAAGCACCATGTCGGTCGCCGTAACCCCCGGCGCCAGACGCCCCTCGATGCGGACACCGACGACCTTCGGCCGTGCCATGTCGGACGGCATGCCCAGGATGGCGGCTTCCGCCTCCAGTCCGCCCACGCCCCAGCCGAGCACGCCGAGGGCATTGACCATGGTCGTGTGGCTGTCGGTGCCGATCATCGTGTCCGGCACGGCGAGCGGCGCCATCATGGGCCGGTCCACGGTGCGCACCACCGAGGCCAGCCATTCCAGGTTGACCTGGTGCATGATACCGCGTCCCGGCGGGATGACGCGCAGCCCGTCGAAGTTCTTCTGGCACCATTTGATGAAGGCGAAACGCTCCGCGTTATGCTCCATCTCGAATTGCCGGTTCAACATCCGCGCGTCGGCGCGGCCGGCATAAGCTGCCACCAGCGAGTGGTCGACGACGAAGTCCACCGGGATGCGCGGCTGAACGAGAAGCGCATCGGCGCCGCGCGCCACCAGGGCATCGCGCATCGAGGCGAGGTCGGTCATCAGCGGGATGCCCATGAAGTCCTGGAGCAGGGCGCGGCCGGGTTGGAAGGGGATGGCCGTACCCTGAGTCTCCGGCTTCAGGGCCGCCAGCCCGTCACGGATCTGTTCCCGCGAGCCGGGCCCGCGCAGGATGCCCTCGGCGAGCACCAGCAGCGAACGCGGCAGCTCCGCAAGATCGCCGAGGTCGAGTTCGCCGGCCTGCGCCAGGCTCACATGGTCGACCCCGGCCATGCCGGGCAGCGGGCGGACCAGATCGTTCAGCAACTCATCCCTCCATCAGGCCGTCACGGCTTCCCACAGGGACAGCATCTGGCGAGCGGCATCGGCGTGCAGCCGTTCCACCATCTGGCCATCGACGCGCAGCACGTTCGCATTGCTGTTCTCGGCGCGGTCGAAAAGCTCCACGAGAAGACGCGCCCGGGCGATTTCCTCGGCCGTGGGTGTGAACGCGGCGTTGCAAGGTCCGGCTTGGCGCGGATGGATCAGGGACTTGCCGTCCATGCCGAGATCGCGGCCCTGGATACATTCGGCTTCGAAACCGGCAGGGTCTTCGAGCGCGTTGTAGACGCCATCGACTACCTGCAGGCCATGGGTTCGGGCCGCGGCGACGCAGGCGACGAGCATGGGCACGAGGTTCGCGCGCGCCGGCTGGACGCGCATGCGCATGTCCTTGACGAGGTCGTTGGTGCCGATGACCAACGCCGACAGGGCCGGTAGCGCGTCGCCCGTTGCCCCGGCGATCGCATAGAGGTTGCCGAAGGCGGCGGGGGTCTCGATCATGGCCCACAGGCGGCTTGAGGAGCCCGCTGCGGCGATCGCGGCCTGCGGCGCGGCAAGATCGTCCGGGTGGCCGACCTTGGGAACCAGAATGGCGTCGGGAGCGGCCGCGACGGCGGCTTCGAGATCGTCCGCACCCCATGGCGTGCCAAGGCCGTTGATCCGGACCACGACCTGGCGCCGGCCATAGCCGCCTTCGCGGACGACGCGGGCGGCCTGCTGGCGCGCCTCGGGCTTGGCGTCCGGCGAGACGGCGTCCTCGAGGTCGAAAATGACCGCATCGACATCGAGGTCGCGTGCCTTTTCAAGCGCACGCGCGTTTGAGGCGGGCATGTAGAGAGCGCTGCGAAGTGGTCTTGCCTGCATGAATTTCCTGTCCTTCTCAAGGGGCATCAACGGCTTGGCAATACCTCGCCGGCCTCACCCGGCATCCGGCCGGCGCTCTCGCCTGTGCCCATCTCCCCGATGATCTCTCAAGCCTGTTGCATGTTGCGCGCATTTAAACTAGATCGACGTAGTAGCTATAGCAACTACTAAATACCGGAAACCTGAAGAGGGTTATTGAGAGGAGAAAGGCCAGTGGCGCCCATTAGCCGACTTTGCCTGCGGCGGCTCGAACTGCCGCTTCATCGCCCGTACCGCCTTTCCTATCGGACCTTCGAGACTTTCGAGCCCTATGTCGTTGAAGTGCAGGATGCCGACGGCCGGGTCGGTTTTGCCGACGCCCACATCTCGCCCGGATCGAGCAGCGAGACGCGCGAGGGGGGCTGGGCTTTCCTGTGCGCGCGGCTGGCCGAGAGCGTCGGTCGGGAGCCGCAGGCGGCCAAGGCTGCAGCACTCGAGCATTTTTCAGAATCCAAGGTCGCCACGACGGCGCTGGTGTCGGCGCTCGAAGTCCTGGAGAACAACCGCCTCCTCGAGTTTCCCCAACCGGTGACCCTGCCGCTGCTGACGCCCATCAACGGGCTTCGCGAAGACGAGATCCGAACCGAGGTCGAGGAATGGCTCGACCAGGGGTTCCGGACCTTCAAGGTCAAGGTCGGCAAGGACGTGGCTGGGGACCTGGAAAGGGTCGCCGTGATCCAGGATGCGGTTGGCGGCCGCGCGACGCTGCGCCTCGACGCCAATCGCGCCTATTCGCGGGATCAGGGGGTGGAGTTTGCGCGGCAGCTCAATCCGGAAAACATCGCCCTGTTCGAACAGCCCTGCGATTCCGGCGATTGGGAGGCGAACGAGGCCGTTGCCGACGCCTCGACGGTTCCGCTGATGCTCGACGAACCGATCTGTACGCTGGAGGACATCGAGCGCGCCGCCGGGATTGCGAATGTCCGCTTCTGCAAGCTCAAGCTGAAGCGGTTCGGCGGCCTGGAGCGGCTGGAAGCGGGATTGCGCGCCGTCCGTTCCGGCGGGATGGAGCCGGTGCTCGGCGACGGCCTCGGCAGCGACATCCATGCCTGGCTCGAGGCCTGCGTGGCGCGCGAGACGATCCGCAATGCCGGGGAATTCAACGGCTTCCTGAAATCGCGCGAAAGCCTGCTGGTCGAGCCGCTGCGCTTCGAAGCCGGCTCCATTCACATCCCGGGCGGCTATCGCCCGACCCTCGATCGCGAAGTGCTGGAGCGCGTCACGGTCGAAAGCCGCCACTTTCACTAGAATTGCAAGAGCGAGGAGACATTGCCATGGCGCATGACGAAATGCTGGCCGAACTCGATAGGAGGCGCGAGGCAGCGAGCGCGATGGGCGGACCCAAGAAGCTTGCCAAGCGGCGCGAAGCCGGCCAACTCAACGCCCAGGAACGTCTGGACGCGCTGGTCGATGCGGGCTCCTTCTTCGAGGTCGGCCTTCTCGGCCAGTCGTCTTTCGATGCCGACGCCGCCAAGACGCCGCGGGACGGGAAGATTACCGGCTTCGGCCGCATCGACGGCCGCGATGTCGGCGTGGTGGTGAACGACTTCACCACCAAGGGCGCCTCCACCAGCACCACCAATTCCAAGAAGATCGGCTACATCCGCAAGACCTGCACCGAGAAGGGCATGCCCTTCGTCCATGTCGGCGAATCCACCGGGGCGAGGCTTCCGGACGCCATGGGGTCCAAGGGCATGGGCACCATGCTCGGCAATGACGTCACCCAGTTTCGCCGCATGCGCGACACGCCGTGGGCGGCCGCCGCGCTGGATACGTCCTTCGGCTCGTCCGCCTGGCTCTGCTGTTGCTCCGACTTCGCGGTGATGAAGAAGGGCTCGATCATGTCGGTGTCGAGTCCCCGCCTGGTCTCGATGGCCATCGGCGAGAACGTCGACCTCGAAGACCTGGGCGGCTGGCGGCTGCACGCCGAACAAACCGGCCTCATCGACCACTTCGTCGATACCGACGAGGAGGCCATGCGCGCGCTGCGAACGTTCCTGTCCTACATGCCAAGCCACAACGGCGAACTGCCGCCGGACGCGCCGGTTTCCGAAGGCTCCGGCCTCGACCAGGAGCGCATCCTCGACGTGCTGCCGGAGAAGAGGACGCAGGTCTACAACATGAAGAAGATCGTCGAGCTGATCTTCGACAAGGGCAGCGTCTTCGAACTCAAGCCGCGTTTCGGCCGCTCGGCGATGGTGGCGCTGGCCCGCCTCGACGGCAAGGTCACCGGCGTCATCGCCAACAATCCGAATGTCGGCGGCGGCGCGCTTTCAGCCGAGGCCTGCCGCAAGATCATCGACTTCACGGTGATGTGCGACAGCTTCAACATCCCGCTGGTACGGATGATGGACACGCCCGGCTTCGTCGTCGGCACGGACGCCGAGCGCCGTGGTGCTCCCGGCCACATCATGAATTTCATGAACGCCACCTGCCTCACGACGGTGCCGCAGATCACGGTGATCTGCCGCAAGGCCTACGGGCGCGCCTATGTGGCCATGGGCGGCGGCGCCCACAACGACGCCATGATCGCCTGGCCGGGGGCGGAGGTCTCGTTCATGGATCCCGTCTTCGCCACCAGCATCGTCCATAACCTCAAGGCCGGCGAGGAAGGGTTCGAGGAAGCGCTGGGCCATATCCAGAAGGACCTGGAGATCTGGGACATGGCGCGCATCTTCTCCGCGCAGGACGTGGTCAAGCCGCAGGAGACGCGAGCCTACCTCATCCGCATGTTCGAGATACAGCGTCGCCGCCGCTCCGCCGGCGTTGGCCAGCATCTCATGCGCACCTGGCCGACCAGTTTCTGAGGAGAGCGTCATGGATATCCAGGTCCGGCCCATGGCCGAGATCGTAATCCGTGCTCTGGAGGCCGGAAAGACGTCGCTCGACGAAGCGACGGGCAAGTCGCTGCTCAGGCAGGTCGGCATCGATGTGCCGCGTTCGGCAGTGGCGCGTGACGCCGCCGATGCGGCCGCCCTGGCCGCCGGCATGAAGGGGCCGTTCGTGGTCAAGGTCGTCTCGCCCGAGATCCTGCACAAGTCCGATGTCGGCGGGGTGGCGCTCGGGCTGGCCGATGCCGCGGCGGTCGCGGCGGCGGTCGGCGAGATGGCCAAGAAGCCGGGCATCGCTTCGGCGCATGTCGAAGGCTGGCTGGTCGAGGAGATGGCGCCCGCCGGCCTGGAGATCGTCATCGGCGGGTTCAGGGATTCCCGCTTCGGACCCATGCTGATGGTCGGTCTTGGCGGCGTCTTCGTGGAAGTGCTCAAGGATGTCGCCTTCCGCATTTGCCCGGTCTCCCGGGACGAGGCGCGCGCCATGCTGGCGGAACTGAAGGGTCATGCGCTGCTGCGCGGTGCTCGCGGCGGGGCCAAGGTGGACGAGGAAGCGCTGGTCGACGCGATGTTGAAGGTCGGCGGCGAGAACAGCCTGTTGATGGCATTGGGCGATCATGTCGCCGAGGTGGACCTCAACCCGGTGATCGCGACGGGCGAGGGCGTCGTCGCGGTCGATGCCCGCTTCATCCTTGCCCGCGACGAGGCGGTGGCGGCTGCGCCGGCGCCGAAGCCCGTACTCGAGGAATTCCGTCCGCTGTTCGAGCCGAAGACGATCGCGGTGCTGGGCGCATCCACCAAGGACGTGGCGATCGCCAACACCTTCATCCGCCGCCTGCGCGACTTCGGCTATGGCGGCGCGATCTATCCGATACACCCCACGGCCGAAGCGATCGAAGGCTACAAGGCCTACCCTTCGCTGGCCGAGACGCCCGAGCCGGTCGACTATGCCTATGTGGCGATCAACGCCGCGCGCATCCCTGACGTCCTCGGCGCGGCGAACGGGCGCTGCCGCATCGCCCAGGTCATATCCTCCGGCTTTGGCGAGATCGAGGAGGGGGAGCATCTCCAGCAGGAACTCGTGGAAAAGGCGCGCGCTGCCGGGGTGAGGGTGATCGGCCCGAACTGCCTCGGTACCTACTCGCCGCGCGGCGGGCTGACCTTTCCGGCCGGCGCGCCGAAGGAAACCGGCCGGATCGGTATCGTGTCGCAGTCGGGCGGTCTCAGCACCGACATCGTCAAGCGCGGCCAGTGGCGCGGCCTGCGTTTTTCCGGGCTGGTCAGTATCGGCAACAGCGCCGATGTGCAGCCGCAGGAACTGGTGGACTTCTATTTTGCCGATCCGCAGACCAAGGCCGTCGGCGTCTACCTGGAAGACATCAAGGACGGGCGCGCCTTTTTCGACCTGCTGCGTTCCGAGCGCGCCACCAAGCCGGTGGTCATCCTGAAGGGGGGGCGTTCTTCGCAGGGGCGCCTCGCGGCGGCCTCTCACACGGGTGCGCTGGCTGGCGACGACCGGGCATGGCAAGCGCTGGAAAAGCAGGCAGCGGTGGCGCTTGTCTCGACGGTGGACGAATTCATCGACGCCCTGCTCGCTCTCCAGCACCTCGACCTGCGCCCCCACAAGCCGACGCACGAGATCACCCTTTTCGGAAACGGCGGCGGTTCGAGTGTTCTCGGCACCGACGTGTTCGCCAGCATGGGGCTGAGCATCGCGCCGTTCGAGGGTGCTGCGCGCGACGCGCTGGCGGCGATGGGCCTGCCGCCGGGCACCAGCACCGCCAACCCGATCGACACGCCGGTGAGAACCTTGCAGGAAAAGGATGGCTGGATTGCCGGCGAAATCCTCGAGCACGTCTTCACCCATGCAAGCCCGGATGCCGTCGCCATGCACCTCAACCTCGCCGCCTTCGTCGGCCGGGGCACGGTCGATCCGATCGACAATCTTTTCACCGTGGTCGAGGAAACGCTGCGCAAATGGCCGGGCGTGGCGCACTTCGCCATGGCGCTGCGCACCGACCGTTCGCCGGAACTGGACCAGAAGCGCCATCAGTACCGTGAGCGAGCCACGCGTGCCCGCGTACCGGTATTCGACGAGATTCCGGCGATGGCCCGGGCGCTGGCCATCGTCGGGCACCTGGAGCGGCGATTGGCTGCCCGCAAATGAAGGCGCGGGACCGGCCTGGCGCCTTATTCAGGTCAGGCCGGTTTTGGTCTTGAAGGAAGCCGCCTGCTCGGGCGTGAAACAGGCGAGGCGCAGGTCGCGCAGATAGGGGCCGAAGCTGGCGTCGATCTGCGGCCCCAGGCGATCGAAGATTTCGGCCATGTAGTAGTCGTGGCGGATCAGGGATTCGGCCATGTTGACGATCGGCTGGTTGCGCGTGTGGACGGCCGTGACTTCCTCGGCCATCACCGCCGTCACCATTTCCTTCCGGTCCGAGGTGACGGTGAACAGGTTGTCCGTCGTTCCCATCCGGACGCCATTGCCCTCGTGGATATAGACGCGCGAATTTTCGGCGAAGCGGAACTCGTCGGCGTTCGGCCCGAACAGCACGATCAGGAACTCGACACCGCGAGCGGCCGCCGCGCGCAGCGACTCGACGTGCTGTCGCAGCATGTCGTCGGCGGCCTTCACCATGACGATGGACTGGCTCGAATCGATCAGGGAAGCGATCTTTTCGCGCACTGCCGACTCGCCGGTCAGCGTCCAGACATACTGATCGTCGAGCGGCTTGGCCATGTTCGCGAGCTGGTTTCCCACGGAGGCGCAAAGATCGCTGGTACGGCGGGCCAGGCTGTCGAGAAATTCCTTCGGCTGCGCCGCGATGTAGCGCACGGGCGTTTCGCTGACGGGCAGGACCGCTCCGCGCTGCGACAGCGCTTCCAGTGCGTGGTAGGTGTTCGGCCGCGGAACCCCGGCGCTCTTGGAAATCTCGTAGGCCGTGGCAGGGCTTTCGCGCAGGAGCTGGACGTAGATCCGCGCTTCGTATTCCGTAAAGCCGAGCCGTTTCAGATCCGCGACCAGCGTGCCGGGAACGGCGCCGACGACGGCAATCTTCGCGGTCAAATCGTGCTCCTTGCCCATATTTCAACCCGGCTTCCGGGTTAGCATGCGCTCCTGCGCGTTGCAAACGCGCGGCCAGCCTCGCGGGCCGGCCGCGCCGGGACCTAGGCGTCGCGCGGCAGCAGCGACCATGCGGCCGGCAGCAAGGCCGCCGCCAGCATCGCCTTGAGCGCATCGCCGACCAGGAAGGGAACGACGCCCGCGGCGATCGCTTTCTCGGGGCCGACGAAACCGGCCAGCCAACCCGCGCCGACGAGATAGAAGATGAAGCTGCCGGCCAGCATGGCGAGGAACACGCGCCCGGCTTGCGTTCCCCAGCCGCGTTGCGCCAGCGTGCCGGCCACGAAGGCGGCGGGCAGGCAGGCGAGCAGGTAGCCGCCGGTCGGCCCCATCAGGTAGGCTATCCCGCTTCCTGCCGCGAAGACCGGCAATCCGGCGATCCCCTGCGCGAGGTAGAGCGAAACCGTCGCCGCTGCCAGGCGAGGCCCGTAGACCAGGCCCACGAACAGCACCGCGAAGGTGAGCATGGTGATCGGCACCGGCCACATGGGAACCTGGATGCGCGCGCAGGCCGCGATGAACATCGAGCCGGCGACGGACAGGACCAGGCCGCGGGTGAGGCGGTTGGCCGAATCAGGCGACCAGATACGGTCGCCCAGTAGCGTATTTGCCTTGAACATGATGCTAAACTCCTTGTTTCACGCGGCCGCGAGCCGTTTCTGATGAGCCTCGATGAAGCCGGTAAAGACATCGCCGGAGACGAATGCTTCGTCCCGCAGGCAGGCAACGAGGAAGTTGCGGTTGGTGTGAAGGCCCTCGATCGCGAATTCGTCCAGCGCCTTGACGGCCCGGTGTATCGCTTGGTCCCGCGTCTCCCCCCACGCCACCAGCTTGCCGATCATCGGATCGTAGTAGGGCGTGACCGCATCGCCTTCGCGGTAGGCGCTGTCGAGGCGCAGGTCCGCCCCGGTGACCGGGGGGCGATAGACGTTCAGCGTTCCCGGGGAAGGCAGGAACATCTTGGCGGGGTTCTCCGCGTATAGCCGGCATTCGATGGCGTGGCCCTTGGTCGCCACCTCCGCCTGTTCCATGCCGGTGAGCCTGCCGCGCGCGAAGTCGAGTTGCATCGCGACCAGATCGAGCCCGGTGATCATTTCGGTGACCGGATGCTCCACCTGGATGCGGGTATTCATTTCGAGGAAGAAGAACTCGAAGTTCTCCGCATCGACGATGAATTCGACCGTGCCGGCGCCGGCGTAACGCGTCTTTTCGCACAGCCGGATGGCGGCCGATGTCATCGCGGCGCGTACCTGCGCCGGCAAGCCGGGCGAGGGGCTCTCCTCGATCACCTTCTGGAAGCGGCGCTGCAGCGAGCAGTCGCGCTCATAAAGGTGCACCGCCTTGCCGGCGCCGAAACCGAACACCTGGATTTCGACATGCCGCGCCTTGGGAACGAAGCGTTCCAGGAATATGGAGCCATCCCCGAACGCCTTTTGCGCCATCGACTGGGTCGCCTCGACCGTCACGCGCAGTTGGTCGGGCCGGTCGACGCGCCGCATGCCTATGCCGCCGCCACCGGCCGAGGCCTTGACCAGAAGCGGATAGCCTGTGGCTTCGGCGGCAGCCTCGATAGTCTCGGTCTCGCCGACAGCGAAGCGCGAGGAGCCGGGGACGATTGGCACGCCGGCGGCCTGCGCCAGTTCACGCGCGCGCTGCTTGTCGCCCATTTCGATGATGGAGCGAGGCGAAGGCCCCACCCAGGTGAGGCCGGCCGCGACGACGCGCTCGGCAAAGCCCGCGTTTTCGGCCAGAAAGCCGTAGCCGGGATGCACGGCATCCGCACCGGCCAGGCGCGCCGCTTCCAGAATGCGATCGGCGGCCAGATAGCTTTCACGGGCCGGAGACGGGCCTATGGCCTGCGACTCGTCGGCTTCCATGACGTGCGCGGCGGCGGCGTCCGCCTCGGAATAGACCGCGACGGTGCCGATGCCGAGAGCCCGGGCGGATCGGAAGATGCGGCGCGCGATCTCGCCCCGGTTTGCAACCAGTAGCTTTTTCATCCGGGCCCTCAGGCTTCGATGCGGGCAACCACCGTGCCCTCGGTGACGGTGTCGCCTTCCGCTGCAAGAATGGCCACGAGCTTGCCGCCTTCCGGCGCGGCGACGGGAATCTCCATCTTCATCGATTCGAGGATCATGATGGGGTCGTCTTCCTCGAGCGACTGGCCGACCTCGGCTACGATCTTCCACACGTTGCCGGTAATTTCGGTCTTGATGTCGATAATGGCCATCGTGGCTCCTCGCACTTGCTGCTGTTGACTTCCACCTTAGATCGGGACATTAGTAGTTGCAATAGCAACTCCGTCCATTTCGAACATCAGAGGCACCCGTGGCAGACATCGACGAGACAACGTACCGGGAGTGGATCGGCCGCACGCAGGTCATGCGCGAAAGGCTCGACGCCTGGCCGGTGCGGGGGCTCGGCGCGGCACTGGAGAGAGATTTCGGCGCCGGCGAAGGAGACGAAGTGCCGGGGCTCGGCCAATGGCTCTATTTCGTGCCGGCGGTTGCGCGCAGCCGGATGGGCGAGGACGGGCACCCGCAGCGCGGGGACTTCCTTCCGCCGGTCAGCCTGCCGAGGCGCATGTGGGCGGCCAGCGACATCAGCTTCGGCCGCCCGATGCGCATCGGCGAGGAGGTCGAGAAAACAGCCCGGATCGCGAGCGTGTCGGTGAAGGAGGGCAAGACCGGCGTGCTGGTGTTCCTGAAGGTCGAGAACACCTATCGCGTCGATGGCGAGCAGGCGCTGTCGGAGGTGCAGACGCTGGTCTACCGCGACGATCCCAAGCCCGATGAGGCTCCGCCGCCGCCAAGGCCGGCGCCGGACAATGCGGCGTGGAGCGAGGTGGTGGAAACCGATACGGCGCTTTTGTTCCGCTATTCCGCCGTGACCTTCAACGCGCATCGCATCCACTATGACGCCCCCTATGCGCGCACCGTCGAGGGCTATCCGGATGTCGTCGTGCATGGACAACTGACCGCGACGTTGCTTTTCGATGCGCTGCGCCGCAACGTCGCCTCGCAGCGCGCAAAAACCTTCGGGTTCCGGGCGATGAAGCCGATCTTCGTCGGGCAGCCGATATTCCTTGAAGGCGCCCCTGCCGAAAGCGGGTATGAATTGTGGGCGCGGGACGCGAACGGCCACCTCTGCCTGTCGGCGAGCGTGGATTTCTGACCGCGAAAATGCCGGGGCGCCCCCTTTAGTTTTTAGTTGTATCAATCGCAACTACGCTATAGGGTCGGCTCGATCGTTAGGCTTGTGGAGGCAGGCCGGCCCGAAGTGAGGAGCGGGTATGCGGTCAAAGCCAGAACTTAGCGTAGTTCCAAAAATCGGGAGGAAAGCATGTTCAAGCAGCTGACGTTGGCTACCTTGGCCGCCTGCTTCATCAGCGCATCGGCATCGGCGCAGGATTATCCGAACCGGCCGATATCCTACATACTTCACGTTTCGCCGGGCGGTGCGACGGACATCATGGCGCGCAAGATCGCGCTCGGCCTGGAAAAGTCGCTCGGCGTCGCGGTTCCCGTCGAGAACAAGGCGGGTGGGCGAGGGGCCGCGCAGTTGGCGGAGCTCAACAAGGCCGCGCCGGACGGCTACACCATCGGATCCGTCACCAGCACCCATATCGGCGCCTTCAACCAGACCCTGAAGCAGTACAACGTCGACAGCTTCGACTGGATCGCGCGGTTGGTGAACGAGCCGTACCTGCTTGTCGTCAACAAGGACAGCAAGCTGAATTCCATGAAGGATCTTGTCGAGGCCGCGAACGCGAAGCCGGGCAGCGTCATCATGGCCGGCTTCGTGCGCGGCTCCGGTGGCCACTTCGCCTGGGAGATCATGGCGCAGTCCGCCGATCTCGATAACAGCAAGGTCCGCTGGATTCCCTACGACAGCGTCGGCGATGCCGTGACCGCCACGGTCGGAGGCCATGCCGAGGTCGCCATCGCTTATGTCGACCTGGTCAAGAACCAGGTGGAGGCGGGCAACCTGCGCGTCATTGCCGTCATGGCCGACGAGCGCGTACCGCAGTTTCCCGACGTGCCGACCTTCAAGGAACAGGGCTACGACGCCGACACCTCGTGGCAGCAGATGCGCGGGATCATCGGGCCGAAGGGAATGCCCGACGATGTCAAGAACAAGCTTGCCGCCGCGGTCAAGGAGGTCATGGAGACGCCCGAATTGCAGCAGTACATGAAGGAGTCTTCGCTGACGCCGGCGTTCCAGGGGCCGACCGAGTTCACCGAATTCGCACGCCAGCAGGACACCGTCACCAAAGAGTGGATGAAGCGACTGTCGATGAATTGATCGGCATCGGAGCAGGCAGATGCATAAGGACCAGGACGAAACGCACGGCGAGCCCACGCCGGACGCAGCCACATTGTCCCTTTCGCTCGAAATCAGCGACATCGCCGTCGGGCTGGCGCTCGCCGCCCTGGCGGGCTGGTTCTTCTTCCAGGCGTCCATCCTGCCGGACTTCTCCGGCACGGCGATCGGCGCCGCCGACTTCCCCAAGGGGCTGGCGGCGCTGCTCGGCGTGACGAGCATCATCTTCGCGGGCGCCGGCGTGCGGCGCATCGTGTCGGGCCGCCTGGGAGAGCGGGTAAGCGTGCGGCAGCCGATGCGCGTGCTGCTCGGCATTGTGCTGCTGATCGCGTTCCCGTTCATGATGGACGCCTTCGGCTACTACATCGCGATGGCGATATTCCTTTCGGCGTTTCTCTACGTCGCGAACCGGCGCAATCCGATCGCCATAGCGCTCTATGTCGGCGGGTTCCTGCTTTTCACCAAGCTGGTGTTCGAGATGATGCTCGGTACGCCCTTGCCGTAGCCGTCGGCTGCGTTTCGCCCTTCGATTGCAGTCCGCGCCGGAAAGCCGGGCTAATCTCGTCAGCAAATGTCCGGAGGAGACAGATGATCGACGGATTTATGGTGGGCCTTGCCGCCTTTTCCAGTTGGCAGGTGCTGCTGGGCCTTTTTGCCGGCGTCGTCATAGGCTACGTCGTCGGCGCCTTGCCCGGCCTGTCGGCTGGCGTCGGAATGGCGCTGCTCATTCCTTTCAGTTTCGGCCTCGACCCGATCGTTTCGGTCGTGATGCTCATCACTCTTTACATGGCCTCCGAATATTCGGGCGCGATTCCGGCCATTCTGGTCAACACCCCCGGCGAACCCTCGTCGGCCATCACCGCGCTCGACGGCTATCCGATGCGCCAGAAGGGCGAGGCGGGCCAGGCGCTCACGCTGTCCATTCTCGGCTCGGCCGTCGGTTCGGTGCTGAGCACGATCCTGCTGATCTTCACCGTAAGCTGGATGACCAGGTTCGCGCTGGCTTTCGGGCCCGCCGAATATTTCGCCATCACCGTGCTTGGCCTCAGCCTGATCTCCACGCTGTCGGGAGACTCGCTGACGCGCGGGATCATCGCGCTGCTTTTCGGGCTGCTGCTGACGACCATCGGCACCGATCCGGTCGACGGCATTCCGCGGTTCGCGATCGTCGAAGGGTTTCTTTCGGGCGTTCCTTTCGTCTCGGCGCTCATCGGCCTGTTCGCCCTCTCGGAAGTGCTTCGCATGCTCGAAACGACCGACGAGCCGGTAAAGCCGCTGCGCCATATTCCAAGTGTCGCGGGCCAGTTCAAGCTGATCAGGCCACATAGCTGGAACATGATCCGCAGCACGCTTGTGGGCTATGTCGTCGGCGTCATTCCGGGAGCGGGCGCCTCGATCGCCTCCCTCATTGCCTACTCGATACAACGATCCGTGTCGAAGTCGCCCGAAACCTTCGGGAAGGGGAACCCGGAGGGCGTCGTGGCTGCCGAGACGGCCAACAACTCCTGCATGCCGGGTGCGCTGGCGCCCATGCTCGCGCTTGGCATCCCCGGCAAGGCCAGCACGGCAGTGCTGATCGGGGCGCTGGCGATCCACGGCGTCCAGCCGGGCCCCCTGATCTTCGAGCGCCACCCCGAGGTGCCGTACTCGATCTATATCGCGCTCCTGGCGGGCATGCCTTTCATGGTAGTGCTCGGGCTTTACGGCACGCGGCTCTGGGTGCGGCTGACGCAGATTTCGCCCGGGGTCATCACCGCTATCGTGGCGGCCACCTGCCTGCTCGGCACTTTTTCGGAATCCAAGGATATCTTCTCGGTCTGGGTCGCCGTCGGCTTCGGCGTGGTGGGCTACATCCTGCAGAAGGTGCGGATCGATCCCGCCCCGATCGTATTGGCCCTGGTGCTCGGCTATCTCATGGAATCCAATTTCCGGCGGGCGATGGTGATGTCCGGCGACGAGATCAGCATTTTCTACACGCAGCCGATATCGATGATCTGCCTTGTCATTTCCGTCATCGTTTTCTTCCTGCCCATTCTCCCGTCCTTCAGGCGGCGCAAGGCTGAGATAGAGCATTAGGCGCACGGGCCGCGATGCCGAAATGCCCTTGCTGCCAGGAAGCAGGAGCATCGAACGTTCAGTGCCCTGGGGCGCGAGAGCAGAGCCGTGCGGGTGATGTCCGGAGCAGGGGCGGGCCTCCGGGCATAGCTTCCGGCCTGCCGGTGGCCGGCATGCCGCGGATTCTGCAATCATCTCTTCAATAGATGTTATAGCGACTTATGATCTTGTTCTTCGATTGGATGGGGCGTTTGCCGTGACCCTGGAACAGCTTCGGATTTTCGTGGCCGTCGCCGAACGCCAGCATGTGACCCAGGCGGCCCGTGCGCTCAACCTGGCGCAGTCGGCTGTCAGCCATGCCATCGCCAGCCTGGAAGCACGTCATGACGCAAAGCTTTTCGATCGGGTAGGGCGCCGTATCGAACTGACGGAAGCGGGGCGAGCGTTTTTGGCCGAAGCACGGATCATCCTGGCCCAGGTGGAGCGCGCGGAACTGACGCTTGGCGCATTCGGCAAGCTGGAGCGTGGCACGCTGACGGTCCAGGCCAGCCAGACGATCGCAAGCTACTGGTTGCCGCGCCATCTCGTGGCTTTCCGGCGTGCTCATCCGCGCATCGATATCCGCATGACCATCGGCAATACGGCGCAGGTGGCCGAGGCGATCGAGACCGGTACGGCGGAGTTGGGTTTCGTCGAAGGCCGGGTTGAAAGCAGCCGGCTCGTAAGCAGCAGGGTGGCGTCGGACCAGGTGGTGCTGGTCGTCGGACAAGACCATGCCTGGGCGCAGCAGGGCGCGAGGCCGGAGAGCGATGACCTTGCCGGGACCGCATGGGTGCTGCGTGAACCCGGCTCGGGCACGCGATCTGTCTTCGAGCAGGCCTTGAAGGACATGGGCTTCCCCCTCGAGCGCCTGCGGATCGCGATGGAACTGCCCTCGAACGAGGCCGTCCGCGCCGCTGTCGAGGCCGGTTTGGGGGCGACGGTGCTTTCCGCCTCGGTCGTGGCTTCGGGCATCGAGAACGGTTTGCTGCACCATGTTCCGTTCAGCTTGCCCCGACGTGACTTTCACGTCCTGCGGGACACCCATCGTCACCGCAGCCGCGTCGCCGACGCGTTGCTGGCGATGATAGACAGGTCGTCCAGGCCGGGCAGGGCGGTGTGACCGCAATCCCGCCCGGATCAGGTTCCAGGCGAACTGGCGCACCTGTTTGCCTGACGCGACCCCTGGAATGATCCATGCGGGATGCAGAGTAGGGGGCGAAGGGCCAATTGTTCTGCAATATCGATTGGAACGTTCTTCTAATCCAATTGGATAATCCGGGCATGATTGGGTAGACCGCGGGTACTTTCTGGAATGACATTTCGAGTGCCCCATGTCTGTCCTTGCGACCACGGATGAAAACGCCAACAGCAATATCGCCCGCTATGCGCCCGGCCTGATCCTGGTCGCGGTCATCACCGCTTCCGCGTACGGCCTTCGGCATTTGCCTTACGTGTCGCAGTTGAGTCCGATGATATCGGCGATCTTCGTGGGGATGCTGTTTGCAAACGTGGTCGGCACCCATGCGTCCGCGGCGTCGGGTATCTCGCTCTCGGGCAAGCGTCTCCTGCGCCTCGCCGTGGCGCTGCTCGGCCTGCAAATCTCGTTCGCGCAGCTCAGCGACATCGGCCTGCGCGGAGTGGGCTTTGCGGCCCTCGGGCTGGGTACCACATTCCTGTTCACGCTCTGGATGGGGCGGCTGCTCGGAGTCAATCGCCGGCTCGCGCACCTACTTGCCGCCGGGACTTCCGTTTGCGGCGCATCGGCAATTGCGGCGGCAAACGCGGTCACCGGCGCCGATGACGAAGATGTTGCCTACGCCGTGGCCTGCATCACGCTTTTCGGCACGATCGCCATGTTCCTGTTTCCTTTCGTGGCGATGATCACCGGAATTTCGGACCGCGCCTACGGCCTGTGGGTCGGCCTGTCGGTCCACGAGGTTGCACAGGTCGTCGGCGCGGGATTCCAGGGCGGGGCCGGGGCGGGCGAGGTCGCGGTGGTGACGAAGCTTGCGCGCATCATGATGCTGGCGCCGCTCGTCGTCATCCTGTCCTTCTTCCTTTCGCGACCGCGTGGTCAGGCGGCCGGGAAAGGCAAGGAAATTGCACTGGTGCCGTTCTTCGTGGTTGGGTTTCTGGCCCTGGCGGTCGTCAACAGTCTCGGGATCGTCCCGGATGCCATCCGCGAGCCGATCGTGGTCGCGACGCCGGTATTGCTGACGGCGGCAATGGCCGCGCTCGGGTTGGGGACCAGCGTGTCGAAGCTCAGGCAGCATGGCCTGCCGCCGTTGCTGCTTGCCGGCATGGCATCCGTATTCATCGCCGGCATCAGCTACCTGATGGCGACGGTGGTGCCTTGAGGCAAGCGATGCCGAGGCCGGGCTGTCCCAGAAGTACGACGTTGCAGCGAGGGCAGGGGTGCTGCCTCACCGACTGGTGGCCAGCAGCTTTTGCTGAAAGCGCTTCGGTCAGCGTTCTAGGCTCAATGTGGCTGACCACCATGCCCCTTAGAAATGCGACAGGGACAGGGCAGGGCTACACAGCGCCTGCGAAGTAGAAATGTCGTATCAACGTCGAAGCTGGATCTTGGCATCGACCTGAGCGCCCGATCGGGCGTCAGCTGGTCGGGGTTGCAGAGCCCGATCGGGTGCGATCCAGCTTGGCTCCCTCGGCTTTAGCTTTGAAAGCCGCCTTCACTCGGCCGCGGCCAACCTTGCCAGTGCCTGTTCCCGCCGTGCGATGACGGCAGGGTCGTTCATGAAATCCGTCCGTCTGCCCGGCTTCGTGCCGCGCTTGACATAACCGTTGCTCTGGCTACCGTCGGGAATGCCGAACAGATGGCTCGCCTGGCCCGTGCGGCGCGGGCCGTGCTGGCTGCGCTGCAGGTCGCGGCCAGCCTGCATCTCGGCCACCATTGCAAGGGCTTCGTCCAGGCGCTTGTTCTCGACGACGTCGGATCTGTGAACCGAGCGCAACTTGTCGAATGTCCTGTAGGGCAGGGATGTGCTGCCTTCCATGATCTCAAGCCGGCCGTCGGGATAGTCGCAGACAACAACCTTCTTGCCGGCAAGGCTCTTCGCAAAGGCGCTCGGATCGAGGATGAACAGCACCTTGTCATAGCGCAGCGTCAAGGCTTGCGACAGTGTGCGGAACTCCTTGCGGCACATGGCGCCATCAAGGTTCTCATGGTCCGCGAGCGGACGATGCATGTCCTTCGGATTACGCGGCACTTTGCCGAAGCGGGCATTGAAATCCGCAATGAACTCAGGCGTATAGGCATTGGCAGCTTCGATCGTATCGATGCCTCGAAGCCGCATCTCCTTGACCAGCCGATCCTGCAATGTCTGGTTCGCGCGTTCCACACGACCCTTGGCCTGCGGAGTGTTGGCACAGATGATGTCGATGTTCAGCTCATAAAGAGCCCGACCGAATTGTGTCAGGCCGCTCGTCCGGTCCTTCTCCGACGCATGCGTGGAGCGAAAGACGCCGTGCTTGTCGCTATAGAATGCCAGCGGCTTGCCCCATTGCTGCAGGTAGGCCTTCGTCGCATGCAGATAGTCGAACGTGTTCTCCGATCCGGCAAAGTGCAGATGCAGAAGCTTTCCGGTGGCATCGTCGATATAAACGAGCAGGGCGCATTTGGGCCCACGGTTCTCGAACCACCAGTGATGTGACCCATCGATTTGCACCAGTTCGCCAAAGCAGTCACGCCGGCCGCGTGGCTGGAAAACCCGTTTCTTGCGTTCGCGACGCGAGATCCAGATGCCGGCCTCGGTCATCCACTGCCGCAGCGTCTCCTTGGCAACAGAGATCCGGTGCAGCTCGATCAGCTTCTCACGCGCCAGCGTCGGACCGAAATCCAGATAGTGCTCGCGGATCAGATCCAGCGTTGCATTGCGAAACTCCTCGCTGTGGCGCCGGTTGCTCGGCTGCGAGCGCTTCTTCGAAACGAGGCCGGCTGGACCATCCCGGTCATAGACCTGCAACAACCGATGGACCTGACTTCGACTGAGGTCGAGCAGTCCGGCGGCCTGGACGACGCTCAGGCGTTCGTCACGGATCTTCTGGATAACTTCGAGGCGATGCAATTCTTTCTGCGACATGGTGATCAAACAGGACATGACGACTCCGACCGCTCATGGTCTCGACCAGGCTGAAGGTCGTCATCCTTGCTCCCGACGTTGGCATTGACCAGCGCGTCGAGAGGCGAGACTGTCGCATCTCTAACTGGCCCAACTGTCGCATTACTAAATAGCCGCTACACTCCGTGTGGCGGCCAGGTTGGAATGTCCGCTGTTGCGCAAAGTAAAAATGTCACTTCAAGCCGCGACACGGCGCAGCGACCAGCCCCGATCTGACCGGCTGGTCAGGGTTGCAAGGACAGATCGGGGCGGGTGAGGGGCACCTTTCGGCTTTAGAGTTCAGGCTTTCAATCATCCCGCTCCTGGGGAATGATCCGGATCGGATAGACGTTCCGTTGGTTCTGGCAGGATTTGGGTAATGCTTCCACACATTGAGCTGCTTGCCGACGTCGATGTACTGGCCCTGTCGCCGCTGCTTCGCGGCATGGTCCTGGCCGTATCCTATGCCGAAACCGAAGGGGGCATCGGTCTGACTGCATCCGGGGCGATGAACCGCAAATTCGTGCACTGGGCCGCCGTTCACTTCGATTGGCCTGGCTACACGTCGGAGGATCTATACAGCATCAACAAAGTTCTCAACGAAGCCGATATGCCGCCGCTTTTGGTCGTCCGCGACATGCTCAAGCATTTACGGCTTCTTCGGCGGCGAAAAGACGTACTGCTACCAACCCGACGCGGTCGAGAATTTATTGCAAGGCCGCAAGTCTTCTTTGATCTGATCGCGACCGACTATCTTTATGCCTATATCCACGACGGGCAAACACAGCACGATGTCCGTGAGCGGATGCAGTGGTGGCACGTCTTTCTCAATCTTATCAATATCAAGGCGAGAAAGGGCTGTTCGCTGAACGATCTGGCAAACGAGCTATACCCGAGCGAGTCGTACCCGGAACCAGCAGAAATGACTTTCGAATCCTGGACGGAAAGGTCGGCACTCCGCTACGATGTCATTCGCCCGCTGTGCTGGCTGGGATTGCTGCACGAAGATCGCCAGGGACTGACCATTTGGCAGGATGGAACCTACCACAAGACACCGTTGTGGGCTGCCTGCTTAAAGCTGGACTCCGACATGCAATCCGAACTCACTCTCCATTGAGCCGTGCCGGGTAAGTTTGTCCTAGCTCCACCGCACTTTGCTGGGAAAGCGCCTGCCGCCGCCGAGCAATGATCGCGGGATCGGTCATGAAATCCGCCCTGCGTCCTGGCTTCCTGCCGCGCTTCTTGTAGCCAGCCTGCTCGCTGTTCGTCTTGATCTTCGGCACCGGTCGCTCCTCTTCCTGCCGGGCTTTGATCCAGGACAGAACCTCGCCGAGCCGCTTGTTCTCCGTGATTGCCGTATGTGTTACGCGCTGCTCTTTATCGAAAATCGTATAGGGCAGGGAACACGCCTTCCAGCGAACGTCCACGCGACCATCGGCGAACTCATAGATGTCGACATACTTGCCGACCAAACCGATCGAGATGTCATTCTTCTCCAGCATGATGTGCTTGCGTTCATAGGAAAACGACAATTGCTGCCCAACATGGCGCTGTTCGCGTTTGCACAGCACGTCACGCAGCCGATCCGGCGCCAAGTTCAAGACGCGATGCAGATTATCCGGCCGGGCAGGGATCTTGGCGAACCTCTCGTTGAAGTCGGCAACGAACGCCGGCAGGAAAGCATTGGCCGCCTCGATGTCCGATATGCCGGCGAGGCGCAGTTCCTTCACAAGACGGTCCTGCAGGGTCCGATTGACCCGCTCGACACGGCCTTTGGCCTGACTCGAATTGGCGCATAGAATCTCGATGTTGAGCTCTGCAAGGGCCCGACCGAACTGCGTCATGCCGCGGCCGGCGCGAGCTTCGGCCTTCGCCACCCGAAACACCGTGTGCTTGTCAGAGTAGAACGCCACCGGGCACCCGTGCGCCTTCATATAGAGCTCAAGAGCCTCGAAGTAGCTGAATGTGCTCTCCGACTTCACAAAACGCAGCTGCTGGAGCGTGCTGGTCGCGTCGTCGATGAAGACGAGCAAGGTGCATGGATCGCCCCGCTCCTCGAACCAACGATGATCACTGCCGTCGATCTGCACCAGCTCGCCATATGACTCCCGACGTAATCTCGGCTGATGGAATGTTCGGCGCTGCTTGCGCGACAGCCAGATTCCGGCATCGCCCATCCATTTGCGAAGCGTCTCACGCGACACAACCAGGCTATGGTTCGCCGCTAGCTTCTCGGCCGCCAGGGTCGGTCCGAAATCGAGATAGTGTTCGCGGACCAACTGCACAGCCAGGTCGCTGATGCCGACAGCATATCGATTGTTGGAGGGGCGTCCTCGAGATTTGTGCCGAAGCGCAGCCGCGCCGTCAGCTTGGAAGTTCTTCAACAGCCGCTGAACCTGGCGTGTGGTCAACTCCAATACATGCGCGGCCGCCACCACGGTCATGCCTTGCTCAAAAACTTTCGACAGCACCTCGATGCGTTGCAGCTCGCGTTCGCTCATCACGATCAGTCCCAATCTGCTGTCTCCCATGCTGTCGAGGTGGGCAGGGATACTGACACCCGGGCAGCTAGAGCGACATTCCTACTTTGCAGAAACAGGACATTTTAACTTTGCGCCAATACTCCGAAGTCGCATAATCTATCTTATGGAACTGTCTAAGCTGTTGACGTGGCTCTGTTATTTGCGCCGCTTACCCAAGTAGCCGGACATCCAGTTCGAAAGCTTCTATCCGCTCTATCCTGACTGACGCCGCTGCGGGATGGCGGTGGTTGATAACTACGTTCCAGTCCGGGCTGCCAGCCAGCGGCACGATCGACGACGGCACGAACAGCAGCGGCTGTTCTTGCCCGGCCAGCCATTCGTCACCCATCCGCTGTGTGTCGGCCTCCCTGCGGCGCCAGTCGTCAGGCAGGTCGGACAAGGCTCGCTGCGCGCTCGGTGTCTCGTCGGGCACGTCGTAGACCACCATGGCGAGCGCCGGCAGCAGTGCCGGGTCCTCGACATGGACAAGCTTTTCCAGAACGCAGAGAGATGGCGACGTGGCCGTGTAGGTCACCGGGTGGCCGACGGTGTTCCAGCGCCCGTCGAATAGCAGCCCGTAACCGCCGTCCATGGCTTCCGCGAATTTCAGGCTGGAAAGTCGCCAGAGCCGCATCAGGCGGCGGCACCCCAGGCGATCTTGCCGAGGATGGTTTCGATGACGCGCGTGCCCGCCTCGGTCTGCGCCACGGTCAGCGGCGCCTCGCCGCCCAGCTCCGCCAGTTCCTTGCGCAGCCAACGGTTCGCCTTGGCCGGATCGCCAAAAGTCTCTTCCGCAAGTGACTGGATACGGGCGAGCCGCACGGCTCGGTCGGACTCCTCGACCGTCAGAGGCTCGTTCTTTTCCGCGCGATGCCGGCGCGTGCGCTGCGGGATGACGAAGCGCTCGATCTCCTGTTCGCTCAGTCCGGCAAGCGACAAGCCCTTCAGGGCCGCCAGCGGAAGCCGGCGCCGCACCATCATGGCGAGATCGGCCTGGGACCGGACATCGGCGCCCAGCACGGCGGCGCCGCCGAGTTTGCGTGCTACATCGTCGATGAGTGCGACAGGAGTGTTCATGGTCCAAGCTCCGGCAATCTGCCCAAATATTTAAGGCATCTTGCCGAAAATGCAAGGCCTGCCTCACACTTTGGTATAGAACCTACATAAATTTATGACGGCAAATGTCTGATTTCCTTGAACGAATCCCTACCGTATTTTGCGTCATGGTTGCCGCAAGAGTCGGGTCGAGCGTTTCCTTCGGCTACCGATGCGGCCCGCAACAGGGGCGGATGTGCGGCTGTCGGCCTGGTCCTTTTCCGAAAACAGCCAGTCGATAAACACTTTCACGATCGGCGCCGCCTTCATCTCGTTGCGGCAGACGATGTAGAAATCGTCGGCGGCCGGAACCGACAGATTGAACGGCGCGACGAGCTGGCCCTTGGCCAAAAGTTCGCTGGCGGTGACGGTATCGCCCAGCGCCACGCCGTGGCCGTGGGTGGCAGCTTCGATCGACAGCCGCGCATCAACCATGTAGTGGCGCTTGCCGCGTTCGAGGTGGATGGCATCCGCCGCCATCAGCCACGTGCGCCATTCGCGCCCGTCGTCGCCATGCAGCAGCGTGTGCTCGGCAAGGTCGCGGATGCTGCGGATCGGCCTGTTGTTGATTAGGGTCGGGCTGACAACCGGGAATAGTTCCAGGCTCGACCATTTGCGCACGAAGCAGTCGGCCCAGGTGCCGTCGCCATAATGCAGGCACAGGTCGATGTCGGGCGAGCGCAGGTCCTGCGGGTCGTTCGAGCCGATCAGCGTCAGCCGTATGTCCGGATATTGCGCGGTGAAACTGCCGAGCCTGGGGATCAGCCACAGCGACAGCAGCGCCGGCACGCAGGAAAGCGACAGCGCGCCGGTGCTGGCCGGCCGGGTGAGCCGCTGGGTGGCCGCGGCGATGCCGTCGAAAGCGTCTGACACCGCCGGCAGCAGTTCGGCCCCATGCGGCGTCAGCTTGAGCCGCTGGCCCGCGCGTTCGAGCAGCTTTACGCCGAGCGCGCTCTCCAGCGCCTTGACCTGATGGCTGATCGCGCCATGGGTGACGTTGAGCTCAGCCGCCGCCTTGGTCAGCGAGGCATGGCGCGCCGTCGCCTCGAAAGCACGCAACGGGTTGAGCGGCGGCAATCGCTTGGTCACGTCCTGTCCTGCCGCCCCTGCCCCGTTGTGAGTTTTTCTCACACAAGGGCGTACAACAATATCAATTGATTTTCTATGTTCTGTCTCCGACAATCGCCGGATTACTCGGGAAATGACAGGTTTGAGGCGGGAGGCGCCTTGCCACGCACCGCATTCCGGTGGCGCAGGAGCGGCCCGTCGAGGAGGCAGGACGATGAGTTTCGATTCCAGCAAGCTGGATGCGTTGCAGGCCAAATATGGCGAGAGCCATGGTGGCCAGATGTTCAACCCCAAGTTCGCGCGCGTCGCCGATAAGATCTTCTCCAAGAGCGGCACGCGCGTCGCGCCCTATGCGGGAATGCCTACCCTGCTCGATGCGCCACACCGGGAAATCTCGGTGGAGAATCCGGATTTCGGCGATCTCCAGGTGGCGATGATCGGCATTCCGATGGACCTCGGCGTCACCAACCGGACCGGCTCACGCTTCGGCCCGCGCGCGTTGCGCGCCATCGAGCGCATCGGCCCCTACAACCACGTGCTCGATTGCGCGCCGACCTACGAGCTCAAGGTCGCCGACATCGGCGACGTGCCGTTCCAGAGCCGCTACCGGCTCGAACTCAGCCACGAGGACATCGAAAAGCGCCTCAACCAGATCGTCGATGCCGGCGTTCTTCCGCTTTCGGTCGGCGGTGACCACTCGGTCACCCACCCGATCATGAAGGCGGTCGGCAGGAAGCGGCCGGTCGGCATGATTCACATCGACGCCCATTGCGACACCGGCGGTGCCTACGACCTGACCAAGTTCCACCATGGCGGGCCGTTCCGCAATGCGGTGCTGGACGGCGTGCTCGATCCGACCCGCACCATCCAGATCGGCATCCGCGGCTCGTCGGAATATCTATGGGAGTTCTCCTATGAGTCCGGCATGACGGTCATCCATGCCGAGGAAGTCACCGGGCTCGGCATCCCCGCCATCATCGAGCGGGCGAGGAAGATCGTCGGCGACGGCCCGACCTACATCTCCTTCGACGTCGACAGCCTCGATCCGTCGTTCGCGCCCGGCACCGGCACGCCGGAGATCGGCGGGCTGACGACGCGCGAGGTGCTGGAGTTGCTGCGCGGCCTGAAGGGCCTCAACATCGTCGGCGGCGACGTCGTCGAGGTGGCCCCGCAATACGACGCCACCACCAACACGGCGCATGCCGGCGCGCAGATGCTGTTCGAAATCCTGAGCCTGATGGTATTCAGCCCGGCGCTCCGCAAGAGCGCCTGATTTCAGGCGTCCTTTGCCAAGGCGGCCGTTGACCTGGAGCAATGGCCGCCACCCGACAACGATCATTCCAGGAGGGAACCTCGAACGCCGTCGCCAAAGCCACTTCGGGACTGCCTGCCGCTTCTACGTATCGCTTGGCGGCAATGCGTTCTTCGTGCTTTGCTATCTGCTGACGCAATAGGTACGGATACGGGAAAATACGCGCACTCGTATCGAGGCGCGCCATGAAATCCGGCGATGTGCCGGTCCAAGGAGGAAAAGACCGATGAAAACCATCCTGAACGGAACCATCAACCGGCGCAGCGTGCTCGGCGCCGGTATCGCCGCGGCCGGCGTGCTCGCCATGCCGTCGATCCTGCGCGCCCAGGACAAGTCGCTAAAAGTCGGCGTCTATGGCGGCTACTTCAAGAAATCGTTCGACGAGCACATCTTTCCTGCCTTCACCAAGGCGACCGGCATTGCTGTGGAATCGGTTGCCGAACCGACCGGCGAGGCTTGGCTGGTGCAGCTCGAACAGGCTGCGAAGGCGGGTCAGGCGCCGGCCGACATCTCGATGATGTCGCAGGTCGCGACGTTGAAGGGCCAGGCAACCGAGCTGTGGCAGCCGATCGACATTAACAAGATCGAGCATAACAGCGATCTGCTGCCGCGCTTCATCAACAAGTATCCGGACGGTCGCGTCTGTGGCATCGGCGCCGTTGCCTGGTACATCACCCTCGTCACCAACACCAATGTCTACAAGGAAGCGCCGACCTCGTGGGCGGCGTTCTGGGACAAGGCCAATGCCGACAAGCTCGGCCTGCTGGCGCTGGTCTCCAACTCGTTCCTGCTCGAAGTCACGGCCAAGACCTTCATGGGCGGCACCAATGCGCTCGATACCGAAGAGGGGCTGAACAAGGCGTTCGAGAAGCTTGCGGAAGTGAAGCCGAACGTGCGGCTGTGGTACCGCGACGAGGCGCAGTTCGAGCAGGCGCTGAAGTCGGGCGAAATCCCGATGGGCCAGTATTACCACGACGTCACCGGCCTGGCGGCGGCCGACGGCAACCCGGTGCGCTCGACCTTCCCGAAGGAAGGCGGCATCCAGGATTCGGGTAGCTGGGTCATCTCGCGCGCCTCGACCAAGACCGAGGAGGCGCACACCTTCATCGACTATATGAGCCAGCCGGCCCAGCAGGCGCTGATGTCGCGCAAGGTCGGCACCGCGCCGACGCTGAAGCGCGAGGTGCTCGACCTGACGCCGGAGGAATTCGCTGCGGTGTCGTCGGATATCGAGCCGATCATCCCGCGCTACGACCTCTACACGACCAAGTCCGACTGGCTGAACCAGAAATGGACCGAAATGATCGTCGGCTGAGGCCGCCGTCCAGGTTCACGCACCCTGCCCTCTCTCCCCGCATACGCCGGGGAGAGAGGGCTTCCGTCCCGAAGCGTGCCGCGACCGTCCGGTTTCGCTCCGCACGCTCTAAGTTTTCGATTTTAGGCGTGTCTTTATCCCGAAACCGGGACCGCTTTCGGCAAAAAGACACCTACAGGCAATCGGAGCCATCGGCTGATGTCCGGTCTTTCCCTCGACGCCATTACCAAGACGTTCGGCGACTTCACCGCCGTCGATAACGTCGCGCTGAATGTGCCAAACGGCAGCTTCGTGTGCCTGCTCGGACCGTCCGGCTGCGGCAAGACCACCCTGCTCAGGATGGTCGCCGGCCTGGAGGAGCCGACCAGCGGCAAGGTCATACTAGACGGTGAGGACATCACCCCCCTGCCGACGCACAAGCGCAATTTTGGTATGGTTTTCCAGTCTTTGGCACTGTTTCCTCATCTTTCGGTGGGGGATAATATTGCTTACGCGCTACGCATTCGTGGCGCCACGAAGGAAGCGCAGAAGAAGCGCGTAGACGAACTTCTGGCCATGATCGCCCTGCCCGGCTTCGCCGACCGGCCGGTGACCAAGCTTTCCGGCGGCCAGCGCCAGCGCGTGGCCATCGCGCGGGCGCTTTCGCTGTCGCCAAAACTGTTCCTGCTGGACGAGCCGTTGTCGGCGCTGGACGCCAAGCTGCGCGAGGCGATGCAGGTGGAACTGCGACAGTTGCAGCAGCGCCTCGGTATTACCACGATCGTCGTCACCCACGACCAGCGCGAAGCCATGACCATGGCCGATCTCGTCGTGGTCATGGGCAAGGGAAAAATCCTGCAGGCAGCCCCGCCGATCGACATCTACCGTAAGCCGGCGGACGCCTTCGTCGCCGACTTCATCGGCAGCACCAACCTCCTGCCGGTGGAGGCGGACAGCGCCGGAGGGATAACCGTGCTGGGCGTCGCCATGCCGGGGCTAGCCATGCCGGCCGGCCTGTCGAAGGCAGCGCTTTCGGTGCGGCCGGAAGATATCCAGCTGACCGCGCCGGGCGCAGGCGCGCTTATCGGCACGGTGACTTTCGTGCGCGACCTCGGCGGCACCATCGAGACCTTCGTCGAGACCGGCGGCACGACGCTGGTGGCGGTCGCCACCCCGCGCGAACGGCCGGACGTCACGGTCGGGCAGCACGTCGGCATCGCCATGCCGGAGGAAAGCTGCGTGGTGCTGAAGCCATGAGACGCGAGCCACCAAAGACGCTCGCCGACTATACGCCACTGGTGTTTCCGGGGCTGATGCTGGTCGTGTTCTTCATCGTGCCGTTCTCGACCATGATCGCGGTGAGTTTCTTCCGGCGCAATCCGGCCGGCTTCTACACGCCCGATTTCGTCTTCGACAATTACGCCCGTTTCCTGTCCGTGTTCTTCGGCGGTGTGCTCGGCTTCTCGCTGATGCTGGCGATCATGGTCGCGCTCTGCTGCGTCGCCATCGCCCTCCCGTTCACCTATCTTTTGGCGCAGCGGTCGCGAAAGGTGCAGACGCTGTGGCTGGTCGGGCTCCTGTCGGTCCTGTCGCTATCGGAAGTCATTATCGGCTTCGCCTGGTCGACGCTGTTTTCGCGCACCGCCGGCATCACCAACCTGTTCGTCGCCATCGGACTGATGGACCAGCCGGTGGCGCTTCTGCCAAGCTTCGGGGCGGTGCTGACCGGCATGGTCTACCAGGCCCTGCCCTATGCGGTGCTCGTGCTCTACCCCGCGCTGGTGCGGCTCGATCCGACCCTTCTGGAAGCGGCCCGCACGCTGGGCGCCTCGCCGGTCAGGGCCTTCTTCAACGTCGTCACCCCGGCGCTTCGCAACACCATCGTGGCGACTCTGATCATGGTGTTCGTGTTCGCGCTCGGTTCCTACCTCCTGCCGCAGATCCTCGGACGGCCGCAGCACTGGACGCTGTCGGTCCTGATCACCGACCAGGCGATCTACCAGTCCAACATGCCGTTTGCAGCGGCGATGGCGGTGTTCCTGGTGCTGATCTCGCTGGCGTTGGTCGGGCTGACGCTGCTCATCGGACGGCGGGAGAACGCGCTATGATCGAAACCTTCCTGCGCCGCCTCTATTTCACTGCCGTGGCGCTTTTCCTCGCCGCTCCGCTGGTCGTCGTCGCCGGCGTCTCCTTCAACGCCAAGCAGACGTTGATCTTTCCCCCGGTCGGCTTTTCGCTGGCCTGGTACGGGCAGATATTCGCCGACCCGGAATGGCGGCTGGCGCTGATCCACTCGGTGACGCTGGCGCTGTGCTCGGCGGCGATCGCCGTCGCCATTGCGCTGCCGCTCGCCTGGTTCCTGTGGCGGCGCATCGCGCCGTGGGCGAACGTGTTCCAGGTGCTGGGCATTGCCCCCTTCATCCTGCCGCCGGTCATCACCGCGCTCGGTTTCCTCACCTTCTGGGCGACGGTCGGCCTGTTCGGCCAGTTCTTCACCGCCATCATCAGCCACGCCATCTTCTTCGTGACGCTGCCGCTGGTGACGCTGTCGCTAGGCTTCGCCTCCATCGACCGCGCGTTGGTCGAAGCCGCCGCCACCATGGGCGCTGACGACCGGACGGTCCTGAAAACCGTGGTGTTGCCGCTGATCCTTCCCTATCTCGTTTCCGGATATGCGTTCGCCTTCGTGCTGTCGCTCAACGAATACATCATCGCCTACATGACCATCGGCTTCACCACGGAAACGCTGCCGATCAAGATCTTCAACGCCCTGCGCTACGGCTATACGCCGACCATGGCCTCGGTGTCGGTGTTCTTCGTCGTGGTCGCGGCGCTGGTATTCGGCCTGATCGCCCGCTTCGGCGATATCCGCAAGCTGCTCGGCGCCATGGCGTCCGAAGGCTGACGCATTATCGTGACCGCCTCCGAAGACGCCCTGAACCTGTTGCGGGACCGCTTCCTTGCCCGATGCCGCGACCAGCTTGCAGCGTTGAAGGCTGTCGCAGGCGACGGCCGCCGGCTTTCCACCGCGACCGAGGACGCCGCCTTGCTAAAGACCGTGCATTCGCTGGCTGGCGCCGGCGGCACCTTCGGTTTTCCCACCATCAGTGCGCGCGCTTCCGATCTGGAAACACTGTTGATCGCTCAGGAAGTCCACGACGATGCTGCGCGGCGTGCGCTTCAGGCGCTCATCCGGGAAATCGAGGAACTGTTGCCTCGATAACGGGGCCGGGCCGTTTCATTTCTCGGCGGCGCCGAGGCCCGTTCTCGTCATCTCGCCCCAGCTATGGTCGCCACGCAAATGTTGCCACCAGCCTTTCACCCTCCAGAGATTGTTGATCTGGCGGTAGCCGAAATTTTCCAGGACGGCGGCGACGGTTAGGGTGGCGAGGTCGCGCGCCCGGGGGAACCGCTGCAGTTCGGCCTCTTCCAGGATGAGCGAGCAGACGCTGACGCAAACACCGTAGACAAAAATCAGCGCGGTGAAGGCCAGCAGGTACTCGGCATCGAGGATGCCCAGCAGCCAGAAGGTCGGCATGAGGATGTAGCCTAGCACTTCGGCGATCGGGCCAAGCACGTCGACGATGAGGATATGGCCGAAGCCGAGAAAACCCACCCGACCGTAGCGCGGGTTGAACAGCATGGACCGGTAGCGGAAGAAACATTCCAGCGCCCCGCGCTGCCAGCGCGCGCGCTGGCGGGCGAGAACTCCCAGCGTCTCCGGCGCTTCCGTCCAGCAGACGGGCTCGGGGACGAACTGGATGCGGTAGTCGCGCCCGCTGTCCATCATGTGGCGATGGAGCTTGATGATGAGATCGAGGTCCTCGCCTATGGAGCCCTTAGTGACGCCACCTGCTGCCACCACTTCCGCCCGGCGGAAGACGCCGAAGGCGCCCGAGACCAACATCAACGTGTTGATGCGGCTCCAGGCCAGCCGCGCCATGAGAAAGGCGCGCAGATATTCCACGATCTGGTACAGCGGCAGCATCTTGCGGGGCAGCCGCACCTCAGTCACGCGGCCGCCGTCGATGCGCGAGCCGTTGGCGATACGGATGGTGCCGCCGACCGCCACGGTGCGTTCCGGGTCGTCGATGAATGGCTGCGCCGCGCGCATGAGCGCGTCGGGCTCAAGGATCGAGTCGCCGTCGATGACGCAGAAGATCGGTGCGCGCGAGACATTGATGCCGGCGTTCTGCGCGTCGGCCTTGCCGCCGTTCACCTTGTCGATCACGAACAGGCGGTCGGTCCGGCGCGAGGCGTAGAGGCCGCGGATCGGCTCGTGCGCCAGCACTTCCTCGTAGGGCCGCTCAAATTTCACCAGCTCGAAGGCTTCCGTCAGCCGTTCCAGCGTTCCGTCCTTCGAGCCGTCGTTGACGACGATAACCTCGTAGTTGGGATATTCGAGCGCGAGCATCGAATGAACCGACACCACGACGTTCAGTTCCTCATTATAGGCTGGAACGATCAGGGCGATGGGCGGTGCGACGTCGCCATACCGGCTCCACAGCAGCGCCGAGCGCGCCACGCCATGCGGATCTTCCAATGAAGAGCCCGATCGTCGGCGGCAGAGCAGCTACGCTTGGGTTGCTTTTGGTGCCCGCTCTTGTCCTGACGCTGGTCTTTTTCGGAATTCCTGCTCTCTATATGGTGCGCATGAGCTTCAACGGGCATCAGCCCCAAGCTTTCTTCGTGCCTGCATTCACAGTCGAGAATTATATCAAGCTGGTCAGCGATCCACTGATCCGGAACGCCATATGGAATACGCTCAGGTTGTCCATTATCGCCTCCTTCCTGACAATCGCTATTTCTTACGTTTTCGCCTTCATCGTCTGGACGAAGCCGCCCCGCTGGAAACTATTCTTCGCAGCGATCGCACTTTGCCCGCTGCTGATTTCCGAAATAGCCATCATTTTCGGCTGGTGGATGGTTTTTCCGAAGAACGGACTGCTCAGCCTGGTCCTGCATACGTCCGGTCTCGTCACCCAGAGGTCGAGCCTGATGTACACGGAAGGCGCCGCGTTCGTAGGACTGATCTATATAACGTTGCCATACAGTTTCTTCATCTTCCTTTCCGTCTTCGACGAGATCGACAAGCGCGTTCTGGAAGCAGCGGCAGACCTGGGCGCCCCGCCGCTGACGACATTTCGCACGGTTCTGTTTCCCCTCACCCGTGGCGGTATCCTGATCGCTTCGGCGCAGGTCTTCATCTGGACTATGGGCGCCTATGCGACACCGATGGCGCTTGGCCCCGATACCCTGTGGACACTTGGCTTCCTCATCCAGGACCAGATGCTCGCGAAGCATCATTGGCCGATGGCGGCTGCCCTCGCCATGGCGCTGGCCGCCGGCGTTGCCGTGGTCATTGTGCTGTTACGATGGCTACAGCCGGAGCATCGTTCTCATGGTGGCTAAACTGTCTCATCCGAAGCTGCGCAGCTTTTGGCTGCTGCGCTGGTTGTCCCGGTTATTCCTCGTCATCATGATCGTTTACATCGTGCTGCCTGTCGCCGTGACGCTTGTGTCGTCTTTCAGCGCGGCACGGCAACTGCGGTTTCCTATTAGCGAATGGTCTCTGGTCTGGTATGGCGAGTTCTTCTTGGATTCCCAGTGGACCAGAGCGCTTTTCAATAGCTTCGTCATTGCGCTGGGCACCTCCCTGATATCCACGGTGTCGGGAGTAGCCGCCGCCTTTGCGCTCACGCGCCAGCGCCTGCCTTTCTCGAACACTCTCTATATCCTGATCCTGCTGCCGCTTTTCATGCCGGGTGTCGTGCTCGGCCTCGGCATGGCGATTTCGTTCAACCATCTGTCGATCGGTGGATACGACCTGTACGGCTCCCGGCTGCTTGTTATGATGGCCCATTCGCTATGGGCAACCCCGCTCGTGTTCCTGCTTATGGAAACGATCTTCAAGATGATCGACCGACGCCTGATTGAGGCCGCCTACGATCTTGGCGCCACGCCGGTTAGGACATTTTTCGAGATCGTCGTTCCCGCTGTGGCCACAGGTTTGATCTCATCCACCCTTTTAGCCTTTGTCGTTTCGCTCAACGAATTCATCATGGCGCTTTTCCTGACTGATCGCGACAGCCAGACGCTGCCGGTTCTCATGTGGCTATCGCTTCGTTCGGCAACTTCGCCGAAGCTGGCCGTGGCCGCTGTCGTCCTCAGCCTTTCAGTTCTCTGCTGTCTGACCCTTATCATGTTCTGGTACATGCATCAGGTGAACCGGGCTGGGAGGGCGAAACTCTGACCTATGCCCGGATTCGTAATCGGCTCTCGGTCTGGATCGGCAGGCCGCCGCTCTGCTGGTTGCCGGCCGGCAGGTGGTCTCGCGGGTGGCGGTTCGCCGGTTCTGGTTCGACGCCGTTCTGTGCCGCTGCCGCATTTTGCCGAGCGGTTTGGCGACAATGAAATTTCTCGCGCTTCTGCTGCGGATCGAGAAATAGCGTCGCACTGAGGAGCGCACGTGTATAGGGGTGCTGCGGATCGTAAAAAATCTGATCCGCCTCGCCCTGTTCAACCATACGCCCGAGATATATCACGCCAACCTGATGGCTGATCTGATGGACGATATTAGATCGTGAGAGATAAAGAGATAGGCGCAGCCCGTCTCCTGCTGCAATCTCTTCATAAGCCGGACGATCTCGCCGTGGAACCGAATGTCGGGCATTGGCTCGTCCGGGACGACAAGGTTCGGGCGCGTCACGAAGGCGCGCGCGACGCCGATACGCTGCTGTTTTCCCTGAATGAGCTGGATCGGGTATTTATCCAGAGCCTCGCGCGCGATATCGGCGAGGACGCTGTCCGGCTGGCTCTCGATGGCGGCGTAGACATTATCGAGCATGGCTACGGGATTACGCCGCAGACACGCCAGCGCTTGGCGGCGGAGCGCAAGATCGTCGTAACGACGCTATCTCAGATATATTTCCATCGCGTTGCCTCGAGGCCTTTCATTATCCCGAGTGGGAGCAAGCCGTTTACGAGCGGCACTGGAAAATCATGTGTCGCGACTTCCAACTCGGGTGTGAGGCCGGTATTCGATTCGCGTTCGGCACCGGCCTTATCGGCGGACCGACCCATCCGCTTGCCGAAGCCGCGGTGGAGTTCGTTCTTGCGGTGGAACTCGGTACGCCTCCCTCGAAGGCACTTGTCGCGGGAACCTTGCTTTCTGCAGAAGTGCTGGGGCTGGCGTCGACCATGGGTTCGATCGAGGTCGGAAAGATCGCCAACTTTGTCGGAGTCGCTGGAAACCCTGTGGAAGACATTACGGCAGTCCGACGCCCCGTCTTCGTCATGAAAAATGGTCGCGAAATCTCCCTTAAGGGGACATGTACCCAAGAAAATTGTCATGTTAACAGCCCGTGAGAACCACGCGCTCCGGCTGCGGCTGGCGGTGCCGTTCAGCAATTGGGCCCTGATCTTGAGCCAGTAGCCTTTCTATCCGAAACAATGGGTCGGCAAGGTCAGCGTCATGACCATCAATGGCCAGCGGCTTCTCTCGCGCGTTGATGAGACAAAAGGCGATCCTAGCAACGCGCTCACCAAGCAAGAGGCGAAAGCAAAGGCTATGCGGCTTGCTCAGTTCCGTGGCGGCGCCATAGGCGACGAGATACGCGGCTGGATTGAACTAATCTGGAAACTCGATACCGTAGAGAATTGGGTGAACACATTTCCAGAGCTGCAATAAAGCTTGAGGTTTGCCGGCTCAGGCGGCATCCTCGGTGCTGCAGCCCCTTCCGAGCGCCAATCCGTTGCGCTTCACGAAGAAAAGTTTGCGGACGACGCAAATGGCATCAAGCCTGCGCGGCGGATCATTCTCGATAGCGGCTGTATGAAGATGGCACCCTTGTCTGCGTCCATCGCGGCGGACGCAGACAAGGGCCAACTCGTCCCTCCGGCGTCGATAACATTGATCGGATGCAAGAGGGGCAATTCCTTATTCCGCCTGGCAAAGCATCGCCTCTAAACCCTGGCTTCGTGAACCCGTGGTCTCTCGCCTTGTCCAATTAAGCGGCAGGACTATGATCAGATTCGCTCGGTCCGCCATAATCGCCGGCTCACCTCGGCCCGGTCGCTAGCCCCCAAAACCGAGCGGTGGGCTTTTCTACGGTGCGATGCCAACACCATCTCTCACGCGGCGTGGTCGCTTTTGGTGACTCTCGGCTTGTGATTGGCCTTACCCGGTCTGTTTACCCGGCACTCCAATTACCCGGCCGCATTTCCAGCCTTTACGATCTGGCTTTTTATGTCGCAAATGGAGGCGCTTTACCTTTTGGATAGACCTACAGCCCATTCTCAAAAATAGAGGTTTGGGAACAGCGACTATGGATAGTGCCGACAAAGACGATATCGAGATCCCGTCGAAGGAGAACTCGGCTCCTTTGGTCGAACTGTTTGATCCTTGGGCGAAACGGCTGGGCTTCGATAAATCTGACTTCCTATCCGACATCCCCGACCTATCGGAATACTTTTCCAGCGCTACCAAATAGGAATCGACATCAACAGAGCAGCGGCAGAGTCGGCGAGATTGATCATGACATTTGCTCGGATACGATTGCAGGCCGGAACACTGAAAATCCGTACCCGAGGCAGTTTGCGTACACCCGAGCGAGAGCGCCGGATTCCGGTTCTGAAGATTGGTCCGTTCTACTTTTGCTGGTGGCGCCGCCGCTAGCGATAATCACCTGTTTTTCACGTGATGGTTATGGTGACGCTGATGCAAACTGCCACCATTCAGATACATTGCGCCGTTAAACACGCTCGCTATGACGATAACCGATTCACGGATGGCGCTGATGCCGTCGACCGGGCTTTGGAGCCCGGCACAAATAGCCGACGACAACGATAACCCCGAAAATCACCTCGATTCATGGGCTAGGCGTGTGCGTAATGCTACGAAGCTTGGTATGGGTCGCAGTTTCCCTGTCTGCCACGTGGTGACTACGGGCTCCGGCCGTCAGGCCGGCATCATCGGCGTTGTCGCGGCACTGGCGTTGTAGTGGACGTAGAACTATGTTGCCTTGGTTCCCGGAGTTTCACGTGCTGTTTATCGTTCATGACAAAGCCTGGCTCGGGCAAGTTCTGCATGTGTCCGACAAAACGCTTCACATGGTCGTCGGACTGGCGCTCTTTTTCCTGTTTCTCAAGTTCACGAAAAGCCCGAGCCGGGCCATTCTTGGCGTTTTCGCCATAGAACTCATCAATGAGATCAACGATACAGTCGTCGCCTACCCTGATCTATCGAAGGACTTCTGGCTTGACACCTCGACCGATATTCTTGCGACAATGGTGCTACCGTGCCTCACTGCAGGCTGGTTGGTGTTGAGGCGCAGATCCTCAATGAGGAGCGGTTAAACAAGGCTGGCGATGCTGTGGCTTGGACCATTCGCCGAGCTCCACAGGTTGATGGTGATGATGGCACTGGCTCGTTCGTGGAGTTTCGGGGTAAGGTGATAGAGCAACTGGTCACCGGCTTGGCAAGGGCGAGATACCCGATTTCCCGGGCAGTCTGAAAGTAGGCCAGCCTTCTGCGGCAGTTCTAGAACAAGCATTTGAACCGACCTGCCGGCACCACAAGAGCCCCGCCCGGCATCTAGATCGTAGCCTTGATGTGCTTACAGGCCGACCGCCACTGAAAAATGCCCGTTAGGGCCGATTCTCACTGCATCGGCCCAATCTTTTTTGCCACGTTAGCATCACGACTCGTTGGTGCCGGAATGAGAAGCTTGCTATAGCCCCCCCGTCATGCCTACGGTCACCCTTGCGTCCGGAGTTCCGGCGCGGGGCATGGAAACTGTCGCTCGTTTTGGCTGTGCCTATCCTGGTGAGGTAACAATTACGTTTGTCTAGGACAGATGCCTAAAGGCGATCATGCCTTGTGCAGAGTGAGGTTTCCAATATCCCCTGGTGAGCAAAATGCGGGGCCAAACTACCCTATTGACCCATATCGGCCCGTCCGCGGAATCGTCCGCACTCTCATGGCGTACCCCGAGAAGGAAGGCCAGATTCATTTCGTGCGAACAGCACGCGCGCGATCAATGATAGGGATCCAGACGCCTTGCTTGCCCTCGCTTTGACCTATTGCATCTGGCGCAACGAAGGCCTTGGCGAACTGGCTCGAGGACAAGCCGAACGGCAAAAAGAAGGAGAAACAGACCGACGCGCTTTCCTTCGACGCCACCATGGATAGCGGCTTACGCGTGCTGGGTAATGTGAAATTGAAGGGGCGGTTCCTACACCTGTCAACCAACTCCGCCGCGCGGGCGGAGAAGGGGACAGTCCTTGTCCGCAAGGCGCTCGGCGATATTGTGGGCACGCCGCTGACCGAAATCCGCACCGTCGAGCAGATGATGGCCGAACGACCGCTTCGCGACCGTGGAGAAGCAACTTCGGAAGTTCCGCCCGAAATTGCCGAGCAGGTCGTCCACCAGTTCATGGACCGGCAATATCGTGAAACGCTTGATCAGCCGGTCGGCATGCTCGGTAACAAAACGCCACGTCAAGCGGCAGAATCAGCGGCAGGCCGACAGAAGGTCGCCGAATGGCTCAAATATCTCGAAAACCAATCTGCAAAACAGCCGGACCCCGCTGATCCGATGGCAACCTACAGTTTCGAGTGGATGTGGAAGGAACTCGGCGTCCATGATCCGCGGCGGTAGAACCTGTCTACCGTATATCCGTGTCTCAATATGTACCGATGCCATACAGGTCATTTCCGTGCGCATGGCTGACGCCGAATTGGCTGGGTACACCTCCACCGTCCTGGAGCGTGCGGTTACCGTCACGAAAACAACAGACGCTCGCTTAACGCAGCCAATGCCTTGGCCGCGCCGCCGTTCTCCGTCAAGGACCCTGACGCGCTGCACAGCCTATCGCTTCAGTCCGAATTTCCCAGCGACATCGGGGGTCCAGGCGTAGAAGCCACCACCCGACGGCCTCCCTGCCCGTCAGAAGCCGGCGGGCGCTGACCGTTGCAGGGTGGGCTTGCCGCCCTTGAGCCGATAGATGGCCAGGCGCCGCTCGACACGGCCGTCCGGCCCGAAGCGGAAGACGCCGGTGGCGCCGGCGAAACCGGCCGAGCCGCGCAGGGCGTCGGCCGATATGGTCTGGCCGCCCTTCGTCCGGGCAAGACCCGCGGCGACGGCGACGGCATCGAAGCCATACGCCGCTTCAAGCGACAACGGTCGCCCGTAGGCCTGCTCGAAACGCTTTGAAATCCGCTTCAGCGACGTCTGGTCAATCAGCGCCAGCAGCGAACCCTCCAGCGCCGGCTCGCCATAGTTGCCGCTTGGCCAGGCGTGGCTGCCCAGGAACGGAACCTGCGCACCCAACCCGCCGCGCTGCCGCAGCGCCGGTGCCACGACGCTCGGCGCCTCCGCGCCAAGCAGCAGCACCGCCTGGGCCTCGCCAAGCTTTTCCAGGCTTTTCTGACCCGCGCTGGAACCGGGATCGGTCACGATTCCCAGCAGTTGCGCGCCGCCCTTCGTCATGCCGGCGCGCAGGCGCTGCTCCTGCGCCTTGCTCAACGGGCGTGTCGCCACCACCATGATCTTCGACTGGCCCTGGCCTGCGGCATAGGTCGCGGCCTCCAGCGCCGCATCGATCTCGTCCGAGACGATGGCCACGCTTCCCGGCTGGGGCTCGCTGCCCAGAAGCACGACGGCCGGATTGGCGGCCACGCCCTTGAAGGCCTTGCCGAGCGACGCCGAGCCGATGAGAAACCGCGTATCCGCAGCCAGTTGCCCCTTCACCTGGGCAGCGGCATCGCCCGGTTTTCCGCGAAGGTCATGTACCGTCAGCGCCAGAGTGCCGCCGCCGAGCGCCTTCGCGGCCAGCAGGGCGCCATCGCGATAGTCATCCGCGGCCCCGCCCATGCCGGCATCCATGAACAAGGCGATCTGCACGCCCTGCCCCACGCTCGGCGGGGCCGCAGGCGTCGAGGCGTCCGCAGGCGGCTCTACGCTTTCGAGCGCCCCCGCGGGGCTCGACGATTGGCAGCCGGAAAGGACCGCAAGCGCCGTCAACAGCGCAAAGACAGTGCCCGCACGACCGAAGAGCGCCCCCATGCGG